>DATGWL010000234.1:0-26066 GCA_035299505.1 Saprospiraceae bacterium | reverse complement strand
CGTCAGGTTGAAATCGCCGCAATCACCGCTGTTGACATCGCCTACATAAAACCGGTAGATATTATTTCCTAGAGATTCATGCGGCTGTGCAGATGAAATAAAAGACAGGTATTCATCCAGCATCACATCCACCCAGGCGCTATCCGCAGGCTCTGTGCCCTGGTTACAGTAACTGATATACACAGTATTGTTGAAGCACCTGCGCAACATGGGCGCTGCCACATTTACCGACATGAGCGGACATTCAGCCAAAGGAAGGGCCACGAAATGAACCGTATCACTGCCCATAGACTGGGCGGCATTTACCGTTTGAACGGAATCGCACAGCGACCACCAAAGCACCTGCGGTGTTCGGGCCGTTACGGTATATACAGCTGTATCAAGATAAAAAGTACAATAACCGTTCGCATTGGTGGTGCCATAATAATCTTCTTCACCACTCACCGTAATGTTCCAGTTTTTCAAAGGCTCCTGTGCGTCCGGCGTGCTGCAATCGAGGTCTGCATCGCGCTGAACATAAGTGTGAATATTTACGCCGGTTTCAGTGGACTTTGAGGTCTTTAAAAGGTCATGATATTCGTTCATGCCGTATAAGTATCCTTCACTATCCATAAATGGATGAATGAATGATTGTCCTTTTTGTGGCAAGGTGTACCAACTTTGGCCTTGATCTACAGACGTGAGAATTGTTCCATGTAGATAAATAGGAGCAAAATAATGCCCCAAATTATTGGTGTAAATTTCTCCTGTATGGTAACGGCTTGGAATTATTTGATAGCTCCAGTTTTCGCCACCATCTTCTGAAATAGCCATATGTGTAGTTGGGCTTGGCGATTCGGTAAGATAAAGTCGGTGGTCAGAATCTGCGTGCAAATCATGAAAAAACTGTCCCAATTGTGTAAACGTATCAATATTTGTCCAGGTCTGACCATGGTCCGAACTTACAAATAATAATGCCCGATAATTTGGAGTCGAGTCCGGATAGGCTAGCATAAACCATTTGCCAGAAGGAATATGTTCTGCAAAATTGGTACTGATATGATTCGGTAATGATAAAGTCCAGTTGTCGTTGAATTTTGGGGCAATCTGAACCCCTTCCTGGCCAGTACAAATAACCCAACCATCAGATGATAGGTTTAACTCCCCTTTAATTAATCCTCCAGGAGGAGCTATGTTATTAAAAGTTTGACCACCATCTGAAGTGGCCCAAATACCATTCCCCATTATTACTGCAAAGCTATCAGGGCTTATAACAATAATTCGGTTGTGGTCAAGATGGGGTGTGTAAAGTAAAGTATTGGACGTGTCTGCTAATAATAGTTCCCATGTGTCACCTCCATTTGTAGTAGACCAAAACCCAAAATGTGTAAGAGCAAGGAGGTTTTGTTGATCTATAGCTGTAAAGTCGTATGGAAGTCCATGCGTAAGGCCAAAAGAGGAACAAGACCAGGTTAGCCCCTCATCAGAAGATCTAATAAGTGCTTGTCTTCCAGTTCCGAGCAAATCTCCATTAGGGAGTTGCTGGAGGATTGGGAATTCAAATGCTTGCGTATGGGTATCATCCAATTTATGCCAACTTATTCCATCATTATCTGATGAGTATAAATGACGGTCCGTCGCAAGTAAAAGGTTACCTGAGTTCAATTGGATAATATCTGAAGGGTTGTCTCCTGCTTCGATCATGATATCTGCCATGGTCCAATTGATGCCGCCATCTTCAGACCTAAAAACACCAAAGTTCCCAAGGCTGGTCTGTAGGTTGAGTACTGTTCCATATGTTGAAATAAATGGAGGTAAATAAGCTGCTTTTGGAAGCGAACCTGTTGCCCAAGTAGCTCCATCGTCTTCCGTAATAAGTATGTTTTTGCTATTAACAAGAAAAATGAGGACTCGTCCACTATTAGCAGTTTGTATTTTGATTGAGTTCTGAATAAAAGTAGTGGAGGAATCGTGATATACCACTTCCCATGTCTCACCATTATCGGTTGAACGCATTAAATCGCAGCCATCCAAAGTGCCTTCGCCCTTTCCCAATAGTACGCCAGATGGAAGTGGGAAAATCTGAACAATTGGACAGGAGTCTACCTGCAACTCCCAGGATTGTCCATCATCTGTAGAGGAGAAAAGTTTTCTTATCAGCCCATTCCCGCTCATGAATGAAAGTATCTGGTAGAATTTTCCTGAGAAGTCAACAACCAATTCTGTTTTTTGAACATATGCAGAATCCGGCTCATTTATCTGTATGCGCTGCCAGTTATAACCGTAGTCGTCAGAGCGGAAAAATTTATTGCTTGTTTGGAAGTTGGCATAAAGCTTTGTCGTGTTTGTTGGGAAAATAGTTTTTACCTTTCCTCCATACGGACTGTTTAACTCCTGCCAAAATCCATCCTGCGCGTGCAACAGGTTTGCCAGAAAAAATACCCAAAGAATCGTCAGTAGCCTTTTCATATGCATTGTCATTTTAGGTGCGGATTGAAAATTTGTTGACTCAAAAGTCCAACAGTTTGCAGGGGGCTGCAAATAAAAAAATGCACTAAAATCGATTTTATTCATTATTAAAATATTGATAGTCAAATTATTAAATGTATTTTTGTCGAAATTTATTATTGAGCTGTTCATGATTTCCTCTCTGCTGGTACGCGCCATCCGCCAACTTTCTCCCAAAGATCGGCTGGCATTCTCGGATTTTGTAGCCTGTCCGCTGTTCAACCGACGCCCGGAACTGCTCCTGCTGTGCCGGTATCTGACTACCCATGCCGACCGCCCCGGACCGGAAAAATTCTCCGCCGAAAGCCTTTTTGACGCTGCATACCCCGGGAAAGCGTACGACAATAGCAAACTCCGCCACCTGATGTCGTACACCTTGGATGCTTACCGGCAATTTCTTGCCCTGCAGGAATGGCAATCCGATCCGGAAGATGCCCAACGCTATCTGGTGAGTGCCCTGCGACGGCGTGGTCTGGATAAACTCTTCGATAAAGCCGTAAAAAAAGCAGATACCGAGGCTGAAAAACGCCCCATTCGCGATGCCAGGCACCATTTCAGGCAATACCATATTCAACAGGAAAAACTGGAATTCAAAGCCCGCCACGAACGCTCCGCCAAACTAAACCTGCAACCCCTGCCCGACGAACTTACGGCCTTTTACGTCTCGGAAATGCTGCGACACGGCTGCTCGGCCTTGATGCACCAGGCCGTGGCCGGCCAAACGTACCAAATGGAACTCCTGGATGCCGTGATCAGTGTGGTTGAAAAAGGCAGTCTGATCCAATCGCCTGCCGTAGCCGTTTACTACCACACCTACCGGATGTTGCAATCGCCTGAGGATCAGGATGCGTTTGAGCAGGTAAAATCGCTGCTCGTGCGACATGAAAAACAATTTGGCCAGGAGGAAATGCGCGGTCTCTACCTGATGGTCATCAATGGTTGCATCCGACGCATGAACGCAGGCCATAAAGCCTTTATCCGCGAAGCTTTTGAGGTGTACCGCCTGGCCCTGGAACGAGGATTTTTGACGGAAAACGGCATTTTATCCAGTTTTACCTATAAAAACATCATCCGTATCGGGGCGGCACTGGGCGAGCATGCCTGGACCGAACAATTCATTGAACAGCAGCGCGCAGCCCTGCACCCGCGCGAGCGCGAGAACACTTATCTGTATAACCGGGCATTTTTGTATTTTGAAAAGGGCGACTATGCCCAGGCCATGCCGCTGCTGCAACAGGTGGATCTGGACGATCCGCTCAACAGTCTTCACGCCCGCCGGATGCTGGTGCGCAGCTATGTGGAACTGGATGAGTTCTCCGCCCTGGAATCGGTGTTGCAGAGCTTTGGCAGCCTGTTGAACCGCCAGAAAAACCTGGGTTATCATCGGGATTTGAACCTGAATTTTGTGCGGTTCACCCAGCGTTTACTCAAACTGCCTCCCGGAGATCAGGCCGCCCGCAACTCCTTTCTGCGAGACCTGCAAAAGGAGAAACAGGTAGCCGAAAAAGAATGGCTGCTGGAAAAATTGAGATGAAACGATGAACGGTGGACGGTAGACGGTGGACGGTAGACGGTGGGATGATGAACCAAGAGATTGCGTGGATATTTATAGTAACGTGAGTTGTCATACCGAGTACTCGGTACCTACACAAGCCTGGCTACACACAATTCTCCTAGCTTAGGGATAAACACGAAGTTTGGCTTGTGTAGGTCCCGGTTCCCGGGGTGACAACTCACGTTACTATAAATACCCACGCAATCCCTTGGTTCATCATCCCACCGTCTACCGTCCGCCGTAAGCCGTCCACCGTCTACCGTCTACCGTCTACCGTCTACCGTCCACCGTCCACCGAATAAACCAATCCATTGCTTCCGGATTGCGCATAGAATCGCGGTTAAATGCTTTATCCAGGGGCTTTTTCTGCAGGACCTTTTTTACCGGGGTTTCCATTTTCTTGCCGGAAATGGTGTAGGGTACATCCGGAATTTCCAGGATCTCGTCCGGTACGTGCCGCGGACTGTAGGCGGTGCGCAGGGCTGTTTTGATCCGGGTTTTTAACTCGTCGGTGAGTGTTTGTCCGGGCTGCAGGGCCACAAACAGAGGCATCCAGTCGGAGCCATCGGGTCGTTCCAGATTGATGATGAGGGTGTCTTTTAATTCCGAAATCTGGTCCAATGCCCGGTAAATCTCTGCGGTGCCGATGCGCACCCCCTGCCGGTTCAGGGTGGCATCCGAGCGACCCAGAATAACCAGCGTATCGCGTTCGGTGATCTGGAGCCAATCGCCGTGCCGCCAAACGCCCGGGTAATGATCAAAGTAGGATGCCTGGTATTTTTCCCCATCCGTATCCCCCCAGAAGTACACGGGCATGGAGGGCATGGGTTTAGTAACCACCATTTCGCCCACTTCGCCGGCAGGAACCGGATGGCCTTCTTCGTCCCAGCTTTCCATGGCGCATCCCAGGCAACGGCATTGTATTTCGCCCTGGTATACCGGCAGCAGCGGGTTGCCACCCACCCAGGCCGTGCAAACATCCGTTCCGCCGGCCATGCTGGAGAGCCAGATGTCGTCCTTAATATGTTCATACACCCAACCGAAAGCCTCCGGAGGCAGCGGCGAGCCGGTGGATCCTATACCGCGCATTTGGCTGAGGTCGAACTGGTTGCCGGGAGAAATGCCGGCTTTCATGCAGCTCACCAGAAACGGCGCGCTGGTGCCGAAGTGAGTGATGCCGGTTTTTTCTGCCAGTTCCCACAACACATTCATGTCCGGATAGCCCGGGCTGCCGTCGTACAATACAATGGTGGCGCCGGCCAACAGTGCCCCTACCGTGAAGTTCCACATCATCCAGCCAGTGGTGGAATACCAGAAAAAGCGCTCGCCCGGCCGGATATCGTTATGGAAGTGCACATACTTGAGGTGTTCCAGCAAATTGCCGCCATGCGAGTGCACTATGGCTTTTGGGATGCCGGTGGTGCCGGAAGAGTACAGGATCCAGAGTGGGTGGGAGAACGGTAAACGGTTGACGGTTAACGGTTGACGGTTAACGGTTGACGGTGGACGGTTAACGGTTGACGGTTGACGGTGTACGATGTCTTGCCAGCGGGTGATGGGTTTATCGAGTTGAATATCAGCCTGTTCGTTGAGGTAGGGGATGAAAACAACCTGTTCCACGCTGGGCAATAAGTGGCAGATTTCGCGCACGGTTTCCCGCTTATCGAACGATTTGCCTCCATAAGCATAGCCATCAACAGTGATAAAAATGCGTGGCTGGATTTGCGCGAAGCGATCTGCTACACTGGCCGCACCAAAATCCGGGGAGCAACTTGACCATACTGCGCCTACCGACATAGCGGCCAGCACTGCCACCACGGCATGCGGGGAGTTGGGCAAATAAGCTGCGATGCGGTCGCCGGGTTGAATGCCCTGTTCACGGAAAAAATCGGCCAGGGCGGCGGTTTGTGTTTCCAATTCTGCCCAGCTCATTTCGGTGAGGGCATGGCGTTCGCTTTGGAATAAAATGGCTGGCCGGGCATCCGTTTTTTGGCGGAAAACATGTTCGGCGTAGTTGAGGGTGGTGCCTTCAAACCACTGATAACCAGGCATTTGGTTGCCGCTAAGCACCTTCTGGTACTTACCGGAGTGCTCAATCTGAAAATATTGCCAGACACTTTCCCAGAACAGTTCCAGATGCTCTGTGCTCCATTGCCACAGGGTGGCGTAGTCTTCAAAAAACAGTTGCTTCTCGGTGGCCAGCCAGGAAATAAAATGGCTCAGGTGGCTATCTTCCTGCATCATGAGCGAGGGTTGCCACAGCACTTTGGGCATGGAGGAATTGGATTCTGACATGGTGGGCTTTGATTGGGAGGCAAAGTTAATATTAGTGTTTGAGTGTTTGAGTGTTTAAGTGTTTGAGTTGGCGTTCGGCTGGGGTTGGGTTCGTTGAGTTAGATGTATAGGTTGTTGTGCTTATTATTCCGGATTGGGGTGGGATATTCAATAGCTAACTCAAGTGTTTCAACTTTACGATCTTCGCACCCTCTACACGATCTGCCCAGCTGAACGCCAACTCAAACACTAGCAAACTCAAACACTCAAACACTAGCAAACTCAAACACTCAAACACTCTTCAATGAACCACCTTGCACATTGTTTTCTTTCCTTCGGTGATGAATCGTTATTGCTGGGCAATTTTATCGGGGATTTTGTGAAGGGCAGGGATTGGCAACAATATCCGCCTCAGGTACAAACCGGTATTTTATTGCACAGAACGATTGATTCCTTTACCGATAATCACCCGGCTACTGATCAAAGCGTGCGCAGGATTCGGGCGCTGGCCGGGAGATATGCGCCTCCGCTGGTGGATATTTTATACGATTATCTGTTGGCTATACACTGGGATCAGTTCAGCGAGGAACCTTTTGAGGTATTTGCTGAAAAAACGTACGCCCAATTGGCCAATCGCGGGGCCGAGATGCCTCCGGTATTGGCAGAACGATTACCCAGAATGTTGGAAGGCCGGTTTTTGCACGGCTATACACACCGGGAAGGACTGGACTGGGTGTTGAATCGTTTCAGCCTCCGCATTCCGGCGCGATTTGATCCGCAGGCACTTTCTGAGGCCTTCTTTGCAGATTTGGAAGGGTTTTCTACAGATTTTAAGGCTTTTTTTCCAGATTTGCTACAGGAATCGAAGCGGTTCCTGCAACAAAATAAATAGTTTTGCCCGGTGCAAACATTCATCCGGCATTTACTGTGGCATGTGCTGATCCTGGGCTTCATAGCTCCGGCCACTGGGCAATTTGCGCCCAGGCTGCGTAATTTCCAGCCCTCAGAGTATGCAGGTCAAAACCAAAACTGGTCCATAGCACAATCGCCCGAAGGATGGATTTATGCCGGCAATAACGGCGCCCTCATGGAGTTCGACGGCATTCGCTGGCGGCATTATTGGCTGCCTGAAAAACAAGCCGTGCGGACTGTAGCCTGCGGACCTGAGGGGCAGGTGTTCTGTGGCGGTTTTGCCGAATTCGGATTTTGGCAAAAAGACGGGAAAGGTCGGTTTAACTATACCTCCCTCAGCGCCGCTCTTGGCGAAAATACCATAGAAAAGGAAGAAATCTGGCACATCCTGGTGCTGCCAGACGCCGTGCTGTTTCAGTCTTTTTCCATGTTGTATAAATATGATTATCAAAAGGTTGTGGCCATAAAGCCGCCTGGAGCGATCATGTTTGCACAGGTAGTAAACGACCGGGTGGTGGTGCCGGTTATTGACCATGGCTTGTACGAGTTGCTGGGTGATCAAACTTTTAGAGCCATACCTGGTTCGGAGGTGCTGAAAGACAAAATCGTTCAGTTTCTGGTACCCAACGGTCAGGGAGGGATATGGGCAGGCACTTCCAACGACGGCATTTTTGAGTGGCAGGATGGCCTGTGCAAGCCCTGGGCGCATCCCTTGAATCAGATTTTTCAGAAAAAACAGCTCAACAAGGCTGTGGCACTCCGGGATGGAGGCTGGGCTATTGGTACCATCCTGGACGGCGCGTACTGGCTGAATGCTGCCGGTCAGTTGCAGGCACATCTTAATCGCGAGAACGGTTTGCAAAATAATACCGTACTGGCCATGCATCAGGACAGGGACGGGAATTTGTGGCTGGGTCTGGACAAAGGCATTGATCTGGCGGCTTTGCGCTCCCGGCTCACTTTTTTTACTGACCAGACAGGCAAAATCGGTACCGTTTATGCCGCTGCTTTGTTTCAGGGACAATTATATATAGGTACAAACCAGGGCGTTTTTACCGCGCCATTTGGTTCGGGGCCCCAACAAATGCAATTTAGCCTGGTGGAAGGTACTCAGGGGCAGGTATGGCAATTGAAGGAGTTTGGGGGGCAGTTGATTTGTGGGCACAACAGTGGCACCTTTGTTTTGAAAGGCAGTACTGCTGTTAAAATTTCTGACATCACTGGTGGCTGGTGTACCGTGGAGGCGCCCGGGCAGCCCAATGTGCTCATACAGGCTACTTACACCGGGCTTGTTTTGCTACAGAAAGATCCTGGCGGCGGCTGGCGCTTTGGCGGACGGATTGGCGGATTTGCAGAGCCGCTTAAAAAAATAGCCTTTGATGCAGATGGGTATTTGTGGGCCACGCATCCCAACAGAGGGCTATACCGACTGCGGCTGGACCAGGCATTTACACAGGTGCAGGAGTTTAAAAGGTTTGGCAAGGAGGATGGCCTGGTTTCCGATTACCAGCTGGGACTGAGTAAACTGATGGATGAGCTGATTATCAATACTTTGCCCAATGCCGTGCGGCTGAAAAACGTGGCTGGCAAAACAGTGTTGGAACCGTTAAACGGCAAAAAATGGCTTCAAGGTTCGGGAAACGAGGTTTTTGTGCTCGACAGTAGCGGGCTGTGGCTGAGCAGGGCAAATCAACGCATCGAAAAGATTCCTCTGACACTGGTGCCGGCATATGAAAACGTGGAATGTTTGACTTCCGGGTTGTATCTTTTTTGCCTGGAAAACGGATTTGCACTGTTGAAAAACAACCAACAAACAAGCAATGCAGGGCCAGTTCAAATTCCTCCCACCCTGATACGCCTGATAACTGTGGCCGGACAGGAAACCTGGCTGCCAGACGCCAACCTGAGGTTCCCCTACAGTCAAAACAGCCTGGAATTTCAGTTTGCACAGCCGGTATATGAGCAACCCAACCGTTATTCCTGGTTTTTGGAAGGTTTTTCCAAAAGCTGGTCGCCCTGGTCGGCAGATGGTGATAAGGAATTTACCAATTTGCCGGAGGGCCGTTACACTTTCCGGGTGCGCAGTGAGGCTGGAGGCGAAGAGGCGGTGGTTACTTTTCGGATCGCGCCGCCCTGGTACCGGTCTGTATGGGCTATAGGCGCCTACCTGGTGATGCTGCTGGTACTGGTAGGCTGGCTGGAATCCATCAACCGCAAGCGTTTGGACCGGCACCGGCTCAGGCTGGAAGCGGAAAAGGAGCGCGAAATTCTGGTGATGGAGGTGGAAAACAAAAACAGGGAGCTGTCTAACGCAGCCTTCAACCTGATCCGAAAAAATGAGGCGTTGCAAAGTTTGAAAGACAACCTGATTGACGCTAAAAACGAACCCCGGGCGCTGTCTAAAATTGTGCGCGAAATAGATGCCCACCTGGAGGGCGATCACGACTGGGAAATCTTTGAGGCATCGTTCAACCGGGTGCACGATGATTTCTTTAAAAGGCTCATGCAAGCCTATCCGGATTTGACACCGGGCGACCTTCGTTTGGCAGCGTATTTAAAAATGAACCTGTCTTCCAAAGAAATTGCCCCCTTGCTGAATATCTCCATCCGGGGCATTGAAAACAAAAGATATCGTCTGCGCAAAAAATTAGGCCTTTCTGAAGATGCCAATCTCACCGAGTTTATCATGGGTTTTTGACCAGTTTTTGCTCATTTTCGACATGGCGTAGTATTGGTGAGGTGCATTTTTCTTTTAAAAATTCATTTGTGTCATAATTTCATCCTGCTATTAACGCCGGCTACCCAATTTTTCACCGAAATAGGAAAAGGTGTTTTTTAAACAATCAGGATGACAACCCAATTCCGTTACGCTCTTCTGTACGCGGCTATTAGCCTGCCCATAACCATGTGCGCTCAGGCGCCGGGTTCGCCACAAGCGGTGCAAGCCACCGGCTATGAAAAACACGTGGCACTCAACTGGCAGGCCAATCCGGAAAGCAATATTTCCGGGTATAAAATTTACCGCTCCATAAACGATGGGGCTACGTGGGAATTTTTAAAGCAAACCGGCAAAGAGCCCATTGCAGTAGACTGGACTGGCGATGAGCCGGATGGTATTACGCGGCATTATCGGATAACGGCTCTCAATGCCGGCGGTGAAAGTGTTCCCTCTCAACCAGATACTGCTATTTGCGCCCCCATGACGGATGATGAACTGCTGGAAATGACCCAAAGGGCAACTTTCCGGTATTTCTGGGATTATGGTCATCCGATAAGTGGCATGGCGCGGGAACGCTCCAACGGCGATCCTAATGTAGTTACTACCGGCGGAACAGGTTTTGGTATCATGGCTATTGTGGTGGGTGCTGAACGCGGTTGGGTTACCCGTGCCGAGGCTGTGAACCGCATGATACAGATTGCTTCTTTCCTGCAGTTCGCCGATCGTTTTCATGGCGTATTCCCCCACTGGATGAACGGTACCAACGGTAATGTGATACCATTTAGTCAATACGACGATGGTGGGGATCTGGTAGAAACGGCTTTTCTGATGCAGGGTTTGCTTACAGCACGCCAGTATTTTAATCAGGATACGCCGCTGGAAAACGCCCTTCGGGATGTGATTACGGGCTTGTGGGAAGAAGTGGAGTGGGATTGGTATCGCAAAAACAACAGCGGGGTATTGTACTGGCACTGGTCGCCCAATTTTGGCTGGCAGATGAACTTTCCGCTGCGAGGATTTTACGAAGCGCAGATTGTGTACATACTTGCGGCGGCCTCGCCCACCCATCCGGTACCAGCCACCCTGTATCAAACAGGTTGGACTTCAGGCAATTACGCGAATAACAGCGTGCACTACGGCTATAAAATTTACTGTGGACCTTTTGGTGGCGGCCCCATGTTTTTTGCCCATTACTCCTACCTGGGTTTCGATCCAAGAGGCAAAAAAGATGCATTTTGCAACTATTTTGTGCGCAACCGGAATCATGCGCTCATCCAGCAGGCTTATTCAGCCGCAAACCCGGAGCAACACGCGGGTTATAGCGCTGATTGCTGGGGCCTTACCTCCTGCGATAGTCCTAATGGTTATGCGGCCCACGATGTATGGCCAGCCAACGACGACGGTACCATTGCTCCAACTGCGGCACTTTCCAGCATGCCTTACGCGCCAGATGCCTGCCTGGCTGCCCTGCGCCATTTCTATCGGGTGAGGGGCGAGCGGCTTTGGGGTGTTTACGGTTTTTACGATGCCTTTAACCTGAATCAAAACTGGTATGCTCCTTCCTACCTGGCCATAGATCAGGGGCCAATTGTGGTCATGATGGAGAATTACCGCACAGGTTTGCTCTGGAACCTTTTTATGCAAAATCAGGAAATAGCTCCTGCGTTGACTGCCATTGGTTTTGTGCCGGATAACACCCCGTCTTTTGAGCCGGATACTGATGTGTTGCCTGAGGTAAAGGTGTTGCCTAATCCGGTTGCCAATGGCATTTTGTGGGTAGATTTTCAGGTACAGGAAACCCAGAACCTTAGCGCGCGCCTGCGCAATCTCGAAGGAGGCGTGGTACAGGAATTGTTTACATCAGTATCATTTCCGGCTGGCCATACCCGCCAGTCATGGCCGGTAAAAAAACAGTCGCCCGGCGTTTATTTGCTGGAAATAGTGCATGCCAACGGGCAAATCATGGTGAAAAAAGTAATGCTCCATTGAACCATAAACTATCGTAACTAAATCATTTTCACACAAACCAATTCTAAAAGAAGTGCTTATGAAAAATTTGTTTATCACTGCCTTGCTTTTGGTAGTAGGCGCTCTGGGACTCCAGGCCCAAGTTACCTATGAAGACTTTGAGGGAGGTCCGGATCTTGCCTGGATCGGCCTGAACGGTACGTATAACGGGGCTGTTGCCAACCCCGACCCAACAGGCGCCAACACCAGCTCAACCGTAGGTTCTTATACCAATGCTCCTGCGTTTGACTTCTGCTTTGCACTGTACACCTTCCCCAACACGCTGGATATCAGTGAGTTTAACCAGTTTAAAATGAAAATCTGGTCGCCTACTGCTCCCGCGAAAGCTCTGTTGAAGCTGGAAGGACCGGGTGGGCCAGCAGTGGAAAAAATCATCGACATCACGGAGGCCAATAAATGGGTGGAATACACCTTCGACCTGTCTGCAGGTGCCGGATACACCAATTTGAAAACCATTTTGGTGTCGTTCAACTCTTTTGTACTTGGCGACGACAAGACGTATTACTTCGACGATATCCGTGCCGAGAAAGCGGAGGTTTGCCATGAAACATTTGAACCTGCGGCATCTGTCAGCTGGTCGGGTATTAACGGCGCTTTCAACGGCGCCATTGCCAACCCTGGTCCGGATGCATTGAACAATTCTGCTACGGTAGGTTCGTTCACCAACAACCCTGCTTTCGACTACAACTTTGCTTTCGGAACGCTTGCTGCACCGCTGGATTTGAGCGTGTACAACCAGTTCCATGTAAATGTTTGGGTTCCTGCTGCTACCAAAGTGCTCTTCAAACTGGAAGGCACCGGTCAGGCGCTGGAAAAAACCAAATACGTGGCTGTAGGCGGCGCCTGGCAAACCTTGAGTTTCGACATGTCGGGGGCATCAGGATTCACTACCCTGAACAAAATTCTGATCGTATTCAATCCCGGTCAAACCGGCGACGACAAAACTTATTACTTCGACAACATCTGTGCTACCCCTAATGCCTGCAGTGGCGCTACGCCGGATGCAGATATTATTGACGATTACGAGTGCAACCGCAATGCTGCGTATACGGGCGACTGGACCTTCTTCTCTGTGGTGTCCAACCCGGCAGTAACGGGCGATAACAACTCACCCAAAGTTGGTCGTTTCGACGATCCAAACGGCCCGGGCACAGAGTGGTCTAACCTCTCTATTGCCTACGCAGATCCTATTGATTTGTCTACCCGCAACCAATTCTCCTGCCAGGTTTGGTCTGCCAAAGCCGGCAAACTGCTCATGAAACTGGAAGGCGGTCCAAATCCTGCCAAAGAGGTATTTGTAGACATGACCGATCTCAACAAATGGGTAACTTACACAGCCGATTTCAGCGATCAGGCTGGTAAAGGACACAAAAAACTCGTATTGTTCTTCAATGCGGGTGTGAATGGCGAACCTGGCGATGTATACTTTGTAGACAATATCAAGATGTCTGCGCCAACCGCAGCGCCACCACTTGAAGACTTCCAGGATGGTATCCACCTTGGCTGGCAGGCGTTGGAACAAAATGAGCCTATCCACGGTGTATTCCAGGGGCCGGTAGCCAACCCGAATCCAAATAGCGTAAACAACTCCACACAGGTTGGTTGCTACGCAAAAGGCACCTCTCCATTCTCCACATTGCAGGGTATTTCCCTGACCAACCTGGACCTTTCCATCTATGGTCAGTTCAACCTCGATGTACTGAGCCCGGCCGGCGGCGGTACCGTTACCCTTATCCTGAACTCTGCTACTGAGGGCAACAAAGAAGCTGAAGCAGAAATTACCACTCCTGGACAGTGGGAAACCCTGAGCTTCGACTTCTCTGCCTTCAGCGGTATTACAGATTTCGGTGAGGTGCGCATTATCTTCAATGCAGGCACGGCAGCGCCAGGCCAAATCTGGTATTTCGACAACCTGGGTCAAACCGAAGTAACCATTGATCCATGTGCAGGTGTAGTACCTATTCCAAACATCATTGACGACTACGAGTGCCAGCGCAACTATACCCAGATTTTCTACGGCGCCGGCGATATTGCTGTGGTGAACAACCCGCACCTGGCTCCTGAAAACGGTTCCTTGAAAGTAGGTGAATACAAAGACCCGGCTGGTCCTGGCACTGAATATGCAGGTATTGGTATCGAGTTCCCGGCTCCACCGGATCTGAGCGTGTACAACCACCTGTCTATGCTGGTTTGGTCGCCACAAGCAAACGTGCCATTCCTTTTCAAGCTGGAAGGCGGCGGCCCTGCGGTAGAAGTATTTGACACGGTTCCGGAAGCTAACAAATGGTATAAGTTTGATATCGACTTCAGTGGCGCTGTGGGTACTGCCAACACCAAACTCGTGATTTTTGCCAATGTAGCGAGTGGTGTAGGTGGCGGCACTTACTACTACGACAATATTCGTTGGGCACGCGCCGGATACAATGGTTGTATAGTGGATCACCAGAGCGTTCCAACTACCCTGACCTTTAAGTATTTCGCTAACGGTCACCTGGAAGCAGAAGGCTATCAGTTTGAGGTTATCGACAACCCTAACCCATCCGGTATCAATACCAGCAGCAAAGTTGGTAAGTTTGTAAAAGCCAGCGATGCCGCTCCGTTTGCCGGCATTTACTCCAGCCCGGACCTGGAATCTCCAATCGACTGGAAAGGTGTAAAAACCGTGAAAGCCAAGGTGCACATGGACCACATTGGCAACTTCGCTGTGAAAGTGGAAGGCTCCGCAACCGGCGCTCCTGCCTTCGAAATTCCGGTGGCCAACACCAAAACCAACGAATGGGAAGAACTCACGTTCGATTTCTCTGTAGTGCCTGATAATGGTGAATACCGTCGTCTGACCCTCTTCTTCGATTTGGGTATTGATGCTACGGGTACAGATGTTACCTCCTACTTTGACGATATCGTGATCGGCGACGGCAACTGCGGTTCCGTGGGCACATTCAGCCCAGCCGACGTAGCTGCTATGCGTGTTTCTCCAAACCCAACATCCGAATGGCTGTTGGTAGAAAACATGGATGGCGTAAGTCGCCTGGAAGTATTTGATATGTACGGTCGTCGTGTTTCTGTTGCCAATACTTCCGGCGATACCTACACAGATCTGAACGTATCTCAGTTCCCTTCCGGCATGTACTTATTGAATGGTTTTGACCGCACGGGTGTATTAGTGAGCAAAGCGAAGTTTGTGAAAAAATGAGTTTAGTTTGACAAGTTGCCCTGCAAGGAGCAACTTACTGTTCCAAATTAAAACGATGTACGCAACGTCGTATTCGGGCGGCAGTTCCGCGCTGCCGCCCGAATTTGGGCAGATGGACATTTGACTGCTGGACGTTGGTCCCGAGTACTCGGGATGGACTTTAAGTGAAGCTGTTGGACTTCATGTGCAACGCCACCGTCCACCGTTTCCCGTCCACCGTCTACCGTTTACCGTCCACCGTTTCCCGTCCAGCATTCCACCGTTATGAAGCAATTTCCCCTCTTTGTTTTGCTGATCTGGAGTGCTATGGCACTCGCTCAGGCGCCGGCTAAAGGCATTGGCGCCGAGAACCCTCCATTTAGCCTGGATGAGGTTCAGAAACGGCATTTTCTCTACTTCTGGGAACTGGCGCATCCCACCAACTTTCAGGTGCCGGATCGTTATCCCACCGACGATTTTTCCAGCATTGCTGCCACCGGTTTTGGACTTTCTGCCTATCTGGTAGGTGCAGAACGGAAATGGATTACCAGGGCGCAGGCGGCTGAACGCGTGCTGAAAACCCTGGAATTCCTTAAAAATTTGCCTCAGGGCCCCGAAGCCTCCGGCGTGGCAGGATATAAAGGCTGGTTTTATCATTTTTTGACCACCAAGGATGCCCTTAGATTCAAAACCGTAGAGCTTTCCAGCATCGACACCGGCTTGCTCATGGCAGGCGTGTTGTCGTGCATGACCTATTTCGATCAGAACAATCCCACCGAAGAGGCCATCCGCAAAACCGCCGATTTTCTGTACCGTCGCATTGATTTTGGCTGGTACATGAATGACCAAAAACGCATGAGCATGGGTTGGTTCCCGGAACGCGACGGCTTCCTGGCAGCAGATTGGCGAGGATACAACGAAGCCATGATACTGAACATTATGGCCCTCGGCTCACCAACTCACCCGTTACCTTCCGAAACCTGGGAAAAATGGTGCGAACCTTATTTCCGGGCAACCTTTAAAGGTCAGGACCATGTTAACTTCGGTCCACTTTTTGGTCATCAGTACAGCCATTGCTGGATTGATTTCAGAGGTATTCAGGATCCCTATATGAAAAATATGGGGATCGATTATTTTGAAAATTCACGTCGGGCTACCCTGGCCCAGCAACAATATTGCATTGAAAATCCCGGCAAATTCAAAGGCTATGGCCCTACCGTTTGGGGACTCACGGCCGGCGACGGGCCGGATACCGATATGATGCACGAGGGCAAAAAAATCTATTGCCCGGGCTACGGCGCACGCGGAGTAGCCATTGATTACCTCGACGACGATGGAACGATTGCTCCAACTGCGGCCATTAGCTCCATGCCGTTCGCACCTGAAATTTGTATGCCTACTCTGGAGGAAATGTGGCGACGGTGGCCGGTAGGAAAATACGGATTTTTTGACGGTTACAACGAAACCTTTACCGAAATCAAACGCTCGCCCAAAGCACAGCCCGGCTACCCTTTTTGGGTGGATAAGGACTACCTGGGCATTGATCAGGGGCCTATTGTGCTGATGCTGGAAAACTATCGCTCCGGCTTGCTTTGGGACCTGATGAAACGAAATCCGTACATCGTTCGGGGCTTGAAAAGGGCTGGTTTTACCGGCGGCTGGCTGGATAAAGCCACTGCCGATCGCAGCGTTGATTTTTCCAAACAGGAATCACTGATAGCTAAACCTAACAAACAAGTTCCGCTGGATCAACACGGATTTTTCCACCGGGCCATTTACCAGGATAAAGCGGGCGAGACCCTGCCTTATCAAATGATGACACCCTGGAAAACCACTCCTGCCGGCAAGTATCCGCTGGTGATTTTCCTGCACGGCTCCGGCGAAAGAGGCCTGCAAAATCATGAACAAATGCGCAATGGCGTACATGCTTTTTGTGAGGAATGGGTACGCGAAAAATACCCGCATTACCTGCTGGTTCCGCAATGTCCGCCGGATATGCGTTGGGGAGGCAGTAGCCAAAACTGGCAAACCCTGTACCAGGAAGAACCCACTGCCGCAGGCAGGATGGTGCTGGAACTGATTGAACAAACCCTGGCTGCTCGCCCGGATATTGACCGCAACAGGATTTATATCACCGGTTTGAGCATGGGCGGGTTCGGGACTTTCGATTTGATGATGCGACGCCCGGATCTGTTTGCGGCAGGTATTCCGGTTTGCGGCGGCGGAGATCCGCTTTATGCCGACAAAATCCGGGAAATCCCGCTTTGGGTATTTCATGGCGGATTGGACGATGTAGTGTACCCGCGTTGTTCCAGGCAGATTGTGCAGGCCCTGGAAAAATCGGGAGGTAAGGTTCGTTACACGGAATTTTCAACGCTGTACCACGATATCTGGAATATGGTGTATTACAATCCGGAAGTACTGGAGTGGCTGTTTTCACAACAAAAAAGGAATCGTTGAAGGCGACCAGACCTCGTAGGTTTTTAAAACCTACGAGGTTAAGTAGCACAATCCATGACCACAAAATTTTCACGCTATATGCAATTTGTCAAATCATTCATACTACAGGCCATAGTGCTGCTATTGCTGCAATCAACCCTGCCAGCGCAGAATTATCAGCCCTCTGCCGGCATTAATGCCCGGGTAGAAGCACTCTTGGCCAAAATGACCCTGGAGGAAAAAATTGGCCAGTTAACCTTGTACACCACTGATTGGGGCAGTACCGGACCAACCATTCGGGAAGGGTACAAAAATGACATCCGTAGCGGCGCTTGCGGCAACCTCTTCAATAGCCATTCAACTGCTTTTGTACGCGAATTGCAAAAGGTGGCGGTGGAAGAAACCCGCCTGAAAATTCCACTCCTGTTTGGATTCGACGTTATTCACGGCTATAAAACCATTTTCCCCATTCCGCTCGGAGAAGCTGCCAGTTGGGACCTTGACGCCATTGAAAAATCGGCGCGCGTAGCCTCAGCAGAAGCCAGTGCCGCTGGCCTGAACTGGACCTTTGCGCCAATGGTAGATATTGGTCGCGACCCACGTTGGGGCCGGGTAATGGAAGGCGCAGGAGAAGATCCTTTTTTGGGTAGCCGCATTGCTGAAGCCCGCGTAAAAGGTATCCAGGGCAAAAAAATTGGCGACCCGGATGCTATGCTGGCATGCGTTAAGCACTTTGCCGGCTATGGTGCACCCATGGGTGGACGGGATTACAATACCGTAGACATCAGCGAGAAGTATTTCCGGGAATTTTACCTGCCGCCATACCAGGCCGCCGTAAATGCCGGAGCTGCCACCGTGATGACTTCTTTTAACGATTACGACGGTGTTCCGGCCACGGGAAACAAATTCCTGCTCGACAATATCCTGCGCAAAGAATGGGGCTTCGAAGGTTTTGTGGTAACAGACTACACCAGCATCAACGAAATGGTTAACCACGGGGTGGTGGCCAACGAGAAAGAAGCCGGTGAGCTGGCTCTGAACGCCGGGGTGGATATGGACATGCAGGGAGGTATTTACCAGGGGTATCTGAAAAAATCGTTGCAGGAAGGGAAGGTCACCGAAAAACAAATCGACGAAGCTGTTCGCAGGGTTTTGCGCCTGAAATTTGAACTCGGTTTGTTTGAAGATCCGTACAAGTTTTGCAATGCGGAACGGGAAAAGACTACCCTGCTCGCGCCTGCGCACCGCGCGGCCGCGCGTGAGGTGTCGCGCAAATCCATTGTGCTGTTGAAAAACGATAACAATGCCCTGCCACTGCGTAAAACTCAAAAAATTGCGCTGATTGGTCCATTGGCCGACAACAAAACAGAGCTGATCGGAAACTGGAATGGGGCAGGTAATTTCAACGATTGTATTAGCCTGAAAGAAGGCTTGCAAGGCGCCAGCCTGCAATATGCCAAAGGATGTGAGGTGGAAGGAACCGATAAATCCGGATTTGCCGAAGCATTGCGTATTGCCGGCCAATCGGATGTGATTGTGGTGGCAGTAGGGGAGAAGGCCATGATGAGTGGTGAGGCAGCTTCGCGGGCCCATATCGACCTGCCCGGCGTGCAGGAAGAACTGGTACTGGAACTTTGCAAAACCGGCAAACCCGTGGTGGTAGTGCTCATGAACGGTCGCCCGCTGGCCATTCCGGCAATAGCGGAAAAGGCAACAGCCATTCTGGAAACCTGGTGGCTGGGTACAGAAACCGGCCATGCCATAGCCGATGTTTTGTGGGGCGATTACAACCCATCCGGCAAGTTGCCAATGTCGTTCCCGCGCTCTGAAGGCCAGATTCCGGTGTTTTACAACGAAAAAAATACCGGCCGGCCCTTTGATCCCAATTCCAAGTGGACCAGCAAATACATAGATGAAGCCAACAGCCCGCAATGGCCGTTCGGGTTTGGATTGAGCTATACCACCTTTTCGTACAACAACCTGAAAGCTACACCTGAAACAGCTGCAACCCGTGGATTGGCCGCTGGCAAACAGGTGAAAATCAGGGTAAGCGTACAGGTAGCCAACACCGGCAAAGTAGCCGGCGAAGAAGTGGTGCAGTTGTACATCCGCGATCTGGTGGGCTCTACAACCCGACCAGTCAAGGCCCTGAAAGGTTTTCAGAAAATAGCCCTTAAGCCTGGCGAATCCCGCGAGATAACCTTCAGCCTGACACAGGACGACCTGAGTTTTTATCGCCAAGACAACACTTTTGGCATGGAACCCGGTGCGTTTGATATCATGGTTGGCGGTAGCTCCAGCGATGTAAAAACGGTGAGGGTGGATCTGGGACGCTAGACGGCCTACGGTTGACGGTGGACGGCCTACGGTGGACGGCCTACGGTAGACGGTGCGTGGGTAGCCAGACTTATGTGAGTTGTCATTCCGAGTACTCGGAACCTACACAAGCCTGGCTGCGAGATTATCCCCTGGCAAAGAGGATTGCCTGTAGCCAGGCTTGTGTAGGTCCCCTGCCGGGAATGACAACTCACATAAGTCTGGCTACCCACGCACCGTCCACCGTCCACCGTCTACCATTCACCGTCCATCCCGAGTACTCGGGACCACCGTCCACCGTCTACCGTCTACCGTCTACCGTCCACCGTCTACCGTCTACCGTCCACCATCTAAAAAAAAATAAACCATTCATTATGAAGCACTTCTACAAAAAAATCTGTTTGCTTGCCGGGTTCATTGGCCTGCTGGCAAGCGCTTCCTGGGCACAAACCAGGGTAACCGGCCGTGTACTGGATGAAGCAGCCGGAGAAGCGGTTATTGGCGCTACTGTTTTGGAAAAAGGCACATCCAATGGTACCATAACCGATTATGATGGCAAATTCGCCATTACAGTAAAAGACCTGAAGGCCACACTGGTAATCAATTACACCGGATACACCTCCAAAGATGTTCCGCTCAATGGCCAAACGACCATTGAAGTGAGATTGACCGAAGACGAAGGTATTCTGGAGGAAATTGTGGTGGTGGGTTATGGCGTTCAACGCAAAAGCGATCTCACCGGTGCAGTAGGCATCGTAAAGGCCAAAGAACTGGAGCGGGTTCCTACAGCTTCGTTGGAGCAGGCGCTTCAGGGCAAGCTGGCAGGCGTGTACATCTCGCCAGCCAGCGGCGAACCGGGCGCAGGCGCCACCATCCGCATCCGCGGTACCGGTACCCTGAATAATGCCAGTCCGCTGTATGTGGTAGATGGTATGTTGCTGGACGATATTTCCTTCCTCAACCCGCAGGATGTGGCCAGCGTGGAAGTGCTGAAAGATGCGTCTTCTACCGCTATTTACGGCAACCGCGGCGCCAACGGGGTTATCATCATTACCACCAAACGCGGTCTGACAGATACCAAGGCCTCGTTTACCCTCAATACCTATTACGGTACCCAGCAAATAGCCAAAAAACTTCCCTTGGCCAATGCCTCCCAGTTTGCCGAAATGTACAACGAACTGAAAGGCAACAACTATTACCCCGATCCGGCTGCACTGAGAGAAGGCACAGATTGGCAGGATGTGATTTTCCGGGATGCCCCCATGGCAAACGTTCAGCTGGGTGTTGGCGGTCTTTGGAAAAAACTGAATTATAACCTCTCTGGAAATATGTTCGATCAGCAGGGTATTATGGAAGAAACCAGCTTCCGCCGCTATACAGGTCGGGTTAACCTGGAATATCCCGTATTGAAATCACTCCGGGTGGGTACCAATATGGCCTACTCCAATTACAAATACAATACCGTTGGTGGTGGCGTACTGGGCGGCATGTACCGGATGCCACCTGTTTTTGCTGCACGCGACAGCACAGGCGATTTTACGGATCCAACCTTTTTCGGTCAATCCATTGGCAACCCGGCGGCAGATTTGTTTTATAAAAACGACCAATACTCCCGCGTGAATCGCTGGGTAGGTTCGGTGTATGCCAACTGGACATTCCTGAAACACTTCACGTTCCGCACCAATTACGGTTTTGACCGCCGCAGGGACTATTTCTACGGCTTTGAGCCGGTATTTATGGTGTCGTCTTCACAATTGAACAACGAAGAACGCACCGCGCGCGACACAGCCAAGATCCAGAACTGGCTTTGGGAAAATACCCTGACCTTCGATAAAACCTGGGATATTCTGAGATTGAATGTACTGGCTGGTCAAACAGCACAGGAGTACACCTTCAACAAACGTCGCACCATCAACGAAATACTTCAACCCAATGGCGAAGAAAACAGCGACTGGGCCATGCTCAGTTACCTGGGCCGGGTGAATGCCACGTTTTACGATCGTTACCTGCTCACCGCATCCGTCCGCGCCGATGGCTCATCCCGTTTCAACAAAAAGAACCGTTGGGGATACTTTCCTTCTGTGGCTGCAGGTTGGAATGTTTCGCAGGAGCCATTCATGCGCGGCTTCAAATTGTTCGACCGCCTGAAACTTCGCGCTTCCTGGGGTATCACGGGGAACGACAAAATTCAGAATTACCCATCGCTGGGTATTATTACCCCGGAACTGTACGGCGCCTTTAACGATACCATTCAATCCGGTGCTACGCTTACCAATTACGCCAATGCAGATGTGCGTTGGGAAACTACGGAACAAACCGATTTCGGGGTGGAATTCGGATTGTTCAAAGGGAAGTTCACGGCTGAAATTGACTGGTTCCGCAGGTATACCTACGATATTTTGGGCGATTTGCCCATTCCGGATTACGTAGGTTCAGGCAGCAATCCGTTCGTCAATGCCGCTCAGGTAGAAAACGTGGGTTGGGATTTTACAGTGAACTGGCGTGAGGTGAAACGGAAATTCAGTTACAACCTGGGTGTTACCGTTTCGCCCATTGAAAACAAAGTGCTGAAACTCAACGACGGTAAATCCGAGATTTTTGAGGCACGGACGGGGCAGGGCGATTTTGCCACCCGTACCGTGGTTGGACTGCCCATTGGCGCCTTTTATGGCTATCAGGTGGCAGGCGTTTTCCAAAATCAGGAAGAAATTGACAGTTCTCCTAAATTTGGCAATGAAAAACCGGGTGATTTCCGTTTTGCCGACCTGAACGGCGATGGCAAACTGTCTGCCGACGACCGCACGTACCTGGGTAGCCCAATTCCAACGCTTATCTATGGTTTGAATGCCGGATTTGAAGCATTCGGGTTTGATCTTGCGGTGGATTTCTTTGGGGTAAAAGGCAACAAAGTGGTGAACGCCAAGGCTGTTTCCCGTTTCGATACACCTAACTGGGAAACCATTTGGTACGATAACCACTGGACCGGCGAAGGCACCAGCAACTCCGTGCCGCGTGTTACCAACGGCGGACACAACTATCGGATGTCGGATTTTCTGGTAGAAGACGGCGCGTTTTTCCGTCTGCGCACGGTGGCTGTGGGCTATTCCCTGCCTACAAAATGGCTGGACCATGCACATATTCGCGATGCCAGACTCTACGCCAGCGGCACAAACCTGTGGACCAAACAAGCCTATTCCGGTTATACGCCCGAGTTCCCGAACGACAGCGTGTTCAAAGCCGGTATGGATTTCCTGAATTACCCAATGGCCAAAACCATATTGTTCGGCCTGAATGTTACTTTCTAACTCCTCAAACGGATAAAATATCAAGTGTATGAGCAAGCTTTTTAAATACCTCAGTGCAGCCGTTCTGGTGCTGCTTGCTGTAACCGGTTGTCAGAAAGATTTTCTGGATCGCAAACCGGAGGGGCGACTCACTTTTGAAGAGTTTTTCCAAACGGAGGCCCATGCCATCGAGGCAACCAATGCCGTGTATGCACAATACCGCGAGTTTGATATGTGCGCTTTGCCGTATTTGTCGTGCACGGATATCCTCAGCGATGATGCCGACAAGGGCTCTACCCTCAACGATGCGCCATTGATCAGCGATCTGGACAATTTCACCCTCGATGCCACCAATCCATACGTGGCGCCGGTGTATCGTGGCCATTACAGGGCCATTGCACGGGCCAACCTGGCCATTGAAAACATCCCCAACATAGACATGGATGCCACCCTGCGCAGTCGGCTGGTGGGAGAATGCAAACTGTTGAGGGCTTACAGCTACCTGTTGCTGGTACAATGGTTTGGCGATCTGCCTCTGATTACCAAAACCCTGCAGGGCGATGAATATTACTCGCAAACCCGGCAGGATAAAAGCCTGGTTTACGATCAGATTGAAGCAGACCTGAAAGAAGCCATTGGTGTACTACCTGATAAAAACGGGTATGCACAGGCTGATAAAGGTCGTGCTACCAAGGCTGCCGCTCAGGGATTGTTGGCTAAATTATACATGATCAAAAAAGACTGGGCAAACGCGGAGATCCAGTGCATGGACATCATCAACAGCACCCAGTACAGCCTGCTGCCCAAGTATGCCGACAACTTTTTGCCTGTTGGCGAAAATGGTGCAGAGTCTATTTTTGAAATGCAATCTGTGGCGCTGCCAACCCAACAGGCTGCCGGCCCCGGATCTTCTCCCTACAACATGGTGCAGGGGGTAAGGGGGATTCCCAACCTGGGTTGGGGCTTCAATCGTCCATCCGACAACCTCGTATCTGCCTACGAAAACGGCGACCCGCGCCGCGAGGCAACCATTATTTACGTAGGTGAAATTCTGCCTGATGGCTCCACCCAGGTGCAGGATAATCCGGAGATCATCAACGAAAGGTTCAACCAGAAAGCCTGGGTACCAAATCACCCTGGTTTGCAGGATAATGGGCCGGGTAATCTGCGGGTCTTGCGTTATGCCGATATTTTGCTTTTGGCGGCAGAGGCTAAAAATGAGCAAGGCAAGGCCGGAGAAGCGTTGCCTTTGCTGAACCTCGTGCGTAAGCGCGCCCGCGGAACCAACAACTTCATTTTGCCGGATGTAACGGTTACGGATCAATCAATGTTGCGCGAGCGCATCTACCGCGAGCGTCGGGTGGAACTGGCTATGGAGCAGCATCGCTGGTTTGATTTGCTGCGTTGGGGCAGGGCAGCACAGGTGTTGCAGGCTGCCGGAAAAACCAATTTTGTAGCTGGCAAACACGAACTGCTTCCTATTCCTCAAACGGAGGTAGACCTGACCAGCGGCAGGATAGTGCAGAATCCGATGTATTAAACGATTGACAGGTTACGATTGACGGCCCCGGTGTTGTATCTGCTCCTGAAAATGGACGGTACTGCACCGGGGCTTTTTTTGGGGAAAAACATCCGGGATTTCCCTGAATTTAGCTTAAAAGGTAGCTAAAATGAGCTTATGTCGGATTGGCGGCACAAGGGGTGTTAATTAGAAACGCCGGGCAATAAGCCTAAAGACTTGATAGTTTTACCACCATCTTCGATTGTAAAAATATCTTACTTCGTCCAACCGATTACAACTATATGATTGGAAAGTTACGCATTGATTCATCAGATTATTTCACCATCAAACTCAATTTCAATCATGAACAGTGCAAAATTTCAATCGCTGCTGCTGGTATTAATGCTGGCTTTTGGTCTGACCTCTTGTAAAAAAGATGATGATCCTTCCCCAAATACATCCCAACTTCAAATGGAAATTACGGATGGCCCTTGCGATGATCCGTCTGTTAAAGCCGTTTTTGTTACTATCGCCGAGGTAAAAGTGGATGGCAAAACTTTTAACGGTTTTTCCGGCAAAAAGACCATCAACCTCCTGGCATACCAAAAAGGCGAAGTAGCTGCTCTGGGGCTCGGTAACCTGGATGCAGGTGCATATCAGGAAATTACCCTCGTGCTGGATGCCCAAACGGATGCCAATGGTAACGCCCCGGGCTGTTACGTGGAAACCATCGATAATGTAAAACACGCGCTCTCCGGCGCAGCGACGGTTACGGTTTCTACCCTTAAAAACATCACTCTTGTAGCCGGCGCCACTACCCAGGTGGTATTGGACTTTGATTTGCGTAAAGCCGTACAATATTCAGGCGGCGGCAGTGCAGACCAGTATGATTTTGTGACCTCTGCCAGTCTGCAAACAGCGCTTCGTGCAGTAGTGAAAACCCAATCCGGCAATTTGCAGGGCTCTTGCCAGAATGCCATCGTGAATACCGATAAAATAGTGGCTTACGTGTACAAAAAAGGCACTTTTAACCGAAATGTAGAGCTGTCGTCCGAAAATGGAGTTGCCTTCAAAAATGCCATTGCCAGTACATCGGTTGAGTCCAATGGCGCCTTCAAAATCGCGTTTTTGGAATCTGGCGATTATGAAGTGCATTTCGCCGCCTACAAAGACCTGAACAGCGACGGTAAGCTGGATTTTCAGGGCACTTTGATCCTGAACAGCCTCATAGATTTGCTGGATCTGCAAATAGGCGCCAATGCCAACATTCAATTGAATGTGTCGGTGGTGGGTATTTTGCCCTAAGTTGGGGAGTGGCTTTTTCGGAGGTAATATTTAACGCAGAGGGGCGGAGGGTACCTCAAACTGAGAGTCTCACT
>DATGWL010000233.1:0-7705 GCA_035299505.1 Saprospiraceae bacterium | reverse complement strand
GGTTATGTTTGATTATTTGAGCTGGTTTCCCAGCGCCGGGCTTACCTGGGAGGTTTCCGAACAGCACACGCTGGCCATCAGCGGCGGCCGCCGCATCAACCGGCCAGACTACAACGTATTGAATCCGTTCAACAACCAGATGAGCCAGCTTTCCTATGAGAAAGGCAACCCTTTCCTGCGTCCGGAAATAGTAAACAACCTGGAACTTGGGTACACCCTCTCCCACCGCTACAACCTCAAATTGGCCTACAGCAAAACCACCGACCAGATTACCCGCCTGATTGCGCCCGACGAAGTTGACCCGCGCGCAGGGTTTATCACCTGGGATAACCTGGCCAGCCAAACCATCCTGAGTGTGAGTGTGAGCGCGCCCATACAAATCACCAAATGGTGGAATGCCTATTTCAATGGCAGCGCCTCGCACATCAATAACCAGGCTGATTATGGCGATGGCGGCATGGTGGATGTGCAGGCCTTCAATTACACCATTTTCCAGCAACACACTTTCGATTTGCCCTGGGCTATCAAGGGAGAGATTTCCGGCTATTATTCCGGCCCTGGTGTTTGGGGCGGGGTATTCCTGTATGAATCCAACTGGGGACTCAACCTGGGTCTACAACGCAAATTCCTGAAAGACAGACTCAATGTTCGCCTGGCTGCCGACGATATTTTTTACGAAACCGGCTGGGATGGCTACTCTGACTTCAACGGATTGTACTCCTATGGCGGCGGACGTTGGGATAGTCGCCGCGCGAGCATCAGCCTTGGCTATCGTTTTGGCAACGATAAGGTAAAAAGTCGCCGCCGCAGCACCGGTTTGGAAACGGAGGCTGGCAGGGTTGGCGGGGAGTGAGGTGCTACGTATGATTTTCGACCTTCGATTTTGATCGTATAATAAAATCTGAGTTGTCATCCCGGGAACCGGGACCTACACAAGCCAGGTAATCAAAATGATTTTGGGCAAAATATTGCCGCGTAACCTGGCTTGTACAGGTATCGATGCCCGGGATGGCAACCCACTTTGTTTGATACCATTTTCACATCAACACGGCAGCAGAACCAGATCTTTCGCTGCGCTCAAGAGGATACCCTGCTTGTTTTCAATCGCTCTTTTGTAGACTAAAATGCCCGGTTTGTAATACCGGCGTACCCACGGTTTGTAAGGAGCCTTGTTGTAAAACAGCCTGAAACGCCATTTTTCTATCGGCCACAAAGGTGGAATTGGAGCCAAAAGGAATCGTAAATATCAGAGGGGCGTTGTTGAAGGGATCAATAACAGGCAATTCCAATACATAATAATCTTTCCCTTTTTGGTTTGAAAATCGCCTGGGATCTGCCAGAAAATGCAGATCTCCTGTTGGCTTGCACCGTTGTTTTCGGGAAATACAGGAAAGCCTTCGGAAATCCCCATTCGCATATCGGAATCGCACAACAGGAAATCGTTCTGCAAAGAGTGAATCTACCTTGATGTACACTTCCCGCTCGTCCCAGGCTTTCATGTAGAACTGGCCAAGTTGCATGGAAAGTTCAAAACGGAGCGTATCCTGCACCTTTTGCCAGGTTCCAGTGTAGGACGCAAAAACCACATTATCAGGTTTCTGATAAGCAAAATCAGCTGTCCCGTCCGGATTAAGCTGTAGCCGGATGGTATAGCCCTTTTCATTAGGGGCAGATACATTGGAAAATGTTTGGGCGGAGGAGGTGGTTGCCAGACAAATGGATAGCAATACCACACACCACCTAGCATTGATGACAAATTGATTCATGCAGTAATCAGTTTTCCACTGTTACCTCATCCGTAAATAACCAACACGCATATCCTGCACCTTTGTGCGTGGCCGGGCACTTGCCCAAACTTTTGCCCACAATACGCACATAACGCGCCCGGGTATTGCCTGCAAGCGTCACCGAAAGTTCTTTCTGCAAGGTGCCGAGTGCTGAAGGGGCAATATCGCAGCGTTGCTCGCCGGCAGGGGTAAAGGTTTTACCATCCTCAGACACCTCTACCTGCAAAGCGGTTGGGAAAAAGATCCAGGAGTTTTCGTCCTGCAAAAAATTAGCGCTCACCCTGCTCACTTTCTGCTGCCGGCCCAGGTCGATCACCATATCCAGGTTTTCGCCTTCAAAACCCTGCCAGCCGCCGGTACGGAAGTCCTCTCCGCCCCGAACGCCATCTACCAGACCATCGTTGCCACCTGCCGTGTACTGCGGGGAATACGGATGCTTGTAACTTAATACCTTCAAATCGCTGCGTATCCGGTAGAATTCCACCAAAACGGCATTGCTTTTATCGTTGCCTTTCTCCGCGTGTATGAACATCCGCTGGCTGCGATCCACTTTTACCGGATTTTGATAATCCCGCCACTGCACCTTGCCGCTGATATCGGCAAACATGTACCGGATTTTAGCATCCGGATCTGCACAACCCAGCTCTACCTCCGTGCGGTCTTTAAACACCGTCGATCCACTTTTTACATATGGGGAGGAAATGATCGGGCGATCCTGAATGAATTGTACCGGGCAATCACTTTCCGCCGAACCCCATTGCGCCGGGTTATTGGTCATGTCAAATTCAAGGGTGCCACCCTGCACCAGCTGATCGTGCGAAATCCAGGATTTGCTCCAGGCCTGATCGTTCAGCCGTACGCCTTTCACATAGCAATTTTTAGCCGACACCTTTGGCGCCCGGATATCCAGTTGACTGCCATTTTCCAGGGTAAGCACCATGCGCTCAAACCAGGGCGTGCCAATGGCATATTGCGGATTGCCCGGAACCACCGGATACATCCCCATGGCCGACAATACCAACCAGGCCGACATCTGGCCGCAGTCTTCGTTGCCGCTGAGTCCATCGGGTTGATCTGAATACATGGAATCCATGATCTGGCGCACCCTTTGTTGGGTTTTCCAGGGCTGGCCCACGTAATTGTAGAGATAAGCCATGTGGTGGCTCGGCTCATTGCCGTGCACGTACTGACCAATCAGGCCGGTAATATCGGCCTGATCGCGACCGGTGGTTTTGGTTTGGGCAGTGAACAGAGCATCCAATTGCTGGGCAAAACGCTCCTTGCCGCCCATCAGCAGCATTAATCCGGTAATGTCTTGCGGCGCAGCAAAACGATACTGCCAGGCATTGGCTTCCGTGTAATTGAAATTAACCTCAAAAGGATCAAATGGCGAATGCCAGGATGCTCCCCTGCGCGCGCGGAAGAATCCGGTGCTTGGGTCGTACAGGTTTTTGTAATACTGTGCCCTGCGGGCAAACTCAGAAGCAATATCAGGCTTGTCGAGTCTGGCGGCCATCTGACTGATGCACCAGTCGTCGAACGCATATTCCAGGGTTTTGGATACCGATTCTGCTTCGCGATTGCTGGGCACGAAGCCCATTTCCCGGTACCAGCGCAGTCCGTAACGATCGCTGTTGGCATTGGCCATCATGGCTTTCAGGGCCAGTTCGCCATCGTATCCACGTATGCCTTTGGCCCAGGCATCGGCAATGACCGGGATGGAGTGGTTGCCAATCATGCAGTCGGTTTCATTGGCGGCCAGTTCCCAAACGGGCAGGAGGCCACTTTCCTGATATTGATTCAAAAAGGTTTGAATGAATTGATTGGTGCGACGGGGTTCCAGGATGGTGTACAATGGATTGCAGGCGCGATAGGTATCCCACAGCGAAAAAACGGTGTAGGTTTCGCCGGAACTGGTGTGTATTTTATTGTCGCGACCACGATAACTGCCGTCTACATCGCTCCACAGGTTTGGCACCACCATGGTATGGTACATAGCCGTGTAAAACGCAGTTTTTTGGGCATCAGAGCCGCCTTCCACCTGGATTTTAGACAGTTGTTGCTGCCATTTTTCCTGAGCGCCTTTCTTTACCAGATCAAAATCAAAATGATTGCATTCTTCATCAAGGTTCTTGCGGGCGCCGTCTATACTGGTACCTGAAATACCTACCGTAACTACCAGGGGCTCACCATCTGAGGAGAATTCCAGCAAGCCAACAATGGATTTGCTTTCCACGGATGGATTAGCTTCGCGGGGTGTTTTACTTAAATCCAGCAGCACACAGTTGGCATAAGGGCGCGAAAAACGCATCACAAAATAGATATGCTGTTCCTTGGCCCAGGCTTTGGAAATCCGGTAGCCTGCTATTTCATAATCATTTATCCGAATGAGGGCAGAGGCAAGTACTTCATCCCGATGGCGGAGGTCAACCATGATTTCGCCCTTTTCCGCGTTTTTGGGAAAGGAGTAACGGTGTACCCCTACCCTTTCAGTGGCGGTCATTTCGCACTTGATCGCATGCTTATCCAGCACTACTGAATAATACCCTGGCTCGGCTTTTTCGGTGCTTTTCCGAAAATGAGAGCCATTTTTTGCAGGATCAAGCTCTACCGGACCAATGAATGGCGTAACCAGAATATCGCAATAATCTGCCACGCCGGTGCCGCTCAGGTGCGTATGCGAGAAGCCATAAATGATAGAATCGGAGTAGTGATATCCGGAGCATCCGTCCCAATCCAGCATGGATAGCCGCGAATCCGGACTCAACTGTACCATCCCGAAGGGAGCCGTGGCGCCGGGGTAAGTATGCCCGTGTCCGCCGGTGCCTATAAATGGGTTGACGTATTTAAGTGGAGAGGAAGCAACCGGTTTGGGTACAGAGGGCTTTGGTTGAGCAAAAACAGATACACAAAGGCCAATCAGACAAATTACCAGGGATAATTTCCGCATAGTGAGGAGCGATTTAGTGGCCTAAAGGTAAGGGTTCACCGCTAAGGACGCTAAGTGCGCCAAAAAGTTTTACTTCGCGGACTTTGCGCACTTCGCGGTGAATTTTACCACTCAAACTCCATCACCTGTTCCACGCCTTGCGCCAGACTAAACGACACCGGGCAGGTGCGGGCGGCTTTTTCGAGTATGCTGCGTTGGGTTTCGGAATAGTCGTTTTTGGGCATCACGAATTTGATGATCACCTGGGCAATACGCCTGGGATCTGCTGCCATGACTTTGGTTACTTCGGCGCGGGCGCCGTTCATGTCCCATCCATGATTTCTGGCGCTGATACCCATGATGGTCATGGCGCAGGAAGCCAGTGAAGTAGCGCACAAATCTGTTGGGGAGAATGCCTCCGCCTTGCCCTGATTGTCCAGCGGAGCATCTGTAATGATGGTAGTACCGGAGAAAAGATGTGTTGCTTCTGTGCGAAGATCGCCTAAGTATGTAACGGTTGAAGTCATGGGAGAGTGTTTGAGTTTGGGAGTGTGGGAGTGTTTGAGTTTGGGAGTGTTTGAGTGTTTGAGTTGGCGTGCGGCTGGAAATTACAGCGGAGTCTTTCACCACTAAGCCACTGAGGGCACTAAGGTAAAATGTTCTTAGTGTTCTTAGTGTCTTAGTGGTGAAATGTTCAATTTTCACCTTATCAGGGAAATAATTTACACCTCAGGAATCAATCCTGCCTCCACGCCTATCTTCCTATTTTGGTAAATGGCTTTAACAAACAGGTCTGAGGTCAAACGGCCCTCTTCGTCCAGACCGGCATTACTTATGAACACCCTGGCCCCGTGTTCGAAGCACAGCTCTATCGTTCCGGTAATGGTCACTTTTTCTTGCTTGCCGGGCTTTCGTTCAACAAAATAATGGCCAGGATAGCAGATTACCTCCTGAACAGCCTGGTTTTGAGTAGCACTCCAAATCGGGTCTTTGTGGAGGGAAATTTCACATTTTGGTTCCGGTGCCGGGCCCTGATACGGAATCAGGGAAAGCCCCTGCCGTTCATAGTTGTTTTCAATTAAAAACCTCAACCCGGAGGCTAATTCCAATGCAATACTACCGTACTCAATGAAATGCACTGACAAATTCTGGTCATAATAGCCAGGCTCATCAAATTCATCCAGGTAAAGTACCCGACTAATTTTTTGATCAATTAATGAATCCCATTCCGTAGTATCCATCACTTATTTTACTCAGTTTTAGTTCAAGGTTCTTATCCGGATTTTTCCTTGTAGGCGCCCCCGATCATCAAGAAAAAAGCCACAGGCTGAAACATATCATCGCTGCCGAAGGCAGCACAAAAAAGAATCCGCGTCATCCGCGCCATCCGCGTTCCAAAAAATCCGCGTTCGCCGCGTTCTCCACACAAAGTTATTTCACCCCATCATAATTCAGCGTTCTCGTCCACATTTCCTTGCCTTCATGGTTGATAACCTTGATTGACAACTCCCTGTTTTTCCGCGGACCGGAAAATTGCAGTAAACTGAAATTATGCTGATCTACAATGGTGCCTGGAACCCGGTACTCGTTTGGCTCTTTGGCTTCCGGATTGGTGAATGTTCCGGAAGTAAAGGGCGAAGTGGTAAGATCGTACACCCAATTGCCGGCCTTGTTTTTGACGGCGCTTAATTCGGTGTAGTGTTTATCTCCGGTAAGGAAAATCACTCCTTTGATATTTTCCTTTTCAATGAAATTCATGATGATTTCCCGCTCTTCCGGAAAGAAATGAAAAGCGGTTTCGTGATTTGGACTCGTGGTCAACACTTGTCCGCCAATAGCCACAATTTTATAAGGCGCCCAGCTTCCAGCAAGCGCTGCCAGGAACCAATCCAGTTGTTCCTTACCCAAAAGGGTGCGGTTGGGGCATTGTTCGCAAAAATTCGGAGTGCGGAAATAACGGTTATCAAGCAGGAAAAAATCCACATCTGCAAACTGGAACTGGGTAGTACAACCTTTCTGGCCATTCACCCCATAAGTAGGATTACCCCAAAAATCCCGGAAAACCTCCCAGGCCGTTTCCTTGTGCACCCAGGTAGCATCGGCATCATTGGGACCAAAATCGTGATCGTCCCATATGGCATAATTGGGAGTATTAGCCAGCAGGGGGTGCAGTTCGGTAGTCACCGAGCGGTCGTGCGTGTACCGGTGCTGAATGCCGCTGCGTGTAAACCAATCAGTCTCTCGCAGGTATACATTGTCGCCCAACCAGAGCATCAAATCCGGCTTTTTTTCGTATATTTTGGTAAAAATATGATGGTTGGAGCCATATGGTGTGCCCGGCCGATCGTATTCCGGCTCATTCACGTAGGCACAGCTTCCGGTAGCCAGGGTGAAAGTGGGCGGATCGGTGCGCCACTGCCAGAGAGGTTGGGTGCTGAAAGACGTAGGATAATTCAGCAACACGGAATCGCCGTTAATTTCCACCCGGTATTCATAAGTGCGGCCTGGCTCCAGGTTTTCGGCAATACATTTGGCCGTGAAAGCGCTGTTTTTATAGGTCTGCACCAGATCAGTGCGCCATTTTTGTTCTGTTTTTCCCTTTTCCCAATACTCCACCTGAACGGAAGCGAAAGTTTTGGTTTGCACCCAAATCAGGGCTTCCCGCATCTCCACATAACCGATCATCGGACCGTTTTGTAAATTCCCGGTTCCGGTTTTTGGCTCGGAAAGCGGCATAACCGGCTTTATGTCAGTTGGCGCATTTTTAGGACTGCAAGCACTCAAAAACAAGAGTACGCTTAGGGAAAACACATATTTCATCAGTAGAACATTTATAAAGGCGAAGGTAGAAGCGCCGCGCCAATAAATGCGATGTTATCACTTTAAAAAACGATGAACGATTTTGGACGGCCAACGGTGGACGGCCTACGGTGGACGGTAGACGGCTTACGGTGGACGGCTTACGGTGGACGGTAGACGGCCTACGGTG
>DATGWL010000232.1:0-59800 GCA_035299505.1 Saprospiraceae bacterium | reverse complement strand
TACCTGTTTTGTCCTTTTTGGTTTCGCTTACCGGCCATGCGCGGCTGGAGTTGTCGGTATCAAACGACTCAATAGCCACTACCGCATTGGTACCATAATCCCGGCAGATTTTTTCAATTTCAGACCAATCGAGGGCCGCTGGCATACGTCCGCCAGCTTTGCTGCCGGTCAATTCAATACCCGTGGTCTTTACCTGAAAGCGCGGCGTCCGCGTCAGGGCATTGGTTAGGCCATCCATGGCCGTCTGTCTGCTTCTCCGATCCTGACCAATTTGTTCTCCGGTTAGCAGCCCTTCAAAAAAATTAGCCCAGCCGTTGGATGGTTTACTCCGGTCTATCATCGCAACAGTAGTGATGTGTTCCGGGAGGGTCATCTGGGCCGGTTGAAGTACCCTCAGGGTTGTGTTTCGTGTGCAGGATGTGAGTACGACAATTGCCGTGAAAAAAGCAAGAAAATACCGGTTAGTGTACATTGGATCAGGATTTGGTAGTTAACAGGAAGCTTGGGCAAAAAGGATGGAGGTAAGGAGTCAGTTTTACCGCAGAGAAACAGAGGCGTAACCAATTGATTATCAACAATCTGCGTCTCCGCACCTCTGCGGTAAAATACAGACAACGACTATCCTTTGTATTCGCCCTGGATGGAAGATTTTACCACCCGGATAAAGGTTTTTTCGTCAACCATTAAACGGATCACAGGACCATCTATTTTGGTAACTTTACCAATAATGCCGGAATTGGTTACTACTTCCTGACCTTCTTTCAGACCTTCAATAAATTTTTGTTGTTCTTTTTGACGCTTTACCTGAGGACGAATCAGGAAAAAGTAAAATACAACGATAATCAGGAAAGGGAAGAGCATTCCGATCAGGCCACCACCGCCCGCAGGCGCTTGCAAAAGTGTGTGCAACATTGTTGAATTGTTATTTCGTGGAAAGTTGATATAAAAAACGCACGTTGCCTGTGTCGGGCAACGTGCGCAAAGGTAAGTTGAAGCTCAATAGCTTTTACAACTTGAATAAATCATCCTTGATGCCCTGGTTAACTTTGACCTCTGAAACTGTTACTTTAAAAGGCACCGGGAACACGCCACCAACAGTCATCTGGTGTGGTATTTTTACGCCGTTTACCTCTTTGTAATCAGCAATATCGATCGTTTGGATGGTTGGGCTGCCGTCCATGCCTTTGTTCATGCTCACTTCGCGCAGTTTCAGACTGGTTTTGGAATCGTAATATTCCGTCACCATTTTTCCGTCCGGTCGGGTTACTTCCAGTACAAACGCCACGGCGCCATCCAGCTCTTCCATTCCTTTCAGAACCAGTTTGTAGCCCTCTTTTTTGTAATCTGCCTCCTTGCAAATCTTGGCCTGCTCCCTCAAATCAGCCTTGGTGGCTTCATCCACGGTTTCCACTTGGCCCATAGCAGACTGCATACCAGTTTGGCCATCGTACAATTGTTTGTTCATAACCTGTCCGTTCATACTCATTTCAACCAGGAGTTTGCCATTTTTCTGATAGGTAACCAGGTTGAATGACGGGCCACGCATCTGCATTACAGCGTTGGACTGCATCTCGGTGATCGCAGCAATTTTGCCTCTTCCGCCTAAAGCATTCAGGTAGTCTTCAATTACCTGATCTGCCGTCAATCCTTCCGGAAGGGTTGTATTCACTGTTTTGGCCGGATTGCCAAACGCATCATAATAATGCACCTTGCCATCGGCAGAGAATTGCTTAAGCCTGTCTGCAACGTCGTCACGGTTACCAACCACCAAAATATGGGCCTTGTCGGCACGGATGTATTTGCGCGACATAGCCTGCACTTCTTCTACCGTTACGTTCTGAAGCACTTCCAGGTACTTTTCGTAGTAATCGGCAGGCAGTTTATAGCGTGCAGTATTCAGGGCAAAAGTGGCTACAGTGCCAGGCTCCTCCAAACTACGGGAGAAATTACCTGCCATTACGTTTTTCACCACCTGCAATTCATCGTTCGATACTTTTTCTTCGCTCAAACGACGCATTTCTTTCAAAAACTCAATAATGCTGCTGTCGGTTACTGCATTGCGCACACTGGCAGATGCATTAAACATACCCACCAGTTTATCCGGATTCAGGGAACTTCCCGCACCATAGGTCCAACCATGGGATTCGCGCAGGTTGTAATTCAGACGGCTGTTAAAGTAACCGCCAAGGAGGGAGTTGGCCACCCGAGAACGAATAACGTCTGGCGTGCCAGGCATCAAATCAACAGGATAAGTGATGTTGATGACAGATTGTACGGCGCCAGGGCGGTGTACAAAGTCAACCACGGTTTTTTCCGGCGCACGCGGGATGCCGTAATTGTGCTTGGGTACTTCCCCTTTTTCCCATTTGCCAAAATACTGCTTGGCCTGGCGCTCCGCTTCTGCGCGGGTCACATCGCCGGTAATAACCAGGTAGGCAATATTGGGCTTGAAATAGGTTTTGTAGTGGTTTTTGATCTGATCCAGCGTGATTTTAGACAGGGTTTGATCTGTCATGATCTCGCCGTATGGGTGATCTTTCCCGTAACGTAGTATGGAGGCTACATTGCCAGCAATGGCGCCGGCATCGTCTTTTTGTGAAGCCAGATTGCTTTCAGCACGCTTCTTGGCTTTGTCCAGCTCCTCTTGTGGGAATACCGGATTTAGCAGCACATCAGACATGATGGTGAGCAGTTTTTCGCTGTGTTTTTTCAGGCTGTTGCCACTCACCCCATTGGCATCAGAGAACAAGGAAGCCCCGATGAAATCCACCTGTGCGTCAATCTGGGCCTTGGTACGGGTGTTGGTCCCCTTGGAAATCATTTCTCCGGTGAGATCCAGATACCCTGCAGCATCCTTTTCCAAAACAGGATCGTAGTCAACAAAAACCCGGTAAGACACCTTGGGCAACTTATGGTTTTCTACCAGAATAACCGTCAGGCCATTGTCCAGTTTAAAGGTTTCGGCCTTGCCAATTTGCACCTTGGGTGCAGAACCAGGCGCTGGCGATTTCTTTCTGACATCGCCCGTTGGCAGCGGAATTTGAGGCGCTTTGCTAACGCCCGCTCCTGGTGTGGATGGCGTAGGCGGCGGAGGCGGAGTGCTGCCTACCTTGCCGCCTGATTTTGGCGTACAGGAGGCTACCAGGAGTGAAAATGCAAAAATAAAATATGATAAATTCTTCATGTTCAGTGTGTTAAGATTAGGGCTTGGCCGGTTGCGGCAACCAATGCAGAATGATCCTTGACTGGTGGTTGTAGTATTTCTGTGCTGCAGCACGAATATCTTCCCGGGTTACTTTGCGGTAACGCTCCAGTTCGGTGTTAATGAGGTTGGCATCGCCGTAGTACATTTCATATTGCGCGAGGCTCTCTGCAATACCAGCTACGCTGTTGTTGGCGGTAACAAAATCATTTTCCACCTGATTTTGCAGTTTCTGGAATTCATCTTCCGGAATCAGATTGGTTTGCACATCAGTAATAACGGCGTCCATGCTTTTTTCCAGATCCGCAATATCCACACCCAGATTGGCTACAGCAAAACAAATGCTGGCGCCCGGATCTTCTGTTTCAAACGGGAAAGAACCGGCAAAAACTGCTTTTTGCTGCTGGTCTACCAGGCTTTTTTGCATCCGGCTGCTTTCGCCCTGACTAAGCAGCATAGACAGCATTTTTACGGCGTAAAAGTCTTTAGTGCCTTGTGCCGGAATATGATAGGCATAGATAATGGCCGGCAACTGTACATTGTCAAATACCGTGTCGCGACTTACTTTAGTAATAGGCGGTTCCTGCGGGAATTTGCGCTGGATTTCACCCTTGCCGCGCGGGATATCCTTGAAGTAGATATCAATCAGCTTTTTGGTTTGCTCAATATCAATATCGCCCGCAATACTCAGTATGGCATTGTCAGGACGATAAAAATCCTTGTAGAATTGCTTGTAATCAGCTTCCTGTGCAGCATTCAGATCCTGCATAGACCCGATTGGCGGGCTTTTGTAAGGGTGCACACGATACAGTCTTTTGAGGGTTTCCTCAATCAGCATACCATAAGGCCGGTTTTCATAAGACTGCCGACGCTCTTCTTTTACTACCTGTCGCTGCGTTTCAATGCCAATTTGCTCCACTTTGGCTTGCAACATTCTTTCGCTTTCCAGCCACAAGCCCAGCGCAAGCTGGTTGGAAGGAAGCACCTCGTAATAATAGGTGCGGTCGAAAGAAGTATTGGCATTGTTCATACCACCAGCCTCGTTGATGTAATCGTCAAATTCACCGCGCTTGATGTTTTCAGAACCTTCAAAAAGCAGGTGCTCAAAGAAGTGGGCAAAGCCGGTTCGCTGGGGTTTTTCATTTTTTGACCCCACATGGTACATCACAGATACGGCAACGATGGGCGTACTGTGGTCTTCATGTAAAATAACCTTGAGCCCATTGGCTAATTCGTACTTTACATATTGAATGTTTTGTGCAGCTAACGAACCTAGTCCGCCGGCTGCTAACAAGAGTGATAATAAAGTCTTTTTCATGACAGGTGTAAGATAATTCACGCGCAAAAATCAGCATAATATCCCGGCCGCGTCTATTGGTTTCGATGAATCTTTTGCTTGCCTCTGCCAAAAGCGCAATTCAGCTGAAAAAAAATCAGGAACCAGTTGCTACGAACTGATTCCTGATGCTGGTAAAAATGCTACCAAAAGACCCTTATTTCAGTAATACGCCATTTTTTACTTTAAAAACCTGCACCCGGCTCTTCAATACGTTGGTCAATGGGTTGTCTGATAACACCAAAAAGTTTGCTTCGTATCCATCCTCAAATTTGGCAATTTTCCGCTTTGGATAAATTGCCTTTGGGGTGTTTTCACAAAGCACCTGAAGCGTCCAGGCATCGTCCAGATCGCCCAGACCAAACCAATAGTTCAGTTCCATCCGAAGGGTACGTTGCATATCATCAGAGCCCATGGCCACCATTACGCCGGCTTCTTTGAGCTTTTTCAGTGTTTTTTTATGAAAATCCTGCACCGCCGCTTTGTTTGCTGCGGCCTGGGCATGAGAAAGCAGCAGTACCACAGGTGTTTTCTTCTTGACAAGCGCTTTCAGGTCGGCATCGTTCAGTTCAAACTTTTTGGTATCGCCGGTTCCATCCCAGTTGTTGCCTGGCAGGTTGGCAAAACCGTCCACACCCAGCTTCTGGCCCAAGCGCAGATCTTCAGCTGTTTCAACCTGCGCAAAAACGCGCAATCCTGCTTTGTGGGCCTTTTTTACCACCAGTTTGGCCACCTCTGCAGACAAACCCTTGCCTTCTTTGCCCCCGTTATTCATAACATCGAGCAGGCAGATATATATGAGGCCCGGATTTTGCATTTTGAGTTTGTCCCAATTGGCTGCCAGTGCCTCCTTGTTGTCTATATACCAATAGCCATTGCCCAGCATTTTCTGGCTGGTTTTCAGCTCTGCATAACGCTCGCCCCAATGGGTAGGATTTTTGATTTTATTGGCCGGACCTTCGTATTCCAGAAACGGGAAGCCGAGTGTACAAGTAATAACCCCATTTGAGAATACCGCATCAGGCGCTGTTGGCTTATTCACAAGCGGTGCACTGGCAGAGCGACCTTCCTGGGTATTGCCCATGATTTGCAGGTAGTATACCCCTTCGCCGAGGTACATGGAGAGTGTATTGGCGGCTGATGGGTTTTCTGATACGCTGGAGCAATGCGCATCTCCAAAAGGCGGAATGAGATATTTGCCTTCCAAATCAATAACAGAATCCACCTTGGCAGGGGATTTTTTGCTCAAAAGGCCATTGCTGGTAAACCAGGTAGCTTTCACAAACCCCTTTCCGTCATACCAAAGGCCGTTGCGGAATTCGTAATTTTTCGTGGTGTTTTGTGCCTGCAGACCGAAAAACAGGCAGGAAAACAAAGTCAGGGAGGTAAAGATTTTTTTCATGTCAATGATCATGCTAAGCATGGTGCTGGTAAAATCGTTGGAAAAAGAGGTGCAAAAGTAGCCAGATTGGGTGCAATTGCGGCGCAGTTAACATACTCTTACAACTTTCGGTCCAAACTCCCGTCTGTGGCAAGTACCTTCGCTGTATGCAGTACGATATTATTATTGCCGGAGGCGGCATTGTGGGATTGGCCACCGCCTTCCAGCTTCAACAAAAAAGACCTGATTGGAAAATAGCCGTATTGGAAAAAGAAACGGCCCCGGCCTTGCACCAAAGCAGCCGGAACAGTGGTGTCATTCACTCCGGAATTTACTACCGACCGGGTAGTCTTAGGGCACTTAATTGCAAAAGAGGGTACGATATGCTGCTTCGTTTCTGCGAGGAATACAACATCCCTCACGAAGTATGTGGAAAAATCATAGTCGCTGTAGAAGAACGAGAGCGCCCTTCTCTGGATAAAATTCTCGCAAACGGAATACAAAACGGACTGCAAGGCATCCGAAAGATAGGTCCGGAAGAGGTGCGTGACATTGAGCCTCATGTACAGGCCGTTGAAGCTGTTTGGGTGCCGCAGGCCGGTATTATTGATTACGGACAGGTAGCCCGCAAATACGCTGAAATATTCCAACATCTTGGCGGTACCATTTACTACAACCAGACAGTATCAGCCATCAGAAAGGAACAGGGTGGGGTAGTGGTTGAAGCCGGCAATGCCTTTAACACTAAAACATTTGTCAACTGTGCAGGTTTGTATTCAGATCATGTAGCGGCTAAAACAGGCATTGATCCAGGGGTGAAAATATTGCCGTTTCGAGGCGAGTTCTACGACCTCAAGCCAGAGGCGCAACATTTGGTTCGGAATCTGATTTATCCGGTACCCAACCCGAATTTCCCATTTTTAGGCGTGCATTTCACCAGAATGATTCAGGGAGGCATAGAAGCCGGCCCCAACGCCGTGCTCGCTTTTAGGCGGGAGGGCTATTCCAAATGGGATTTCCATGCCGGCGAACTGGCTGAAACGCTGGCATATCCAGGCTTTCGCAAAATAGCCCGGAAATACTGGCGTGATGGATGGGCAGAAATGCAACGCAGTTATATAAAAGGCTCTTTTGTAAAAGCTCTGCAACGCCTGATACCTGCCATCCAGTCAGAGAACCTCGTACCCGGGCGCTCGGGTGTGCGCGCCATGGCATGCGACCCGCAAGGCAACCTGCTCGACGATTTTTTAATCCTGACACAGCCCGGCATCGTTAACGTGTGCAATGCCCCAAGTCCGGCCGCCACCGCATCGCTTGCCGTGGGAGAAACCATTGCAGAAAAGATCTTGTCGCTTTAAGTCAGTATATGTCGCTGCTCATCCGTTCAAACCCTGCCAGTCAGGCTGAAAAAAACTATACCTGGCACGTGCTCTTCCGGGAAATCCTGGGGTTAGAATACGCTGTGGTTTTTGAAACTACAGCCAGAGGGCATGAGCTTTGTTTACCCAATGGACAGCATTTTTCTATCCCGGATACCTTCGATAGCTTGCATCCGACCTCAGAATGGCATTTTCAACTAGATAATACGGATTTTCGGGCACCCGACTTCGACATATTTGCGTTTTGCTTTTTTATGCTGAGTCGCCTTGAAGAGTATCATACCAACCAGCGCGATGAGCATGGGAGGTTTCCTGCCAAAGCTTCGTGGGCATTCAGGCATGGAGTATTAAACAGACCTGTAGTTAATGAATGTGCCAATTGGCTTTGGGAGAAATTACAACGCTCAGGCCTCCGGGGAGAGCGCCAGCAACATGCTTTTCGCTGGTCTATCAGTTGTGATATTGATCACCCCAGGTTATGGTGGACAGGAGCTGACCGACTGAAAACGTTGGCCGGCGCCTTATTTAAACGGGGCAGTCTGACGGAAGCGCAATACTGGTTAAGGCATCCCGGTATGCTCCGGAAGTCGGCGGCAGATCCTTATGATGTTTTTGAGGAATGGATGAACTTGTTTGACCAATATGGGCATGTTGTGCAGTGGAATTTTATGGGGCAACGTCAGCGGGGGAGTGATTGCTGGTATCCCTTAGGACACCCTTTTGTCAGACAACTTATTATCAGGCTTGCCGAACGAGGTCATACTATTGGCTTCCATCCGGGGTATGAATCGTACAATAATCAGGAGGCCTTTAACCAGGAGCTCAACTCTGTACAGGAATTGTCGCCAGTTCCGGTGAGAACAGGCCGGCAGCATTACCTGCGTTTTTCCAATCCGGAAACCTGGCGGGTGTGGGAAAGGGCTGGAATGGAAGAAGACAGCACCTTGGGCTATGCTGAAGCTGACGGATTCCGGTCGGGCATTTGTCAGAGTTACCCGGTGTTTGATTTATCGGAGCGGAAAATGCTGCATTTGAGGGAGAGACCATTGGTACTGATGGATGTCACATTGGCCCGGTATTTACGCTTAACACCGGAACAAGGCCTGGCAAAAATCAGGTATTACCATCAGGTAGTAAAGCATCACGGAGGTGAACTCACCCTGCTTTGGCACAACTCATCCTGGAACACGCCCTTTTGGGAGCCCTGGAAAAAAGTGTTTTTAGAATCTCTTAAGCTTTGATAGTGCTCAGACCTTGTTTATATTTGTTAAAACAGAGGATAAGGCGCCAAATTTTGTATGGCAATTAGCCCTTTCAATCCGCTGTTTTTCAATTTGTTAGGAATCTTCAGAAAGGGTTTGCTTTATTTTGGCTATCGTTAACAGCAAAGGTATTTCAGGTGCGGCATCACCTTACATACTTTTGTGCCATCATTCTGACTACGGCAGATCAACACAACTAACATTATCTCATTTAAAACGGTTTCCACTCTAATGAAACAAGCATTTTCCCTCCTCGCTTTCTTTCTGCTTTGCTCTTTCGCAGTGAACGCTCAAAGCGGTCCGGTGATGACATTCCCAACCACCACCATCGACTACGGCAAAATTGAAAAAGGAAGCGATAAAGTTCGCAAATTCTCTTTCACCAACACCGGTAACGAGCCACTCGTAATCAAATCTGCAAAGGGTTCTTGCGGTTGCACGGTTCCAACTTACCCACAGGAGCCAATCATGCCTGGTGAAACCAAAACCATCGACGTAAGCTACGACACCAACCGTCCAGGCGCTTTCACCAAAACTGTGACCATCACTACCAACGAAACGCCAGAAACGCACACCCTCACCATCAAAGGTGAAGTACTTGTGCCACCAGCTCAAGAAGCAGTACCAGCCAGCAATGGCGGTATCCGTCAATAATAACTGATTGATTTTTGGTTTGACGATACGACCCTGCCGGTGTAATACCGGCAGGGTTTCTTATTTTTTTGTCGAAACTTTGCAACCTTTTTCAGGCATTCGTTGTCTAATGTGGCAACGTTTGTCGAAAAATAATCAAAGACCGTCAAAAACCACTACTTTCGTACCGTCTTTTTCAAACAATAAAAGGCTATGAAAAGAACCCTTACGTTCAAATCAATATTGGTTACTGCTTCTTTGCTGAGTCTCTGCGCCTTTGCTTTCGTCAATATGCGCTCAAACTCAAGCGCTTCTTCCTCACTTCCGAGCCTGTCCATCGCTCCCAGACAGGTAGAAACTGAAGAAGCAGAGGAAAACCGGGATCTTTCTGTTCCGGATGTATCCGTACTCGGACGTGTTTATGGCATTGCCAAACGCCTGATGGACAAAGCAAATTAATACCTGTTTCAGGAAATCATACAGAAACCCGTTGTTGAGCTTCAGCAACGGGTTTCTTATTTTATCTACCTTTGTTCCCTTAAATCAGGCAAATGGCAGAACCTAACTATGTAACCATCGGCAGGACACGCAAAGCGCACGGTCTGACCGGTGAATTGAAAGTGAGTATTGAAGAACGTTTTTTGGAGGACTTCCTGAAATGTGAACGTATTTTTATTGACGTAAAGGGCGCTAAAATCCCTTATTTCATTGAAAATGTACGCGGCGGCGGCGATATCATCCTGCATCTGGAGGAGGTATCTGACCGCGATGCAGCCATTGCCCTGCAATCACGGGATATTTTGCTCCGGGAACAAGACATATTGCCTGATCATTTGCGGGAGTTTGAGCCGGAAGAAGAGGATGTTCTGGCCTACGGATTTGTGGAGGGTTATACCTTGGTAGATCAATCGCTGGGCCGCATTGGAATTATTAAAGAAGTGCTGGAAATGCCGCAACAGGAAATGGCATTTTTGGATTATAAAAATGCAGAAGTGCTGATCCCGTTGAACGAGCAACTGATAATATCCATCAATGAGGAGAAACGCGAAATACTGATGGATTTGCCGGAAGGCTTGCTTGATTAAGCGCCATTAAACCATAAAAAAATCTTCACCTGGAACGAGCCAGATGAAGATTGGAGGTTGTTTTCTTTGTTTTAAGTCCGTTATACAGGGGGCCGTAATTACTACGGCTGTGTTCTCATGGGTTTGTTGGAAATTAGGTAAAATGAAGGTGTAATGATGACATAAGGGCCGCTCTCATGGTTGCCTTTTCTTAGTTTTCAAATGGTCATTCAGGATTTGCCTCACGTGGTTAGAAAATAGGGATAGTGTTTGTCTGGTCTTTGTGGGGTCTACCCGTGGGTCCGCTGTGTTTTCATGTGGCCTGTCCGGGCCATATATATAGAAAGGGTTGGGTTTTCTGTTAAACCTGGCCCCCGGCAGCGCTCCGTTGATTTCACCTTTTTCCTGCTCGGCCTATTGGGGGGTGGAGCGCTGCTCGGGGGAGTTTGGGCAAACTGTGCCAGGCCGCTTTCATGTGATCCTTCCGGTCTACACTCGATTCTGACAGTCTTCTCAAAAACGTTTCGACTTTCCTTACCGCTTTTGATGATACAAAGGTGGGGGCAACACCCTCCTGATGCCAAACACAGAAAATCACATCACTTCCAAAGAGTCCAAATGTTTTGTGAATTTTGCATTGTCCTAAAAACCTAAAAATCGCCAAAGCATTGACAATCAATCTGTTTTGGTGAATTCAGCTGTCTATGTACGCCAGCCCTTTACTCAGAACGCTACAACTTTTATCGCCGGAAGAATTGGAGGCGCTGCATCTTTTTGTAGCCTCGCCCATTTTCAACGTGGAACGCCCGGAGGAAACGCTCGGTTTGTTTGAATATCTCAAGCGTCACTATCCCAAATTTGACCACCCTTCGCTTCACCGCGATGTGGCAGGTAAACGCTTTTTCCCTCAGGCGGCCAACCCGGTAGGAGCGCTACAACGTACTATGGCTCAGCTCATGAGCATCGTACGCCACTTTGTTACCTTTAGATATGCTGTGATTAGAGACGCTGATAAGCCTGACGGTATAGCCTTGTTGCACGAAGTGCAGCAAAAAATCGCGCTCATGCGGTTTTACAGCGAACGCACCAATCAAACCAATGCCCCCTTGCCACCTACACCACCGGCCACAGAAAAAGGACGGAAGAACCGAAAGACAGAAAACTATTTTGAAAACCTGAACAACCAGGCACGAAAAGAACTCGATCAAAACCTCAATTTTTCCACCTTCGATGAACATGAGTACGCCGATTACTATCAGTTTCGGTTCATGGTGGAACAGGAAAAGGCTTTTTATGAAGAAAGCAGCAGTGAAAGAGGTGGCGACAAAAACCTGCTGGCAGCCACGGAGCAACTCGATACATATTATCTGATGCTGAAGCTGGACCAGATGTGCCGGCTCATTCATTATCAGCGCATGTGGCAATTGTACGAATCCGGCTCCGAAGAACATCTGCACTTTGTAACCAACCGGGATACAACTGTCCAGATCATGCGGGCTTTGCGTTCCAGCGGCTTTTTTCAGCAACCGGCCCTGGCGCTTTCCTGCACCTTGCTGGATTACCTCACGCAGGACGATCCGGAGGAAGCAGAAAGGTTAGCCGAGCAATTTGAGCAATTGCTGGAGAAAAATCCGGGAGTCTTGCCTTCTATTCGGGTGCAAAACATGCGCATCATGATTCGTGGATTCTGGCCAGCCCGGTACCGTGAAACAAAAGACCAGCGCTTTTTGGAAAAGATCTTTTCCATGCAACAGCAAATGCTTCAGCAGTTTGGCTCCAATGATTTATTGCCCAGCACGCATTTTCAAAACATGCTGTTTACCGCCCTTAAACTTCGGAGAATAGATTGGGCCGAACATTTTTACCAGGCGTACAAAGGGAAGATTGGAGGGTTAAATGATGATACCCAGCGAAATTTGTTGCTGGACATTGCTCAGGCGGCTCTACTCTTTGGCAAGGGTGATTTCACAGCGGCCGCAACTACCTTACCGCATTACCTGACTTACGGCGCTCTGGACGATATTTACCTGTATGCCATTTCTGCTACACTGGATACCAGAATAAGGTATGAACTGAACGAGCTGGACGATGATTACGCCGAACGCATGCTGCACGCCACTACCACCAGACTGCGCAGAGAGGATAGTTTGCCGGCACACCGGAAAACAGAGCGTTTGCGGTTTTTCCCAATGGTAAAAGAGTTATACAAGGTAAAATTCCTGCGCAAACAGGATAAAAAAGCCGACCTGAGTACTCCGTTAACCAAAATCAGACAACGGCTCGACCAGGAAACGCTGGTAGACTGGGAATGGATAGAAGAAAAATACGCGGAACTGGCGGTTAAAACTGGAAATAAATAAAGGCTTGCACCTCAGAGGATTTTACCTGCATCACCAGTGCAATAATGGCTGTGAGCAACACGGCTTTTCCCAGCAAGGGTAAGGAGGTAGCACCCTTTTGAGCCCATAATTCTGCATTTTTAGGCAAAAAGTGCAATCCAAACCCCAAAAGCATCCAGAAAAGTACAGCGCTGTAACCTGTAAAGAAATCAGCAAAAAACTCCGGGCGGAATTCAAAAGCTATCTGGTGAAGCATTTCTCCCACCTTTTCCATCCCGTCTGCCCGGAAAAAAATCCAACAAAAGCATACGAAATGAAATGTCCATACCGCCGCCAGGATTCTTCTGAAGGGGCCGGATGTGGAAGGGAAGATGCCCTTTATCCATTTTTCCACCGCCAGGGCGATACCGTGCAGCGCGCCCCAAATGATAAACCTGGAGGCTGCGCCATGCCACAAACCACCCAGCAGCATGGTAGCCATGAGGTTGAAGTTGGTAGCTAAACCCACCTGGTCTTTTTTCCAAAGGGAAGGCACAATGACCACCATAAAGACGGCAAACCAAAGCACCATCCACCACCATTCGCCGGCCATGAGCCGTAAATAAGAAAATCCAAGGGTGAAGGCAAAAAATCCGCCTGTTACCAGCCAGGTAGCCCAGCTATACCCCCTGTTTCCCCCCATAGGGATATAGAGGTAATCGCGCAGCCAGGTAGATAAAGAGATATGCCAACGGCGCCAGAACTCAGTGATACTCAATGATTGATAAGGTGAATCAAAGTTTATGGGAAACTTGAAGCCCATTAGCAAGGCCAGGCCAATGGCCATATCGGAGTATCCGGAGAAGTCGCAATAAATCTGCATGGCATAACCATATACAGCAAACAGATTTTCCAAACCTGTGTATTGCAGCGGCGACTCAAAAACCCGGTCCACAAAATTGACGCTGATGTAATCGGAAATGACTGCTTTTTTGAATAATCCGGTGCATATCAGGAAAAAACCGCGCCCAAATTCTTCTCTGCTCACAAATACCGGAACCCTGATCTGAGGCAAAAAATCGGCAGCTCGAACAATGGGGCCGGCCACCATTTGAGGGAAAAAGGTGACAAAGAAGGCATAATCTAACATGTTATTCAGGGCCTTCAATTGACCTCTGTACACATCTATGGTATAGCTTAGCGACTGGAATGTGAAGAAGGAAATACCGGCCGGAAGGAACAAATAGCGCGGGTCGTAAGGTTTGTCCAGTGCCTCACAGAACATCTCAGAGTAGAGGTTGTACTTGAAGTAGACCAGCATACCAAGGTTCACCACCAGGCTTATCACCAGCAGGGCTATCCTACCTCCCCGGGTTTTCGACTGCTCCATCCAACGCGCCAGACTGAAATCCACGATTACAATGACCACGTGCAGCAGCCAAAAGATACCTGCACATTTGAAGTAAAAATAGAGGGAAAAGATGGTCACCCAGGCTATTCGGAGCCTGTCTTTGCGCATCAGGAGCTGATAAACAGCATAAAAGCCGATGAATAGGAACAAAAAAAGCCCACTGCTGAACAGCAAGGGCGAAACGGTTTCCCATTGACCCACTTCATTTCTAATCAGCGGGCTTTTGATCAGCTCTTCCAGTATTTTATTTAGGTCGAAGTCAAACACGGCGCGAAGGTAAAACGAGCATGTTCCCGCAGCTATACCTGCGTCAAAAATTTATTAGACTTGCTTTTAAATCGGATTGGGCGCAGGAAGTCTATTGTTTAGCCAACTGTATGATTTGGGCTGCTTCATTATTTTTTGCCAGCACAAAAACCTGTTTCCCGGCAAGCCTGATGGATGCCATCCTGCGTATTTGTCCGTTTAATCGAAGATTTCCCAAATCCAAAACCTCCATCTGCCCGCCGGGACCAAACTGTAATACATGGCCTCCATCGGCGTCATACCGTCCCATTTCTATGTTACACTCGAAAAAATTACCGCCAGTGAGCAGTTCTTTTTTTCCATCACCCTGTAAATCGGCCCACACAAATGCCTGCTGGGTGGAAAATTGCATAGTTGGCGGCAAGGGCTTAACGGCATATTGCCCTTTACCTTCATTTAATAACAGTACGCTGGAAAAGGTGGTAGCCTGGCGTTGTACAGCCTTTTGTAAATTGCTTGTACCAAAAATTTCCGGCACCTCTGCCCGAGCAAAATCCTTGGCATAGAGGTACTTTTTCTTCAAGGAAGGGATCGTTTTGGTGTATTCCTCAAAGGTTGCAAAGGGTATTTCCCGGTCTTTCAGGTAATAAGTCAATACCTGATCTGTTTGTCCGTTGTGGTCTATATCTGCTACGTAAAAGCGCAGGGGCTTCTCCTTGCTTGGACGAAAACGGCCATTCTCACCGGTATTTCCGGCAACTATATCCAAATCGCCATCCTGATCTACATCTTCAGCAGTAGCGTAATTCCACCAGCCGGAGCCTTCCCACAGCACCTGTTTCTTAAACGCGCCTTCCTGGTTTATAAATGCACTAACAGGCTCCCATTCCATTGCCAGCAAAAGGTCCAAATCGCCATCGCCATCGAGGTCTGTCCATTGGGCGTTTTTGACTAATCCGGCTTGTTGCAGACCATCACATTTTTCTTCAGCCACTTCTTTGAATTGGGCATTGCCCTGATTTTCAAATAAATACGACTTTGGCGTCAAGCCATAATTCCAGGGTTGTGCCCTGGCGCCAATAAACACATCTTGCAATCCATCTCCATTGAAGTCGCCGGCACGTATACAGGAAGCCGTAGCATAGGCGCCCTGAAAATCCCTCCTTTCGAATTGCCCTTTACCCACATTCAGATAATAACGCTGTTTCATAGCTTCATCGCGCGATTTCCACTCGTTGCCGCCAGAGGCAACAATTAAGTCCATGTCTTTATCCTGATCCAAATCTACCCACTGTGCATCAACATCCTCAAAAATGCTGTCGCGCAATATGGCTTCAGGCGTTTGTCGGAGTAATTTGCCTTGTGGTGTCTGTATGTAAAGAGCGCTTTTTTCAAATTTACTGGACCCCAGGAACAAGTCATCCAACCCATCACCGTTTGCGTCTCCCACGGCCAATGCTGGTCCTTCGGCAGAAACCATATGCGGGATCAACGCTTCCCGGTTGAATTCAATAAATTGATTTTCAACATGTTTGAAGTCCAAACCACTTGACTGGGTAATGTCTTCAAAGACAAAGGCCGATTTTTTACTGACAGCCATTTGTTGAAATGGGAAAGTTGGTAGCCCACTTTTCCAGGCCACTTCAATTGTTTGGTTGTAAACGGGTTTTACCCACCTTTCGTAAGTACGATCCGGCCAAACAATATGCACGGAATCCACTTGCGAGCTATCGCCAATGCCCAGATACAGCGGCGCTTGTAAACTTGATTGATACCCGCGAACCGGGAAAGCCTCTGCATTCAGTCTCTCTCCATTGTGTTTGTACACCCAAACCCGGGCGCCAATCGCCTGCTGGTTGCCAAGCGGCCCCTTTAGGGAAAGACTGAGAAAAGCGCCGGACTGGCCGTTTTCATGGTGCATGTTTTGATACACAAACGGTTCATCCTCAATATTATTCACCACGATGTCCAGGTCGCCATCATTGTCCAGATCTGCACTTATAGCGCCATTGGAAAAGGTGGGGAGATTGTTGCCAATTTGATCGTGCCAGTCCTGGAAGGTGAGCTGGCCAGTGTTTTGAAAGAACTTATTGGGTATTTTGATGCGCGGCATTTTTTCTACAATAGCCAGTTTGTCCTGCCCGGTACTTATATCCTTATTTCCCTGAGCTCCTTTGTTTTCCTGGAACCGCATGTAATCCACATCATTCATTCTGCGTGGTATGCCATTAGAGATAAACAAATCTCTGCGCCCGTCTGCATCGAAATCTACAAACAGAGCAGACCACGACCAATCAGTGGCGCTTACGCCAGCATACTGGGCTATTTCCTGGAAGCCTCCGCGCCCGTCGCTTAGTTGCAACGCATTTCTGGCATACTGATTCTGGTACCCGTAGCCGAGTTTCATCTGATAAACCGCAAACCCGTCTTCCCCCAGCGAAGCTTTCAGGATTTGAGGATCCTCCGGCTCCATATCCAGGGAGAATATATCGTTCCAGCCATCATTATTTATATCTGCAATATCTACACCCATGGAAAAACGACTGGTATGCCGGATGGCATCGGCGATGGATTCCCTGAACCGGCCGTTTTGCTGGTTGATGTACAGGTAATCGTTCTCGTGAAAGTCGTTTCCAATGTAAATATCCGGCCATCCATCCAGATTCAGATCACTGAGTGCAATGCCCAATCCATAGCCGGTTACAGTACTATTGATGCCGGTTTGAGGAGTGATATCAACGAATTTACCCTGACGGTTTTCCAGTATTCTATCGCCCGACAATGGGTGGAAGGTGCCTTCATATTGCTTTCTGGGCCCAAAAGTGCCGTTTTGGTGCAGGGAGTGATTAAGTTGAAAGAGATCCAGATCGCCATCGCCATCCATATCGAAAAAGGCTGCCTGAGTGCCAAATCCAACCAAATCAAGCCCATAATCCGCTGCTTTGTCTTCAAAAACCGGCACACCGGCTTCAATTTTTTGACACACTAGTAGGCGGTTTTTGCCTTTGATGGCCTTGTAGTCGCCCACCTGACTAACATAGATGTCCAGCAGTCCATCCTGATTGATGTCAACCACGGAGGCGCCTGTTTTCCAGGTAATTGCCGGGAATGGATTCGGATTTATGTTTGCCTGGTTGGTAACGTCTTTAAAATGCAGTGCTCCGGTATTGATAAACAATTTATCAGGGCTCATATTGGCTGTAAAAAACAGATCAATCAAACCATCCTGATTAAAATCGCCGCCAGCAACTCCCCCTCCATTGAAGAAGTACATGTAGTTGAAAACGTTAATATCGTTGTTCTGAACAGGCGTGTTGCTGAAGTCCAGGCCTGTTGACGCTTTGCGCAGGAGTTGGAAATGGGAGGGTTTTTTGTTGGTTTGACAGCCCACAAAAATTAACGAAAAAATAAAAAAAAGCCTGATTAGATCTGACATTATCGAATAGGTTTGTTTATCACCAATGGTAAATAAATGGCCAGCGAATAATCGAACCAACTTTGGTGCGTTTTGAAAAAGTAGCCAGCCGGAGGTTCAGCGCCTGTGTAGTAAAACAGTTCTTGCCTCTTCATGTATCGAGCCGTAAATTCAAGTGATAGCCTTTTGTGAATTCTATACAAAAAACCGGCCCTAAACTGCCAAAATTTTCTTGGATTTCCCAATGTGATCAATTCACCATTAAAAAATTCCGCTTGAACTTCTTCTTTTGTAAAACTGTATAAATTTGGTTTGAAATCAACCGGCCCTATCAAATCCTGATCAATAATTGGATTGGACGCCCAGATATAAGTTACTCCACCACCAAACAGAGGTGAGAATTTTCTACTTTTATTCCAATACCAAATAAGCTCAATGGGAAGTTCATCAGACTGGTAAGAAAACTGAAAAGGCCCAACGAATTCAAAGGGAAAACCTCGGAAAAAGTATGGGAAAATAGTTCCGTCTGCTCCTCTCATAACTATTTTTGTCCTTGCAATCCCAACTCTGAGGTGAAGGCTCTTCAACAAACCAACCATAATGTCCCCACCTGTGATAAAACCGTCTACTGGCTTAAACGGAAAAATGTAATATCCACTTGTACTGGGCGATTGATTGTAGTAAGTACCTCTTAACCCTACTGAAACATTCAACAAAAATGGTTTTTTGGCCGGTTTAACTATCGGAAATCCCATGCATTTGCCGTACTTATTAATGGCGCTAACCAACTCAGATTTATGATAACGGATAGGAGTTGCAGGCGCACACTTTTCCCCTAAATAAGCACTTAAGAATGCTTGAGGAGCGGTTTTGTTTACTTTTATGAGCTCAGGGTTATTTATTGAATTGATATAATATACGTTTGCTTTATCTATTTTACCCTCATAAAGACTAGCCCCGGCAGCAATAAGTCGCCGGATGAATATGGATTTTGAACCATCTGTTGTCACTAGAGGTAATAGAACCGATCCTTTATCAGTTGCAATCAGATAGACATCTTCAGGGCGCAGCACCTTAGTTTTGTCACCTTTGTCTGACAGGTAAAAATCTATTATTCCAAAAACATGCTCCTCCAGATAAAAGTAGCCATCTTCCCTGGTGCTATCCGGCTTTGACAGATAATAACCTTTCTCGAGGGCTGCCTGAGCGGTTAAACCTTGTTGAAAAAGAAGCAAATAGCAAACGCAGAGGATGAGTTTAAAGTGATATCTCATGCATGTATTTTTTATATATTCTAAGATTTTTTACTATTTTAGCTGAAACAACCGTGTCGGTTTCTCATTCTCATTTAATAACAAATGTTTGACGCCTTTTATTTTAATTGGCTTCAGGCAGCGTGCTTCACCGGAATGGTAGAATCCAGATGATTTAGCAGCAAGCCATTGGAAATTACCCTTGCCATCATTCAACAAGGTATGGCCGAAACTGGCATCCAGTTTGGAAAACTGAGGCATAAAACCGGCATCATTGCCAGCCATTACAAGGTCGGTAGCGCCATCGCCGTTTATATCGCCGCACCAAATGGCTTTCACACAGGAAAACTGTACTTCTTTAGGTAGGGCTACAACCTCAAACTGGCCGTTTCCTTTGTTCAGCGCAACCGAGGTGGCAAAATAGTTGCCGTCCATAACTACCGATTTTTTCAAGACCTCCTTGGGAAATAAATCCTGGATAGACTTCTGGGCATAATCCACGTGTTTGAGCGATTTCTTTTTCAGGCTGGGGATCTGACCGGTTAGCTCCTTTTTCATCGGCACCGGCATGTCTTTTCCACCCACTTTTCTGGTCATGATTTTGTCTATCACGCCATTTCCGTCAAAATCATTTACCCAAAAACGTATCGGGGCATCTTTGGTACCACTGAGATAAAAGTTTTCACCCCGGTTGCCCAGCACCAAATCCTGATCGCCATCGCCATCCAGATCGGCGGTTTCAACGGCATAGTACCAGCCGGAATACTGATCCAGATTTGTCTTCATCTGACTCAGTTTACCCTGATTGGCCTGGTAAATATGCGGTGCACGCCATTCACTTACTACAATCAATTCCGGATGACCATCGCCGGTGATATCTGTCCAGCGTGCATCTGTTACCATGCCCAGCAGATTGAATTCCGGCGCTTTTTCTTTGGCAACATCCACAAAATTGCCTATTCCATCATTTTCCAACAACAAATGCCGCGGCGGCATACCATAGACTTGTGGTAAAGAGCGGTTGCCTACAAAAAGATCCTGGTCTCCATCTTCATCAAAATCCAGCGCTATCACGCAGGCGGTATTGAAACCGTTTTTGGGCAGCGGAGCCGGGGCAAGCGCAAAACCACCTTTGCCATCATTGAGGTAAAGTCGCAACAACAAGTATTTAGAGCCGGGTGGCTGGTGGTTTCCACCCGCTCCTACCACCAAATCCATATCCTTGTCTTTATCGGCATCAAAAAACAAAACAGCCGTGTCTTCAAAAGTGGAATCCGGCAAAAAGGTTTTTTGATTACTCTCTGTAAATTTCCCCTGCTTGTTTTGCAGGTACAAGCGACCCGGAATCCCTGCGGGTCCGCCAATGAACATATCCTCCAAACCATCACCATTTACATCTGCAACAGCTGATTTAGGGCCTTCCCGGGAAACCATGTGGTAACTCAATCCTTCCTGATAAAAATCTGCAAAAGGGTCTTCCTTGGCCAGGGGAAAATCAGAGTGGATTTCTTTAAAAAAGGCATTGGTAGCTGCCAAATCTGTCGTCATCACATAATTATCCCTGGCTTCTTCCCAGGCAAGAGCGAGGGTCTGATCGGCGGAAGGGTGGGGGATTACCGATTTTTTCTGGTCGGGCCAGATGATAACCAATGAGTCGATAGCCGGGTTTTCACCCAGTCCAAACACCATGGCATAATCTACTGACGACTGGAATCCTCTGCTTGGGATCAGCTGGAAGCTGAGTTTTTCTGAGCCACGGTGCAAAAATGCCTGAGCGCCAATGGCGTAGGTATTTTGGCCTTTTCCTTTCAGCTTAAGGGTTAAATAGTGGTTTTGTGTGGCCTGACGGGCATTGTTGCGGTAGAGAAAAGACTCCATGTTCACATTGTTCACCACCAGGTCCAGGTCGCCATCGTTGTCCAGATCGCCGTAAGCGGCGCCATTGGAGAATGATGGTGTGGTAAAGCCCCAGTCGAGTCCTTTGTCTTCAAATTTCAGGTTGCCGCCATTGCGGAAGGCTTTGTTTAGCACCGGGACGGATGGCATTCTGGAAATTACCTCATTGATCTGTTCTTTTCGCCCGGTGAGCGCCATTTGCTGCACCACCTCGTCTGCAAAAAAGTCAATAAAATCCTGGTCAATAACATCCTTGTAAATGCCGTTGCAGACATAGATGTCCCGCCAGCCGTCATTATCGGCATCAAACATCAGAGCTCCCCAGCTCCAATCTGTGGCAGCTACACCGGCATAATAGGCGATATCGCTGAAGGTATGATCGCGGTTGTTCAGTTGCAGGCAGTTTTGCATGTACTGATGGTAGAAACCGCTTTTAAGCTTAAGGGAATAAATATTATAATTTTCAAATTGTGTACTGGTTTTCAGCCTTGTTTCATCTCCGGGCAACATCTCGGTGGTGAAAATTTCCGGATAGCCATCGTTGTTGATATCGGCCATATCTGCGCCCATGGATGCCAGGCTCATGTGCTGTACCCATTGCTCCAGTTCCTCCTTGAAGGTGCCGTTTTTTTGATTTACGTAGAGATAATCCCGTTCGTAGAAATCGTTGGAAATGTACAGGTCCGGCCAAAGATCGCCATTCACATCACCAACCGTTACACCCAAACCAAAGCCAATAAGCGAGCCATAAATATTGGCTTGTTTGCTTACATCCACAAATTTGCCGTTATCGTTGCGCAACAACTTGTCGCCTCCACCTTTCAGGAAAGCCTTTACCGGCCAGTCTTTGGCGTATAAATCACGGTTATTACTGTTATTCAAGGTATTGACCGGCATGAAACTGTTGTTCAGAATATAACAGTCCAGATCGCCATCCAAATCATAATCGAAAAAAGCGGCATGGGTAGTATAGCCATCTTCATTTAAGCCGTATTCCGCAGCTTTTTCCGTAAACGTCAGGTCTTTATTGTTGATAAACAGCTCATTTTCAGGCTTTTCTCCAGGCTTATACCCTGCGTTGCAGACGTAAATATCCAACCAGCCATCTGCGTTGATATCTACCAGCACCACACCGGTGCTCCAGAATTTTTGGCCTTTTACACCGGCTTTTTCAGTAATGTCTTCGAATTTGAAATCGCCTTTATTCAGGTAGAGTTTATTGTCGCCCATATTGGAGGTCATGTACACGTCAGCCAGGCCATCGTTATTCAGATCCCCCATGGCTACACCACCTCCGTTGTAAAAATTCCGGTAGCTGAAGATATTAAAATCTTCTGTGTTATCTACTTGGTTTACAAACCGGATACCTGATTTCTCTGCTGGCACCAGGTCAAACAATGTATTTGATTTTTGTTGTCCGGTACATCCAAGCAAACAAAGTACCAGCGCCAATCCGCCAATCAGGCTACTCCTGGACAAATTCCTGAAAATGAGCATTGAATTCGTTGAATTTTGGTTTAATGTAAGATCCTTCCTTGCAGCTCCTCCAATGAAACACCCTTGGTTTCGGGCATCATCCGCCAAACATACAGCAATTGAAGCACCATCATCAAGCTAAAGAAGGCAAAAATGGGGCCTCCGCCAAATTTACTGGCAAAAACAGGGAATACGCTGGCAATAAGTGCTGCAAACACCCAGTGCGTCAGACTACCAAGCGACATGCCGGAAGCGCGAACTGAGTTGGGGAAAATTTCTGAGATAAACACCCAGATAACAGCACCCTGTCCGATAGCATGGCTTGCAATAAAAGCAAAAATGTATAGAGGAACCAACGTATATGATTCCGAATAAAACGAAAATGCAATGAGTGCAAGCGACAAGATGTAGCCAAGCGAACCGATGTACATTAACGTTTTTCTTCCATAACGGTCAATCAAATACCAGCCGATGAAAGTAAAGATCAAATTTACCACACCTATTCCGGTAGTAGAAAGCAGTGCGGTGGATTCTCCGGCACCTGTCATTTCAAAAATGCGCGGTGCGTAATAAATCACGGCATTGATGCCGGATACCTGATTGAAAAAGGCAAAAAGAAAGGCCAACAGGATGGGAATTTTGAATTTACCAGAGAAAAGGCTTTCGTTGGATTGTCCTTTTTCCTGTTGGGCGGATGCCTTGATTTCTTCTACCGCTTTGTCAACATCTGATTCAGTAATGGATAATACCTCTCTGGCCGTTTTTTCGTCACCCTGATGAAGTAATAACCATCGGGGCGTTTCTGGTGTCAGGAGCATCATGCCGGAGAACAACAGGGAAGGCAGGGCTACAATACCCAGCATCCAGCGCCAATCATTTTCTCCGCCAACACCCAGTAACAAATAATTGGATACATAGGCGATCAGGATACCCAGCACAATGTTTACCTGAAAGGAAATAACCATCCTGCCGCGGTACTCAGCCGGGGCTATTTCGGAAATGTACACAGGTGCAACCACTGAAGATGCGCCAATGCTCAAACCTCCGATAAAGCGAAAAAGCATAAAAGTGTACACATCCTGAGCTACGGCGGCTCCAATGGCTGAAACAAAAAACAAAATGCCGATCCATAGCAGGGTCTTCTTTCTGCCGATCCTGTCGGCAGGAATACCGCCAAAGGCAGCACCAAAAACGGTTCCGTACAAAGCCATTCCGATGGCCAGACCATGCGTCCAGTCATCCAATTGCCAGAGTTTCTGGATGGTTTGTTCTGCACCGGAAATCACAGCAGTATCCAGGCCAAAAAGAAAACCTCCCAGTCCAACGGTTATTGACCAAAGTATCAGTTTGTTATTCATATTGTTCAAAAGATGAGAAAGGTTGGGCAGATGTTGATTGCCGGAAACAAAGCAGGCCGCCCAAATGAGCGGCCTGCCAATCTATTCTATTGATTTCCAACAATTAGTAACCGTCGTTCTGACGCAGGTTCGGGTTGGAGTCAAGTGCCTGTTGCGGGATTGGGAACAGTACGCGACTTGGGTCGGTGCTGGATTTGTCTGACCATGGAGTAGACCAGGTTCCGAAACGGATTTGGTCTGTACGGCGAACGCCTTCCCAGTACATTTCGCGGCCACGCTCGTCATAAATTTTGTTCAGGTCGAGCGTGCCAATGTCACCAGCTCCACGGGTTGTGCGAAGAGCATCGATGGTCGCTTTTGCACCAGCAGCATCACCTTTGCGGAACTGAGCCTCAGCCTTCATGGTTACAACGTCGCCCAAACGGAAGAAGATGTAGTTGCCGTAGTTGGCTTTGTGGTACTTGATAACACGGATACCATCAGCAGTACCTGCACCCAGCAATGGAACGTTAGGTGTGAAAGCCAGTGGAAGACCGGTACGAGAGTTGGTTACTTGTGAACCATCGTCTTTGTACTGTTGGCCAACCAGGAAGCCGTAACCAACTCCTTCGAATTCGGTTCCGTTTTTCAAGCCATCTTTACCTTTGCGCTGGTCGCCATTTTCAAACTTGTTGTAGAAATCAGCAAGTGTAGCAAAACCGTTCCAGCCGCTTGGGTTCTGGTCGTAGTGCAACGTCATGCGGAGGCGGTTCTCAGGATTACCGCCATTGCCGTTGTGTGTGAAAATCTTTTCACTTACGCCAGTAGTTTTGAAGATGTTGAAATAGTCTGGATCAAGCGTAAAGCCATCTGCAATTACTGCATCGCAAGCAGCAATTACTTTGTCCATATCTGCATTGTCGAAGGTGTAAGGACCAGCTGGGTTGCTTGATTTGTACACAGCTTTGTTCAGGTACAAACGAGCCAGGAGCGCATTAGCAGCAGCTTTGGAAGCTTTTGTAACATCACCGCCCGGAGCAACAGTAGGCAATTCAGGAAGTGCCTCCAGGATGTCCTTTTCTACAAAATCAAATGCCTCAGAACGGGTCAGAACGCGTGGGTTTACATCCACACCTTCACCTACGTTACGGAAAGGTACTTTACCCCAGAAATCCATTACATGGTACATGTAGAATGCACGCAGGAATTTTGCTTCTGCTGCTTGTTGAGCAGTTGGAGCAGGGCTGGTAGATGCAAGCACCTGGTTGCAACGGAATACCCGTGAGTTGAGCTGGTTCCAGCTGTTGGTTACAAAAGCGTGGCTGGCGTCCCAGGTGTGTGCGTGCAGTGTACGCCAAACACCATTGTCACCCCAGTCGGTACCACGCGTTGGTGGAATCATCTCGTCAGAAGTGTGGGCGGTCAGGGAATAGATATTTGCCTGATCCGTAAAGGCGCCAAGGTCATTGTAAGCAGAAACCAGAAGGTCGTTGGCATTACCCGTGAAGGTGCCATCTGAAGCTTCTGTCAACACTGAATCTGTATATTCAGGTTCCAAATCGGTACATGCCGAGAATGTGATCATTCCTGAGGCAAGAGCCGCTAGCAGAAAGAAAAATTTGAGATCTTTCATTATTGAAGTGTTTTTTATTGAAAATGAACTTAAGCCTGTATGTTAAATTGCTTTTGGCTTACTAACAACAGGAATAGCCACTTGTTTAGAAAGAAACGTTTGCACCAATGGAGAAAGTACGAGGACGTGGATATGCGTTGTAGTCAATACCCAGCGATGGAATACCATTGATTTGCTTGTTCACGTTTACCTCTGGGTCAAGACCAGTGTAGTCGGTAATCAACAACAGGTTTTGACCAGAAGCGAACAGTCGCAGAGAAGAAACATATTTGCTCTTCAGTGGCAGGTTGTAACCAATAGTCAGGTCTTGCAGACGAATGAAGTCGCCTTTTTCAAGGAAACGGGTAGAAACGTCTGGAGCATTGTTACGGCTTTCACCGCTTGTTGGCACGTCTGTAGTTACGTTACGTCCGCTACCCAAAGCACCTGCAGTGAAGAGGGCGTTTGCAGTATTGTTGTAAATGTAGTGACCAGCCTGACCGGTGAAGAAAATGCTTGCGTCAAGATTGCCAAATTGGAATTGGTTGGTGAAACCCCAAGTGAATTTTGGAAGTGGGCTCTTGTCCAGGAAAACCTGTTTGTCGCCTTCTCCACCATACTTAGCAATACCATTAGCATCATATCCATCGAACTCGCGCAGGAAGTAAGCAAACAGTGGCTGACCGGCAGCAATACGCTGAGCATATGCCTCAGAAAGGCCCTGACCATTGATACGGCCGGTGTTCAGGAATGAGCTGAATGAATTTACGTTGTTGTCGTTGATGGCAATGTTACCATTGATACGCCAGTCGAATTTGCTTTTGTCAACTGCAACAAACTGTGCAGCAACTTCAAAACCGGTGTTTTCAATATCAGCATCCAGGTTAGTCCACACGAAATCGTTAGCCGCTGGTTGTGCAGAGAATACTTGCACAAGCATGTCAGAAGTATTCTTTTTGTACCAGTCAATAGAGCCAGAGAGGCGGCCTTTCCAGAATGCCCAGTCCAAACCTACGTTAATTTGCGTAGTGGTTTCCCATTTCAAACCTGGGTTTTCGAATGCTACGCTACCAACGCTACCAGTGAATGCATTTCCTTCGTTGTTGATACCGCCATCGCTGGTGCGCTGACGAGAAACAAAACGAGCGTTACCGATTTCCTGGTTACCGGTAGAACCGTAACCCAGGCGGAGTCCGAGATCAGAGAAGACGTCTGGGCAGAAGCCCTCTTCTTTCAGGCGCCATTTGAAGGCAGCTGATGGGAAGTAGCCGTACTTGTTGTCGCCACCAAAACGAGTAGAACCGTCAGCACGCAGCGTTGCAGTCAGGAGGTACTTGTTGGAGATAGAGAAGTTAACACGACCGAAGTAAGACTGAAGCTCGTCAATAGTGTTATAAGAGTTAACAATGCTGGATACACCAGCAGTAGCGGTGTTGTTCACCATCAGATCCAGATCTGAAGTTGAGAACTTTGCATAGGCGTTACGAGAGCCAGCATTTTGGAATTGCTGGTAAGAGTAACCCAACAAACCAGTGAAGTCAACGCTACCAAAAGTTTTGGTGTACGTGAAGTAGTTTTCCCACAGATTTGACTCAGTTTGGATATCTGTAGTGAACAGACGGCCTTTGCCACCGATTGCCGGACCAGCGATCAGATCGCGGGAGAATGCGTTTTTACGGGAAGAAATAGAACGGTCGAAACCAACAACTGTTTTGAATGTCAGGTTGTCAGTGATGTTCAATTCCGCATTAAGATTACCCAGAGCCCGCAGAGAGTTAGTGCGGTCATCAGAGTATTCAATCATTGCCAATGGGCTTGGTTCGCTGTCACGACCGCTTTGGAATGGCGTGCCATCTGCATTGCGAACAGGCCAGGTTGGGTTGCCTTTCAGAGCGTTTGCCCAGGCGTCACCTTCAAAGCCGGAGTTCTCAGTAATTGGCGCACCTTGGTCGCGAGTTTGAGCAACTGTTGCGTTGATACCGATTTTCAGACGATCAGCCATGAACTTTTTGTTACCATTGAAGCGTGCGCTCAAACGCTTGATGCCGCTTTCAAGGATAACGCCTTCCTGGTCCAGATAACCAACAGAGAAACGGTAGTCGCCACCGTTACCACCAGCACCAAAAGAAAGGTTGTGGTTGTGAGACATGCCCGTTTGTGTGATTTCTTCCTGCCAGTTGGTGTTAGCGCCAAAATTGATCTCAGATACATCAGCACCTGGGTTCAGTTTTTGCCATTCAGCAACAAAAGTCCGGGAATCCAACACATCGTACAACTTTGGCAGTTGAGCAAAGCCCAGCGTGTAGCCGTACTCCAGAATACCTTTGCCAGATTGGCCGCTTTTGGTTGTGATGATTACTACACCGTTTGCACCGCGAGAACCGTAAATAGCTGTAGCAGATGCATCTTTCAAGATGTCGATGCTGGCGATATCAGCAGGGTTCAGGAAGTTCAGCGGGTTACGTGCAGCCTGGCTACCCAAACCTTGAACATCGGAAGAACCAGTTGTTTCGCCACCTCCAAGCGGAACACCATCCACTACGAAAAGTGGACCATTGCTACCGTTAACAGAAGATGTACCACGAATACGGATGTTGATACCACCGCCAGGTTCACCGTTGCTGTTGGTAACAACTACGCCCGCAGCGCGACCTTGAATGAGTTGCTCAGGAGCAACCGCATTGCGGTTAAAGTTCTTCTCTGTTACGGAAGAAACCGCACCGGTCGCGTCTGATTTTTTGATTGCGCCGTAACCGATTACTACAACTTCTTCCAAAACAGCGTCTGACTTCATAGCCACGTCAACCGTGTTGGATGCGCCAATCGTAATTACCTGTTCCGTGTAGCCAGTATAGGCGATACGGATTTGGGAAGAACCGGCTGGCACCTCGATGGTGTAAGCACCGTTGATGTCGGTTGCTGTACCACGAGTTGTACCCACTACGGATACAGATGCACCAATAAGGGCGTCTCCGGTTTCACCATCGGTGACCGTGCCTTTAATAGTGCGTTGAGCCATTGCGAAGTTGCACAGCAACAAAAATGCCACCAACAACCCGCCCTTAGAAAGGGTGTGCAAAAACTTCATACGAAAATGAGTTTAGTTTAGTGAAATGATATTATGCCTCAAAAATGATAGCCGCAGTTGTGGATTTGGTTAGCATGGGGAATGCTAGGAGTATGTCACAAAAATTGGTGCGGTCAAATCTGGCAGGGCGGGTGGCTTTTTGGCTTCTTGCCATCGTGTGTGGTGAACACTAAGACGTGGCGAAGGTAGTATTTTGATGGATTTAGAAACAAACACTTTTTTCAAATTTTTTTATTTAACTATTTACCCAAATTTGATTGCCAATTTAAGAACGATACAAACACCTGTCCAGATAAATGTGTTTTCCTGCACAGGGAGCGCGGAATTCCTATTTTTGCGCCTCATTTCATCCTGTTAAGATGTCTTTAACCAACAAAAGATTGCCTGCGGAATGGGAGCCGCAAAGTGCCGTTCAACTCACATTTCCTCATGCCGACACCGATTGGGCGCCTGTACTGCAGGATGTTTTACCCTGTTTTGTAGAGATTGCCAGCACCATAAGCCGGTTTGAGCCGGTACTGATTGTTTGTCAGGACCCGGAAGAAACCCGAAAACTGTTTTCTCCTGACTCATTACAGAATATCATTTTGACAGAAGCCCCGAGTAACGACACCTGGGCCAGAGATCACGGGGGCATCACCATCGAAGAAAACGGAAGCCCGGTAGTACTGGATTTTGTCTTTAATGGCTGGGGATTGAAGTTTGCAGCAGATAAAGACAACCTGATTACCGGACACCTATATAATAATGGTGTTCTCCACGCCGCTTACCGACACGGAGGTATGGTATTGGAAGGCGGAGGCATTGAAAGCGATGGCCAGGGCACTTTACTTACTACCGCAGAGTGCCTGTTGTCGCCTAATCGCAATCCGCACATGAGCAGGGAAGAAATTGAACAGCATCTCAAGGATTCCTTTGGTATCAGCAGGATACTCTGGCTATATAATGGCTTTCTGGAAGGCGATGATACCGATTCTCATATTGACACCCTGGCCCGGTTTTGCAGGCCTGAGGTTATTGCATACGTCAGATGCAACAATCCTGAAGATAAGCACTATGCTGCCCTGAGCAGCATGGAGCAGGAACTAAATCAGTTTAGGACCGTTAGTGGCGAGCCATACCAATTGGTTCCATTGCCATGGCCCGATGCCTGTTATGATGATGAAGGCCATCGTCTTCCAGCTACTTATGCCAATTTCCTGATCATTAACGGAGCAGTACTAGTGCCTACGTATCAGGTGCCTCAAGATGCAGAAGCCCTGCATATTTTGGCTGGAGTATTCCCTGATCGCCAGGTAATCGGAATTGATTGCAGGGCATTGATTTTACAACATGGCTCACTGCACTGTGTAACTATGCAGTATCCCAAGGGGGTAATATCCCGGTGATATAGCCCATTCTTACCATAAGAAAATTTTTACTGATATGAAAATCGGATTTGTACAGCAATCCTGCTCCACCGACAAAAAAGCCAACATCCAGAAATCGCTAGATGGCATTGCCGCTTGTGCTGCCAAAGGCGCAGAGTTGGTTGTTTTGCAGGAATTACATTGTGGAATATACTTCTGCCAGGCAGAAGAAACAGACATGTTTGATTTGGCGGAAACTATTCCCGGCCCCGACACCGAGGTGTTTGCTGCTGCTGCCAAAGCACATGGCGTAGTACTGGTGAGCTCATTGTTTGAAAAACGCGCGCCAGGTTTGTACCACAACACAGCGGTGGTATTTGAAAAAGACGGGAGCATAGCCGGTAAATACCGGAAAATGCATATTCCTGATGATCCGGCATATTACGAGAAATTTTATTTTACGCCAGGAGATCTTGGTTTTCAACCAATTGACACCTCGGTAGGCAAGCTTGGGGTGTTGGTTTGCTGGGATCAATGGTATCCGGAAGCAGCCAGGTTGATGGCGCTGGCCGGAGCAGAATTGTTGATTTACCCTACGGCTATTGGCTGGGAAAGCACAGATGCCGCTGCAGAAAAAGAACGGCAGCATGGCGCCTGGCATGTTATACAACGTGGACATGCTGTGGCCAACGGATTACCGGTAATTACTGTTAACAGGGTAGGGCATGAGCCCGACTGGACTGGGGTAACCGGAGGCATACAGTTCTGGGGGCAAAGTTTTGTGGCTGGTCCGCAGGGGGAATTACTATATCAAGCCAGCACAGACCAGGAAGAAAACGTAGTAGTAGAGGTAGATAAGGCCCGCACAGAGGCTGTAAGACGTATTTGGCCCTTCTTCCGCGACCGCAGAATTGACTACTATGGGGGATTGGTTCAGCGATATTTGGATTGAAATGTACTAGTGCTCACCCATTCTTACCATAAAAAGACTACTTTCGTCGAAAAAAGCAGCTGACAGCCGACAAAACTACCAGATCACTATTGACAAAAACTGCCATGTAGTACATTTGGGGGATACAATTGCAAACGGCAATTCTTTTAGCATGTGTGGGCGTCTTTCATTTCTGTTTAAACGTAAACGGGAATTTTAGAAACCCAAGAAGGGCACATGATTAAAGGAATAGCAATAGTAGTTCACCATTCCGATTTACTTAATCATGGCAGCAAAGCGTACAAGAAAACTATTGGCATTGGCAATTTGCCTCCAGAGTGTCTTGGTCTTCGGCCAAATCACTTTTCAAAAAACCTTTGGTGGTTCTGGCCAGGAAGTAGGCACCTTTGTGCTGGAAACTTCCAATGGCTATTTGGTTGCAGGTCATGTAACCAATACTGTCGGCAATCAGGACGGGCTTCTCCTTCGCCTGGACGCAAACGGTTCACCTGTTTGGCAGAAGCGCTTTGGCGCTGGACAGGCCGACTTGTTTAACGCGGCTGTGGCCACTCCGGATGGCGGCTTTGTAGCCGTTGGGGAAACCCGGAGCTTTGGCGCAGAGAGTTCTGATATTTTTATTGTCAAAATTGATGCCAATGGCAACTCAGTTTGGAATAAAATTATCAATAATGGTACGACAGACGACATTTCCCGTGCTATTTTACTCCTTCCCGACGGTGGTTTTGTGGTTTCAGGCGCTTCTTTCCCCATTGGATCCAACAGCGCCCAAACCACCATACTGCGTCTTTCCAGCACAGGAAATACCATCTGGACTAAGGTTTATTCCAGCGAGGTAGGCAACATACTTCAGTGCAACTACGTTCAAGGCAACACCATTTATGCCAGTGGTGGCATGGACAACGAAGCCGCATATGCCCAGATTAACCTCGAAAACGGGAATATTCTGAGCACGATTCATTATAAAGGCGCTTCCACTGAAGCTTTGTATTATCAGCAACCAACTTCTGATGGCAACATAGTACTTTCTGACCATACGTGGTCTGCCAATACCGGTACCGACGTTGAACTGTGGGTTCAAAAAGTCAATCCCACCAATGGTCAGGCAATCTGGTCAAAAGTGTACTACCGCCTGGGCAATAATATCCGCGGCCGTATTGAAAAAATAAACGACGGCGGATTCCTCCTTACCCCATACGATAACAACAACAGTGCATCCGGCGATGCGCTCCTGGCCAAGATTGACGGAAACGGCAATTTGCTCTGGTCTTACAACTATGGTGGTCCTAACGCCGATCGCTTGTTGAAGGCTGTTCAAACTGCTGACGGTGGTTTTATTGCAGTTGGCGATATCAAATCCAATAACAATAACACCGATTTGCTGATCATTAAAACCGATGCCAACGGCCAGATACAAGGACACTGCCCAAGATCCGGCGGCATTCAGGTGGCAAATTTTAACGCACCTGCGACTGGATTTGGCACAGGAGTTACGGATTGGGTTCAATCCAACAACGTAAATATTTCACCTCTTCCTATCAATTTATTGCCGCAAAACATCAACACCAGCCCTGCGCCGGTAGTTATGAAGACCATTCCACTGTGTCCTAACCAGACGTACACAGTCAACGGGATGGCTTTTTTTGCGCCAAAAATGATTACAGATACGGTTCAAAGTCTTAGCGGTTGTGATACCATTGTACAATATAACCTGACGCTGAGCCCTTACATTACCGGCATCCATGTTATTGGCCTTTGTTCCGGAGAAACCTATACGATCGACGGAGTGGCCTACACTGCGCCGGCTACTGTGGTAGACACCATTCCGGCATTGCAGGGAGGCTGTGACACACTTTGCACCTTTGTACTCAAGGTTTGGGCCCAGCCAACCATTGCACAAACCATTTACTTCTGTGAAGGTGAATCTGTGATGATAGGTGGTCAGGTTTATAGCCAACCAGGGGTTGTAAATACCATTTTGCCATCTTCCAACGACGGATGCGATACGGCAGTAACGTATACCTTGATTCAGCGCCCTCGTCCATCTCAGGCTATCACGATTTCTTTTTGTCCAGGCGAAACTGTCCTGATTGGTGGTCAACAATATTCACAACCAGGTGTGGTGCTTTTCAATATGCCATCTACTAATGGTGGTTGTGACACAATCATTACCTATACGCTGCAACTAAAGCCGCAGCCAACAAAAACCGTTCAGCACCGTTTTTGTCCTGGCCAGTCAGTTACCATCGCCGGACAAACCTATCAGCAATCTACTACGGTTACTGAGCGTGTGCCATCCCTTTCCAATGGTTGCGATACTATAGTAACCCACATCCTGGAGCTCATGCCACAGGTTTCACGCGCTGAAACACGCGGTTTTTGCCCAGGTGAGTCTATTACGATTGCCGGACAGACCTACAACCAGCCAGGCACCATTATCGCCAATATTCCATCTACTAATGGCGGTTGCGATACCATAGTTACCTATACACTAGAACTGAAACCTCAAGCCACCCGCGCCGAAACTCGTGGTTTTTGCCCAGGCGGTTCAGTTACTATTGCAGGTCAGACTTACAACCAGCCAGGTACCGTTATCGCAAATCTGCCTTCCACAACCGGAGGCTGTGACACCATAGTTACCTATACACTGGAGCTTAAACCACAAGCAACCCGCACTGAAACACGTGAATTCTGCCCCGGCGAGCATGTTACCATCGCAGGCCAGGCATACAACCAGCCAGGTACGGTTATTGCCAACTTGCCTTCTACCACTGGCGGTTGCGATACGGTGGTAACGTACACACTGCAATACCTTACGCCAGCTCCATCCAATATTGCCATCAATTGCCCGGGAAATATCACAGTAGTACATACTCCGGGCGCACCTCAGGCCATTGTACAATACAATGATCCGGTGGCAGCCAGCGATTGCATTTGCCCCGGACTGGAATTGAGCAGAACAGCTGGTCCGGCATCCGGTACTACTTTTGCACTGGGCTCTACTCAGGTTTGCTTTATGGCCAAGGATCAGTGCGGACAGGAAAAACCATGCTGCTTTACGGTTAACGTACGCGAGGAATCTCCATGCGATGTTAAAGTGAACGGATGTATGAAATACGAGTTGCTGAGCATCACTGCCGATGCTGGCAAAAACTACACTTACAGCATCCGGGTTACCAATACCTGCGCAAGCAAATTGGTGTACACTGCCATCCAGGTGCCAGATGCCATTGTTGCGCTTGAGCCAGAAAACAACTCCATCTACACCGGCATCGACGGTCGCCAGTACATTGTACGCAGCCCGAACTTCACGCCAATGTATTCCATTCGGTTCAAATCAACCACAGATAGCATTGCGAACGGACAATCCGAAATTTTCCAATACACTTTGCCAGCTCAGGCTGATGTTACCTATATCAACATCACTTCCCGCCTGGCCAACCAGACATATTACGAAGCACATCTGAACACTTTCTATTGCCCGGTAGGCACCACTCCAACGCTTAGCAGGCCATCCCAAGCACGTGATTTTAATCAGACATCTTCACAAAACTCCCTTTTATTGTTCCCTAATCCAAGTTCGGGCGTGGTTTACGCCGACTTGTCAGACTGGAATGGACAAAAACTTCAGATCCACATCAATAACGCACAAGGTCAATTGGTGCATCAGCTGAGTCATACTGCTCAGGAAGATTTGTTGCGCCTTGATCTGCCGCAAGGACTTTCCAATGGTATTTATTTCCTGGAAGTACAGTCTGAAAAAGGCGAACGCGAAGTACTGAGGTTTATGTTGCAACGTTAATTGACAGGTAATACTTACACACTACCCCTTGTCTGAGCTTCAGGCAAGGGGTTCTTATTTTGAACCAATTGGCCTATTTGCCGTTCTTGCAATAAAATTATTTCATGGCAGCGCGGATTACACTCCTGGTTTTGATTGGATTAATATCCACAGGCATGTTTGGTCAAACTGCACCTGAACCGGCTGCCGTAACATCAGATTCATTGAAGATGAAAATTGAAATTTGGAGCGATGTAGTTTGCCCGTTTTGCTATATTGGAAAAAGAAAACTGGAACAGGCCCTGGAGCAATTTCCTCAGCGGGACCAGGTAGAAATTATCTGGAAGAGCTTTCAACTCGACCCAGGCACACCTTCCAATGGTGGAAACTACTTACAACACCTTTCTGAAAGAAAGGGCTGGAGTTTGGATTATACCAAACAGGTAACATCCCAGGTAACACAAATGGCTGCCGGAGTAGGGCTAACTTACCACTTTGAAAAAGCCATTTTAGCAAATTCTTTCGATGCGCACCGCCTGGCGCATGTGGCAGCAAAACATGGATTGCAGGACAAAGCGTCTGAAGCCCTTTTCAAGGCACATTTTGTAGAAGGAAAGGATATTGCCAACCATCAAACGCTTGTAGAAATTGGTCAATCAATTGGTTTGGATCCCGTAGAAATAAAAAATGCGCTGGAAAACAAACTTTACGAGGAGGAAATCAGGCAGGAAATAGCTGAAGCCCAAACGCTGCGCATTTCAGGCGTCCCGTTTTTTGTATTCGACCGGAAGTTTGCTGTTTCAGGCGCACAGGATAGCAGCGTGTTTTTACAAACGCTGCAACGCGCCCTCGAAGCTCGTCAATAAATTGATTATCAGTCTTTTATTGCCCTGGCAAAAAAGGCGTCGCGCTGTTCTTTGGTGACAGGTTTCTCTTCGCGAACAATCCTGAAACCAACAAATGGGGAGTCTGGATTCCACCATTTGCTCTTGGGTATTTGCGGATCCCGCGCCTGCCATTTCGGATCGCTTTTTTTCCTGGCTGCACAACGCAATTGTGACGTATAATCTTCAAAACTGCCGCCTTTGACGGTTCTGGAGTGTTTTTTTAATGGTAACACCATTGGATTAACGCTGGAGGAATCCAGCATGGTGAAATACTGATCCGAATAAAAATCCAGGGTCCATTCAGCCACATTGCCGTGCATATCAAACAATCCCCAGGCGTTGGGCTTTTTGGCGCCTACTTTTTGATAAGATCCGGAGCTATTGTCATAATACCAGGCATATTGATCTGCTTCGCCGGCTTTTTCACCCCAGGAAAAAGGGCTCGTGCCACCAGCCCGACACGCATATTCCCATTCCGCCTCGGTGGGTAACCGGTAAAAATCACCTGTTTTATCGCTCAGCCATTGACAATATCGCATGGCCGCCTGTTGTGTCATGGTAGCTGCCGGAAAGCCTCCGGCGCGTCCGCGTCCGTAGGTGAAATCAAAATAGGGTGGGGTAGGACGCGCAATGGCATCGGCGCTGAAGGGGATATTGTTTTTGGCTGAATCAGCATCCATGTGGCGGAATTGAAAGCAATAAAATTCGTCCCAGGTTACCTCGCAAACCCCCATCCAGAATCCATCCAGGCTTACTTCATGATAACCCTCATTATCGGCCCGTCCGGCCTCAGCAGGTTTACTCCCCATCATGAATTTTCCCGCCGGGAGATGTGCCATTTGAAATGAAACACTTGTTCCTGGAATTGTAATACTTTCTTTATCAATGTTTTGTGCAATAGATGCTGTTGTATTAACCAACAGACAAACCCAAATGAACGAAATGCCGCAGAAAAGTTTCATATTTTACATTAAATGAGGCCACAAAATACCGGATGTTTGCATTCGACGCGTGAATAAAATGTCATGGTTAACCTGAACGGTCATATATTTTCAGCATTACCGCCAGAACTTGAGCAGGTTCAGCGAGCATTTTTCTATGGCGACGGCTTGTTTGAAACCATCCGAAGCTATCAGGGCCAGTTGCCTTTCTGGGATTGGCACCTGGATAGGTTGCAACGTGGCATGGATCAACTCGGCCTGGAATGGCCCGATGGTTTCTCCAGCCATCAACTGTTAAGCGAAATACAGAAAATGGGTGTAGACAATAGTCGCATCAGGATAACCATCTGGCGTTCGGCGGGTGGGCTCTATATGCCACTGAACCATCAGGCCCAATTCCTGATCAGCACCCAGGATTTGCCCACGGCCTGGCAATCCTGGCCGGCGGAAGGACTTAAAGTTTGTTTTTGCGATACGGTTCGTATGCCCATTGATCAATATGCGGGCCTGAAATGGCTGGGCGGCATGCGTTATGTAGCTGCAGCAAGAGAAGTGCAGCAAAAAGGTGTACAGGATGGCTTGTTGTTTAATTCGGCTGGCAGGATTTGCGAGGCAGTGAGCAGCAATCTGTACTGGGTGAGTGATGGCAGATTGTTTTACCCGACAGCAGGTGAAGGACAAGTAGCTGGCACTTTTCAGGCGTATTTAACTGATTTATTGATCCAAAACGGCTGGAATCCAAGTCCAAAACGCTGCTTACAGGAAGATATCCTGCAAGCCGATGAAGTTTTCTTTACCAATGCCATTCAGGGTATCCGTTGGGTAAGCGAACTGGACGGACGAAAGCTGACCAACAGAACAACTTCACTGGTTTATGAGCTGTTCAAACAGGATTTGGCCCAAAAATTAAATTGGAATGGATATATCTAAGGCGTTTATCAATAAAAGTTAAGGCTTCGCCAATCTTCCATATTGTTTCCCTTCTTTTCTTTGCGTTCATGAAAAAGATCCTTGTTGCCAACCGTGGTGAAATTGCCCTCCGTGTGATGCGAACTGCCCGCAAAATGGGCATTGCTACCGTTGCTGTTTACTCAGAAGCAGACCGCCACGCACCACACGTGCGATTTGCTGATGAAGCGGTGTTATTAGGACCAGCACCATCAGCCCAGAGCTATTTGCGCGGAGATAAAATTATAGAAGCTGCCAAACGTCTCGGCGTGGAGAGTATTCACCCGGGCTATGGTTTTTTGAGCGAAAATGCCGGTTTCGCACGTATGGTGCAGGAAGCTGGCATTGCCTTTATTGGGCCAAATCCGGAAAGTATAGAAGTTATGGGCAGTAAATTGGCGGCCAAAGAAGCAGCCAAAAAATTCAATGTACCCATGGTGCCTGGTATTGAAGAAGCCATAACCGATGTGCAAATGGCCAAAGAAATTGGGCGCAGGGTAGGGTACCCAATCCTGATCAAAGCATCGGCTGGTGGCGGCGGCAAAGGCATGCGGATCGTGGAGCGGGAAGAAGATACCCAGGAGCAAATGGAGCGGGCCATTTCCGAGGCTATGTCGGCCTTTGGCGATGGTGCTGTATTTATTGAAAAATACGTTACCGGCCCGAGGCACGTGGAAGTGCAAATAATGGCAGACACCCACGGAAATACGGTGTATTTGTTTGAACGCGAATGCAGTATTCAGCGCAGGCACCAAAAGGTAGTGGAAGAAGCGCCATCTGCCATCCTTTCACCCGAAATGCGGCAGGCCATGGGTGAAGCTGCTGTCCGGGTGGCACAATCGTGCAATTACGTAGGCGCAGGCACGGTAGAGTTTCTGGTAGATTCTACCCGGAATTTCTATTTCCTGGAAATGAACACCCGATTGCAGGTAGAGCACCCGGTAACTGAAATGATTTCCGGCCTCGATCTGGTAGAATGGCAGATCAGGGTGGCCCGAGGCGAAAAACTGGGTTTCAAACAGGAAGATTTGCGTATCAATGGCCATGCTCTTGAGCTCAGGGTTTATGCAGAAGATCCGCTGAACAACTTCCTGCCTTCAGTGGGCAAACTGGAAAAATACCGTATACCGGAAGGTCCGGGTATTCGGGTGGATGGAGGCTTTGAAGAGGGCATGGATGTACCTATTTATTACGATCCTATGCTGGCCAAGCTGGTAGTGCATGGCGCCACACGCGCAGAGGCCATCCAGAAAATGAAAGAAGCCATTGCGCAGTATGAGGTGGAGGGTGTAGCCACAACCCTGCCATTTGGTCGTTTTGTGCTGGATCACCCCACCTTCGTAAGCGGCGATTTCGACACCCATTTTGTACAGCATTATTACACCCCAGACATTCTCATCAACAGCCAAAAAGAAGGTGCAGAAATAGCTGCACTGCTCGGCCTCAGGCTACATCTCGAGCATAAGAAGAAATTGACTGTTCCGAATGTTTCTTAGGAGGGATTTATAGGTCATTTAGGGGTCATTTATTAGACATTTGAGGGTCATTTATTGGTTTATTGGCGAGCTTAAGGCACATTCCCAATGACCCCTAAATGCCCCTAAATGACCCCTAAATGACTTAAAAATCTCCCCCATTCACCTAAATCTGTAAATTATCTATTTTTTCCCGAAATTTGCCCCATGGTTAAGATTGGTCCTGTAGAACTTGGGGAATTTCCTTTATTGCTTGCTCCTATGGAGGATGTGAGCGACCCGCCCTTTCGAAAATTGTGCAAAGCACAGGGCGCCGATATGGTGTACACAGAGTTTATCTCTGCAGATGGTCTGGTGCACGAGGCAAAAAAAACATTCCAAAAGCTGGAGATATTCGATTATGAGCGCCCTATAGGCATTCAGTATTTCGGGGGCCAGTTGGAGAACATGATCGGTGCTGCAGGAATCATTGAAGCAAAACACCCGGATGTTATTGACATAAATTTCGGTTGTCCGGTAGCCAAAGTGGCTTGCAGGATGGCTGGAGCTGGATTGCTCAAAGACGTGCCGCATATGGTTAAACTAACCGAAGCCGTGGTGAAAAGCACCAACCGGCCGGTAACAGTGAAAACCCGACTTGGCTGGGATGAGTCCTCTATTAATATTCTTGAAGTAGCTGAACGCTTGCAAGATGTTGGTATTCAGGCGCTTAGTATCCATGCGCGTACCCGCGCCCAGATGTACAAGGGTGAAGCCAACTGGGCCTGGATTGCTAAGGTAAAAGAGAACCCACGCATGCACATTCCTATTTTTGGAAATGGCGACGTGGATAGTCCGCAAAAAGCGCTGGATTATCGCAATCGTTTCGGTCCGGATGGTATCATGATTGGTCGGGCAAGTATTGGTTATCCCTGGATCTTTAGGGAGATCAAACATTATTTTGCCACAGGCGAATTGCTGGCGCCGCCTACTGTTCAGGAACGGGTTCAGGCTGCGCGGCAGCACCTGCTCGATAGCCTGGCCTGGAAGGGACCCAAACTGGGTGTTTTGGAAATGCGCCGACATTATGCCCCCTATTTCAAAGGCCTGCCAGATATAAAGCCTTACCGTGCACGCTTGGTAACCGAAATGGAACCGGCCACTTTGTTGGCTATTTTGGAAGAAATAGAAATGGTGTATGGTAACATGGATCTGACCATTCAATCAGAACAACTTGATTTAAACCTGACAGAAGTTTGTGATGGTTAGGCCCTATTGATTTAATAAAATCCCATGTACTTCACTTTATTGCCGGAGGAGCGTAAAATTCTGGAGATCGTCAGCGAAACAGCGCGCACACTTCAATATCCTGCCTATGTGGTTGGTGGATTTGTGCGGGACCGCCTATTAGGACGTCCTACCAAGGATATTGATATTGTTTGCGTTGGAGATGGTATTCGGCTGGCAGAATCTGTGGCCGCACAACTTAATCCTCGTCCCAAAGTAGTGGTTTATAGTCGCTTCGGCACCGCTATGCTCCGTTGCGAAGGCATTGAATATGAGTTTGTTGGAGCCAGAAGGGAAAGCTACAGCCCTAATAGCAGAAAACCTGAAGTAGAGCTCGGAACCCTGGAAGATGATCAGAATCGCAGGGATTTCACTATTAATGCCCTGGCTATGAGCCTGGGAGAGCATGATTTCGGGCATATCATTGATCCGTTTAACGGACTGGAACATCTGGAGCAAAAAATCATCAAAACCCCGCTGGACCCTGGACAAACGTTTTCAGACGACCCTCTGCGGATGCTGCGCGCTATCCGCTTTTCTAACCAACTGGGTTTTACCATTGAGCCTTCTACACTACAGGGTATTGCCAAATATAAAAGCCGGATACACATTATTTCCAAGGAGCGCATCATCAGCGAACTGGAAAAAATCATGCTGACCGATAAACCATCCCTCGGATTCAAGCTGCTGTTTGAAACCGGGTTACTCAAATTGATTTTTCCGGAAATGGCTGCGCTTCAGGGGGTGGAAGACAGAAATGGAAGAGCGCACAAGGATAATTTTTTCCATACCCTGGAGGTGCTGGATAATGTTTGTAAACGCTCTGATAATCTCTGGCTCCGCTGGGCGGCAGTAATGCACGATATCGCCAAGCCAGCCACTAAAAAATTCGATAAGGAATCCGGAGGCTGGACCTTTCATGGCCACGAATGGCTGGGGGCCAAAATGGTACCCAAAATTTTCCGGGATCTTAAATTGCCCCTCGACTCCAAAATGGAGTTTGTACAAAAGATGGTTTTGCTTCACCTGCGCCCCATCTCCCTGACTAAAGAACAGGTGACGGATTCCGCAGTAAGAAGACTACTATTCGATGCAGGCCCGGATATCGATGAGTTGATGAAACTCTGCGAATCCGATATTACTACCAAAAATCCCAATAAAATGCGCCGCTACCTGGAAGGTTATGAATACCTGAAAGAGCGCATGTCGCTGGTAACAGAGGGGGATCGTTTACGACTCTGGCAGCCGCCTATCACTGGGGAAGTGATCATGCAAACCTTTGATATTCAACCATCCAGAGAGGTGGGCATGATCAAAACGGCGGTAAGGGAGGCTATTCTGGACGGCGAAATAACCAACGATTACGAGTCAGCTTTCCAGCGTATGTTATTGGAAGGGGCAAAAATAGGCCTTTCACCTAAGTGAGTGTACGCTCACTTCTTTTTTCGCTTCTTGTAGTTCTCCAAAACAAAAGATCCGAGTCCGTTCAGACTGGAATAAAAAGCTGCGCCGTTGTTTGTTTGGGTGAATGTTTCCACAAAACGCATCAGGTATGGGTCGCGCGCAATCATAAAAGTAGTAATGGGAATGCCCATTTTCTTGCAGCGCATGGCCAGACTCAAACACCGGTTTACAATCTTACGGTCCAGGCCAAACGAGTTCTTGTAATAGTTTTTGCCAATCTTCAGGCAGGTAGGTTTGCCATCGGTTACCATAAAAATCTGGCGGTTAGGATTCCTGCGTTTTTTCAGTATATCCAGAGCCAGCTCCAGTCCGGCAACGGTATTGGTGTGATATTCTCCATTGGTCAGATAAGGCAGGTCTTTCAATTCAATGGGCCATGCATCATCTCCAAACACGATAATATCCAGGGTGTCTTTCGGAAAACGGGTACGAATGAACTCTGCCAATGCCAGACCCACCTTTTTGGCCGGCGTAATCCGGTCTTCCCCGTACAAGGTCATGGAGTGCGATATATCAATCATTAACACAGACGACATCTGAGACTGAAAATAAGTCTCATGCACCTCCAGGTCATCTTGTGATAGCTTGAAATCATCTATACCGTGATTGATATAGGCATTTCTGAGCGAATTAGTCACTGCAAGATTCTCTAAACTGTCGCCAAACTCGAAGGGCTTAACATCTGAAGTAAACTCATCGCCACGCCCGATACTTCCTGTCGTATGCTGACCACTTTTAGCTTTTTTCAGATCGCCGAAAATATCATCCAGGCTCTTTTGGCGTAAACTGATCTCCAGTTTGGAGGTTGGCCCCATGCCGCCTTCAGCATCACCATCGCGTTGGATATAGCCGCGTTCCTCCAGATCCCGGATGAAATCGCCCATGCCGTAATCCTCGGTAGTCAATTTATATTCTCTGTCCAATTCATTCAGCCACGACAATGCCTCGTACACATCACCGGAAGTGTACAACATCAACTCCTGAAAAATCTTGAACAGACGGTCGAATGCAGACTCGTTTGGATCAGGTTGATAGTCGGTGAAGCGAAACCCGAGCATGGATGAGTGAGTGAGTGAGTGAGTGAGTGAGTGAATGAGTGAATGAGTGGAGATAAACACGCCATTACACCAATTGTTTCATTCGCATCAATCTTCCTGCTCCACAAACTTCACTCCATACTCTTCCAATTCGGTGAGGACCGGCTCATACACTTCAGGCATGGTTGGGATATTTACGCCAGTGGTAGAAATCTTGCCCAGCATGAGCAATTTGACAAAGATACCCAATGGTAAACCTACCAACCGGGACATGGCAGTGTCTGCACTGTCGACGCCTTTCATGACCAGGGTGGAGGTGAGCTTCTTCTTTTTGCGCTGCAGTTCGTATTCAAATACGTGCTGCATGATCACCATATCTTTATCGTGTGAACCGAGCGCCCATTTTTCCAGCAGCAGATTCTCCAGAATAAGCGCAGGTGTAGCGTCTTTCACCTTGATACGTTTTTTACTGAAAAGTCCAAGCCATTCCAGCTTTTGCATCACATCGCTTTCAGGGTCAACCTCAATCAATTTCGCAATACGATCTTTTACAGACCCTGTGTGCTGACTGATGCCCAAAAAGGCCTCCATCAAATCGTGGTAAGTAAGTTGATCGCTGTTTACAATCGGGAAAGTTGCATCTGTAAGGCCAATACGTACCAGCGCATTCCAGGCATCGCAGAATCCTCTGTGCCTGATAGTGCCCCGGAAGAGCGTCCGGATATTTTGCAGCCCGTATGCTTCCCGATACAGGAGAGAATCCCGGTTGGCGTACACCTCCCATTGGCCCATGGCCGGTATATCTACCAACCTGTACTGGCGGAACAGGCGGCGATAAGGAATGTATTTCAATTTGCCGTCTTCCAGAAATTGTGCGGTTCCCTGACCGGCCAATACTACGTTACGCGGGTTCCAGCTGAATTTGTAGTGCCAGGGATTGTCGTCACTTTCAGGCGCCACCAGGCCACCAGTATAGGAATAAAAGGCGGTTATTTTTCCGCCCAAAGCCTTTATCTGGTGAATGCGCTGCATGGCGCTCATGTGGTCGATACCAGGGTCCAGCCCAATTTCATTCATAAAAACGAGCGCCCGCTGACGGGCTTCATCACCCAGGCGGAATACCTGTTTACTAACGTAGCTGGCAGTTACCATGTGTTTCCCGAGGGAAATACAGTCCTGCGCCACTTCCAGGTGCATCTGTGGCGGAAGCAGCGATACTACCACATCATGCCGGGCAATGATCTCACGGCGATCGTTGGGTTTGGAAGCATCCAGCCAAATGGCACGACCGTGCGTATGGTCGTTCACCTTCTTACGTGCCAGTTCAATGTCGGCATCCGACACTGTGACATAGAAGTTATGTTGCTTGGCCTGACCAAGAATATATTGAATGAGAGCGGTAGCGGATCTGCCCGCGCCTATTATCAGTAAGTTCTTCATATCGTTCAGGCAAAGGTAAACAAGTTGTAATTGTTTCTTCAAGTGGCCACCCCTTCGGGTGTTGTGGAATTTATAAATAGCCAGGTATGACTTTACCCCATTCATTATTCACTTTTACAATTCCGTCTTTTAGGCAAATTTTATTTTCAAATTATTGACTTTCAGGGTAATATAGTATAAAATTGAAAAATAAACATTTCAATTTTCAGAAATTATTTTTTCACAATCTCCAAAAAATGTAATTGGTCATGGGTGCATCCACTCCGGATGTTTGCACTCCAAAGTCAAAACAAGCCCATTCACCACGTCACCAAATTCCTGCATTATATGAGCACACCTGTTACCATCAAAATCAAAAACGGCACGGTTCGGGTATCTGGCCCTCGCTAAGTTTTTCAGGGTTTTTATCCGACAGGCTGCTCCGAAAACCGAAGAATTGTTCATGGGATTGTAAAAATCCTTTTACCAAGCCTTGTCAAACGCGACAGGGCTTTTTTGTTTTGCACGAACGATAGGACGGAACTTTTGCGATACCTTCGCGCCGAACATCAGAGTTATTATGAGACGCTCCATACTTTTCTTTTTGCTTTCCTGCTGCTGTATGGCTGCAAAAGCACAGCAATCAGCAGATACCACCATTTACAACATTGCAGATCAGCTTCCATATCCGCTGGTTAAATCTTGCATGCCAGAACTTCACCCCGGCTGGACTGCCGACAGTGCCAAACTTTGTGGTGAAACACAATTGTTTTCCATTCTGGCACAAAACATCCGTTATCCGGAGGCGGCCAGAACCGAAAATATTCAGGGAACCGTTGTAGTATCCTGTATCATTGAACCCGGTACTGGCCGAATGAGTAATCTGAAACTCCTGAAAGATATTGGAGGCGGTTGCGGGGCAGAAGCCCTTCGGGTCTTAAAAGCCCTCGATACCCTGGGTCTGCGCTGGAAACCTGGCATTCTGGAGGGAAAGCCTGTGAGGGTTCAGCATGCCCTTCCGATCAAATTCAAACTGCAGGAGTCCTTGCCCTATTATGTTAATTACGAAGGCGATACCATTTACTCGGTTTTGCAAAAACCAGCCGATTTCAAAGGTGGTATTGACTCTCTGGTCAGCTTTATCATCAATAGACTGGATTACCCGACGGCCTGGACCGACAGTTGTAAAACAGGAGTTATTGAAATGGCAGCCATGATCCAGACCAATGGCAACCTGAAAGTTATCAATCAATTGGACTTCAATAACTTAGGCATGGATTTTCAGTTCGAGGCGCTTCGTTTGGCCCGGAAATCCGGTGGCATGTGGATACCTGCAGAATATGGTGGTAAAGCGGTAAATTCCTCAATTCCGTTGCGCGTAGTTTTTAAATCTGATGCTCCTGCCTGTGCTGCTATTAATGAAAAATTTGACCAGGCCATGCTGCTTGCTGATGAAGGCGCTACCTTGCTTGAACAAGAAAAAACAGATGAGGCAATAGCCAAATGGAACCTGGCTTTAGCGTTACAACCAGACAACTGCGAAATCCTGTATTACAGAGGCACTGCCTATATGAACCAAAACAAACGCGAGGAAGCCTGTAAAGACTACAACAGAATCAAGGAACTTATAGGCGTCACCTGGTTTGAAGAGGTGCGCCGGCTGGTTTGCGGATATTAACTACCAAATCGGTAGATTTGAACCGGCACTTGTCTACCTTCGCGCCACTTTTGGTTTCCGGGCTTTAACAACCGGAATGAAAAGGGAACCCGGTGCAAATCCGGGGCAGTCCCCGCTGCTGTAAGTTTCAGTTTTCTTTTCGAAAACACTTTTTCAAACTATTGATTAATTCATTTAGTGTGCCACTGGGTTCGTTCCGGGAAGGCCTTTGACAGAGGAAACAAGCCAGAAGACCTGCCAGAAGTGCTATTTTTTCACCAGGCTTCGGGTAGAAAGTCTTGTTTCAGACCATCTTTTGAAAGGCTTTGTTGTACACAATGCCTTTCATGAGGGCTACTCCTTTGCCTTTCATTTTCTCATTTTCAATGAAAGTCAAATTCCCATTTCTTCAGGTTCTCCTGATCGTTTCCACCTTGCTTTCCTGGATTGCCTGCGGCGATCAAAAGGATTGCTGTGTTCCTCCTCCTCCAGACAACGAACCGTATACCCAGGGTATATTCGTAGTAAACGAAGGCCCGTTTGGCGGCACGGGCACCATCAGTTGGTATAGTTTGCTTACTGGCGAAGTACGGGACTCTATTTATGAAAAGGCCAATAACGGCGCCAGCCTGGGCCTTTTTGTTCAGTCTATTGCTTTCCACAAAGACAAAGCCTACATTGTAGTAAATGGCGCCAATCGTGTAGTGGTAGTAAAAGCCAGCACTTTTGAATACCTGGATACCATTGGTCCCTTACAGCAACCCAGGTACTTTTTGCCGGTCAGCGATAATACTGCCTATATCAGCCAATGGGGTACAGATGGCTTAACAGGTAGTGTAGCTAAAGTAAACCTGAACACCCTGAATATTGATAAGATCATCTCAACCGGCAGTGGCCCGGAAAAAATGGTGTTGTACCAGGATGCCCTTTATGTTCCCAATTCCGGTGGTTATGGCCAAGATTCCACCATTACCCGTATTTCACTGTCTGATGACAGCGCGCAAATCCTGGATTTTGCCAATGGAAAAAATCCGGCTTGCCTCCAGTTTGTCGGTAATGCTGCTGACACCAAACTATTTTTCCTTTGCAAAGGCTACTTTCTGGATCCAACTCCACAAGGTTGGCTAAACTATCTTCCGGAGATTACCTCTGGCCAACCGGTGCCGGCATATGCCGACGATTTGACCCTTGACCCCGCTACTAATCTGTTGTATTTTATTGGCAACAATCAGGTGTATAAGGCCACACCTAATGGTTCAGATGTAACTATAGCCCCTCTTTTTACCGGAAGCATTTATGCAATGGCTCTGGATGCCGAAGCCGGATTGTTTTATTGCGCTGATGCGAAGGATTTTTCCAGTAACGGAGAGATCTTTGCGCGCCGGCCGGATGGATCCGTACAGTTTCAGTTCCGGGCCGGCGTAGCTCCTGGCGATATTGTGATTGTCAGATAAACACCCGCAACAGGGAGGAAAGGCAATCACTGTTTTTGATCACAATTGTTAGAACGAACCCATCAATATGCAAAAATTTTGCTTGTTTTTCCTCCTGCTTGGATTAGCCGCCTGTCAGCAAACACCCGCTGAAAAAAAATCAGATGCTGCCGCCAAATCAGGTTATTCCTTCGAGTTTAGTACCATAAAGTTCGGCGCTGATTTCAAAGACCCCGCCAACTGGTGCAATATTCCATTGGGTGAAGCAGCCCTGATAAGTGCTGATCCGCAAAAATTTCAGCGACGGTTGTTTGCTTTGGGAGAAACGCCAATCAGAATAATTATTGATTACGGACATCAAACAGCCACTGCAGCCTTTATGCTACAAAAGGTAGGTAATAAGGTACATGTGTTTACGAGCGACAATCTGCCCACTTGCCTTTCAGGAAGTACCAGCTTCCGAATCAGCGAAGATGGCTTGTCGTTCCGGTATGACAACAACCGCAATATTCATTTTGACGTTTATCTGCAGGATTTACCAGGTGGCATACAAATTGCATTGGAATTGCCGGAAGGTGGAAATCATGGCCTGGCTGTGCTTCGTTGCGATGCTTGTAAGTGAGATCTCCTAAGGGTTTGCAAATAGTTAAGGTTTAAGGATATACTGTATATGTTTATAGGGTATTTTCTTTGCCATAACAATTAATCTTCACGGTTTCGAAAAAGGTTTTTACCGAATTTATGAGAAAAGTGTTTGTACCGCTGCTTTTGGCAACTGTTTTTTCCCTGGTTTCTTGTCAAAACAATACGAAATCCGCTCAAAATGGCAATGGCGCCAATGCAGAAACTTCCGACAAAGCGGCCATTCCAGATCAGAACGACTTGCTTAAAGTACTGCAGGGACGTTGGCAAAGTGAACAGGATCCTACGTATGTTTTGGAAATTTCCGACACACAAATGACGCACACCCAGAATGGAACTGTTGTGCAACAAGCTAATCTGGACGTAGACGGCGCCTGCCAAAGTCCGGTATGCAAGCCTGACGGGGTGGATACTTCTGATGGATGGTGTTTTACAGAAATGACCATTGTAGAAGGCAAATATCATGCAGAATGCATGTTCGTAACCCTTTGCAATGCCAACCAACTGCAATATCGTCCGCTGGGTGGCGCTGGAAACGGTCTGGCCTTCAAAAAAATTCCCTAAGGCTTTTGGACTGGTTGCGGGTGGGCTTGCTACATTCGCCTTGTGAATTACCCCCTCGCATTTATACGGATGCTTCGGCTTCCCAATCTGTTGATGGTGTACCTGATACAATGGGTGCCCTATTGGTATGTATTGCGTCCGGCCCTGCTCAAGGCCGGGGGAATTCCTTTGTTGACGGAACGAACAGTGTGGCTTATTACCTCTGCCACCGTTTTGACCACCCTGGCAGGCTATATCCTGAATGATTATTACGACCGGTACAATGATGCCATGAACCGTCCCAAACTTGCTTTTTGGGGCCGCATACTTACGCCTTCTTTTGCGCTGATCCTGTATGCTGTGGTAGTAGGCGCTGCCCATTGGCTGGCATTCCTGACAGACCGAACCCTAAAGCCACACGATCATTGGCCGTTATGGGTATTCCCGGGCATTTCATTTCTATTATTTCTGTACGCCTGGGTTTTTAAATGTACTGCCGTCATTGGCAATTTGCTGGTTTCATTCCTCTGCGCGCTTGCACCGCTGGTGATGCTTCTGCCGGAGCAAAGAGCCATATGGCTAACTTCCTTTATTGAACCTGATACCATTCACCAGGCCATCGCATTGGTTTGGCTGTATGCTTTGTTTGCATTTTTAGCTAATTTTCTCCGGGAACAAATCAAAGATCTTCAAGATTTTCCGGGTGATGCCGCCTGTGGATGTAATACCCTCGCCGTATTGAAAGGTCCAAGGTTTGCCAAAAAGCCGGCAGGCATGACTGCGCTGATTTTTTCCTTGTTTTTAGGTGTTTTGCTTATGTTTTGGCAGGAGACCAAAGCTCCTCAATGGCAATTAATGGCCGGAATAGCCCTATTGTTGATCCCGGCGATTGGCACTACCCTGATCCTGTACTTTGCCAACGGCAAAAAAGATTTTGATCGGGCCAGTATGCTCCTTAAAGTAGTGATGTTTTCAGGTATCTTTTTGCTACTCCGCAGCTGGCCCGAGGATATAGTGGGCGCAGCGCAGGCATACTGGGCTATGCTCCAGCAGTAGCATTTCTTTTTTCGTTAAATTTAAACAACTCGTTAAACCTCTGACATGGGCAGGGGTCAAACTGCCATATCCCTCCGAAATCGAACTTTATTTCACCTTATTCAATCTTTTTCCCATATTATGGCATCACTTTCTCCCTTGACAGGTGCTTTGGGCCATCGGCGCGCAGCCCATCTCCTTCGGCGCACGAGCTTCAATTTTACCAAGACAAAAGTGGACCAAATGGCTAGCCAAACCGCTAGCCAGGCCTTGGCAAGCTTACTTCAGCTCAATCCATTAAAACTGGATCAGCCGATTTATAAAGACCTGCAAACACAAGGTTCCGCTATCGAGACCTGGCTGTTGCCATTACCAGGAACAGCACAAACAGATCTGCCGGCAGAAGATTTCGTGCTGCGCCGCTGGGTTATGAACTGGTGGTGCCACGAGGCGATTCAGGATACTGGTATAGGCCATAAAATGACCTTTTTCTTTCATCAGTTTTTCCAAACTACAGCTAATTCTGGCAGAAACTCCAACTTTTTTGATTACCTCCAATTGCTTCGTTGGGGCGCTTTGGGCAACTTCAAAAAACTGGCTTATAAAATGGTAACAGACAACAACATGTTGCTGTACCTGAACAATAATCAAAACAACAAACTCAACCCGAATGAGAATTTCGCCAGAGAGTTTCTGGAACTTTTTACTATCGGTAAAGGCCCTCAAATTGCACCGGGCGATTATACCAATTATACTGAGGATGATATTGTGCAGGCCGCCCGGGTATTAACTGGTTTCAGAGCCCGGGTTAACAGGGATGTAGTTGACCCCGAAACTGGCATTCCACGCGGCACAGCACAACCTGTTCAACACGTCACCGACGCAAAAACGTTCTCCTCCAAGTTTAATAATCAAATGATTCCGGGGGCAACCACAGAAGCCGGTATGTGGGCCGAATTGCAAACTTTTGTCGACATGATTTTTGCACAACCAGAAACGGCTAAAAACCTATGTCGCAGGCTGTACCACTTCTTTGTGAGCCGGAATATCACCACAGAAATTGAAAACGATATCATTGTTCCACTCGCTAATACCCTGATTTCCAACAATTTCGAAGTAAAGCCAGTGCTGCAGCAATTACTTGGCAGTCAGCACTTCTTTGATGCCGATGATTCCAATAATGCGGATGAAATCATTGGCGGCATGATCAAGTCGCCATTAGAGCTCAACTACCAGACCATGTCTTTCTTCGGAATGCCTATTCCGGATCCGATGGTGAATACCGCTGCTTATTTCCAGATTTTTGACCGTGGTATGCTGCAACGAGCATTTGCCAATGCCAACCTTCCGCTGTTTTTTGCTGCGGATGTGGCAGGCTATCCTGCTTACTATCAGGAGCCTGATTTTAGTCACCAATGGTTTAATTCCAGCACCATCATTGCCCGATACAAAATGGGTGAGATGTTCCTGACAGGTATTCTGACCGGCACCAATAACCAGCCTCTGGGTACTAAACTCACTATTGCAAACTGGGTAAAAAACAGCGGCGTAATTTCAGACCCCACTGATTCTCAGGTGCTTGTGGAAGATTTACTCAAATACCTGCTGCCCGAAGAAGTAGATACCGATCGATTCAATTACTTCCACATTCAGGTCTTTCTGGACAATTTACCCCCAAGCGACTGGACCTATGAGTGGGAGAATTACCTGACCACAAACGACCCAACTGAGGTTACGCTTGCCTTGGAGAGGCTGATCAAAGCCATTTTATATTCTCCGGAATATCAAACATTTTAACCCGTGGCATTGATCAAGGTTTTTCATCTATTTAATTGAATCACAACATGAAACGCAGAAATTTTCTAAAAATATTTCCAGCCGCCACCGTAACGCCGTTCGTGGTAAACGGTCATCCGCTCCGCGCATTTGCCAACAGTCACATGGCCAGATTGCTGAACAGTTGCGATGGGGTGGAAGATCGGGTGCTGGTACTCATCCAGCTCAAGGGTGGTAACGATGGTTTAAATACCATTATCCCCATCAACCAATACGACACCTACGCCAACCTTCGTCCGAGCATACGCATTAAGGAAAGCGATTACATTAATCTGGATAGCACCCTGAGTTTGGATAATCAGGTGGGCGTGCATCCTTCTTTTTTGAAAATCAAGGAGTTATATGAGAAGGGCTGGGCAACTGTCATTCAGGGGGTTGGATACGAAAGTATGAACCAAAGCCACTTCAAAGGCACCGATCTTTGGCTCACAGGTGGCGATGGCACAGTGGCTAACAACAACATTAAATCTGGCTGGATTGGCCGCGCGTTGCAGGCATTTTACCCGGATGTTGTAGGTGTGCCTACTTCCAATATGCCGGATCCACTGGGTATTCAGGTAGGCGATCCCACCACTTCCACCGGTTTCCATACTGAAACAGAACACCAGAATGTGATCAATCTGAGTGGACAGGATGCAGCTGGTTTTTACTCGCTGATTCAAACCATTGGCGGCGCTCCGATTGTCAACATACCGGATTCCGAGCACGGTACAGAACTGGAATACATTATGGGCGTAGAACGCAGCACGAACCTGTATGCACAAAGAATATCGGAGGTGTTTAACGCAGGAAGCAACTACCTGACCACCTATCCAATGACCAACCAGAACAGTCGCTTTGCGCCTCAACTGCAAACCATTGCCAGACTGATCAAAGGAGGCTGCAAGACCAAGATTTATCTCTGTCAGCTGGGCGGTTTTGATACCCACAATGCTCAGGTAGATGGTGGTAATACCACAGAAGGCGATCACGCCAATCTGCTCCTGGAACTTGCCGAAGCGGTGAAAAACTTCTTCGATGATCTTGACGGCATGGGACTGGCAGATCAGGTGACTGCTTGCACTTTCTCGGAATTTGGTCGCTGCGCCAAAGAAAATGGCTCAGACGGTTCAGACCACGGCACATTGGCGCCCATGTTTGTTTTTGGAAAAAATATTGCTGCAGGCGTTCAGGGCACCAACGTTAATTTGTCTAACCTCACCAACGACAATCAATTACAGGGTGCCCAGTTCGATTATCGCCAGGTGTTTACCACGCTGCTGCAGGATTGGCTCGGCGCCAATGATACAGTGCTTACTGAAACGATGTTTGAGGGTTATAGCAAAATGGGATTGGTAGACAGTGCATTTGTGGTCAATCCAGACTGCTATCTGCCAATGACGGTGGGAACCAGTCAGCTATTTAAAGCCGAAAATCCTATCACTCTTTACCCCAATCCGGCCAATATTCAGGTGGAAGTAGGCTTCTCCAATCCGGGTGCGGCCTTTGATGCACGCCTTTCTTTACACAGTTTGGGAGGCACGCTGGTTTCAGCGGCATCCGTGCGTGTAGAGGCGGATGCGAACGTATTCTTCCTGGATGTTTCGCCGTTGCCCCCGGCTTCGTATTTTGTTCGTTTAGAGAACAAACAAACAGGCAGGGCGCACACGGCCAAGCTCAACGTGGTTCGTTAGTACGCTCGAATATTGTGAACAAGGAGACATGGGTTGTTCCTCCGGGGATGACTCATGTTTTTTTATTTTGTTGTAAATCAAACTGTTAAGCAATTTTATTGAAATTTTTGCGAGATAAATCTGTGTACTACTTGCACAGTACATAAAAGCGCCCATACCTTTGTCGCCATGAATTGTCAAATTGCAGTATGCTTGCATCACCATCATCATCTGTTGCCACCCGGCAAGCGATGAGGTGTTGACGCATAACTGCAGTCTACTTGTTTCTACACCAAAAGCGGCTTGTCGTTCCCACGGCAAGCCGCTTTTGTTTTTCCACCACCTACTCAAATATGTTAAGAATAGCCATTCAAAAATCAGGACGATTATTCGAGGATTCTGTTTCACTGCTTCGGAATGCGGGCATTGCTTTTGGCAGCAGTCCCAACCGTTTGTTGCGTACACAGGCATCTAATTTTCCACTGGAAATCATCTTTCTCAGGGATGATGACATTCCGGAATACGTGGAAGGCAACGTGGTAGATGCCGGAATTATTGGCGAAAACGTGTTGCTCGAAAAGCAAAAAACAGTGCAATATGTGCAGCGTCTGGGCTTCGGTGGCTGCCGCCTGAGCATAGCCTTGCCAAAAGGCATTCCCTTTACCGGCAAACAATCGCTGGAAAATTTACGCATCGCCACCAGTTATCCGCGTATACTGGAATCCTACCTCAGTGCTAATGCCGTTCGCGCAGAAATACACGAAATCAGTGGCGCAGTGGAAATAGCACCCTCTCTGGGCCTGGCAGACGCCATTTTTGACATAGTAGGCACCGGAAGCACTTTGCTTGCCAATGGATTGAAAGAAGTGGAAACAGTACTGGAGTCAGAAGCTTTACTGGTAGCTCACCCACAACTAGCGCCTGAAAAACAGGAAATTCTCGACCGCCTGTTGTTTAGGATCCAGGCCAATCAGAACGCCAAAAGCAACCGCTATATCCTGATGAATGTGCCCAACAATCGGATTGATCAGATTGTATCCATCATTCCGGGCATGAAAAGTCCGACCATTTTGCCGCTGGCCACTGAAGGATGGAGCAGTCTGCATAGTGTAGTGCCGGAAACCATTTTCTGGGAAGTACTGGAAAAACTAAAAGAAGCCGGCGCCGAAGGTATCCTGGTTGTCCCCATAGAACGAATGATTCTTTAAACCATTGAAAATCATGAATATATACGAGTATCCAGACCTCGAAAACAGTACTGATTTAGTAACCCGGCCTACCGCCCAAACTTCGGCTGAGGTGTTTGCCCAAACAGCAGAAATTTTGCGACAGGTACGACTTTCCGGCGATAAAGCGCTTGCCCGCTATTCCGGTGAATTGGATGGCGTCAGGCTTAATTCTTTCCGTATTTCTGACGAAGCTATAGAGGCTTCTGCCAGTGAGTTAAGTGCAGAACTGAAAGAAGCCATCCAGGTTGCTTACCAAAATATACAGACATTCCACCGAACCCAGCTTCGAGCAGAGGAGCCGGTAGACACTATGCCAGGAGTAAGCTGCTGGCGTAAGAATGTGCCCATCGGCAGGGTAGGGGTGTACATACCCGGCGGGTCGGCTCCCTTATTTTCCACAGTGCTTATGCTGGGGATTCCTGCACAATTAGCAGGATGTCAGGAAGTTATACTTTGTACGCCTCCACAAAAAGATGGCACTGTGCACCCAGCCATCCGATATTGCGCGCAACTGTGTGGCATACAAAAACTCTTTGCCCTCGGGGGGGCACATGCTATAGCGGCCATGGCATATGGAACAAAAACGGTGCCCCCGGTGTCGAAAATATTCGGCCCGGGTAACACCTGGGTCACTACCGCCAAACAACTGGTAAGTCTGGATGGCGTTGCCATTGATTTACCTGCCGGCCCTTCGGAAGTATGCGTAATTGCCGACACAAGCGCAAATCCTGATTTTGTTGCAGCAGACCTGTTAAGTCAGGCCGAACATGGTCCGGACAGCCAGGTCATGTTGATTACAGATAGTCCGGATATGGCATCAGGAGTTCTGCAGGCATTGGCTTCGCAAACAGCTGCGCTGCCCCGGCAACAACTGGTCAAGGAGGCTTTGCAGAATAGTCGCTTACTTCTGGTTCAGGACATCCCAACTGCCTTACAATGGGCTAATTTGTATGCGCCCGAACACTTGATTTTATCCGTAGAAAACCCCGAAAAGTGGGTGGATAAGGTGGAAAACGCAGGCTCGGTTTTTCTGGGACATTTCACGCCTGAAAGCGCCGGGGATTATGCCAGTGGCACCAACCATGCCTTGCCAACAAATGGTTATGCCAGAGGTTACTCCGGTGTTTCTGTAGATAGTTTTGTCAAGAAAATCACCTTCCAGCAGATTACGCCAGCCGGATTAAGCCAGCTGGCGCCAACCATAGAGCAAATGGCAGAAGCCGAAGGACTTCAAGCTCATGCCAATGCCGTACGAATTCGGGTTAAATCATTGTAAATCAACATGGAAAAGCTTCGTTCACTCATACGCCCCAATATCCTCTCCATGGCGCCATACTCATCGGCCAGGGATGAATTTGATGCCGGCGATTCGGCGCCAAAAATCATGCTCGATGCCAATGAGAACAGCTTTGGCGGCCCCATTGATGCCAACCTGGCCCGCTATCCGGGCAGACAGCGCAAACAAGTCTTGCAACGCATTGCCACTTCCAAATCCCTGAATCCAGATCAGGTATTTCTGGGCAACGGCTCTGATGAAGCCATAGACCTCCTGTTAAGGGCGCTGGTACAACCTGGTCAGGATAACATCATTATCATGCCCCCCACTTACGGCATGTACGCCGTTCAGGCTCAGATTCAGCAGGCCGACATTCGCAGCGCCTGGCAAAATCCGGATTTCAGTCCAAATACAGAGGCCGTTTTACGGGTTACCGATCAGCAATCAAAGTTGTTGTTTTTATGCTCCCCCAATAATCCAACCGGAGCCTGTTTGCCAGAATCGTTTGTGTTGGAAATGCTGGAAAAATTCCCGGGTATTGTAGTGCTCGACGAAGCCTATCAGGAGTTTTCCGGAAAGAATTCCTGGATAAATCGCCTGAATGATTTCCCCAACCTGGTGGTACTGCAAACCTTTTCAAAAGCCTGGGGCCTGGCCGGTATCAGATTGGGGATGGCCTTTGCACATCCCTTCCTGATTCAAATCCTTAATAACATCAGGTATCCCTACAACATCAATACCTCAACCCTCACGCTGGTATTGCAGGCCCTTGATAATCAGGCTATAGTAGCAGCGCAAAAGCTGCAAATCATTCTGGAAAGAGAACGTCTGGCTCTTGCTTTATCATCCCTTAAAGTAGTAGAAAAGGTTTATCCCAGCGAGGCCAATTTCCTGTTGATCAAAGTGCAGGATGCTGATGGTTTATACCAGCATCTATTGCAAAATGGTTTGGTTGTTCGAAACCGAAATAAGGAGCCATTGTGCCAGAATTGTTTACGGATAACCATTGGCCAGCCGGAAGAAAACGACCAATTGCTCAGCAGTATCCAATCCTTTCCAATCAACAGATAACACGCCATGAAAAAAATTTTGTTTCTAGACCGCGACGGCTGCCTTATTCAGGAGCCACAACCAGACCAGCAGGTGGATTCTTTGGAAAAACTGGAATTCATGCCTGGCGTGCTGTATGCTTTGGCCAGAATAGTGCGTGAACTGGATTATACCCTGGTTATGGTTACCAATCAGGATGGACTGGGCACCAGTTCTTTCCCGGAGGAGACATTTTGGCCTGCACATCAGAAAATGTTAAAAACCTTTGAAAACGAAGGTATTATATTCTACAGGGCACATATCGACCGCTCTTTCAAACACCAAAACCTGCCCACACGAAAGCCAGGTACGGCCATGCTGACTGAGTATTTTACAGAGGAATGGGATTTGGGTAATTCCTGGGTAGTTGGAGATCGGTTGACGGATATGCAACTGGCGCAAAATCTGGGCGCCCGGGGTATCCTGCTGCTTAATCAAAGCGGTATAGAGGCAGAAAACACACCTGGATTGGTACTCCAACACGCCCATGGAATTGAATACAGTCCTGAAAACGAGAAGGAGGCTGATTATCAAACAGCGCAAACCTGGGAGGAAATTTACCAATACCTGAGGTTTCCGGCACGAAAGGTTATTCACCAACGTACCACCCGCGAAACCAATATTCAGGTAACACTGAACCTGGATGGCCAAGGAGAGAGTCAGATCCATACAGGTCTTGGCTTTTTTGACCACATGCTTGATCAACTGGCCAAACATGGCCAGCTGGATATTTTCATCAAAGCTCAGGGCGATTTATGGGTAGATGAACACCATACCATTGAGGATGTGGCGCTTACCCTGGGAGAAGCCTTTGGACTGGCCCTTGGCGATAAAAAAGGAGTTGAACGGTATGGATTTACCTTGCCCATGGATGAGGCATTGGCACAGGTGGCGGTGGATTTTGGCGGACGCCCCTGGATCGTTTGGGATGCCACATTTGCACGCGAAAAAATTGGCGACATGCCCACGGAGATGTTCTTCCATTTTTTCAAATCCTTTTCGGATGCCGCCAGGTGCAACCTGAATATTCGGGTGGAAGGTCAAAACGAGCATCATAAAATTGAAGCCATTTTTAAAGCCTTTGCCAAAGCCGTAAAGATGGCCGTAAGAAGAGATCCTTTAAACCAAAACCTACCCAGCACCAAAGGCATATTATGAACAAAACAGTAGTCATTAAATACCCGGCCGGCAATATCCAATCTGTGTTACATGCACTTGACCGACTCGGAACCAGTGCTGTTTGGACCGATGATCCGAAGGAAATCCGATCTGCCTCCAGGGTAATATTCCCGGGGGTAGGGGAGGCCTCTACTGCCATGGCCTACCTGCGCCATTCAGGCTTGGATGAAGTAATCCTGGGCCTCCAGCAGCCTGTTCTGGGCATTTGCCTGGGCTTGCAGCTCTTTTGCCGACATTCTGCTGAAAACGACACTGCATGTCTGGGCATTTTTGATGTTCCGGTACTGAAATTTGAAGCCAAGGGGCTGTATAAAGTTCCGCATATGGGCTGGAACACCCTGGAAGCCACCCATGGACCACTGTTTCATGGGATCCCGCCGGAGTCGTATGTGTATTTCGTCCACAGTTACTATGCTGTTCGAAGTGAATACACCAGCGCAACAACGCCATACACCCTGCCTTTTTCAGCAGCGTTGCAGCGAGAGAACTTTTTTGCTGTTCAGTTTCACCCGGAAAAATCGGGGAAAATCGGGCAGCAGATTTTACACAACTTTCTGAATATCAAATAAATGCTTGCCAAACGAATTATTCCGTGTCTGGATATAAAAAACGGACAGACCGTAAAAGGGGTACAATTTCAAAACCTGCGGGAGGCTGGTGATCCGGTTTCCTTAGCTGCTGCCTATGCCGAACAGGGCGCTGATGAGCTGGTTTTTCTGGACATAACCGCCACACAGGAGAACCGCCGAACCATGGTGTCTTTGGTTAAGCAGATTTCTGCTGTGTTGAATATACCTTTCACCGTAGGTGGCGGCATCCAGTCTGTTGCTGAAGTAGGAGATTTGCTTCAGGCTGGCGCGGATAAAGTAAGTGTTAATTCTGCCGCCTTTAAACGTCCGGAGCTGATATCAGAGCTTGCTCAAGCTTTTGGTAGTCAATGTGTTGTATTGGCGGTAGATGCCAGACCCGATCCAGAATGGCAGGTTTATCTGAAGGGCGGCACCCAACCCACAGGCAGAGATTTGCTCAGTTGGGTTAAAGAATCCGTAGACCGTGGTGCTGGTGAAATCCTGTTTACATCAATGGCCCATGATGGCACTAAAAACGGGTTTGCGCTGGAAATGACACGGCAGTTATCAGAAGCCGTGCCTGTGCCCATTATCGCTTCAGGTGGCGCGGGGCAGGTATCACATTTTGTTTCTGCCTTTACAGAGGGCATGGCTGACGCTGCGCTGGCAGCCAGTGTTTTCCACTTTGGCGAGATTTCTATCCCATCACTCAAACAACAACTACACAACTATGGCATCCCAGTTCGCCTTTAAAACACCTGATTTTGATAAAATGCCAGCAGGGCTGATCCCGGCCATAGTCCAGGATGCCGGAACCAGACAAGTGCTCATGTTGGGCTATATGAATCGGGAAGCCTTGCAGCAAACACAGGATTCGGGCTTGGTCACCTTTTTCAGTAGATCCCGGCAAAGTATTTGGACCAAGGGAGAAACCTCCGGAAATACCCTGCGAGTAGTGGATATCCTGTTGGACTGCGATCAGGATAGTCTGCTGGTACTGGCAAACCCAGATGGTCCTGTTTGTCATACCGGCGCGGACACATGCTGGCAACAAAAAAACGAGGCTGCAGGCTTTTTATATACGCTTGAAAACCTCATTCAGGAGCGAAAAAGGTCGCCCGTAGAAGGTTCTTACACTAATAAACTATTGTCATCCGGCATACCCAAAGCAGCCCAAAAAGTAGGGGAGGAGGCTGTGGAAGTGGTTATTGAGGCATTAGGGAACAGAAAAGACCTTTTGCTTAATGAAAGCGCAGATTTACTGTACCACTTATTGGTGTTGTTCACCGCCTGCGATGTTTCTCTTCAGGAAGTAGAACAGGTCCTCCGGTTGCGGCATGCTGGAACCAATATAAATTTGAACAAGCCCTAAATCCGGGCTTTCATCGAAATTCGTCGGGAAACCGACAGATTACAAACCCTTTTTGCAGTTTTGCGAGCCGTTTCACCGTATTCAAGGTGGCAAAAGACGGCATACAACTTCATGCGTACCCATTCATATATTTACCTCATTTGCTGGTGCATCCTGTTGCCCGGCGCCATGAATGCCCAATCCAAGCCCGCTCTCAGCACCGAACATCTCAAAACCATGTCTGTCCGCAACATTGGCCCGGGCGCCATGTCGGGCAGGATCACAGCTCTGGCTGTAGACCCTTCACACCCGGAGGTGATTTACGCCGGAGCGGCTTCCGGCGGGGTTTGGCGCAGCAAAAGCGGCGGAACCGCCTGGGAACCTATTTTCGATAAAGCGCCAACGCAAGGCATAGGCAGCATCGCCATCAATCCACGCAATCCAGACGAAATTTGGGTTGGAACAGGCGAAGGTAATCCGCGTA
>DATGWL010000231.1:0-5004 GCA_035299505.1 Saprospiraceae bacterium | reverse complement strand
ATGGGGAACCGTCGGTTTGTGGGTTGTTGGCTGTTTTGCCAAGGTTGGAGACGATGATGTTTTCAGGTTGTTTCATTTTGCGGGCCAGTTCGCAGCCGGCAATTTCAACCTTAGCCTTTTTCTTCAGGTTTTCATCAGCGCCATTTTCAATATACTGGTTGAACATATCGGTGGCTTCAGCATATTTACCGTTGTATTTCATGCTGAGAGCCAGCCAGTATTTCAATTCTGTGAATTCCAGTTTGCGGTCGCGGTTTACCAAACGGGCAAATCCCTTTTCCGCTTTTTCATAATCGCGCAGATCAAAGTTCAGCTTGGCAACTTTGGCCTGGATTTGTTTGTCCTGCTTGTTTTCAGACAGGTATTTTTCATAAAGTTCTGCAGCGGCGTACGGATTGCCGTCTGCTTCTGCCTCCTGAGCAGATTTAAGGTTGGCTTCCGGGGTGGAACGATTGAGCGGTTGAGCCTGAAGACCAACAGCCAAAAATGCGGCGCCTATAATGAGTGCAAATTGTTTTTTCATTTTTATACCTGCGGCAATTTGCCGAATTGGTTTCAATTTTTGTGAATATCAATGAGTTAGCCGAATCGTGCAATTAGAAGCGCGGGCACAATACCTTGGTTTTGATTTTGGCCGGTTTGTAAATCTTCACGATGTAATTGGCAGCAATTTCAAAACCGCCGCGGTAATTACTCACAGAGTTCAGGTCGCTTACATTGACATCATAAGCCAGTCCTACCCGGAGGTTCTTATAGCGTGCGCCCAGCATTGGATACACAGCGTCGCCGCCGGTCAAACGGTAACCCAAACCGAAATTCAGGTCAATATCTTTTTCTTTGTTGAATACATAGGAACCCAAAGCCTGCAAGCTGATTTCATCAGCGCCGCTCATGGTTTGGTACATAAAAGATGGTCCAACACTCAGTTTGTCGTTGATCTTGATGTTGAACAAACCCGTAACCACAGAACGACGTGCAATTTCGTCGGAGCTGGTGGAACCTCCTGTGCTGGTGCCGCCACCGCCACCGCTTGAAGTTACCAGGCCGTATTTGCCTTTGCCGATGTGGTACATGGCGTAACCGATGCTCATGTCCATGCGCTTGTTCAGCTTGGCACGGAGGGTTACACCACCATCAATATCACTCCAGTCTGCTTTGGATTCAGTGGTATTCAGGAAATCGCCCTGAGCGCCCGGGTTGTAACCACCACCTGGAGCCGGGTTCAAGTAGCCTTCCTCAAAGAAGAACTTTGAAGGATCTACATTCCGACCTGCCTGACCGTATTGAGCGCCAATAGTCAGATAAGCTTTGCCTTTTTTGTCCAGAGCAAGGTGGTAAGAAGCGCCAAGCTTGGCAGCAGTGTGGGTCAAACCACCCGCACCAGCTTTGTCGGAGAAAAATACCAGTCCAACACCAACCCAGTCGCGCTTGCGAAAGCCGGTGATGATGGGTGCATCTACCCAAAGTGAAGGCGTTTTGTACTGGCCTTTATTGCCAATCACACTGGCCCACTGACCGCGGTAAATACCCCCAATACGCACCGTTCCTTCAAACGCGCCAATATTGGCGGGGTTGAGTGTCATAGGCGACATGTTGTACTGTGAGAAGTGGATGTCCTGAGCGTTCAGGCTGGTGAGGCACCATAAGGCCGCAAGAAGGAAAAGTAGTTTTCTAACGTGCATAATCGTTGATATTGGACTGATTGACATTGGATTTTAGCAAAAAAACGCATTTGTGGAGACAATTACCGGTAGATCGTATTGCCTCAACTTGCGTATTATGTTGTTTCTCGGCGAAATGTAGAGCAAAATACATATTCCATGCCAAAGCTAGGCAATGCTTTTTCTGAAAAAAGTAGAATTTAGCATGTATCGGGCATTTCAATGAGTGAATGAGTGAGTGATTAGTGCTGGAGGGATTGGAGGATTTTTGGGATGTCCTGATCTGCCATACATTTAAAATGTCCTTTGGGGCATTGGGCATGTCCAATTTTGGAGCATGGCCTGCAAGATAATCCCGATACTTCACATGACGTATTGAGCTGCATTCCGGTTGGGTAATACGGATACATGCCAAATGCGGGCACGGTGCTTCCCCAAACGGAGGTGATGGGTTTGCGAAGGGCAGCTGCCATATGCATCAGGCCGGTGTCGTGGGTAATCACATGTTCCGAATGGTTGGCTACCAAGGCAGATTGGTGCAGGCTGAGTTTGGCGCAGAGATTGTATACATGCGGCCCGGCAGCAGCAGCAATGCGCGCACCTTCTGCTTCTTCCTGTTTGCCTCCCAGTAGTACTACGGGTTGTCGGATTTGTTGACAAATGTGGATAATGCCGCTTTCCGGCATGCGTTTGGTAGCGTGGGTTGCTCCAATGGCAAACGCAATGAAAGGCTGCTCAGGCAGAGCATCCGTTGGCAGGGTAGTGCCTTGAGGAATAAAATAATCGAGTCCATCGCCATCATTTTGCACGCCCAAATGGGCCACCGTGGCCAGATAACGATCTACAATATGTTGCTCAGGCATCAGGTTCCAGCCCAGATTTACCAGCAGCCACTTTTGCAAATTTAACTTATTGAAAGCCCGGGAGGGGCGCCTCAATGCCCATTTTAACCGGGTGCTGCGCAAATTGTGGTGCAGGTCTATCACCCAATCATAGCGCTCCGAAGCCAATGCTGCTACCAGCGTTTTGGTAAGGTCTTTATCAAAAGTATGTACCCGATCGCAGTAGGGATTTGCCTCAAGTATAGAGGCAAAAGCTTTTTTGGTCAGAAAATGAATTTCTGCTCCGAGTTGTTTTTTCAGGCATCGCACTACGGGTGTGGTCAGCACGATATCGCCAATGGAAGAAAATCGAAGAATCAGGATTTTCAAAGTAGCAAACGGGTTTCTGATGAAAAAACTTTAAACAGCTGATAAGCAAAAAAAGCCGGCTGCAGAAATTGCGGCCGGCTTTTTTACATCAAATGGAATTTCTGCAGCGTTTATTCGCCCGGGAAGGCCATGCTTACAGGCGACCGAGCGCACCGGCCAGAGCGGTGAACTGGAAAGGCCAGGCTACCCAGATCCATTCAGGAAGCCAAATCAGCAAAGCGATCATACCGATGGTGCTAACGATGAACATCATCCAGTCGCGACCGGGTTTATCTACGTATTCTTCGTTCTTTTTCATGTTGTGCGATTCTTGATTTGATGGGCAAAAGTAAAAACGTTTTGGAAAACCTTCATGCAATTCCCACAATTTGGACCATGTTCAAATTTGATGGCTTCTCTTCGGGGCATTTCCGGGCAATTTCTTTCCTTTGCACCCATGATTCAAGTATTTGTTACCGGCGGTACTTTTGATAAAGAGTACAATTATCTGACCGGAGAATTGTATTTCAAAGACACACATCTTCCGGAAATGTTCCAGTTGGGACGTTGTGGCGTTGATATCGACATCCGAACCCTGATGATGGTAGATTCTTTGGAAATGCGCGATGAAGACCGGGCGCTAATCATTCACAACTGCTCCCGTACTCCTGCCAACCGTATCCTGATCACGCACGGCACAGACAGGATGGTGGAAACTGCGCGTCACCTGGCCGAGGCTGATATCAAAGACAAAACCATCGTACTCACCGGAGCTATGATCCCGTATGCCTTTGGCACGTCATCAGACGGTTTTTTTAACCTGGGAAGTTCATTGGCTTTTGCGCAGGTGTTGCCGCCGGGAGTATATGTGGTGATGAACGGACGATTTTTCAACTGGGACCGGGTAAAGAAAAACCGGCAAACAGGCATGTTTGAAGAACTTCCGGACGATGCAACGCAGGTAACTATTTAGAGCCAAAGGCGGGGAGTACTACCATTACCTCTGCAAAAAATCCAGGTTTCCGCCGAATAATACCATGTACAGGGCAGCGCTGAGTATGGGGGCTACCACACTCAGCCACATCACGTGAAAATATTTGCGTGGCACCTTGGAACGCTCCATCAACTCTGAAATAAGCGCAATGACCAATACCGCCAATACAATAGACGTCACAATCAGCGTTAATAGGGTGGCCAGGTAATCGTTTGCCAGCCAGAGTCCGAGCCAAAGGACCAGTTCCAATAAAAATATTTCCAGTAAAGAGAGCCGAAAATTATTCATCCTGAAGGTTTTATGATGAAAAACAACCGTTTTTTGCTTTTGATCCTGCTACTTGCGGGCAGCACTATCTCCCATGCTCAAAAAGAAGAGCCGGAAGGAGGCCCGCCTAGTTCAGAATCTGAATTTGACAAGCAGTATAAAGAAAACATCCGCAAAGAAGTTTTGAATGGCGTGTACATTCCAAAGAATTTGGAAGATGCCATGCTGGAATTAGACAAACGCATCAGCGAGGAGGCCAGAGCCAAATTCAAAGACATTCCGGAAGACAGCGTTTGTATGGTGATGCACCTTCGTTTGGGCCAATGGATGATCCATAACTGGGGCTTCTACGGCGGATCCAGGTTGTCGCATTACCTGCGCAGTGCCGGGGTAACCTTCCCAGACGATATGGCTGATTTTCTGATTCTGGCCTATCACCGCAGGCAAAACGGACGCCCTATTGAAATCAAGCAACTGGCTACAGAATTCAAGGAAAAGCGCAAAAAAGAATACCAGGACAAGATGAAAAAGGGGAAAGTGATCCACGAAGAAGTCAGAAAGCGAAACTGATAAAATTCGGATTATACCTAAAAAAGATGAGCCACCTCGTGATTGCGGGGTGGCTCATGCTTTAAATACTGAGTGTGTGGTTTGTTCACAGCGGTATGGTTCCGCCCATACTATTTCTGAGACCGGAAATATCGGTCAATGATTTTTTGGTGTCTTTGCCTCCTTCAACTTTGCTTAAATCTGATTTGTTCAGAACGTTCAGTTCAGATTCCAGGTCCTCGAGGGAGATAGGTTTCTTTTCAGGTACGTTTTGAGTGCGGTCTTCCTTCTTTTTAAAAGCTGAAAACATGTTTTACAGAAGCTTGTAGGACTAAATAAGGTG
>DATGWL010000230.1:0-6041 GCA_035299505.1 Saprospiraceae bacterium | reverse complement strand
GGTGCTTTCTTTCTTTTTGGAATCGTCTTTTTTAGACTCCTGATTGCTGTCTGCTACCAGTTTTACATGGGCCAGGTGATGGCGGCAGTGCCATGCGTAAAGGGCGATGGCTTCGCGGAGAGAAACAGTGCGCTTGGTGGCGGGGTGGAAGTACCCTTTTTCCAAATCATCTTCCGACAGGGAAATCAGGAAGTCAACCCAACGGTTGTGCAATGCGGATAACAACTTGATAGAAGTTTTGGCGGAGCCGTGTTTGGCGTCTTCTGTTTCCGCCCAAAGTTGTTCCTCGTATGGTTTGATGATGGGAGCCGTTTCTGTTACAGCCAGTTTGAAGCGCACATATGCGTTCATATGACTGTCGGCGAGGTGGTGAACCACCTGACGGGCTGTCCAGCCGCCCAGGCGATATGGTTTGTCGAGTGCGCCGTCTTTCAATTTTTTTACCACCTTTTTCAGGTCTTTGGGCAGGCGGGCAATGTCCTTGATTTGTTTACGGGTGTCTTCAAGAGAGTAGTTTTTGCCGTATTCAAACCTGCCAATGGGGTATCGGCGATCGGTAACCTCTTTCATAACGATTGCTGTATTTATTGCTGTTTATTAACGATAGAACAATAGTGCTTTCACTACTGTCCGGGAGTACATTTTCATAACCTTACTGATCTTTCCAACGCCACAAATAACGGCAGGCATAAGTTCGGTAAGGGCGCCATGGTTCAGCATACTCTATCATTTGTTTTTTCAACAAACGCGTATTCTGTTCTTCTATGCTGAATAATTTTTGCATAGCTTGTTGAATGCCCAGATCATCCACCGGAAAAACATCCGGCCGGCCCAATGAAAACATCAGGAGCATTTGCACCGTCCAGGTGCCAACACCTTTTATCTGTGTCAACAGGGAAATAATTTCGGCTTCGCTTTTTTGATGCCATGCAATGGATTCCAGGTCGTTTTCTATTGTAAAACGGGCTACGTTTTGCAAATAGTTTGCCTTCTGATTTGATAAACCAACGCTTCGAAGTTTATCAAAATCTATCTCAACCAATTGATCCGGATGAGGATATTGATCCGGAAAAAGCGATATAAATCGTTTGAAAATCACATCTGCAACCTTTACACTCAATTGCTGGGAAACAATGGATTCCAGCAAATCATAGTAAATACGCCCGGACGGTGAAAAATCAGGTACTTCAATCTGGGATAGCAATGGCCTGATGCTGGCGTCTTGCCGCAAATGTTCGATCGCTTCTTGCGAATTCATCCAACAAAGGAAGGGGGTTTTTTACAAATAACCATAGATTATGGATATTTTATTTTATTAATGAAAGTTAAACCCAAATAATAACAGGCTTAATAAGGGGAATAATGGAGATAAGGATTTAACTATAAATTGTTTTCAAACAATTGATTTACAGCATTTTAAAAAATAATATCGCTTTGTTTTATACAAAAAATCTATCATAAACCAGCCTGTATTTAGGTATAATCGGAACGGCATTAAACCGCTCCGATTATACCTGCATTCTTTCAAATAGGCAGCCTTATGCTATTTAATCAACTCAAAATCAAGTTCCTTCACATCCCTTGAGTTGCCTCCGATAAAGACTTTGAACTTGCCCGGATCAGCCTTAAACCTGGATTCATGATTCCAATAAGACAAATCCTTTTCCGTTAATCGGAACGTTACTACCCGACTTTCTCCAGGGCCAATCTTTATCTTTTCAAATCCTTTTAATTCTTTTATCGGCCTGGCAATATCCGCCGCAATATCCCGGATATAACATTGCACCACTTCTTCGCCCGTCACATTGCTGGTATTGGTTACGGTGATAGAAACTTCTACCACTTCGCCCATTTTATATTGTGGCTTGCTTGTTTTCATATTGGAATAACTGAAACTGCTGTAACTCAGGCCATAACCAAACGGATAAGCAGGCGTTACCGGAGCATCCAGATAACCGCTGGTCCACATTTGACCCTGCTGGGATTGCGGCCTGCCGGTATTGAGCTGATTATAATAAACAGGCACCTGGCCCAGGTTTCTTGGGAAGGTTACTGGCAGTTTGCCCGATGGATTTACCTTTCCTGTCAATACATCCGCAAGCGCATTCCCGGCTTCAAACCCTGGCTGCCACGCTACCAATATGGCTGGTACGTTCTGACTGGCCCAGTCAAATACCAACGGTCTGCTGTTGAATAACACCATTACAATAGGTTTATTCAAACGACCTGCAATACTCACTATGCGCTCCTGATCGCGCGGCAGATTGAGGCTGCTTACACAACGGCTTTCGCCACAATCCAAACCGCGTTCGCCCAGACAGGTGATCACCAGATCTGCCTCGCGCGTGGCGTTTATGGCCGCTGAATAGTCTTTCTCTGTACACATGGCATCTATACAGATTTCTGTAATGGTAACCTGAAATCCCATTGCCTCCAATGCGGGTTTCAGGGCCTGCGCCGGACGTACCACCTTCGTAGAATCATATTCCCGCATACCGAGTCCGAGGGTCCAGAAACTCATATAGTCTTTATTGCCCTTGCTATCGGCATAAGGGCCAATGATGGCAATTTTCTTGAACCGGCTGCCTTCCGTAAGCGGCAAGAGGCCTCCATCGTTTTTCAATAACACCATGCTTTTAGCTGCCGCTTCACGGGCAAAGGCTCGATACTCAGGCTTTTCCAGTGTTTCGTTGCGGCGCTTTGGATCAAGATAACGGAAAGGGTCGTCAAACAATCCCAACGAAAATTTCAGCCGAAGCACCCGGCGCACGGCATTATCTATCTGAGCCTGGGTTACCCGGCCGCTCTCCAGGGCGCGTTTCAAACCGCGCTGGAAGGTTCCGCCAGCCATATCCATATCGCTGCCGGCATTCAGACATTTAGCGGAAGCATCCACATCGTCGGCTGCAGCTCCGTGTACAATGGTTTCGCCAAAAGAATTCCAGTCGCTCACCACCATGCCTTTCCACATCCATTCGCCGCGGAGGATATTTTCCAGCAAAAACCTGTTCATGCTGGCCGGTACGCCGTTGAGGGTATTGAAAGCGTTCATAAAGGTGGCGGCGCCGGCATCGGCGGCTGCCTTGAACGGCGGCAACACAATTTCCCGCAGCCTTTGTTCACTCATATCTACCGTATTATAGTCGCGCCCGGCTTCGCTGAACCCATATCCTGCATAGTGCTTTACGCAGGCCGCTATGGTGTTGTTGGCGCCCAGGTCGTTGCCCTGAATCCCGCGCACCCGCGCCTCCGCAACCCTGCTGCCCAGAAACGGATCTTCCCCGGCGCCTTCCATGACGCGTCCCCAGCGAGGCTCACGGGATACGTCAACCATTGGCGCGAAGGTCCAGTTCTGGCCATCGGCGCTGGCTTCTTCGGCGGCTATGCGCTCAATGTTTTCAATCATGGCCATATCCCAGCTGGCGGCCTGCGCCAGCGGAATGGGGAAAATGGTCTTATAGCCGTGGATCACGTCGAAACCAAAGATCAGGGGAATGCCCAGCCGGGTTTCGCTCACGGCTACACGTTGCATGGTAATTTTGTTCTGGAAATTAGTGTGCGATAAAATAGAGCCCACTTTTCCACTGCGGATCTGCCCGAGCAGATCGTCTTTGGCCACATCAGTGCCCGTGCTGATATCGCCCGGCACCTGGTTGAGCTGACCAATTTTTTCGTCCAGTGTCATCTTGGCCAGCAGGGCTTCTACCCGGCTGTCGATGTTTGGCACGGATGTTTTTTGGGCAAAGGCTGCCTGAACGGAAAGCGTCAGCAGGCATACCATAGCCACACAATGCACATTTATTTTCGTCATGAAACAGAATTTTTGGCAAAAATAGCGAAGTGGAATTCGGAAATTGCGCAGAAGCAGGACACTACTTTTAGCAAATGCGTATAAAATCCGACTTGCTTTGCGAATTTTGCGCCCCCGTATTACCGGAACACACTACATATATAGGTATATGAACAACAAACCTGCACTCCTGATCCTGGCCGCCGGCATCGGATCCCGCTATGGCGGACTCAAACAAGTTGATGGCATGGGCCCGGGTGGCGAGGCCATTTTGGAATATTCTGTTCAATATGCCATTCAGGCCGGGTTTGGCAAAGTGGTGTTTGTGATCAGAAAAGATATTGAGGAAGCCTTCCGGGAAAAAGTGGGCAAACGTGTGGAAGCGCGCATCCACACGGAATATGCTTTTCAGGAGTACGACTCCTGTTTGGACTGGCTTGATGAAAAACCGCACAGGGAAAAACCCTGGGGAACCGGCCACGCCATTCTTTCTGCCAAAGAGCTCATTCAGGAGCCTTTTGCTACCGTAAATGCCGATGATTTCTACGGCGCCGATGCTTTTATACACCTGGGCCATTTCCTGCAGCAGCAATGTACGCCTGAAGAATACGGCATGGTGGCATACCAGTTGGGTAATACGCTTTCCGAGAACGGAGCGGTGTCCCGCGGCGTTTGTTCCGTTAGTGCAGAAGGTTTTCTGACCAATGTAACCGAACGCACCAAAATTGAACGTTTCCCCGACGGCATTTTTTACACCGACGAGTCAGGCCGGCATTTTCTTGCAGATCAAACACCGGTATCCATGAATCTTTGGGGTTTTCACCATAGTATCATGGACGAAATTGAAACCCAGTTCCGTGTTTTTGTGGAAAAGAACAAAGGCAATCCACGGGCAGAGTTTTATATCCCTACGGTGGTAAACAACCTCATTGAGGCCGACAAAATCAAGTTACGTGTGCTGCACTCCAACAGTCAGTGGTATGGTGTAACCTATCCGGAAGACAAAGAAACGGTGCAGGCGGCATTGAGGTTATTGAGCTGAACACATGCCTCAAAGGCAATCCCAATCATATAGTACACGGGAAAAATCGCGTGCCAGGAGGTCTTTTTCCCGGATGAAGAAATGGCCCACGCCCATATCTCCCCACATGAGGTCCATCACTTCATCAGAATCCAGTTGGAGGAGCAGCAGCATGGGGTCGTCGGAACGGCGGGGGTCATCTTGTGTAAAATAGGCATAGCCACCCACTTTGTGTCCTTGAGCGCGCAGGGATTTTTCAAACGCGCCCATCACGTCCCATTCCTGTTCTCCGAATTGCCGGAAAAAATCTGCGCCGAAATGCTGGTAGAAGCGGTAGTCGGTAATAGGTGCTACTTCCTGGGTCTGTACGAAGGATAGAGGATAGGATTCATCGGGATGGTGGGGCAGCATACCTTCATCGTAATCTTCCGCTGGCCATTTATTTTGCAGGGTTGCGGTATTTTCGATTACCTCCTCGTGGAACAGCACCTTAAAGTGGTCGTTGTTTTCGCCGTTATCGAAGTCCATCCCGTACAGGTCGTCGTCGTTGATATAGAACTGGACGATACCTTTTTGCGGGAAAGGCGGGAGTGGCGGCATTTCTGCGAAATTGATTTGCGCCAGAAAGAAGAGGGGGCGTCCATCGGCGCTGGTGGGCCATGGGGTAGATTTAGGCAGGTAAGGCATTCCGCCTACTTTGCTTTCCCAGGGGCGGGTAGACCGGGCGGGTTTGGCCACAACCTTATTAAAAGATTGTTGGGTTTGGAGCAGGGCATCCCGGAATGGCTCCATCATGGGTGGCAAATTAAACTTTATCATGGCAAAAAGTGCATTTTCAGGCCTCAAATGTAGGGTGAAAAAAAAATATCAAAAAAATTTTAGAAAGTACTTGTTCAAAAGAGAAAAGCGTCTTTACCTTTGCGTCCCCAAAACAAAAGGAGCATCTGATATCACACTTCAAAAGTGGTGATTTTAAGATAAAAGTTCATTGACAAGGCTGGAAGAAATAGCAGTAGAAAAGAGAAAGTAATCGAGCGATACAAGTAGCCGTAAGGTTGCTTGAAGAACATTACTTGGTTTAAATAGCCAGGCAAAGAGATGGAAGTGAATAAGGGCGTATGGGGGATGCCTTGGCTCCCGGGGGCGACGAAGGACGTGGTAAGCTGCGAAAATGCGCGGGGAGGTGCAAACAACCGTTAATCCGCGCGTGTCCGAATGGGGAAACCCCAC
>DATGWL010000229.1:0-50623 GCA_035299505.1 Saprospiraceae bacterium | reverse complement strand
GAAAAGTGCCGCATAGCCTGGCTTGTGTAGGTGCCGAGTACTCGGCATGACAACCCACGTTGCTATAAATACCCACGCAATGCCACCGTCCACCGTCCACCGTCCACCGTTCCCCGTTCCCCGTCCACCATTCACCTCGAGATCTTTTCTATCAACTTAACAGGCTCCTGGAAGTTAAGACGCATGCTCCAGCTGATCATTTTGGCATAATTAGCGCCGGAAGCTTCCTGGTAGGCATCCTGGAGGGTTTTAGCACTGTAAATCGGGAAATAAAACTCCAAACCTCCGTTAAAGAAGGACAAAGCCAGGCCACTGCTCCAAAGTAAGTTCTCCTGATCTGGTCCGGCAGTGCCAGAGTCTCCAATATACCCCAGATCAAAATATGGCCTCAAAGGCAAACGCAGCGGGAGTTTAAAGGGCAATTCTGCCATCACATTCATACTGAAGAGGTATTGGTTGCTTAACCCAAGTTGATTTCCCAAACTGCTCATAGGTCCCTTAAATCCACCATCTGACTGACTTACCTGTCTGCCCATCAGATTATTAGCACCGCTACGGGCCAAAAAAAGTTGATCGAAACGGAAGTCGTTCTGCCCCAGAGGCGTCAAGGCCAGAGAATATTCATCCGGCGCATCATTTTCGCGAGCATTTTGCAGGAAGCTCCCTGCAAATAACCTTACCACGATTTTGTTATTCTGATTGTAAAAGAACTTGTGCTGCCACTCTGCCGTCAGGCGCACGTAATTGGGCTTGCTGTCATCAGTATATTGCTGGGTTTCCAGAGCCACCCTGTACTTGAATGGATGCGGCGCTTTCCATTGCTCTCCTTCGTAACGAAGTTCATGAACGGTGTTTTTAACCGATGTTTTCCCTTCCAAAGCAATTTCCCGATCCAGGAAAAGGGTTCTGAAGTTGAGATAATGCTCAAATGCCGGTCTATTGGTCCGCAGTTTTGCCCGTACCTGTGGCATCCAACGGGAAAAACGATAATCCACCTCGCCGCCATTTGCCTGATCATATTGGAAACTTTTGTACCCAAGACTCACAGCAACCTTTGGGAACAAGCCACCCGGAAAAAACTGATACCTCAATTCTCCCAGGCCAACCCACTGCTTCGAACCTAATCCATACCCCGGCAACAGGTAATACTGGAATTTTCTGGAAGGCACCGGTGGATTGTACACCATCAGTCCCAACATGGTTTTATCTGCATTATTCCAACCTATCCAGGGCGCAATGGCCAGGGTATTTCTCCGGGCGTTTTGCACCGGCGCAAACAATCTGTATTCCAATGGCCGCATGCCCGGGAACAAGCCTCCTGTTTTACGGAAATTATTTTTTCGGTTTACATCGAGTGTAATGCGTTCATAATCAATCTCAAATGCGTCAGCGTTTTCTGCTGGGAAAAATACGCCGGATGCACGATCAATGTCTCCCTGCGTGAACCATAGAGTATTAACGGGTTTTCCTTGATACAGGGCTGTGATGGGAAATGGAGCATCCAGGCTTCCTTTGTTTTCTATCTTTAACGTATATCCAGGTTTTTTGTCGGCGCCTGTCCCAAAATTGCCGTCGGTTTGTGCTATTGATGGTTTAACGGATTTAATGGTTAAATCCAACTGATCCTGAGTTTGCATGGACCGGAAAAACCAGTCGGCATCAATACCGTTTAGCTTGAAATTAGCCTGCAAATCCTCCGGATAAGGGTGCCTGAATTGCCATTTCCGGTAATAATCCTGCATGGCTTTGTCCATTTTCTCTGTGCCCACCGATTTTTCAAGCCAATCCAACACAAGTGCCGTTTTCATGTACACCTGCAAGCCATACCCAATGGTGGAAAATTCATCGGAATGTGAATCCGGAGGGGTGTCCTGGTGTTCCCTGGCCAGCAACAGATACCCATTCTCCAACAGGGTACCCTGTTTCTTTTCATTCAACAGGAAGTCCGGAAGTTCCGCCGGACCGTATTCACCATAGTACTTTTTCATGTAACGGGACTCGTAATAAGTATTAAATCCCTCGTCCATAAACGGATGGTCCCGCTCATTGGAAGCCAAAATGCCGTAAAACCAGTTATGCCCAACTTCATGGGTAATTACATCATCCAGACTCTGAGGTGAATCTGAATTGCCAATAACCGTGATCATTGGGTATTCCATGCCGCCTCCGGCACTCAACGCTGAGTGAATAGCCGTGGCCTGAGGATACGGATACTCGCCTACATGCTCTGAATAAAATTCTACCGCGCGGCGCACATAAAACGCACCTTTTTCCCAATACCTGGATTGCCCCTTGCCTGCTTGTGTCTCTTTCGACATTGGAAACATGGCCCAACAGTCCACACTTTTACCCGAAGCGAGGTGCGCTGTATCCTTTAGTACCATGAAACGTTTGTCGGCAAACCAGGCAAAATCATGCACCAATTCGGCGGTATACCTGATGGTTTTCATCCTGGAACTGGACGCCGGGTATGGTTCTGCTATATGTTTATCGTTGCGGGCAAAGATGGCCCGCGTTTCTGCCTCTTTTTTTTGTAAAAACTCTATTTCCGAGCCGGTTTGCAACAAGCCTGTGGCGCCCACCACATAGTTTTCCGGCAAGGTAATGCTCACATCAAAAGTGCCGAATTCTGAATAAAATTCGCCCATATTCAGGTATGGCATGGCATGCCAGCCTTTGTGATCATACACGGCCGGCTTGGGATACCATTGCGTCATTTGGTAACTTGTTTTTACATGTCCCAATCGGGAGAAGGAAGCCGGTATTTTTAACGTAAATGGAGTAGCAATCGTGATTTTTTGTCCAGACATAAGCGGTTTTGCCAGTGTAATGACGGCTATGTCTGGGTTTTCAGGGTCAATTCGCCAATTGGCTTTTTGCCCGTCAACACTGAAATCAAGGTTGCTGAAGCCGCCTTTTTCCTTGGAAAAATAAAACTTCCGGTCGCCCGACTTAAGTTGTTGCCGGCAAAAAGCGGTCTTGCGGTTTTGATAAGCATTGCCCCACAAATGCACCCAAATCTCCTGCAAGGCAGTTGGAGCGTTGTTGTGGTATACAAAAGAAATATCAGCAGTAAGCGTATGGGTGGTGTCGTGCAGGGTAGCACGAATGCTGTAATCTACTTTTTGCTGAAAATATGTTGTTGAAGACTGCGCCTGAGCCTGAAAAATGCTCAACAGGCAAATTATCAACCAAGCAAAAGAGAGGAATGTGTAGTGATTGCGTTTCTGGTTATGTGACATCATGGCAAAAAAAATCGAACTTAAGTGGCAAACTTAGGGAACATCGGTTGACCTTTGAAGGAAATGCCAGCTTAAGTGAAAAATTGCCTTTATCTGCTGCTGTTATTGGCCACTCCCTTGTTAGGACAAACACCTTTCAGCCTGAAAGTGCAGGGTTTGGAGAACGCCGACGGGTTATTGCATTTGCCGGATGGCGGGTTCATTTGGGCTGGCATTCAGGGTGGATGCATTGAGCTGATTCATATCAGCGAAGAGGGCAACCCGGTTTGGATGAAGTCTGTGTGTCCGGTCTTACTGGGTACAGATATTAGTTATGGTAATTTACATCTTGCCAACGCAGGGGATGGTAGTTTTTACCTGTTATTTCGAAAGGGCGCCTTTTCATCCGCTCCGGATAATTACCTGATTTTAATGCACATGGATGCTCAGGGCAATATCCTGTGGGAAACAGCATTGCCTCCACAAAAACGGTATGGTTCCTTTTCTTCCGGAACACAATTGTTGGTGCAACCAGATGGCAATATATGGGCGGCGCATGCCATGGGTTTTACAGACGACCTTCCGGATTTCAATCAGGCGCTTCTTTATCGCGTGGATCCATCAGGCGCCATGCAGTTGCGCCGTTATTGGAGAACGGATGAACCAACAGCACTAAATGGCCTGGCGCCCGGGTCAGACGGCACTTTTTTAGGGTATGGCTCCATGGGCTTTTCGGTGCCTGATGGCTTTTTAATGCAACTTTCAGCTAACGGAAACCTGATGCAAGCCTTCAGGTTCCTGTCTTTTTATTTTATGCGCGATGGCGGCATTTTTGCCAATGGCGACCTGGCTTTTATGGGCAAACATGGCGACAAATTTGCCGTAGTGAGGGTTCGGGCAGATGGGAGTCCTGTTTGGTGCTTTGAACTTCCGGACGATTTAAGTCTGTTCAGTATCAGGGTTACCACCGATGATGCCTTGATGCTGGCAGTTCGCACAGTCAATCAACGCTTTGCACTGTTGCGCATAAATGGCTCCGGAACCAACGTTGAATGGACAAGGCATACAGAAGATTGCACTATGCATAAAGTGACGGCTATGACTGCACTGAGCAATGGCAGTATTTGTGTGGCGCAAGCTAATCAGGTGGACGGAGGGTGTCGGTTGTTTACAGTAGATAGCAATGGAAACCCAGGCGTGGATTGCTCTTTTTTTATGGCGGAAACGCCGAACTTAACTCCTGTTGTGTTGCAGCATGTGCCAATAGTATTTATGTCAACAGATATCAATGATCCGGTAACCGACCGCATTTTTGCATCTGCTCCAACACTACTCGCCTTTTCTGATTGTTGTCCTTCAGAGTTAGTGGAAGCGCATTTTGAATTGCCGGACTCGCTTTGCGCCGGCAGCCCGCTCCTTTTGTCGGCGCCAGGCAGTGTGTGTGCAGAAAGCTGGACCTGGACGCTGGAAGGCGCCCAACAAACTCCGCCGGATGCCCCCTCAGTAACAAATGTAAGCTGGAATGAAGCCGGGCGCTATCTGATCCAATTGAAAGCCGCCATTGGAACCTGTAATCAAACAATGGAAGACACGCTGCTGGTAGTTAATCCACCGGATGTTTCCTTTTTCCCGGTGCGCGATACAGCAGTTTGTCCGAACAAACCTTTTACCCTGACGGCTGAAGTGCAGGGATTCAACAATTGGATTTGGCAGGATGGATTGCCGGGCAATGAACGCGTTTGGAGCCTTCCGGAAGCGGGAAGTTGGGTTTTGAGCGCCTTGAAAGACCAATGTCTGGTTTCAGATACGCTGCACATAAGTTTTGCGGATTGTGGCGAGCCAGTCCTTTATGCTCCTAATGTGTTTACTCCTAACGATGATGGCAGCAATGACTCCTGGGAAGTATTTTTTGAACCTGGCCTTACTCCGGTCATGTGCCGTATTTTCGACCGTTGGGGTAATCTTTGTTATGTTGGTTCAGAGGGTCGCAACATTCGGTGGAATGGACAGGTTGGAGGCAAAAATGCCCCTGCTGGCGTGTATACCTGGGTATTGCAGTTCCGTACACAAACTGGAATGGAGGAGCAACGATCCGGCGATCTGTTGCTCCTCCGGTAAGTAATGGTTATTTCCTTTTGAGTAAAATCCAGCAGTTGGCACTTTCCAACCGAACCTGATCGCGTTCGATTTCTATCTGGCCATTTTCCACTATTAAACGTATATTTCCTTTGGTTCCGGTAAGTAAAATGCTTCGCTCCTGGATACCTAATTCCGTGTAGGTGTAAGTTTGGTTCGGTTCCATTTTTTCCGCCCAACGATCCAGCGCTGGTTTCAGGCTGAAGCGCTCAATAAGTGTGTAAGGCGTTTTGGTTAAATCATACCATTCCAAAAACAAACCATCCGGTGATGCCTCAAAAACACTGTGTATTTCCCGGTTTTCCACCTGAGGTGTCGACAAATCTACCCTGTAGGCTAATTCATACCCTTGTACCGGCATTGGTTCAGCGTAGTCTTTGGGACTGATATTTACGGTTTTTAAGGCATCGTCTGCCACAACGGGCGCTATTTTCAACCAGGAGAGCAATTGATCAGGATAATTGGCCAGACTATCCATCGCAACAGGCAACAGCTCCTTCAAGCCGTCTTTTCTGGATAAATAATACGCTGCAGAGCTTATTTGCTGATATTCCTGGTCGGTTACGGGCTTGGTGCCCGGTTTCATACTGCCAGAGGTAAAACGGTCATTTCTTTCCAGGTTAGACACCAGAATCCGTTGTTGACTTCTTACAGAAACGGAAAGGGCACTCAATGGACCAAACGACCAGGCAAGGGCAAAAATGCCCAGTGAAATGGGGATAAACTTGATGTTATCTGTTTTGGAAAAAAGAAAGTATAGGCAATTGAGCAACAACCAAACCCCCAGGGTAGCCACAATAAAACGTTCCTCGGTGACGCCATAATCGCTGATGCGCCGACCAATTGCCAGGAACAACAATCCGGTTAATGGCAGCAATACCCACCAAAACCAGCGCCGAAAGCCAACCACCAGGATATTTGGATCTTCTTCCGGCAGGTAAAAATTGAGCAGGTAGGTAAAGATGCCCGCAACAGAAAAGCCAAGTACCAAAGAGCCTATCCAGCCTTGTGGAAGGCTCCATTCCAGTCCGATTTTTGCGCCAAATGCGTATAAGATGAGAAAGTACAACAGCACAATGGGAATCAGAATGAACTTGCAAAGGGTACGAAAAACCCAGTTGTAAGAACCTTCTTCCACTTGTTCGGCATGATCCAGGCGCGGAAAATGGTGCAAAAAGTAGGCTGTATTGAAAACACCGCCCAACATAACAAACAAGCGCATATACCAATCATCCCGAATATGGATGCCAAAAAGCTGGTCAATGGCAAAGGCTGCGATGGAAAGTCCGGCAAACAGAATAAGGGTAAACGAGGCGCCAATAACCAGATTGGCAAACAGTTGACGGTTATACTCCCAAAATTCCCGCACACTCCCTCTCTTAATGTAAGGCGCCACGGCCACACCCAGGTGTAAAACCAGCAAAAGGGCCATATATTGAGGCAAAATCAAGTCTTCAAATCTTTTATCACTCGTATCCAGCCACCACCAGCAACCAGCCAGGACTAACACGCCTGTACCCTGGGCTGCCAGTAACCTGGCCGGTGTCCATTTTCGGGATTCGCCAAAACCTACAATGGCTGTTTGCAGCGAAATGCCCAAAATGAATGTAATCATGTAACGCGCCAGACGTGTTTCAGACTCAATATCGTTAATATCGAGCATTATGATCATAGTGATAGCGCCGGCTACGGCGCATAACATGGCCGCCGGGAAACGTCTCAATACCTGAGCGAAAGCTGTAATCAGGAAGCCGGGACTAGGTAGTTTCATCGGAAAAGAGTAGTAACAGGGTAAGTAGAGTAGTTAAATTCGGCAGCAAAATAGGAGTTTTTGCCCTGCAAAGTATTCTTGGCTATTTTTGCACGACAAAAAACACCAATCATGCGATATCTCTTATTGCTTTTCATGCTGTTTGGCTTGCAAACCGGCATAATTTGCGCTCAAAACACAACTTTTCCGGAATCCTGGGCAGGTGATTGGAAAGGTACTCTGGAAATTTTCAACGGCAAGGGCAAGGTAAACTCCGTAGACATGACCGTTGAAATCCACAAAATTGACACTTCTACCCAGGGACGGTATACCTTTGGGCTTATATACGGTTCCAAAGAACAGGATTGGCGCCCTTACGAATTGGTGCCTGTTGCTCCGGAAAAAGGGCTATGGAAAGTGGATGAAAAGAACTCCATTGTGATGGAAAGTTATCTCTACGGACCAAAACTATTGTGCTGGTTTGTAGTGCAGGGAAGTCGGATACTTTGCACTTATGAAAAAACAGATAACCAAACTTTGGTATTCGAAGTCATTTCTGGCACGGAAACTGCCATAAGTTCTACAGGAAACACAAAACAGGGAGAAGAAGAAATCCCGGAGGTAAAAACTTTCCCATGCTCTGTGTTCCAACGAGCCATTCTTAAAAAACAGTAAGATTTAATCCTAATTCATGCCTTCTCAGCTGTAAAACCGGTATGAACCTTTTCAACATGATCCACCCAAAAACTGCTTTGCCGGCACTGGCAATCTTGTTTGCCTGCTCTACCATTTCCTACGCGCAGCCAGGACATGCCATTTACCGTGATACCTTCTGCAATAACCAGACAGTACTGGTTATCACCCAGTTTTTTTCGGCTGCCAATCCAACGGGTACCGTCATCTTGCCAGGCGCAGCGCAGGGTGGAATAGACAGCGTAATTCATGTGGAATTAACCTTCAATCCAGTCATGGAAGTAACCCTGAATCAAACGCTGTGTGAAGGAGACACACTTTGGGTCAATGGCACTGCTTACCATGCCGGAAATTATATTGGTGAAGAGTTTATTGACGATGGTTCTATTAATGGTTGCGACAGTATTATTCATGTACAGCTAACCTTCAGAAAGGTGGTTCACCTCTACGATCCACCCATATGTGAAGGCGATTCGGTCATCATAAATGGTCACCTGTACACAGCTTTCGATCGGGAAGGCGTAGAGGTAATACCCAATGGCGCCTGCGACAGTATACTCTTGGTACAGTTAAGGCCAATCCCCATTCCTTTCAGCGTATTTACAGACACGCTTTGCCCGGGAGGTTCTATTGTGATTAACGGCATTACCTATGATGAAAACAATCGGGTAGGTTATGAGCTCCTGAAAAATGCCGGCGCCAACGGCTGTGATTCTTTAGTTCAGGTAAATATTTCCTTCCGCGAATTGTGGATCTACATTGGAGAAGACCGCGAAATCATCAAAGGTGACACCATTTGCATCCAGGAACAATATGGCATGAACCCGATTAGTATCTCCTGGTCGCCCACGCCGCCCTGTGTGGATTCCAGTTGCCTGGAACGTTGCATAACCTTGCTCAATTCCGCGTCTTTCAGCATTACCGCAGTTGATTCCACGGGTTGTGTACTCAAAGACGATATCCGGATCAGGGTATCGAACCGAAATCGCGTGTATGCCCCAACCATATTCAATCCTGACGCTAATTTTCCCAACAATAGATTCTACCTCGGCGCCGACAACGGTGTGCAATTGATCCGTAGGATGTTTATTGCCGATCGTTGGGGTGAGTTGTTGTTCGATGTAACGAATATCCCTCCAGACCTTCCGGATTATGGTTGGGATGGCACTTTCAGGGGGCAAATCATGCACATAGACTCCTACATGTTCTGGGCAGAACTGGAGCGTATTGACGGTACAACTTTCATAGAAACAGGGTCGTTTTCCTTGATTCGATGAAGGTTAACGCAACAGGGTTACATTTCCTTTTTTGATAAATTCCGGCTGACCTTCCTCACATTGAACGCGGAGGAAAAAGCCGTAAGTCTCGGCTGGCTGGGGCTGGCCTTTATACGTTCCATCCCAAAAATCATCCAGGGCATCTGCCTCAAATACCCGTTCGCCCCAGCGGTTATAAACGGCCCAATACACTTTGGTAATGACCAGGCTGCTTTCCATTTGCAACACATCGTTTTCGCCATCCCCATTTGGAGAAAAGCCGGTTGGGAAAAAAATCAGGGGTTCTGCGCATACTGGCGGGGGCACGCGCACAGTTACGCTCCCTGTTTTCCTGCATCCGTTGGGTAATAAGGCAGTAACGGTATAGGTGCTGGTTTCCGGCGGGAATGCTAAAGGATCAGCAATGGTCAGATCAGATAAAGTGTTGTTTGACACCCAACTATAACCGATGGCGCCCGGCAGATTAGCCAGTAATTGTGAGGTGTCGCCCGACATAATTTCTTCCGGGTTGGCGCTCACACTGAGCGGGCCCTCTGTTTCAACCAACTGAATTACCTGGAAAAACGTATCGGCACACGGAAGCCCGGGTGCAGCAATCAACGCAACCGTAAACAAGCCTGTATCGGGGTAGGTGAACGTGGGAGAAAAGTCCGTCGATTGCCAATCAGGATGGTTTTCCCAATCGAAATACCAGGTATAGGTGTCGGTATTGGTGCTTTTATTGGTGAATTTCACATTCAGGGTGTCGCACAGGATTTCCGGCAGGAAAAAAGCGGCATTGGGTTGCCCGCAATCAGCTACATTGTACTGAAAATCGCGCCGTGTGGTGGATAACAATTCCCCATTACGGTATTCATCTACACAAACGCCTACTACAAAATTGCCTATCATATTGGGCACCCCGGTCATAAAACCGGTATTTGGATCAATCTTAAGCGGATCTCCGCCCAGCAAATTCAACAGATTATACGGTGGATCCTGCCAAATCAGCTCAGGGTAGGGGGGAGCCAGGGGCGGACTCGGGATTGGAAGCAGGGAATCTGGTCCATTGAAGGGTGTACAAAGCCGGTAACTCAGAGAATCGCCGTCAGGATCTGTGGCAGCATGGTCAAAATCTATGGGCTGGTGAATGCAGATGGCTACAGGCGGCCAATTGATGAAAGTAGCGGCATTGTTACATTCCTGCTGACTCTGGGCCGAAATTTCTGCTACGAAGGAGATTCCGGTGTTCAAGGGGTCAGGAAGGTTTCGGATCAATTTATTCCTGCAACACCGTTGGTAAACCAGGATATAACCTTTGGGGTTGAACGGTAAATTCACCGTGGTTTTGTATGTAGCCTTGTGCACACAAACATCAGGAGGAACCGTTAAACATGGGTTATTCAGCACAATAGGCAGGGTATCGTTGGTAAAAGCATTGTATGGAAGCGCCAAATTGCGCACCAGAACACTGTCGCTGCCTTTTTCATACACACCTACGCGTGCGGGGTTGTCAAACCATGGCTGACCATTGTAACAATCCCGATAAACTGTCAGTGTAATTTCATAATTGTTGTTGCCCAAACACTTGTAGGTGATTTCACCGCCAACAATATGGGTTGCCCGCAAGGAGCTCAACCCTGCCAGACTTAGTATGAACAGACAGAGATAACGGATCATGTGCTGGATATATGAGAGATAGAATACACAATTCGGGTTCAAATTACGGGATTTCACTCCCTTGGTGCATCACTAATTATCGCTTTGGTTAGAGGGTATCCAAAAACGAAGTGATTTGATCGCGCAACCCTTTTCCATCTTTGCGCCAAAGGTCATTATGGCCGCCACCAGCCACTTTATACCACCGTTTGCCGGGCGCCTGACAAGCATCGTAGTTTTCTTGACCAAACCACATGGGAATGCGCGCGTCTTTATCGCCATGGATAAACAATACCGGGTATGAAATCTGTGCTGCTGCATCCATGGGCCTGACAGAAAATGGGTCGAATTGCGCGATGGCGCCTGATTTGCTTAACACATGGTTGGTCAGCCAGGTACTGCGCAATCCAAAAAACCAGTCGGCCTGGTATTCCAGGGCCACCTGATCGAAGGCGTGAAAAGTACTTTCAATAATACCAAACCGATACCGGTTATCGGCAGCCATAGATTGCAGACCAATGGCGCCGCCCAGCGAAGCGCCCCAAATTCCCAGGGGTTTGCCCGGAAACCTGGCGCTCAAAGTATCCGCCACTGCTTTCAAGTCGTTTTTTTCATGAAACCCGAAGGTGCAATAATCACCCTGACTTGAACCATGGGCCCGTAAATCGAGCAATAAACTGCCATAACCCAAATCAGCAAGCATGCGCGCACGTTCATAATTGATTTCCTTGCAGGCAGAAATTCCGTGTAAAACCACCACGATACCTTTGGTGGTATCAATGTTGGAGCTGACCAGCCAGGCTTTTAAATGCAATTGATCGGGCGACAATATGTCGAGTGCTTCTGCGTTCAGACCGTAGGCATCCGGTTCTGAACCTTTGGGCAATAGCCACGACATTTCTTTGGGGCCCCTGCGCATGGGTTTTATGCCAGCGTAAGGCAATACCTGTTCTACCACGTAACCGAATGCCAACACCAGGAGTGTCAGGATAATCAGAAATATTCTGAGCCTTTTTCTATTTTTGAGCATGTTTAAACCAGTTTGAGTAGTACGTTATGCGTTCGGATGATATTCTTGACAAATTTGCCTTCGACGACTTGCCGGAGTGGGCGGGTGAAGGAGAGGTGGTGGCCAAATTTTACTCCAATCTTGAAGCAGAAGTGGCAGCTGCCCGACTCCGCTCTGAGGGCATCCACTGTTTTTTAGCCAACACCATTTCCCAGTCTGTAACGCCACACCTTCCGGGAATTGTTCGTTTGCATACCCACCCCCTTGACGCTTCACAGGCACGGGAAATATTGCAGGAGGCCGCTATTGAAACAGATGGCCCCTTGCCACAGAAAAACAGCGGACAAGGGGCCATTGTTATACTGGCCATTCTGATTGGCTTATTATTAGCCTGGTTATTGGTTCAAGGAGTTGGAATGGGTTGAATTCCCATGTATCAATAGGCCCATTTCAAATACACTGCCCCCCAGGTAAATCCGCCACCAAAGGCGGTCAGAATCAGGTTGTCGCCTTTTTTCAGTTGTTTTTCGTAGTCCCACAAACAAAGCGGCAATGTCGCAGCTGTAGTATTGCCATATCGTTCTATATTAATCATTACCCTTTCTAAAGGGAAGTGCAGGTGCTCTGCTACAGAAGTAATGATGCGCATATTGGCTTGGTGTGGCACAATCCATTGGACGTCATCTGTGGTCATTTTGTTTCTGCGCATTACTTCCTCGCAGGTGCTGGTCATACCTTTTACAGCGTGAACAAATACTCTTTTGCCATCCTGCCAGGCATAATGCTCCCGGGCAGTAACGGTTTCAAGGGTAGCCGGCTTGAGCGATCCGCCTGCTTTCATATGCAACAACTCCCGACCTGAACCGTCGCCACGAAGAACGAAGTCCAATATGCCGGTTCCATCTTTGCGGGGTTCCAGTAAAACAGCTGCTGCGCCGTCGCCAAAAATCACACAGGTATTGCGGTCGGTATAGTCAATAATGGACGACATCATATCGGCGCCAACTACAATTACCTTTTTAAAGGTTTCATTTTGAACAAATTGCGCACCGGTAGACAAAGCAAATAAAAAGCCCGAACAAGCCGCATTGATATCGTATCCAAAGGCATTTTTAGCCCCTATTTTATCGCAAACGGTGTTGGCGGTATCCGGGAAAACCATGTCGGCTGTAACAGTAGCCACGATGATCATATCTATTTCACCGGGTTTCACGCCGGTTTTTTCCAATAAACCCTTCACCGCCTCTGCACACATGTCGGAAGTTGCCCAGCCCGGGGTTTTCAGAATACGACGTTCTTTGATACCCGTTCTGGATTGAATCCATTCATCATTGGTATCAACCATTTTTTCCAGGTCGAGATTGGTGAGTTTTGTTTCTGGTAGCCAGCCGTGAACACCAGTTATGGCAGCATGAATTTTTCCCATGAAAAGAATTTAATAATAGTCAGAACCGCGGCAAAGGTAAAAATGTTTCATGGCAACAAGGTTCACCCCCGCCTGAATCTTGGATGAAACGCTTATTTTCTCATACAAAATAAGGTAGATTTCCGTCTCCTGCCGCATCTTTGCCCAATATGAAAAACTACCTTTCTCTGGTAAAATTCAGTCATACCATCTTTGCCATGCCTTTTGCCATGGTGGGTTTTTTTGTCGGCACCAGTGTAGCAGGAGGTTCCATCAGCTGGCAGAAGTTTCTGCTGGTGGTATTGTGTATGGTATTTGCCAGGAGTGCAGCTATGGCTTTTAACAGATGGCTGGACCGTGATATTGACGCAGCCAATCCTCGCACTAAAATCAGGGAAATACCTGCTGGTGTCATTTCACCGAATGCCGCTCTGGCTTTCGTGGTTATTAACTGTATGTTATTCATACTCTGCACCTGGTTTATCAATCCTTTATGCTTTTGGCTTTCGCCGGTAGCCTTGCTGGTGGTGCTGGGTTATTCTTATACCAAACGATTCACCTGGCTTTGCCACGTGGTGCTTGGATTAGGCTTAAGTCTGGCCCCTGTTGGCGCTTATCTGGCAGTTACAGGGCATTTCGATTGGATTCCGGTACTGTACAGTGGCGCGGTGTTGTTGTGGGTGGCAGGATTTGATGTGATTTATGCCCTTCAGGACGAAGATTTTGATCGCACGCAGCAATTGTATTCCATGCCTTCCTTCTTCGGTAAAAAGGGGGCCTTACGCATTTCGGAATGGATGCACTTGGGAACGGCGCTTTTGATGGTGCTGGCAGCCAGGCATTTGATAAGTGCAGCCCCTCAAACAGGTTGGCTGCTCTGGGCAGGTACCGGCGTTTTTTTGGTCCTGCTGGCTTACCAGCATTTTCTGGTAAAACCCAACGACTTAAGCCGGGTGAATCTCGCATTTTTTACCACAAATGGCATTGCAAGCTTGCTTTTTGGAGGTTTTGTAGTGGTGGATTTGTTAACCTGAGGCTACTCAGGTGTGCGGTCCAGCCATTCCGGATGTTTTAATTGTTTGCGCAAGGAGTTGAATAATTTGCCCATGTGCCCGGCATCTACAACCCGGTGATCTACGGCAGCACTCACTGTTAGCATCCTTCTTATGGCAATTTGGCCCTCGTGTACGGCCGGTTTACTCGTTACATTGCCTTGCGTTACTACCATCGCTACATTAGAAAATGGGGCCAGAGCCGGATAGCCCACATCCAACCCGATACTCCCTATATTCGACAAAACGAAAGTACCAAAGCTGTCTGGATGCAGCCCCAGAAACGGCATTGGTATACTAAGGTCAATGGTAATCCACCGCACCAGATTTACCACCCATTGCCGCAATGGCCAGGGCAACATGGATGGCAGGCTGCGCGCTTTTTTTACATGTTCGGCCTTTCCTTTGCGGGCGTGGAGTACCTCCTGTTGCATCACTTCTGTCAGTGTCTTTAAGGTTAGGCGCTCCGCTCCGGTTATTTTCACAGAAGATAGTTCGCCGTTCATACCCATGACTGTTACCGACACATCTACAGATTTTCTTGGCACCAACCGGCCTCTGCGTACATAACAATTCAGCGCTGGCACATCCTGATGAATTCCTCTGGCCAGCAACAAAAGCATGACATGCGTGAGGGTGATTTTTAGCTTTTGCTGCCTTTTTTCCTGGATAAATTGTTCCAATTCGGTTACATCCAGTTCTATAGATCCCAAAATTTTGGAATCCCTGGGCTTTTGATAAATCGCCGCCGTCAATATCCGCCAGTCACTGTTAAAGGTGTCCTCCATGATAGGGTAGATTTGATGCTTAAATCAAAGTTTCCACACGTCATAGACCATGACGCCTGCTATGATTCCGGCTGGAATAAAAAATACTTTAGTGCCAATTTGTGGAAAAAAGGCCACGCTCAGCATGGCGCCGCCAATGAAACTGCACATCACTACAATGCGAAGCCAGGCTTCCCTACGGATGAGCCTGTGTTTCTCACCTTCTGAATGGAACAATTCAGCCAAGTCTACTCCCAATTCCACCACCATGCCGGTCATTTGACTCGCTTTAATCAACGAAGAGGTGGTCAGACTTACCATGGCGTTTAAAATGCCCACTGTAAATAAAACCATGGCGGGAAAGAGTACCGGGTTGAGCGCATCCGATTTTTTCCCGGAAAAACCTACAGTCAGGTAACAACAAACTACTGTAAGCAGGGGCAATAAATGCAATAGCTTCCACTTCAGCAGTTTTTCCCTTTCTGTACACCAACCTGCGAAAAAACCGCCCAGAAAAAACGCAAAAAGCCAGGTGAAAATAGATCCAGCCGTGTTCAGTTCTCCTTTGTACAGATCCCGAGCTATTTCCGGCAGGAAACCGGTGATATTGGTAAGCACCATGGAAAAGGTCATCAATCCAGCATAAATCACTATACCGGTACTGAATGGATAACTTATGGCGTACAACATGACACTTCGAAACGACCTTTTGCGTACGGTAGCACCTTCCGGACCCAAAAAAGGGGTCTTGATGGTGTCGAGGATGTCGGATTTTAGCGATTTTTTCACTTGTGTGGTACGTAAAACTGGGATGAGGCGAAATCGGTTGCGCAAATTTAGACACAATTTTGGCAGTTGAAATGCACTTCCGGAGCGGTAAAATAAAGAACTTTGCGGCTTCCCGGGAGCTATTCCCGCTTACCCTAACATCGTCATGCCATCCAAACATTCCTGGCTGTCTATTCCGGCCGATTCTGACTTTTCTCTTTTCAATTTACCCATTGGTATATTCCATACTGGCGACCAGCGTCCAAGGGCTGGCATGGCCATTGGAAACCATATTGTAGACCTTGCAGCTGCTGCTGAGGCAGGCCTATTCGGTAAACGAAGGTTTTTTGCCAAATTATTCACCCAAAATACCCTCAATAGCTTTATTGCTCTGGGCAAACCGGCAACCAACCGTGTGCGTAAAAAAGTGCAGGATTGGCTTAGTCTTCCACAAAAACCGGAAAATGCATCCAATATTCTGGTGGAGCGCAACAAAGCAACCATGCTGATGCCCATTCAGGTGCCCAATTACACAGATTTTTACAGCAGTATTGAACACGCCACTAATGTAGGTAAAATGTTTCGCCCCGACAATCCATTGCTGCCCAACTGGCGCTGGATACCTGTTGGGTACCATGGCCGGGCATCTTCTATTGTTGTATCCGGTACACCCATCCGCCGCCCTAAAGGCCAAATTCTGCCTCCGGGTGGCGCACCGGATACTCCAGTGTATGCAGCATCACGCCAGCTGGATTTCGAATTGGAAGTGGCTTTTGTAATTGGAAAAGAAAGTACACTTGGTGAGCCCATTCCGGTAGATAAAGCGGAAGATTATATTTACGGTCTGGTATTGTTCAACGACTGGAGCGCCCGCGATATCCAACGCTGGGAATACGTTCCACTTGGGCCATTTTTGGGCAAAAACTTTGGATCCAGCATTTCTCCCTGGATCGTACCCCTGGAGGCACTCAAACCGCATAGGGTGAAAGGTCCTAAACAAACGCCGGCGCCATTAGAGTACCTAAAAACAAAAGGCGCTAAAAACTGCGATATATCCCTTGAAGTAACGGTAACTACCCCGGGCCAGGACAAAGAGACCCTGATCAGTCGTTCCAACACCAAATACCTGTACTGGTCTATGGCCCAGCAACTGGCTCATCATACCGTCAATGGATGTAATGTTCTGGTGGGCGATCTGCTTGCCAGTGGTACCATCAGCGGGCCAACACCGGACAGTTATGGCTCCCTGCTGGAGTTGTCCTGGGGTGGTAAAAATCCGCTCAACATGGCCGACGGCAGCACCCGAACCTTTTTGCAGGATGGAGATACGCTGACCATTCGTGGCTTTGCTGGCGAAAACGGAGAAAAAATTGGATTTGGTGAAGTGAGCGGCAAGGTTTTACCCGCCTTGTAAACCGTTATTCCGTACGGGCAGCGCTGTTTACCCAGTCGAACTTTTTCAGTGCCAGCAGGGCTTGCTGAAGGTGGTCTGTATTGGCTACTACCATAGAAACGCGGCCTTCAAAGTATCCTCCTTCGCCGGAAATGGAGAAGGACCGGATATTGATACCCATATCAGCCAGGGTATTGGTCAGGGAGCTGATCACACCCGAGCCGATGTCAATACCAGTGATGATGATGTCGGCCAGGAAATCTGTTTTGGCAATATTACCCCATTCCGCTTTCAGGATACGGTGGGCATGCTGGGCATACAGGTTGTTGGCATTGGAGCAGGTAGAACGGTGTATGCGCACCCCGCCTTGTACCAGTACAAACCCGAAAATATCATCGCCGGCCATAGGGTTACAGCAGGTAGCAAAGGAATATTTGTACATGGTGCCTGGTTCACCATTGAGGTAAACCTCCGGCTTATTGGTTGTTTTTGGGTTGAGTACCGGATTTTTAGGTTTGCCCGGCAGTCGTTCAGTAGTTTGAGCCTTTTCAACCAGGTAATTCCCGTCAACTGCGAAACGTTTGGAAATCAAACGCAGGTTAACCTGTTCCAGATAAATGGCGCTCAGGAATTCCATTCGGTTCGGGAAACCATAGAATTTGGCCAGGTTATCACAATTCTCCTCAACAGGCACCTTGAGCGCGTTGAGTTTGCGCTCCAGGATTTCCTTACCGTAAGCTGCCTGCTCGCGTTTTACTTCCTTCAGGGCTGAACGTATACGGTTCTTGGCCTTGGAGGTAACCACAAACTGAAGCCAGTCTTCGCTGGGCTTCTGGTTTTTATCGGTAATGATCTCTATCTGATCCCCGTTTTCCAGTTTGTAGGTAAAAGGAACAATTTTGTTGTTCACCCGCACTACCCGACAGGTACAACCGACATCTGAGTGAATACTAAAGGCAAAATCCAGCGCAGTAGCCCCATCCGGCAGGATTTTCATCTGACCTTTGGGCGTAAACACATGGACTTCCTCCGCAAACAGATTGCTCTGAAAATCTGCCAGGAATTCCACGGCACTGCCAGACTCCTGGTTTTCCAGCGATTCGCGCACCTGAGCCAGCCAGTTTTCGTAGTTATTGGCTCGGGTATTGGGGCCTTCTATGCCTTTGTATTTCCAGTGGGCCGCAAAACCGCGCTCTGCAATATCGTCCATGCGTTTGGATCGGATCTGCACTTCCACATACCGGCCACCCGGACCGACTACGGTAGCGTGCAGCGATTCATAGCCATTGGCTTTGGGGATGGATATCCAATCCTTGATACGCTGGGTAATGGGCGCATAGGTGTCTGTAACAATGGAATATACCTGCCAGCAGGCGCTTTTTTCCTGTTCGGGCTTTACATCCAAAATGATCCGTACCGCAAACAGATCGTATATGTCCTCAAACGGGACATTTTTGGTTTTGATCTTGTTGTAAATGGAATAAATGCTCTTTGGCCGACCCACGATCTCAAACGGAATCTGATGTTCTTCCAGAGCTTTGATCAAAGGACTGGTGAACTCGTCAATATAGGACTGCCGGGCGCGTTTGGTTTCGGATAGTTTGGCAGCTATTTCGTGGTAAACCTCGCGGTGGGTTATTTTGAAACAGATATCCTGAAATTCGTTCTTGATGTTATACAAGCCCAAACGATGTGCCAAAGGGGTATAGATAAAGGAGGTCTCAGCCGCAATTTTCAGTTGCTTGTGCTGCGCCATACTTTTAATGGTGCGCAAATTGTGTAAGCGGTCGGCCATTTTAATCAATACCACCCGCACATCAAACAGCATGGCTTTCAATACCTTGGACAGGTTTTCTGCCTGCGGACTTTCGGAATCGTGCAAACCGTCAAGTTTGGTCAATCCATCCACAATACGGGCAATTTTGTCGCCGAATTGTTCATGAATTTCCTTCAGGCTGATATCAGTATCTTCCACCACATCGTGCAACAAAGCACAAATAACAGCAGTTGGGCCCAGACCAATCTCCTCCACGCATATCCTGGCAACCTCTATGGGGTGCGTAATATAAGGTTCTCCGGATTTCCTTCTTTGGGTTTGGTGTGCCTGAGCAGCCATTTCAAAAGCTGCACGGATATTATCCCGGTCTTCAGCATTCAATGGCGTTTTAATGGATTTCAACAGATTCCTGTAGGATCTGGAAATGAGCGCACGATCTTCCTCCCCACCGGGTATGGTAGGCGTTTCATGTGCTGCCAGCACATGATCATCTTGTTGTCCTGCGCCTGCATTCAGGCCGGCGCCAGCCATGGAATCTTCGTGCACCATCATGCTGAATTACTGCTACGGTGAGCAAAAATCGGATAAAAAACCGTAAAATGCAACGGGTTCCCTGGAAACTGTATTCCGGGAACCCGTTGTTAAACTGATGGTTTTCTGATAATACGCTTGCTTTTCCTATTAAAATATGGGAAAAGCCTGGTTAAGTACTTGTTAATTTTGCTATTGGGTGCCTTTACCGTGTTAACGCATGCAAATTTTTTTTTTCAATTGACACGAAAGGAATGTCTCGGCCAAACTTATCTGGAATTAATCCTTCTTTTCCCAGACATTGTTTTCCATGTTGATATCGGCCATGCGCTTGCTTGGATCAATGGCTACACGGGCCACTTTTTTCACTTTCTCCGGAATTTCGAACTCATATACCGGGTCTACCCAACGATGTTCAGGAAGCACCGTGCGGGGTGTTTTATTTTCCGCAGGTTTCTCGCCGCGCATACCTTCCAGCGGAGCGTAAAAAATTTCCTGTTCACCGTTGGTGTAGGTTACTACAATATCCAGCGGCATAGCCATTCTGCCAATGCGTTCAATTACTACTTTGGTGTTCTTTCTGTCTTCCTTTTCAACGCTTTTCACGGCATAATCAATGGTGTTCAGCGTATTGACCCAATCTTCCTTGTACCAGTCCAGTTCCAGTCCGCTCTCCATTTCAAAACAACGGGTAACGGCATTGGCATCCGGGTGCTTGAATTTCCAGGTATTGAAATACCGCAGCAAGCCTTTGTCAAAAGCCTGTTTTCCAATGATGTATTCCATTTGCAACAGGTACACTGCGCCTTTAACATAAGAAGCTATGCCGTAGGCATAATTGGTATGGTAATGGTCTGCATGGGTTGTCAGCGGTTCTTCAACGCCGCTGGTAGCCAGCGCTGTGTAGGCTGAAATAGCTCCGGAAAATGGGTTTTCCTCTGGTTTTTTGCCTGGTAACAGGCCTTCTTTGGCCAGTTCGTTCATCACAAGGTCTTCTGCGTAGGAGGTAAAGCCTTCGTCCATCCAGCCATAAAGGCTCTCGTTGCTGCCGAGGATCATTTGATACCAGGAGTGGAGCTGTTCATGCACAGCCACACCAACCAGTGAGTTCAGCCCGCGATTGCCGGTAATAAGGGTAGCCAAAGGGTATTCCATGCCTCCGTCGCCGCCCTGAATGAAGCAGTATTCACGGTAAGGGTATTTCCCGAAATGCTCGTTCATGATGGATCTGGCGCGGTTCATGATTCCTGGCATTTTACCCCACTGATCATCGTAACCTTTGCCTTTTTGCCAGAAAAAACGCATAATGGAACCGTCATCGGCCACCAAAGAGGTATGGGTATAATCGCGGTCGGCAGCCCAGCAGAAATCATGCACATTGGGTGTTTTAAAGTGCCAGATCAGCTTGTTTCCTGCCGGAAGTTTCAGGGCAGAGCCCGGCGCTTCGTATCCATGACCAACCTCTTGCGGATTTTGCAAATAACCTCCTGCAGCCACTACGTAATTCTTGTCTATGCTGATGGTTACGTCGAAATCGCCCCAAACCCCGTAAAATTCACGGGCAACGTAGGGATTGGCATGCCAGCCCTGCGGATCATATTCGCACAGTTTTGGGTACCATTGCGCCATGGAATAATCAATGCCTTCTTTGCTGTCGCGACCATTTCTGCGAACCTGCAGTGGAACCTGGGCATCCCAACTCATTTCAAAAACAGTGGTAGCACCTGGAAGAATAGGCTCTGCCAGGGTCACTTCCAGAATGGTTTCATTGTGCTGGAAGCTGAGCGGTTTGCCATTTTGCTGAAGCGCTTTAACTTTCATCCAGCCTTGTTCTTCCGGCTTGAGTTTGAAAATACGGTCGGCAACGCGCGAATCCGGATCTGAGATCGTGCGCGAGCGCACATCCATCATGCTTCCGGGCTGGAATGCATTAAAATACAAATGCCAGAATGCTTTGTACAGGGTATCAGGACTATTATTCACGTAGGTAAGCCGCATATCACCTTTATACTGGTGTTTGCTGACGTCCATATCTGCTTTAATCTGATAATCAACGCGTTGCTGCCAATATTGCGCATGGGCAGATCCTGCGAGACAGAGGATAGCGACTATTACAAGAGAAAATTTTTGGAACATATTGAATGCTTGGAATTGAACGAAAATGAACCGGAAATTGGCCGGAACCGACTGCAATGATACATCAAGGCAAAATTGCAGGAGGGTTTTTTGGAAAAACGACACGCAGGGAGACATGTTCGTTCTATCTTTGTGCCCAATCGGACTTCAAACCGGAAACCCCATCCATTTTTTTACAGGAACCACCACGTTTATGAATCAACGTATCGCCGTAGCGCTCATTGCCCTGGCCACCATCACAAGACTCCTGCCACACCCGCACAATTTCACGCCATTGGCAGCTATTGCGCTGTTTGGCGCTGCATATTTTGGTCGCCAATATCTGTTGTTACTGGTACCTTTTGCATCCTTGTTTTTATCAGATCTGTTCATCAACAACGTGATCTATGCTGAATTTAACCAGGGCTCGTTTGTCTGGATTACCTCTGGCTGGCTTTACCTGGCTTTTGCCCTGGTAATGGCTGTAGGTGGTGCCTGGTTGCACAACAAGGTTTCGGTACTCAGGGTATTTGGCGCGAGCCTGTCCGGATCCATGGTTTTCTTCCTGGTATCTAATTTCAGCACCTGGCTGGAAAGTGGCATGTATGCCCCAAACCTGTCTGGCCTGATGGCTTGTTATACTGCCGGTATTCCTTTCTTCGGTAATACTGTAATGGGTGATCTGGTATTTTCCGGATTGCTGTTCGGGGCTTATGCCTGGCTGACCCGCAAACAGGAAATTATTGCATAAAACTGACAACGATTTTGCGTTTTCAGGGTTTAAACAGGCTGGAATAATCAGGTAACGAGGCTGTCTCACAGTCGTTGCTATTTTAGCACAGATGCTCAGGGGCTGCTACAGTGAGAGTCTCACTCAAAGTGAGACTCTCACTGTAGCAGCCCCTGAGCATCTGTGCTAAAAATTACTTGTGAGAAACTCCCCTTATTCTTTAGAAAAAAGCTGCTTTCATGCCAATAATGGAACAAAAAACCGGCATTCTGCTGGTAAATCTCGGTACTCCGGATGCGCCTACGCGCGGTGCTGTTTATCGCTACCTTCAACAATTTTTGCTCGACGCAAGGGTCATTGATATCAACCCCATTGCCCGAAATCTGCTGGTGCGTGGCATTATTGCGCCATTCCGCTCAGGGAAATCCGCCAAGGCGTATCAGGAACTCTGGACCGAAAATGGTTCTCCACTAAAATTTTACGGCGAGCGACTGGCCGCGCAAATTCAGACCCGACTGGGCGGAGCTTATCAGGTGGAGCTGGCTATGCGGTATCAAAATCCTTCTTTGGCCTCAGCTATTCAAAAACTGATGCAGGCCAAGGTGTCTAAAATCAAGGTATTCAGCCTATTTCCGCAATATGCCAGCGCCACGGTTGGGTCGGTGCATGAAGAGGTGATGCGTATCCTGAGCACACAACAAATCATTCCGGAAACGGAGTTCATCAATTCCTATCCAACCTGGGAGCCAATGATTGAGTTGTTTGCAGCCAACGCCAGGCAGTTTGAGCTGGGTAGCTACGATCATGTTTTGTTTAGCTACCATGGACTACCCCAGCGGCAATTGAAAAAAGCCGATGCTTTTAACCATTGCCTGAAACAAAACGATTGCTGCAAAACCTTGACTCCAACAAACCAGTTTTGCTATTCTGCCCAATGTTATGCCACCACTCAGGCCATTGCAGCCAAACTGGGCCTGACGGAGCAACAATACACGGTTTGTTTCCAAAGCAGGTTGGGCAGCGACCCCTGGACGCAGCCTTATACCGTTCAGGTGATAGAAAAATTGGCCAAACAAGGCGCCAAACGGTTGCTGGTGTTTTGTCCGGCATTCACGGCGGATTGCCTTGAAACCACTATCGAAATTGGGGAGGAATATCAGGAAGACTTCCACAAATGGGGAGGCGAGCAATTGGATCTTGTTCCCAGCCTCAACGACTCCCCGGCCTGGGCAGATGCCCTTGCGGATAGATTGCGTTAGCTGGTTTTAGTGACGGGGTGACTGCCAGTCACCCCGTCACTAAAACCAGCTACAATTCGAATCCCTCTGCACCTCTCCGTCTCTGCGGTAAAAAAGACTCTACCACCCTCACTGATTCACCAACTTTTCCCGGTACTCTTCTACCTTTTTGGTGCATTTGCCGCCTTCGGAGGCGATCAGGTCAGACATAGCCCTGACGGATTTTTCGAGGTTGGTTCCAGCGTATTTTTCTTTGATGTATGCCCAAACTTTCTGGTATTCAGGAATGACTGTTTTATCCTCGTAATTAAACACGGGAGTATTATCAGCGCCACATACAATCAGAAACTCAAGACCCTTGGCATGGTTTTGTGTTTCTTCCCGGCGTACAAAGTAAGGATGCATCTGATTGAACTTCTCCCACCAAACAGCCCTGTCTGCCACTTCTTCCAGAGGAAGCAGTATGCCGCCATCGTCCATCATAGGTTGAAGTAACTCTTTGGTGGTTTGTTCCATGTAGCTTTTCATGGCAGGAGTAACCTTGGTGGCAAAGAATTCAGTCAATTTTACCCAATCTACTATCGGAAAAACCATGCCTTCGCCAGTGGCCAGCCTGAAGCCGTTGTCTGCCAGCTTTTGGGTGGTCGGGTATTTGCTGATGTTGAATTTGTCGGCGTTAATAGCCTCGTATTCTTCAGTACTAAAGGGTACTTTTTCCGTCAGGGTATAATAGTCGCCGTCTGTTTCCATGCGGAAAAGGAAACGTTCCAGCAGGATAAATACGCCATCGGCATTGACACCCTGCACATTCGAGAAGTTTTGCCGGACATCATCCCAGGCTTTTTTGCCGTTTTCCAGCTTTTTGGGGTCAAGAGTGGTAAGAAATCGGCTGAATGCAGACAGCTTTCCAATATCCGGACTGGTGGATTGTGCGCCCGCATATACAGGTACCAGAGCGGCACTGAATACCCAGCCTTCCTGTGGCGGATTTGTGGTGGTTTTGACCTTGAAATAGGGTTCATTAAACGGAATATTCCGCAGGGTTACTTCCTCCTTGTTGGCAGAAACCTCGCCATTGCCTGATACAAAATCACCTTCAGCCAATTGAGTAATGACTGCTCCCTGTTTGTTGGGCTGATCCCGAAGGTTGAGCTTGTCGACATTCAGGAAATACCAATAGACCTCCGGCTCCGGAGAGGGCGGGGGAGTGAGGAGGGATGGGGGAGGCGCTTCTGGTGTTTGGCCGCAATGCCAGGAACAGATAGCCAGTGCCAGAAGAAAGGATAATTTTCGCATGCTTAAGGTAAAAATGAATGGCAATAATAAGGCGAAAAGACTTTTTCCTTAGCCTAAAAGCAATAATGCAGCTATAACCTATATGACGCTCCTAAATTTAGTCCGATACTACTAAACTGGTAAAACCGTCTTGCAGCGAACCCCGGCTTTTCTGGGTCAGAAGGGGCATTATCATCTCTAATATAACTGTTTTTGTATATAGTTATCTTCTGGCTGGTTGTAAGCGTACTAAAAACATCAATGTTGTCTTTAATTCTTGCAACAACTTCTCCTCTTTTAGGACCATACGAGGCGTTAATTGAGCTCATCTCAATGAACATACCCCAACGTTTGTCTTTCTTGAAGGTATATGCAAGACCAATCCCTGAATGAACTCCATAAGCTAAACCATTTGATAAACGCCTTTGGGTTACTGACAAATTGCCAAAAGAGGTTATATCCTCATTTTCTACCCAAATTTTACCCAAAACACCAATCCCTATGCCAAATCTAATGAATGGTGATAAACTCCTTTCATTGAGTAGATTTATTTTCACTGTAGGAGTAACCCATAACATGCTACCCTTGGTTTTGCTATTGACCTCAAAATTTGTACCGGCAACTGTACGTGTACTTTCTCTTCCATCTACGAAAACAACGCTACATCCAACATCTAAAGATTTTGAGATACGATGAGCCGCCGAAAGTGCATAGTTTTTGCCTTGACCTAAAGAATATTTATAAACATCAATCATTCGAGTACCATCATCAAAAACCACAATGTTCCCATCAGGAACATCCTGCACAGCCCAGGGAATCGAGTAGCCTCCTCCTAAGGTTAAAAATGTTTGAGCAATGGATAGATGAACCTTGAATAATGTACTGCAAAAGATTAAACGTGTTTTCGTTAAAAAACGAAAGCTCAGTTTAATTTTAAGATACATTTTCTAACGCTCTTTATGCTCAAATCAACCCATATACACTGCCAGGCGCCAGGGTTAGCCAGGCAATGAGCGCCAGACCTACCAATACAGCCAAACGTACACCAGCGGGAATTTCCAGGGCTGCTTCCTGACTGTCCTCGCGATTGAAGTACATGGCAATGATGATTTTGAAATAGTAGTAAATGGAAATGGCCGAATTAATAACAGCCAAAACAATCAGCCACGGATACTTGGCAAAGGCTGCCGTAAACAGGAAGTATTTGCCAAAGAAACCTGCCAATGGTGGAATACCTGCCAGCGATAACATCGACAAGGTAAGTACTGCAGCTACCAGGGGTTGCTTTTTGCCCAATCCGTTAAATGCCTCGAAAGAGCTATTGCCGGTTTGCTCAGCCACAATGATGAAAGCGCCGAAAGCGCAAATGGTGGCCAGAGAATAGGTCAGGGTGTAGAACAACAGCGCCCGATCTGCGCCTTCTGTACCAATAGCCAGCACGGCCAGTAACAAATAACCAGCATGTGAAATGCTGGAATAGGCCATCATTCGCTTGAAATCCTGCTGGAAAATGGCTGTAATGTTGGCTACCGTCATGGTCAAGGCCGCTACCAAAGCCACAGGTACGCTCCAGAATCCTTCCGCACCCGGGAAGGCAATAGCAAAAAGGCGGTAAAATGCCGCAAATCCTGCTGTTTTTACCACAGTAGCCATGAAGGCTGTAATCAGGTTGGGGCTGCCCTGATACACATCAGGCGCCCAGAAGTGGAACGGAACCGCAGATACCTTAAAGCTCAAGCCCATGATCATGATCAAAATTCCCACTTTCAACATGCCTGGCATCTGATCGCCGGTGCCGATTACCCTGCTGATGGTGCCCAAATCAAAGCTGGCGGTTGCGCCGTATATCAAAGCCATACCAAACAACAGTATGCCGGTAGCAAAAGAGCCCATCAGGAAGTATTTCAACGCGGCTTCATTACTGCTCAGATCATCTCTGCGGCTACCAGCTAACACATACAGCGGAATGCTCAGAATCTCAATGCCGAGGAACAGCATGGTGAGATTGGTGAACGAAAACAGGATCAGCGCGCCGGTCAAACTGAACAGAATCAGTCCGTAGTGGTCGCCAAGCGTTGAGTTAAGGTTTCTGAAACCCCAGCCGGAAAGTATAATAATCAGTACGGTAGCCAGAATAGCTACACCTGAAAATGCATGTGCAAAGGGCATAAACCGGAACATGGAAGCATATTCCATGCCCCACCCGAATCCCGGGCCAAACAGGTCGTATCCGGTTGCGCCAAGCGCCAGCAAAGTGCCAAAGAGCGACAATGGTTGCAGCAGCGAGCGCTTTGTCAAGCCTGCAAACAGTACGGCAATGGCCGTTAAAAAGAGTATCAGTAGTGCGGTCATCTTCGTTGCAATGTTGTTCCCGGGGTTAAGGGATAATTTCGATGGTAGCTTTTTGGTATTCAACCCGGTCGCCCGGACGTAGTTTCTTTCGTTTCTGGGTTTCTATCTGACCATTTACCCTTACTTCTCCATCCGTAATCCGGATATTGGCTTCTCCTCCGGTTTCCACCAGGTTTAGCACCTTGAGGAGATTATTTAACGGTATATGGTCGTGCTCGCGCAGAGAAAACTGCATGATGGCTGGTTTTAGAATTGTACCACGCTGAGAATGCGGTCTACGCTGGCCTCAGTGAGTCCCAGAATGGATTGTGGGAAAAAGCCCAGTACAATCACCAATCCGGCAATAATGCCCAATACCAAAAATTCACGGGTGTTTACATCTTCAAAACGCTCTGTTGCCGGAGTTGGCGCTCCGAATACCACCAGTCCGTAAGCGCGCAGCATGTACACTGCTCCGAAAATGATGGTCAAACCAGCCAACACACCCAGCCAGAAGTTGTAATTCCACACGCCATTCAGGAGCAGGAACTCGCCAGGGAAACCGTTGGTGAGCGGCACAGCTACAGAGCCTAACACGATGATCAAAAACAGGGTAGCAAATTTGGGCGCAGATTTGGCAATACCACCCATATCTGCGAGAGAACGGGTACCCAGTCGGCGCTCCAGCAAGTCTACTACAAAGAACAGACCTACCACGTTGATCCCGTGGTTGAGCATTTGAATGATACCACCCTGCACGCCGGTTTTGTTCCAGGCCAGAATACCTGCGGCAATCAGGCCCACGTGTGCAATGGAGGAATAGGCTACCAGGCGCTTGATATCAGACTGCTTAACAGCAATGATGCTGGCATAAAGGATGCCTATTACTGCCAGGGAAATAAACAATGGATCTACGTAGTGCATGGCCTCTGGAGCCAGCGGAACCATCCAGCGAATAACGCCATAAGCGCCCATTTTCAGCATGATGCCGGAAAGCAGCATGGTGCCGGTGGTTGGAGAGGTTACGTAGGTATCAGGCTGCCAGGTGTGCAATGGAAATACCGGCATTTTTACCGCAAATGCGATAAAGAAACCTACCAGCACCCAGTGTGCAGCAGCAGGACTCAGCTGAACAGCTACCAGATCGGCCCAGGCGAAGGAATGCGCGCCGTTCACATTGGTTTGCAGGTACACCCACAACAGGGCAACCAGCATAAACAAGGAGCCTACAAACGTGTAAATGAAAAACTTCAGGGTTACCCGGATACGATCCTGCCCGCCCCAAATGGCACAAATGAAATAGATAGGGATGAGTGCCAGTTCGTAAAAAATATAGAAGACCAGGCCATCCTGCGCCAAAAACACACCGTTGAGGGCGGCAAGCATCATCAATACCAGACCATAATACCTGGGTTCATTGTCGAACTTGTGGTCCCAGCTGGTCAGGATGATTAGTGGCGCCAACAGGTTGGTCAATACCAGCATAATCAGGGTGATACCATCCATACCCAGGCTGAAGTGGATGCCAGCAGAAGCCACCCAGGGCACTGAAAAAGTGCAGGTCATTCCCTGACTGTAATCGCAGCAAACACAATAGGCTGTAGCCGCAAGGTTAGCCAGCGCGGCCACCAACGCCAGATGGCGCGAAAGGCCCGCCGGACGAAGCAGCAGCAAAATCGCCGAAGCGATAAACGGTATAAGTATGAAAATCAGTGACATTCGTCAGTCTTTCTTGTTTTGTATAATGGGCCTTTCAGGGAATTTGGGGTCATGCCCAGAAAGTCAGCATCAGCAAAATGGCGCCAGCCACCATGCCCAGCAAATAGTACTCAATGTTTCCGTTCTGCAATTTCCGAACCTGCGCACCAAGCGCCTGCACAGCAGAGGCAACGCCGTTCACTATGCCATCAATTCCCTGAATATCCACATAATAGTGGAAGAGTTTAGACAGCTTTTCAACCGGACGCACAAACAGAAAATCGTAGATCTCATCCACATAAAACTTGTTGGCAATCACGCGGGTCAGACCCGTTTGCGCCTCATCCGCAACCGGCAGGTTGGATGGTTTGCCGTAAATGAAATAAGATACGGCAATAATCACCAGAGCCAGGGAAGTGGTGAAAGTCATCAGCGTCCATTCCGTGCTGGCATCCAGGTGCATTTCACTCATCGGAATGACTGCACTGAACCAGTGTGCCAACCATTGATCATTACCAAGGTGCATGAAGTGCGGGGTATTCAGGAAACCGCCAGCCACGGAAAGCACAGCCAGGATGATCAGTGGAATAGTCATGATTTTTGGACTCTCATGAAGGTGATGCTCCTGTTCATGGGTTCCGCGGAAATTTCCAAAAAAGGTTACGTAAAGCAAACGGCACATATAAATAGCCGTGAACATGGCGCCCAAACCAGCCAGGCCCCACCACAGTTTTCCGCCGTGTGCATAGGTGTAAGCAAAAATTTCATCCTTGGAGAAGAAGCCGGAGAGGAACGGGAAGCCCGCAATAGCCATAGTGCCAATCAGGAAAACCCAGAAAGTAACCGGCATGGCTTTGCGCAAACCACCCATTTTGCGGATATCCTGTTCGCCACCCATGCCGTGAATTACGGAACCGGCTGCTAGGAACAACAAGGCTTTGAAGAAAGCGTGTGTAGTAACGTGAAACATCGCGCTCGCGTACGCGCCCATACCCAGCGCTACAAACATTAAACCGAGCTGTGAAACCGTAGAGTATGCCAATACCTTCTTGATGTCGTTTTGCCGCAAACCAATCACCGCAGCAAAAATGCAGGTAATCAAACCGATGATGGCCACGAAATGCATGGCATCAGGGGAGAGATTATACAATGGATTGAACCGTGCTACCAGATAAACACCGGCCGTTACCATAGTGGCCGCATGGATCAGGGCAGAAACCGGCGTTGGACCCGCCATAGCGTCAGGGAGCCAGGTGTAGAGCGGCAACTGGGCGCTTTTACCCATGGCGCCTACAAACAGCAGAATACAAATCAGGGTAACTACTCCTGCCTCAAGGCGGATATTGGGCAGCACTGCAAAGATTTCCGAGTAGGTAAGACTTCCGAAATTCTGGAAAATCATAAACATACCGAGCAACAAACCAAGGTCGCCGATACGGTTCATGATGAAAGCCTTACGCGCTGCTTTTCCATATTCTGTGTTGGTGTACCAAAAGCCGATCAGCAGGTAGGAACAAAGTCCTACGCCTTCCCAGCCAAAGAACAACATCAGGAGGTTATCGCCCATAATGAGCAACAACATGGAGAAAATAAACAGATTCAGGTAGGCGAAAAACTTCCAGAAGCCATCATCATCGTGCATATAGCCAATGCTGTACACGTGAATGAGAAAGCCTACACCGGTTACAATCAGCATCATCCAAACGGAAAGCTGATCTACCAGAAATCCGAAGTTGGCGGAAAGGTTGCCAACGGAGAAGAACTGGTAAAGGTTAACCTGAATGGCGCCGCTGGCTGCTACCTGATTGAATGCCATGACACTCAGCAGGAAGGACACTAACAAAGCCCCCGAGCCGATTACGCCTACAGCAGTTTTGCTGAGCCGGCTGCCAAACAATCCGTTGATCGCAAAGCCGATCAGTGGCAGAAAGGGGATAAGTGGTATGAGTTGGTTCATAATATCTTGAACGAAAGTTGGTTCTGCGACGGACAGCATAACTGCCTGCCGTGGAACCTGTCGTTAGTTTCTGAGGTTGTCCAGAAATGAAATGTCTGTGCTTTTGGTGTTCCGGTAAATGGATACCAGAATCCCCAGGCCAACTGCCGCTTCTGCAGCAGCCACTACCATGATGAAAAACACCATGATCTGCCCTTGTGCGTCCGACAAATAGGTGGAGAACGCTGCAAGCAGCAGGTTTACGGCATTCAGCATCAATTCCACGCACATCAATACCACAATGGCATTGCGACGGGTGAGTACCCCGAATACCCCGATGACAAACAGGATGGTACTCAGGTACACATAATAGTCAATAGGAACTGTTCTAACAATTTCAAGCATGGTTGAACGTATTAAAATGCTGTACGAACAGCGTTAAAATCAAGCTTTTATGTCGCGTTTGCCTACCAGTACTGCACCAACCATAGCGGCCAGAAACAGGATGCCGGCAATTTCAAAAGGCACCACGAAATCTGTGAAAAGCACCTGGCCCAGATTCTCTACCAGACCAACCTCTACATTGGCGTTTTCAGGAATTGCCACCTGCAAGCCGCCACGTAATGCGCCAACAAGGGTTACCAGTAACATGCCCGAGGTAATACCCGCAGTTATCCGCCAGATGGTAGATTTTTGCGGTTCCGTGTCTTTGTTCAGATTCAGCAACATCAACACGAACAGGAAAAGTACCATGATAGCCCCGGCATAAACGATAATGTGTACTACGGCCAGGAACTGTGCATTCAGCAAAACATATTGACCTGCAATGCAGAAGAACGTGAAGATCAAAAGCAACACGCTGTGCACCGGATTCCGGGAAAAGACCATGCCCAGTGCAGACAGGATGGAAAGTGCCGCCAGTGTTAGAAATAGGTATTGTGCCATTTTCTTTAATTATGTCCATTGGATCCTGAACAAAAGGAAATACGTCCCTTCGTGCATCGTCCCGTTGTTTTTTATTACGCTTCCGTTTTGTGTTTTTGGCGCTTGCTTACATCAATGCGTTTGTCAGGTTCCACACCTTCAACCAACATATCCTTACCGAAAATAAAGTTCTGCCGAACATAATCGCTCGGCACAATGCGGTCGGTTAGGAAGATGGCTTCTTTTGGGCAGGCCTCTTCGCACAAACCGCAATAAATGCAACGCAGCATATTGATTTCGTAAACAGCTGCGTACTTTTCTTCCCTGTACAGGTTTTCTTCGCCTTTTTCGCGTTCTGCAGCTACCATGGAAATGGCTTCAGCCGGACAAGCCACCGCACACAAGCCACAGGCTGTACAGTTTTCCCTGCCTTGCTCATCACGCTTCAACACGTGCCAGCCGCGGTAAACAGGCGCAAACGGCCGGTTTTCCTTTGGATAGGAAACGGTATTGGATTTTCGGAAAAAGTGTTTCAAGGTGGTCCACAAACCTTTTAAGATGGCGGGCAAATAGATGCGCTCCATAAAGGTCATTTCCTTATTAACTACGTTTTTTGAACGTTGAGTGAGTTGCATAGAGTAGAAATCGTTTGATGTGGTTTGAGGGGTTTGATGTATCGGCGGGTTTAGCCGCTGCTTCGAAGGGTTATTTTCCAAAATACAGGATTCCCGCGCCTGTGAGCAACATGTTCAGAATAGCCAATGGAATGAGTGATTTCCAGCCGAGGTGCATGAGCTGATCGTAGCGGAAACGTGGCAATGTCCAGCGGATCCACATGAAAACAAAGATGAAAAAGAAGGACTTGCTGAGCAAAATGATGGGCCCCATTAAGCCGCCCAGCCAGTTTGGATCAAGGCCGGGGAAGTAATAACCGCCAAAATACAGACAGGAAATAACTGTGCAGGAAATAAACATGTTGATGTACTCAGCAAACAGGAAGAAACCCAGTTTCATGGAAGAGTACTCAGTATGATAGCCGCCAATCAATTCTGTTTCACACTCGGCCATGTCGAATGGCGCCCGGTTACATTCTGCCAGGGAACAAGTGAGGAAAAGAATAAAGCCAAGTGGCTGATAAACAATGTTCCATACATCAGACTGCTGCTCAATGATGGTGCGCAGGCTCAGAGAACCACTCAACATCACAATGGCAATCAGGGAAAGACCCATAGCCAATTCGTAAGAAATCATCTGGGAACTTGCCCGGATGGCGCCGTAGAGGGAAAATTTGTTGTTTGAAGACCAACCGCCCAGCATGATGCCGTAAACACCCAGTGAAGCCAGGCCCACCACGTACAAGATACCAATGTTTACATCTGCTACCTGCAAGTTCCAGTTGAGTCCTCCAAGGGTGAGCGTGGTACCCCAGGGAATTACAGCAGAAGCCATAAGAGCCACAAAGATGAAAGCGCCCGGCGCCAGGATGTAAATCCAGCGTTCAGACTGGTTTGGGATGAAGTCTTCCTTAGTAAACATTTTTACCCCATCGGCGATAGGTTGCAGAAGCCCCCACGGACCGGCATTGCTGGGCCCCAGGCGATCCTGGAAGAAGGCTGCAATTTTTCTTTCCCCGTAAGTAGCATATGCCGCTACGCCAAGGGTGACGAGAAACAACACCAGAATGAGCGTGGCTTTTTCAATGATAAAGCCCAGACTGAAAAGTAATAATGCGGTCATGTTCGTTATTTATGGCCCTTTTGAGGTGCTTTATGGTCATTTATTGTTGGCGAAAGCAGAAATTTCAACGGTATGTCCAGCCTGCTTTTCCATGCTTTTTCTGTGTGCGGAGCGCCCTCAAAGACTCGTGTAGTCCATTGAGTGGCTGAATAACCTTTGTTTTGCATGATCTGATCCGCCATAACCTGCCATGGACCGTATAAGCTGTCCAGGGTAGTAGTTCCGTGGTCGAAGTAGATCTTATGGTTTTTGGGATCCGGCAACTTCTGCTCCAGATAGCGCATTATTGCCTGAGGTATGGGGTTGTTTTCATTGGTAAATATTCCGGTCCAATGGGTGGAAAGGCATGCCGCCCCGCCGAAAATGTCCGGATATTCACAAATAGCATAAAGTGAGATCAAACCTCCCATACTGGATCCCGCAATAAAGGTATTGGCGGGATCGGGCAGGGTAGGGAGTACTTTGTCGATCTCGGGTTTAAGCTCTAAAACAAGGAACTTCAAATAATTGTCGGCCAGATAAACACCCTTAGTGCGCTCATTTGCCGCCTTCTTTACGTCTTCTCCAGCCGCTTCCAGGGCTTTTTGTGGCAAATACTCGCTCGGCCTTTTCTCCCCGTTATTCCAAACTGCCACTACAATGCACTCCCGGATGGCGTGCGTTTTGTTTAAAGCACACAATACATCGTCCACATCCCAGGCCTGTTTGTTCCAGGTTTTGCTGCTGTCGAACAACATCTGTCCGTCGTGCATATACAAAACCGGATATCGCTTCCCTGCATCATAGCCTTCCGGCAACCACAAGTCAACATGCCTGGCATCCACATATTTCGATTCAAACCATGCTGCCCGATTGATGTGGCCGCACTGGATGGCTGGCAAATTCGCCGCTGTTTGCGACAGGGCTGTTTGAATTTGGCCAACAACCAGTATCCAGATCAACCACTTGCCGCGCATTATATAACCGTTTTTTCGCCGTGTTCGTAGTGATTCTGCGAAATCACGGAATGACGATCAATATCTCGTGGTCCTTCTACAGTCCAGTCGCCTTTTCCTTTCTTCTCAAAACGGCAGGTGTTGCAGATGAAATCGTGCACCTCGCCGTATTTGTCTTTGCGGGCCGTTACGCGATAAATTTCGCCACCGTACATCCAAACCACCGCCTTACCGGAGCAGGTGGGGCAATCGCGGTGCGCATCCATTGGGTTTAGGAACCACACACGACTCTTGAAACGGAAAGTGCGATCCGTGAGCGCACCCACCGGACAAACGTCAATCACGTTGCCGCTGAATTCACTGTCGATAGATTTCTCAATGAAAGTGCTGATCTCGGCATGATCACCGCGGTGGATGATACCGTGTACGCGTTCCGGACACAATTGCTGGGCAGTAAACACACAGCGGAAGCACATAATGCAGCGCGTCATGTGCAGCTTGATGTACGGACCGATATCGATTTTCTCGAAGGTGCGACGCTCAAACTCGTAGCGGGTATTGGATTTACCGTGCTCAAAAGCAAGATCCTGTAAGTGACATTCGCCGGCCTGATCGCAAATAGGGCAATCCAGCGGGTGGTTAATCAGCAGGAACTCGGTTACGGCCGCCCGGGCATCTACCACACTTTGATCGCTTTTGCTGGCTACTTCCATGCCATCCATAACCATGGTTTGGCATGATGCCACCAGTTTAGGCATTGGACGTGGATCTTTTTCGGAGCCTTTGGTAACCCGCACCAGGCAGGTACGGCATTTACCGCCCGAACCTTTCAGCGTGGAATAATAGCACATGGCAGGAGGCACCAGCTCACCGCCAATCTGGCGGGCAGCGTTCAGAATGGTGGTACCTTCTGCAACCTCAATGGTTTGTCCGTCTATGGTGACTTTTGGCATATTATTGTTCGTTCAAATCTGTCAAAATTTGCTTGGTTTGGTTTCGGGGTTTAGCTTGCAGGAGCAAACGTTTTTTCCGCCACCAAACCGTAATTCCGCTCCATAGCAGCCCGTGGCTCATTTACGTGCCATTCGAATTCCTCCCGGAAGTGACGAATAGCTGCGCTTACCGGCCATGCTGCGGCATCGCCGAGCGGACAAATGGTATTTCCTTCAATTTTTTTGGCTACATCAACCAACAGGTCAATGTCACTCATTTTGCCGCCGCCATGTTCCAGGCGGTGCAAAACTTTTTCCATCCAGCCTGTACCTTCCCGGCAAGGAGAGCATTGGCCGCAACTTTCGTGGGCATAGAAGCGACTGAAGTTCCAGGTATTGCGCACAATGCACTGGTCTTCGTCGTATACGATGAAACCACCAGATCCCAGCATGGAACCCGTAGCAAAGCCGCCATCGGCGAGGCTTTCGTAGGTCATCATTCGGGTGTCGCCATTGGCTGTTTTGCAAACCAGAAAATGCGGCAGGATAGGTACGGATGAACCGCCGGGCACACAAGCCTTGAGTTTTTTGCCGTTTTTAATGCCTCCGCACCATTCATCGGAGTAAATGAATTCTTCTACGGAGATATTCATTTCAATCTCATACACACCTGGCTTATTGATGTTGCCGCTGGCGCTAATGAGTTTGGTACCGGTACTTTTCCCAATACCAATTTTAGCATATTCGTCGCCGCCGTCGTTCACGATGGGAACTACAGCAGAAATGGTTTCCACGTTGTTTACCACGGTTGGGCACTGCCACAGGCCTTTTACAGCCGGGAATGGCGGCTTAATACGTGGGTTGCCGCGTTTGCCTTCCAGACTTTCAATCAGGGCTGTTTCTTCGCCGCAGATATAGGCGCCTCCACCGATGTTGACATACAGATCGAGGTTGTAACCTGTGCCGAGAATGTTTTTGCCCAGCCAGCCGTTGGCGTATGCCTCGGCGATGGCACGCTCGAGAATGAACAAAATCCAGGAATATTCACCGCGGATGTAGATATAAGAGGCATTTGCGCCAAGCGCATAGGAAGAGGTGATCATTCCTTCCACCAGAAGGTGCGGAATTTTCTCCATCAGGTAGCGATCCTTGAAGGTGCCAGGTTCACTTTCGTCGGCATTGCATACAAGGTAACGTGGCACACCTTCTGGTTTAGCCAGGAAAGACCATTTCATGCCAGTGGGGAAGCCCGCGCCTCCGCGTCCGCGCAAGCCGCTCTTTTTAACCTCTTCCACCACATCATCGGGTGACATGGTTTTGAGTGCTTTTTCCACAGAGCGATAGCCGCCGTGTTTACGGTACACTTCGTAAGTGTTGATGCCCGGTACCTGGGCGTGTTCCAAAAGCAGTTTCCTTGCCATATAGTTCTTTAACGCTTAGCCGATTTTTTACCGCAGAGGCGCTGAGTATCAGAGTCGCTGAGGTTAAAAGTTGTTCACAAACCTTTTATATCCGTTTTTAAGCAGGTACACATTAAAATTAATGAGCAACCCTACTTTTTTGTTTGTTAGTTTGAGGTAACTAATAATTTGAGCATCACCCTTTTAAAGCCCCCAACAATCTTCCTGGTTCCTCAATTGGTCCTTCAAAATGGGTGTTCGGGCAAACAGCCACCATAGCGCCATCTTCCTCCAGTTCCGGCAGCCATTCCATCAACAAGTCCCAATCTATTTCTTCAACCTCGTAATCATTAAATCCGGCAGCTTTTCTGAAAACATCTGCCAATTCAGGACTTTGAAAAAATGGAATGATATCCGTATCGTCATTGTCGCCCAGTAATGCCCAACCCTCATCATCTGAAATGCCGTATGCCATTTTGTTTTTGGAAACGGTTTCCAAAAAATGCTCCAGTCGTTTATCTCCCGGCATTTTAAAAATGGCCGTTACTTCTGTTGGTCTCATAATCAAGTATATTCAAGCCATTTCGGCTTAGGTTTCAGTTTTTTTTCCAGGTAAGGCAGTTGGCAAGTTGTTATTCCACTTCCTTGTCAAATTCAGCTTCAAAATCAGCTCTTACCACTTCCGGTTTCATCACGGCACTTTGAAAGTTAGGCGTGGGGAATACCGCTACTTTGATGTTTTCGGATTTAAAATCTTCCAACCACTCGAAAAACTCATACAGATCAAGCGCTTCTACCTGGTATTCATCAAATGCCCCGTCTCCCGCTTTTTGAAAGGCAGTAACAAACTCCGGATTAGGAAAAACAGCCAGTGCATCCTGGTTTTCTCCGTCCACTTCCAGCATCAGCCATCCTTCTTCGTCCGCCAATCCCCACACTTCTTCTTCTGCTGCAACAGTGCGGATGAAATATTTATAACGACTCTCTGGCTTTCGGGCCAGAATTTCATCAAATTCCTTTTTGGTTAATGGTGGCATAACTATTTGGTTTGCAGGTATTTGCCAAAAACCCAACCGATATCGCCGTTAGCTCTTTTAACCTGGTGCCAAACAGCGTACATTCTTGTTTCAAAAACATCCAGCTTTACTTCGGCCTCAAACCTGCCTTTTGCCGGATCTTCATATGCAGCCAAAGCAGTGCCGTTGGCATCGTCTGTTTTTTCAATCATCACACTTTTACCTTTTGCCAGCGTGATGCTCCCACCACTTCCGGAAAGTTTAACCGGTTTACCCAGAATACCTTCACCTTCTGACTGAACCACTTTATAATCACCCATGGTTACAGGTTCATTTTCATCATATGTGCCCAGCGTTTCAGTGGCAAAGCCGGGTCCATTTTTGATGGATACATTTTTGCCGGTGATAATCGCTTTATTTGAGCCAACCAGATCTGAATTGGAAAAGTAAACTCCGTTTTTTTCCGCTTCTTCCTTTTGCTTATCCTGTTCTGCACTGGAAATGGGTTGCCCGGCTGCTTGTGCCGCAGCATCCTGTTGGTTGGTAACAGGCTGATTTTGGCAAGCGGTCAATCCAGCGAGCACTAAAAGGATCAGAGTGATTTTTTGCATGACTTTTCGTGATTAGTGCATTTTCCAGGTGCCTTTGTCGATTTTGCCGGCACGACAATCTTCCAGGAACTGATCAACTTTGGCTTCTGTAAGGTGTTCGTGGAAGAATTCTCCCACCTGCATCATCGGTGCGTAACCACAAGCGCCCAGGCATTCCACTTCTTTTATAGTGAATAGGCCATCCGGGGTAGTCTGGTTCTTACCTATACCCAGCTTTAATTTGGTGTATTCAATGATTCGTTCGGCGCCCTCAATAGCACAAGGGCCAGTATGGCAAAACTCCAACACATATTTACCTACAGGCGACAGGTTGAACATGGTATAAAAGGATGCCACTTCATATACCTCAATCGAGGTGATACCCAGGGTGGCAGCTACTTCATCCATAGCTGGAACACTCAACCAGCCGTTATTTTCTTCCTGTGCAATATGGAGCGCACGCAACAAGGCACTTTTACCCCGTCCTTCAGGGTATTTTTTCATGATGCCCAGTACTTCATTCCTGGCAGCTTCCGAATATTTAAACGGCGGCGCGTCGTGAGTTGCAGTATGCATTTGACAAACTTGAATTTTAAATGATCAGTTTTTTGGCGGCTCACTCATTCATTCACTCACTCATTCACTTAAGCGTCCAACTCTCCGGCAATCACATTCATAGAACTCATCGTAAGGATCGCATCTGAAAGCATGGCGCCCTTAATCATCTCAGGATAAGCCTGGTAATAGATGAAGCATGGACGCCGGAAATGCAAACGGTAAGGGGTACGACCTCCGTCACTAATGAGGTAGAAACCCAGTTCACCATTCCCGCCTTCAACACAGTGATATACTTCGCCAACCGGAATCGGAGTTTCCTGCATCACTACTTTGAAGTGGTAAATCAGGGCCTCCATCTTGGTGTACACATCCGGCTTTTCTGGCAGGTAAAATTCCGGCACATCGGCGTGGTAGGGTCCAACAGGCAGGTTGTTATAGGCGTCGTTGATGATTTTCAGCGACTGACGGATTTCTTCCTGACGCACCATAAATCGGTCGTAGGTATCGCCATTTACGCCTACCGGGATAATAAAATCAAAATCGTCGTAAGAAGAGTAGGGTGACATCACGCGAACGTCGTAGTCTACCCCTGCAGCGCGCAGATTCGGTCCGGTAAAACCATAGGCCATAGCCATTTCAGCCGTAATTGGTCCGGCGCCGATGCAACGATCCATAAAAATACGGTTGCGTTCCAGCAGTCCGCAGAACTCCTCGAAACGAGGCGGGAAGGTTTTCAGGAAATCCTTCAGTTTGGCATGGAATGCCGGTGTGAAATCACGTTCCATGCCTCCAATCCGACCAATATTAGTGGTCAGACGAGATCCGCATACTTCCTCAAACAATTCGTAGATGCGCTCCCGCTCCTGGAACATGTAGGTGAAGCCCGTCAATGCACCGGTATCCACCCCGATTACCGAGTTGCAAACCAGGTGGTCGGCGATACGGGAAAGTTCCATGATGATGATGCGCATGTACTGGGCGCGTTTGGGTAGTTCGCAGCCAATCAGCTTTTCCACCGTCATATGCCAACCCATATTGTTGATAGGGGAGGAACAGTAGTTCAGACGGTCGGTAATGGGCGTGATCTGGTTGTACGGACGACGCTCTGCCAGTTTTTCAAAAGCACGGTGGATATAACCGATGGTGGGTTCGCCACTCACGATCTTTTCACCGTCCATTTTCAGCACGTTTTGGAAAATGCCGTGCGTGGCCGGGTGTGTTGGACCCAGATTAAGGGTTGCGAGTTCTCCGTCGATGTTATCGAGAGAGGAAAAATATGATTGAACTTGCATGATTTCAAATGCTTAGTCAAAACTTCTGCCTTCATGGCCGTCGCGACCAAAGAAACGGTCGTCTTTGTCCGTCCGTGTACCATCTTCCAGTCGGTACTCCTTACGCATCGGGAACACCTCCATATCGTCCACATTCAGGATGCGGCGCAGATCCGGGTGCCCTGTGAATACCACACCGAAGAAGTCGTATTCCTGGCGCTCCTGCCAGTTGGCGGAAGGCCAGAGGGTACAGATGGTTGGCACGTGCGCATCTTCTGTAGGAAAGTAAATTTTCACCCGGATACGGACGTTTTTAGTCCAGTTGTGCAGGTGATATATCATGCCAAGTTCTTGTCCGGCATTTTCCGGATAGTGAATGGCACAAAGGGAGGTCAGAAAATTAAACCCAAGTTGAGCGTCGTCCCGAAGCGTTTGCAGCAAAGGGTAGAGTTGTTCCCGGGTAGTATGGATGTTCAGAATGCCATCCATTGCGGTATCGTGGGCGGTCACGGCGCCGGGCATAATTTCTGCCAAACGGCCAAGTATCTGTTCGCTTTCCATCACATTAACCGATTTGATATTTTTCCATGAGGTGTTGGTATTCCGGGCTGTGGCGACGGCGGAGTGGTTCGTTTTTCACCAATTCCTGAATTTTCAGGATGCCATCGATGATTTGTTCCGGGCGAGGCGGGCAGCCAGGCACGTATACATCCACCGGAATAACTTTGTCAATACCCTGCAATACAGAGTAAGTATCGAAAATGCCGCCTGAGCTGGCGCAGGCGCCAACAGCAATAACCCATTTTGGTTCTGCCATTTGGGTGTAAACTTGCTTCAGGATTGGACCCATTTTTTTGGCAATGGTGCCCATAACCATCAGAAGATCTGCCTGACGGGGAGAAAACGACAGGCGTTCCATACCGAATCGGGCCAGGTCGTAGTTGGTGCCCATGGTAGCCATGAACTCAATACCACAGCAGGAAGTAGCAAAGGGAAGCGGCCAAAGGGAGTTAGCGCGGGCCAGTCCGACAGCAGAGGAGAGTTGTGTGGCAAAAAAACCTTCACCACTGTAACCTTCTGGTATTTCTACTTGATTTGACATGATTTTTAATTGACGTTTAAAAAGCGAAACTCAAGCGGAGGAAGCTTTACTTCAATCCATTTGCGCGAGCCCAAACTATTTGTCCCATTCAAATGCGCCCTTCCGGAGCACGTAGTAGAAACCTACGAGGAATACGGCAACGAACATTAGTACTGCGAGGAAGCCTTGTGTACCCATGGCACGGAAATTCACCGCATAGGGGTAGAAAAAGATGACCTCTACGTCGAACAGCACAAAAAGTATAGCGGTCATGAGGTATTTGATGGAAACAGGGATACGTGCGTTCCCCTGGCTTTCAATACCACATTCGAAGTTTTCGTCTTTCTTTTTGCTGTGACGGCGTGGGCCCAGACGCGGCACCACAATGAGTACTAAGGCGACGAATCCCAGGGCGACCAGGGATTGCATAATGACGGGCAGATATCCGGTAGGTTCCATGATATTACTGAAACAGGGTGTTTGATGCGTGGTGATTCACCAGGCGCGGCAAAGGTAGCCAAATGGTTTTGACATTTATTCCTCCAAAATAGTAAGAACTACACTAAGTGAATTTAGTTTAGAATTTTTCAACCTTTGCTGACCCGAAAAGCCACCATTTTTGACTTAAATCCACTTATGAACAAGGATTCCATCATCGCACTGGGCATCACTTTTTTAGTTCTGGCCTTTTTATGGGTTGAAAAATCTGAAGAAAAACCCGTTTCGACGCTTTCAGAAGATTCCAGAACACTTTTCTACGCCGCTTACGGCAGCCCGCTGGTGGACGGCAGAGGTAATGATGCCGACTGGCAATCCGCCCCCTGGATGCCATTAAATCAGTGCTGGCTGGGTACGCCTCCCAGCGATGGAGACTACTCCGGTCGCTATAAATTACTCTGGGATGAAAGCCACCTGTATGTATTGGCTGAAATCACGGATGACACACTCATTGATATTCACCAGGATGGCCTGCTGAAATATTGGGATGACGACTGCCTGGAAATTTTTGTAGATGAAGATGCTTCCGGCGGCAACCACCAATATAATTATAATGCCTTTGCCTACCATATTGCCCTGGATGGCAAAGTGGTGGATATTCGGCCGGACAGCGCTTTTGCTTATTTCAACGACCATTGCACCACCCGCAGAGTTACGGAAGGCAAACGCAGCATTTGGGAAGTAGCGGTAAAACTGTACGATGGCAAACAGTTTTCAGACGAAGCTGACGCCGAAAATATCCCTAAAATGCTGAAAAAAGGCAAAAAACTGGGTTTTGCACTAGCGTATTGCGACAATGACCATTCTCCGGAACGCGAGAACTTTATGGGCTCTGTTCCGGTTGAGGGCGCCGACAAAAACCGCGGCTGGATTGATGCGGGTATTTTTGGCCTGCTCAGTTTGGAATAGGACCTACTTCAGTAGCCATACTTTTTGAGCAGACCGTCCTCTCGGGGTTTGTATGCTCAGGAAATACACCCCGGCAGGGAACCTACTCAGGTCGGGTAAGAGCATATTGGCGCCGGCTTGAAGCTGCCACTGGCCAAGCCATGTTTGCCTGCCTTCCAGACTTGACAGGTAGAGATCAATGCTTTCAGCAAAGGCAGATTCCCAGAACACAGATATTGCTCCGGAACTCGGATTGGGCGCAATGCTCCAGCGTTCAGGCAGTTGTTTGGGCGTAAATGTGGGGGAAGTGCCCTGAAGATGCGCTGCAATGGAATCTGCTGAACAGCGCCAGAGGCCATGCGCTTCGGTGGCAGCGTAGAGGTATCCATCCAGCATGTAGTATCTGCTTGCCTGAGGAATGAATGTATCTACTGCCATCGACCCATATAGTGGGATCCGGCTGTTGAAAGGCAAGTTAAAAAGACCTGTCCAGTGTTGACCAGCATCACCTGAAACAAATAATTGATGCTTATAGTGGAGGAAATGCCAATCTGTAGTGACATATGGAATCACGCTTTTTTGCCATTCATCCACTGTAAATGATGAAGTGATAGTCCAGTTGGCGCCAAAATCCGTGCTTTCCGCAAATTGTACCGGCCCACTGTTTTGAGGATTATTCTGCAGAATCAATTTGTCCTCCTTAATCAGGATTCTGTTGGCTGCAAATGGTAATGATTGTTGTGTCCAGGATACTCCAATATCTTGTGAAACAAAAATCTGATCGCCATAAAAGGCTACTAAGCGATTCTGGATGCTCACAACTTCAATAACACTATACTCTGGTAGTTCCCCTATGGTCCAACTTTCTCCATTGTTTTGGCTATGCCAGAATTTAACATCCAGATTGGAATATAAGATAAGTTTATTTTGGTGAGAAATCAAACCGGATGGTTTAGCAGTAACTAAAACCGGGTTGTTCAACCATGTTTCACCACAATCTTCCGAGCGTTGAACAAAAGGTGGCAGATATCTGAAGGAATATCCATTAAAGTCGCCGAGGAAATTGCTTGCATGAGCAAATTGATAAAAGAACGGATCAGTTGTTTGGGTAAAAGATAATGAGGGGGTATTTGAAAAATACCAACCGCCTTCCTTATTGCCGGCCCCCAAGGTTTGGACCCATATGGTTGAACAAACACTTCTAAAAGAACCGACTTCGGCTGACAAACCCAAGGATTTGCTCGTCCAGGATTGACCATTATCTTCAGAATGTACGGTTTGGAAGAGATCGGTATTTAGCCAATAGGAGTTCGAAGCGGGAAAAAAAGCATTGGCTTTGGCCGTTTTTCCCGCTTCTCCATGGTAAATATGCTGCAGATTGGAAGGGGCAGAAAATAGTCCGGTGAAAATGCCTGATTCTGTAACCAGGTAAAACCTGCCGTTTTTAAATTGTACATCTGCAGACATTAAGGTCCCGCCAATTGGCAATGATACCGAAGTCCAATTTTGACCAAAATCCACAGTACTCCACCAGGTGTTATCATTTTTGAGCAGGTGAAATACTCCTTGATGGAATCCTACCTTAAGTATGTTGGTATAATTAGCTGATGCGCCGCTTAAACTGACAGGTTGTTCGTTCAGTTGACCCACAGCTGCCTGACTAATATACCCGGTTGGGGTATTTCCTTTTACATAAGCGAATGTATCGGTCTCAGCGTAAAGGTAATTTACATGGGTTGCACCATTTTGCCATGTGACCCCACCATCCGTAGAACCTATAATTACAGTTGAAGGAAAGAAGTTAAGTGTTGTATAATACGAGTAGTTGAATACCAGCAAGTGGTCATTAGGAGCTTGTATCTCAAATGGTTGATTGTAATATGGTGTCTCGGGCTCTTGAATGAGGCTTTTGACTAGCTTCCAGGATGTGCCGAAATCACCGGAACGCCATATTTGATGTAAATCAATTATTGTGAAAGGGAAATTGGGGTCTAATAATTTAGGCTCCTCCGCTATCACGATCACCACAGAATCCTTTGCAAATAACTGCCGGATTCGTTTGCGCCCAAAGCTTTCTACCATTTCCCAGGATTCGCCGTTATTGGTACTAATAAACAGGGTTTCTTCTGCCGCAGCAAACATCCTTCCGCTTGTTTCTGCGTATTGATGAATCCATGCGGGTGGCCCTGCCATTCGTTCCCAGGAAAGAGACAGTGAATCTGAAAAGTCAGGAAATTGGGCAAAAAGCGTGAAAAATTGAAAAGTGAACAGGCAGGCCAGGGCGTATTTGCGCAGCATATTTGATTATATTTTTTACAAAATAAAAGCCTCCGAACCATTCCATGGAAGAGGTTCGGAGGCTATGACAAAATTCCGTCAAAAAAACTTGTTAATCAGGCTTTTTTCCGCCTTTCAGGAAGCCTTGCACGGATTTCAGGGTGTCCCATTGATCATTGGCTGCCAGGTTGGCCTGGGAGGGCCAGGTGCCAGGATCGTGCATGGCCAGTTGCGGACCCGCTGTGGTAAGTATTTCTTTCAAACGGGCAACATCTGCATCAGCCAGCTGGCGGTAGGTGCGAATGCCATATTGATTCAACAGCATTTGAATTTTAGGGCCAATACCTTCCACCACGGTTAAGTCGTCGCTCTCCTGTGTATCGGAGTTTGCTTCCGGATCTGAGGCAACAACCGTGTTTTTCTGCTTGGAGGCTCTGGTTGGCTTAGTTTCAGGCACTACTATCGGCTCAATCTGGAATACCGGCGGCGCCGACATTTCGGGTGTTGGTGTTTCTACAAGGGGCAATTCAACCTCCAGCGCTATCTCGGAGGCAGGTTCATTCTGTTCCGGCTGAGGCTCTGCAGGTGGCAGGAAAGACTCGAAAGTGATGCCTTCTGTGGGTTCTACCAGTGGTTTGGGGGTGGCCAATTCCTGTATCTCCAGCGGCAGGTTGTCGGCCAGGGGTGTATCCGGGTTAAAGCTAAGTCCCAGTTCGGTTTCTACCTGACGGTTTCGTTGTTGTGTTAGCGTTAGTTCATTATCCAGATAAGCCGCGCGCTCTTTGAGTGAGGTAATTTCCCTGTTGAGGTTGACTACCTGTGTACTCAGGCTGGAGTTGTCAGATTCGGCAACCGTGGCACGGGTTTTAAAACTCTCCATTTCCAGTCTGAGGGTATCAAGCGTGACATTCAGGCTTTGATTGTCCACTTTCAGTCGGTCCAGTTCCTGTTTCAATTTCCCCCAAAGAATCCAGCCCAGCCAGAGGCCAATGAAGAAGGCTCCCAAGAGCATGATTAATATTTCAACAGTGTGGACAGCAAAAGGGTTGTTTTCAAACATAATGATGTGATTGAATGGTTGGCGGTGAGTTCAGTTCGAGGCTTGATTATTTTCCGACCAGGATTTCTACCCGTCGGTTTTGATACCTGCCATAGGGTGTATCGTTAGTGGCAATAGGCTTTTTATCGCCCATGGATTTACATCGGATTTGTGCTGCGGGTACGCCTTTTTTAACCAGCAGATCGCGAATGCCATTGGCTCTGAGCAATCCGAACCGGTAATTTTCGTCTGGCTCGCCTACGAAATCAGTATGGCCGGTGATGGTTACTTTTCCCCCTGATGCCCTTAATTGCTGAGCTAGTTGATCCAGGTAAGCGTCAATGCTGGCATTTTCTTCTTTTTTGGAAGATTTATAGGGGTAATAAATGACCATTTTATCATTGATTGATTCCACCTGCACTTCATCCATCCGATCAGCTGATACCGGTTGGGTAGCAGCCGGGGTAGATTTGGTGTTAGTGCCCGGATTAACAGGTTTTATTTCAGGCGTTGGTTCTTCCTCCAATGGAGCTGCCGCAGGTTCTTCCGGAGTTGCTGCCACGATTTCATTGGACTGGTCAGCAGGCAGGTCGCATGCGTTCATCAGACCGCAAACGTACCAACGCCAGCAGATGACGCTCCAGACAGCAAAGACTATAAAGACCAGGGATTTTTGATTTACCATACCGCAAAGCGAAATTTTTCAGGGCAATTATCGCACACATTTTCAGGATTTTATAAAAAAAATGAAAAAAGCCTCACTTTCGCACCTGAATTTAACATCATAGCCCCATGTCGCACATCGTAAAGCTCTCCAATGCCGATATTCAGCAGTCTGATGGCAGCATCATCCTGAATAACATTGAACTTACTATTGGTTCCGGAGAATTCACCTATCTGATCGGTAAAACAGGTAGCGGAAAAAGCAGTTTGCTAAAAACCCTTTACGCTGCGTTGCCCCTGCTCAAGGGTTCCGGAGTGGTGGCCGGATTTGATCTGAAGCAAATCTCCCGAAGAAATGTTCACGAACTACGAAGAAAACTAGGTATAGTTTTCCAGGATTTCAACCTGCTTACTGACCGTAATGTGGAAGAAAACCTGCTGTTTGTACTCAGGGCAACCGGCTGGGAAGATCAGGCAGAAATGGACAAAAGGGTAGGGGAAGTGCTCGCAGAAGTAGGCCTGTCGGTTAAACGAAAGGCTATGCCTTTTGAGCTCTCGGGCGGTGAACAGCAACGCGTAGTCATTGCACGCGCATTACTGAACAATCCACCCATTATCCTGGCCGACGAACCAACCGGCAATCTTGACCCCGAAACCAGCGATGATGTGCTCACCCTGTTGCGCAATCTGGCCCGTCAACACAATACCGCAGTGCTTTGCGCCACCCATGATTACCGGATTTTACAAAATTTTCCAGCCAGAATCATCCGGGTGATGAACGGCAAACTGATTGACGATGAGGGCTCATCACTCAGGTAATCCGGGCACGCGGAATTATTTTGTAAAGTCTGCAAGGATTTCAAGGTAAAGTCCATGGCAACTTTGTAGTTTTGCCCCATTCATTCAACATTTCACATATCACCATATTTTCATAAAAGATGAATCTGCACGAGTACCAGGGCAAGGAACTCCTGAAGTCCTACGGTGTAAAAATCCAGGAAGGCATTGTGGCAACAAATGCCGCAGAAGCTGTTGAGGCAGCCAAAAAAATGAAAGAGTTGTACAACTCTGATTTCACGGTAGTAAAAGCGCAGGTACATGCCGGCGGCCGTGGTAAAGGCGGTGGCGTAAAACTGGCTAAAAGCCCGGAACTGGCTGGCGAAATTGCTCAGGCTATGATCGGTATGCGCCTGGTAACGCCACAAACTACGGCAGAAGGCAAACTCGTGCGCAAGGTTTTGGTTGCTCAGGATGTTTTCTACCCTGGCCCAAGTGATCCAAAAGAATTTTACATCAGTGTTCTGACCGACCGCGGTCGTGGCTGCAACGTGATCATGTATTCTCCGGAAGGAGGCATGGACATTGAAAAAGTGGCGCACGAAACCCCGGATCGTGTATTTTTTGAATTTGTAGATCCGCTCCTCGGCTTACGTACTTTCCAGGCGCAAAAAGTAGCCTTTAACCTCGGCCTTAGCGGCGCTGCATTCAAAGAAATGGTTGATTTCGTGATGAAGCTGTACGCCGCTTTCGTTGGTTCCGACGCTTCCATGTTTGAAATCAACCCATGTCTGAAAACTTCTGATGATCGTATCATTGCCGTTGACTCCAAGGTAACACTGGACGACAATGCACTCTACCGCCACAAGGATCTGGAAGCTCTGCGCGATAAGGATGAAGAAGACCCCGCCGATGTGGAAGCACAGGAAATGGACCTCAACTATGTAAAACTCGACGGAAACGTGGGTTGCATGGTGAATGGCGCCGGTTTGGCCATGGCTACCATGGACCTTATTAAACTTTCAGGAGGAGAGCCAGCCAACTTCCTCGACGTAGGTGGTACGGCTGATGCCCAGCGTGTAGAAAATGCCATGCGTTTCATCCTGAAGGATCCAAACGTAAAGGCCATTTTGATCAATATTTTCGGTGGTATCGTTCGTTGCGACCGTGTGGCGCAGGGCGTGGTAGATGCTTACAAGGCTATTGGCACCATTCCGGTTCCGGTAATTGTACGTCTGCAAGGTACCAATGCAGATATCGCCAAAAAGATCATTGATGAATCAGGACTCCAGGTAATGGGCGCCACCGAATTCCAGGAGGCAGCTGATCTGGTAGCCCAGGTGCTTGCCAAATAATCTGGTAACAAAACCAGTGTTTACTTTATGGCGCGGATGAACCACTGGTTTTTCCGCGCCTTTTTTATCGGCCTAATGGCTTGTCTGGATTGAGTGGCGGCCCGGAAGATTTCTCCGTTAACATCTCATCAGCCTTTTTAACAATCACTTCCATGTGGTTCAGATCGTCGGCAAGAATGCGCAAGTCTTTTTCGTATGCTTCTGCTGGAACACCGTGCATTTCAAATACTTGCTTGAAATATACCTGCATCAGGCTGTCCTTGGCATAGCCCGACAAACCCGTGGTGGCAGCGTCGGCCAGGGCCAAATCAGCCATGATTCGGGCTATTTTATCGTCTGCCAGGGCTGGCGTTTGATTTTGATTTGATTGACAGGCTGCCATTGGCAACATCAGGCAGATGGAGCAGAGCAACAACTTGAACATTGGAGAATGAATCATAAAACCTCTTTCGGGAAATAACAGGCTGTAATGCGGGAATTGCCTTCGTACATGGAACGCCAATCGGCTGCGGAAGTGGTAATTTTTACAATGCCGCAGGTTGGCACGTTCTCAATAATATCGTCTTCTGAAAACAAATTGGCCACCTCTGTAAAAGTCGGATTGTGCCCGAAAATACAAACCGTTTTGACCTCTTCGGGCAATTCTGATATCAGCCTTAGGATTTCAGTGGGATGAGCCTCGTAAATGTTAGGTTCTTTTCGGATATCAGCAGCGGCAATGCCAAAGGCATCGGCAAAAAATTGAGCAGTGGTAATGGCTCGTTTGGCCGGACTGGAAACCAGCAGGTCCGGTAGCACATTTTCCCTTACAAGCAATTGTGCCATTTTGGGACCATCGTGCAGTCCGCGGTCATTCAAAGGGCGATCAAAATCTCGAAGGCCCGGGTTGCCCCAGCTTGATTTGGCATGTCTGATCAGGAATAGGGTACGCATGTTGATGTAATGTAGGCCGGGAGCGGGTTCATTTGAGCATGTAGCCTTGCCCAAATTGGGTATGTATTAGCTTGACGTCGAAACCTTTGTCAATTTTATTGCGCAGGTAATTCACATACACTTCGATAACGTTGGTTCCCGTATCAAAGTTCATGTCCCAGACCTTTTCAGCAATTTCGATTTTTGATAAAACCTTGCCGGGGTTGCGCAGGAAAAACTCCAGCAGAGCAAATTCCCTTGGAGTCAGCAAAATGACCTGGCCGGATCGTTTAACTGTTTTGGCATCCAGATCCTGTTCCAAATCCTGGAAGCGTAAGATGTTCTCAACCTTGAGTGTGGTTGTATTGCGCCTGGAAAGCGCTTTTACCCGCGCAAGTAGTTCTTTAAGTTCGAATGGTTTGGCGAGGTAATCATCGGCTCCGGCATCCAGGCCGGCAACTTTGTCGTCGGTATGGCTTAAAGCTGTAAGCAGCAAAATGGGGGTAGACTTTTGTTCGGCCCTGAGTTTTTGGCACAATTCCAGACCGGTAAGGCCAGGCATGGTGATATCAGAAACAATCACATCGTAATCCCCCTGAATTGCAAGCCTTAGGCCCATAACGCCGTCCATGGCGGTGTTAACCGTCCAGCCATTTTCTTCCATTCCCTGTCGGAGGGACTGGAGTGTTTTGGGTTCGTCTTCAATAAGTAGTACACGCACGGTGCGAAAATAAGCGCATCTAAAGTTTTCTAGTTTAAAATCTGGAATTAATCGTTGGAGTAGTCCAAATTTTCATTGGTTTACCGAACTTTGCGACTTCAATTGCCCGCTGTGCTCCGTTTTTTTCGAAGTAACCAGATTTTCGTTGCCATAATTCTCCTGGTGTATCTGATTTTGATACGCATTGGTTCGCTATTGGGCTGGATTAATCCGCCAAATGCGCCAGAATCAGGTGGGCTACTTTATCAAAGCTGGTTTGGCTGGATGGAAGCATCCCCGTCAATTTCCGCATTAACGGCTGTATTAGTG
>DATGWL010000228.1:0-10256 GCA_035299505.1 Saprospiraceae bacterium | reverse complement strand
CTGACGACTGACGACTGACGACTGACGACTGAAGGCTGAGTTCCTGATGGGAGTAGCCTGGTTCCTGCGTTATCCGGATGTGGTTTCCAGCGACAAACTTACCCTCACCACGGCCGATCCGCCAGTGGATGTAGTAGCCAGGAGCGATGGCCGAATTGCTTATCTGCTGGTAACAGACACCGTACTGGTAGCTGAAAAACAAGCACTGGCCATTTTGCAAAACACCTCATACTTTAATGATGTGGTGCGCCTGGATACACTGGTAAGCAAGTGGCTAAAACTTCAGCCCGAGGATTTTAAATTGCTCACATATCCCGACAGCTTGCGCCTGGGCGAATTGCAATCTGACTACGCGGTATTTGTGCGAGATCTGGAAGATTTCAAGTTTGGCAGCTCCAACCGAAGCAGTTCGGTACAGTCCAATATAAGTGCTATACAGCTTCAGATCAAGCAGCTGGAATCCAGCATTATCTTTGACCAAAGAGCGCTGAAACGCGCCGACGACCAGTATAAAATCGCGGAAGACCTGTTTGAACGGCAGAAAAGCCTGTTTAAGCAAGGCATTATTTCAGAAACCAAACTGGAGGAGGAACGACTTAAGCTAAGCAATATTGAGCGCGAACGGGATTTACTGGAAAACAATGTACTGAGCAAAAACCGGGAAATCATCAGTCTGAGAAACAGCATGCAGAATGCCAGCTTCGGGCAGGTAGAAACCACGTCTTCATCATCAACCCGTTTGCAGGCAAGCCTGAATGCCTTGCGCAGCGGCATTGATCGCTGGATGATGACCTATGTGCTGAGTGCGCCAATTGCCGGCAAAGTTGTGCTGAACGGCTTGACTGCCCAGCAGTTCATCCGCAACGGAGAAACCGTAATGACCATCGTGCCACAATCGCTGGACAAGATTGTGGGCAGGGCACTACTGCCGGTTGAAAAAAGCGGGAAAGTCAATGTTAATCAGGATGTTATGATTAAGCTGGACAACTATCCCTATCAGGAATATGGTACCCTCAAGGGGAAGGTAGCCTCAAAATCTGCCGTGCCCAAAAACCGGGAATACACCATTCTGATTGATCAGCTGCAAATGACTAAAACAGGCAGGCTGCTCACCAGCACGAAGAAAGAAATTCCTTTTGAACAACAGCTTTTGGGTACGGCTGATATTATCACCGAGGACAAAGGTTTTCTGGAGCGAATTATGGACCAGGTGAAGGTTAATTTCCGGTGATGAATTTTTGCCAGCAGGGCGCTAAGGAGTTTATACCCCTCAGTGCCCTGCTGGCAAAAACCTACTGAACCTTGAGTTTCTCTACTTTTCCTGAACCGCTTACACTGGAATTTACTGTAGGTGAACCACTGTAATAAACATCGCCTGAGCCAGAAACATTGGCTTTTAAATCGGTGATAACATCAGCAGTGATGGTGCCTGAGCCGGAAATGCTGGCATCAAGTGTATTGGTGGTAAATGCTTTTGCTTTTATTTCGCCGCTTCCGGAAATATCGGCTTTCCAATCAGTGCATTTGCCGTTCAACTCCAGGGTTCCGCTTCCGGAAATAGAAGACTGAAGTTGGCTTATAGTAGCCTGCACACACTGAACTTCGCCGGAGCCGCCTATACTAATCTGAAGTTTGTCTGCCGTAAACGCCCCAACTTTTACCAACCCGCTACCTCCTACAGCAATTTCATCCAATGAAGCCAGCGGGATCTTGATCTTTATCGGCTCGGAACTATTGTAATTATCATCGCTGTAAATGCGCAAAATACCAGACTCTTCCGAGGTTTTGATCAGCGGAAGCAGGTTTTGCTGAGCAGAAACCTCCATTGTGCCGCCACCGCCAACTACCAGCTCTACCTCTGCAGAGAGGTCGAGGTGAATACCGTGAATAGCCTCTGAAATGTTGCGTTGTTCGGTTTGAACAGGTCCGGTGCCTTTTACACCGCCAAACCCCCAATGGAAGCCGTTGCAGGAGCGTGAACCTAGCACAAAAACGCCAACCAAAAACATGAAAATGAGCAAATTGCGCATAATAAATAGAGTTTTGTTTTGAATTGCTGCAAAGAAATGCTGGTCTTTGCATGAGCTATATCAGGTATGACACCTGAAGGCTATGCAAGGTTACATTTTACCCGGACAACTTTACCCAATATGCTTTGGATTTTACTTCAACTGTTTTTTCAACTGCCTGCATTGTACGCACACGCGCCTGAGGCGCCGAGCTCCATTGTTGAATGGCAAACAGAAAAAGACCATGATTTTGGGAGAATGAAACGTGATCACCCCCAAACCTTTGTGTTCAAGTTTGTCAATACGCTGGATGAACCTATTTACATTGAAAATGTACGCACCACCTGTGGCTGTACTGCAGCTACCTGGACAGAGGGCATGCTTGAAGGTGGCGATACCGGTGAAATCACCATAGAATACGATGCCTATCAACGCGGATCCTTTCAGAAAAAGATCAGGGTTTTCTTTAACAGACAAAGAAAACCGGAAATACTCTGGATTAGAGGTGTTGTGGGAGAATAGCCCTAAATCCCCATCCGGAAATCCTTAACGCTTTCCTGCCGGAATTGCAGGGCTTCAAAGCGGGAGGTATTGCCTTTGCCGGCTGGCGATTGTGTTCCAATGCCCAGTTTCAGGGTTTTGGGGTATTCGTTTTTGAATACACGCACCAGTTGCCATTCCACATTGTCTGTTGAGTAGTAAAACCCAACTACCTTGGTGTCGGAAGAAACTTTCAGGTAAACAGATGAAGCTTCTATAGCGTCGTGGTTGTTATCGTCTGAAAAGTCTTTCGTTTTTACCGTCACCAAACGGTGTTTCAGGCGTTCATCGGCCTCAAAGGCAAATTTCAGCCATTCTTTATCGCTTACATACAGAAAAACCATCCCGGCGTCGTATTTTACATCATGCACCGGGGTGGTTTTTACAGAAAAAGTGAAGGGTTTGGTATTATCAACGGTTTTGAACAACAGCGGAGCGTTGTTTTTCTCATAAGGCGGTAAGCCCGGTTCAATAAAGTAATCTGTTTCTGCACCCGCTTGCATAACAATAGCTCCGGCAGAGTCAATTGTCATAGCCCCTTCTGTCAGATCGAGGCTTTCTGTGAATTCCCAGACGATTGGCTTGCCTGAGGGCATGACGGACTGTTCTTTGACGGGCTCTGACTGGGTGCAGGCCACGAAACAACACAAGGGCAGCAGGTAACAGAAAACTTTATTTACCATAAATTTATCCTTTTGAGGCTTTTAGTGTGTTCATCAGCAGAGAGGTAACGGTCATCAGGCCAACACCGCCCGGCACAGGTGTAATGAAGCTGCTTTTCGGTGCAACTTGTTCAAAATCAACATCTCCCGCAATTCTGGTGCCTGATTTTTTACTATCATCCGGAATACGATTGATGCCTACATCAATCACTACGGCGCCTTCTTTTACCCAGTCGCCTTTCACAAATTCCGGAATACCAATGGCCGCCACCACAATATCGGCCCTGCGCACTTCTGCCGGCAGGTCTTTGGTACGGGAGTGAGTAAGGGTAACGGTGCAATCGCCCGGGTATCCTTTCCTGGAGAGCAAGATGCTAATGGGTGTACCCACGATATTGCTTCGGCCAATCACGACACAATGCTTGCCGGAAGTTTCAATATTGTAACGCTTGAGCATTTCCAGAATACCCATGGGCGTGGCGGGCAGGAAAGAAGGCAGCCCTTGCGCCATACGACCAAAGTTTACCGGATGGAAGCCATCTACGTCTTTTTCCGGCGCAATAGCCAGCGTAACAGCTTCTTCATCAATGTGTTTGGGCAATGGCAGCTGTACAATGAACCCGTCTACATCAGGGTCCTGGTTCAGGCCTTCTACAATTTTCAAAAGCTCCTCCTGACTGGTGTCTGCTTCACAGCGAATCAGGGTGCTTTTGAAGCCAACCTGTTCGCAGGATTTAATTTTGGAGGCTACATACACCTGACTGGCAGGGTTTTCTCCCACGATAATAGCAGCCAAATGCGGGATTTTACCGCCCTGCAGTTTGATCTGCTCCACTTCAGCAGCCAGTTCCAGCTTAATTTGCTCAGAAAGCAGTTTTCCGTCGAGTAAATGCATAGGTAATTACTGTACCGGCGGGTTTAGCCGCCGAGGGTTTAGGTGTTAGATGGTGAAGGGTTTGAAGGGTTTAAAGGGTTTGAAGGGTTTGAGGGGGGGGAAGGGGGATCAGTAAGAAGGCCATTTTCCTTGCAGCTTCATCACTTTTTCCAACAGATCCCGCACACATCCGGCGCCGCCAGGGTAGGGGGATACGTAATCACAAACGGCCATAACTTCTGGTACAGCATCGGCCGGACAAGCGGCCAGGGCTGATTTGCGAAGCGGTGGCAGATCGGGCAAATCATCGCCCATGTAACAAATTTCTGTAGGTTTTATGCCGGTTCGCTGCATGAATGCCTGAAAAGCAATGGCTTTGTCGCTGATGCCGGAATAATATTCCTGCACGCCCAGGTGTTGGGTAAATCGCTTTTTTACTCCTTCCGAGGTGCCGCCAGTAATAATTCCAATCTGATATCCGGCTGCAACAGCCCATTTCAGAGCCTGCCCGTCCCGAACGTTCATGGTGCGCAGGTATTCGCCTGTTTCGGTAATTTGAATGCCATTGTCGGTCAGAACGCCATCAACATCAAATACAAAGGCTTTTACCACCTTCATTTTGTCGAACACACGGGCTAGTTCAAACTGCACCGTAGATTCGTTCTCCTCGCCGAACCCTATACCACCTGTAACAGAGGGTATACCCACTGGAGGCAGCGGTGTTTCGCCGGAGGCTTTCTCTGGCGTAAAACCTTGATTTACTTGTTGTTGGCTCTCCATTCGTAAACCCATTTGGCTTGTATCTGTTCGAGATGGCCTTCACTGGAGTCTTCTTTTTTGCCTTCAAAATGAGGGATTTCCAGGATCCACTGCAACAAATCGGTAAAACGAATCCGATAAATCCTGCTTTCATCAAAATCATCGCCGAAACGCTCGTACAAGGCCATTGCGATATCTTCATGATCTGCCCAGTTAATGGGCATATTGTCAAAGTCTTGAAATGCCATAAAGAGGAATGTGGTTAATGTGGGAATATGGTTAATGTTCGTGTCCGATTATTCTGCGTTGATCGGGGATGGTTACGGTAATCTCTGCCTTTTCGTCCAGTATAATACACTGGCAGCCTAGGCGACTTTCCAATCGCGGATTAATGGCGCGATCGATGAAATCTTCTTCTTTGTCAGAAATTTCCTCTAAAAACCGATCTCCTTTTTCAATGTACACATGACAGGTAGAACAAGCGCATACACCGCCACAGTTGTGGTTTAAGTGCACGTCATGCTCCTCGGTAAGTTCCAGAATGGACATGTCTGTGAAATCGCCTTCAATGGTTTTGGGTGGAATGCTGGAATCTTCAAACTGAAAATGTATAACCGCCATGGTGTATGTTAGGTCAAAATTGATTTGGGAGAAAAAGGGCCCGCAAAGTTAGCGCTTGATTTCAGGATTTTTGTGAATAAATCCTCCGTGGTTTATTGCAGCCCAAACAAGTTTTTTTCGAATAGGTTGCGGGAAAAATCCATCTTTGGTGCACCAAACCATTCCATATGCGCCCAATTATTGCTATCATCCTTTTCTGCTCAGTCACGCTTGTACGCGCACAGGATGCCTATCACCAGGCATTGTCCACCAAGCTGCAGACCGATTTTGCCTTGCCTGCCAACGCACAATGGGTTTTACCCAATACCGAAACAGCCACCCTCAGTGCTTCTTTTGCCTATGGCGCAACGGTATCCAACACCAACCCTGCCGGAGAACTATTCACGCAGGCCAGACTGTATTCCATCAACCAGGGCAACAACCCCTGGGATGCCGCCCATGCCTACACCAATACCTCCGCCATTTCAGCAGGCGATAAATGCCTGTTTGTGCTTTGGCTCCGCACCAATAGCCCGGCAGCAAGCGTCAATCTGTTTGTAGAAAACAATGTAACCTACGCCAAAGAAGTATTCGCCACCGTTTCGGTCAGTGCTGAATGGCGCATGTACGCCGCTTCGTTCTCGTCTTCAGCTGCTTACCAGGCAGGCAAGCTGAACCTGGGCGTACACCTGGCAAATCTGACTCAGGTGATTGAAGTGGGCGGAGCGGCTTGCCTGAACTATCAAAATCAGGTTCAATTGTCGCAACTGCCCATTTTGCTGTACAATGATGCCTACGTCGGTATGGAACCCGATGCACCCTGGCGCGCAGAAGCGGCAGCCAGCATTGATCAATTGCGCAAGGCCAATCTTTCCGTTTTGGTGAAGGATAATGCCGGAAATCCACTCCCGGATGCACAGGTATATGTGGAAATGCAACGCCATAAATACGCCTTTGGCACCGCTGTGGTGGCCTCCATGTTCCATTTAGGTAGCAGCCAAAACGATGTCTATGAACAAAAAATGCTTAACCTGGACGGCGCCGGACACGGATTCAACGAGGTGGTTTTTGAAAACGACCTGAAATGGCGCGCCTGGGAAGAACACTGGGGCGGCACTTCCTGGGACGACATTGCCCTGGATGTGCAATGGCTTAAAGATCACGATATTACCATCCGCGGACACAATCTGGTTTGGCCAGGCTGGGAGTATTCTCCGGCCGATCTGGAATTAAATCAAAACAACCCAGGCTACCTCCGCAGCCGTATCCGAAACCACCTGAACGCCATTTTAGGGTATCCGGGCGTAGGCACAGAGATGGTAGACTGGGATGTGTTAAATGAAATTACCTACAACAACGATTTTGCCAACGCTTTGGCCGGCACTCCGGGTTATCCAACCGGCAGGGAAATTTATGCGGAAATATTCCGGCAAGCCGATTCCCTTGCCCCAAACAGCACCATGTACCTGAACGATTATGTGGCCATTGAAAGAGGCGATGCCCCTAACGATGGTATTGTGGTGTGGAAATCCAGGATAGATGAACTACTGGCAGCGGATGCTCCCGTAGAAGGCATTGGTTTTCAAGGACATATAGGTGTGGCGCCTACCGGTATTCCGAAAGTGAAGGAGATCATGGACGATTTTTGGAATACCTATGGCTTGCCAGCCAAGATTACGGAATACGATATCAACTCCCTGGTTCCGCCCGAAACACAGGCCAGGTACATGCGGGATTTTCTGACCATTACGTTTGCGCACCCCAGCATGCAAGGTTTTTTGATGTGGGGATTCTGGGATGGAGCGCATTGGCTGGGCAATTCCCCTATTTTTAACCAGGACTGGTCGCTGAAGCCCAGTGGCGAAGCATTTATTGATCAGGTATTTCACCAGTGGTGGACCAACGAGCAAAAAAGTACATCCAGTCAGGGTACAGCCACTGTGCGAGGGTTTAAAGGAAAATACCGGGTCAGGGTGGCCTGTGGCAACGCCATTCAGGAAAGGGATGTATGGCTGGATAGCGATAAAACCGAGGAATTTACCCTTAATTGTACCACCAGAACCCGCGATTTAATCACCTCTCCGACCTTTACGCTACAGCCATCCCTGGCAAGTCAGGGATGTACCATTGCCTGGCTTAACGCCCAACAGGTGGACCATTTACTGGTGGTGGATATTTCAGGCAAACGCTGGCTGGAACAACATTCGCCAACAGGCAACAGTCAGTGGCTGGATACCAACGGTTGGCCCAATGGCATTTATCTGGTACAATGTGTGCAAAACGGGAAAATGGCTACACAAAAATTGATAATTCAGCACTGATTAACCCTTTTCCAGGATTTCAATTTTGGCGCTAACGCTGCCTTCTTCAGAGTTTCTCATCCATTTGAGCAGCCATTTCAGCCAAAAGCCCGGTTGGGTAAGTCTTGTACCGAGCGCATAGACCTGCTGATCCAGAACGCTGATGATGGCCTGTTCCGAGGCTTTGTCGGGCGCAAAGGCGATGGCTTGTGCGCTTTTCCAGGCTGCACCGCGGGCCGCTCGTATGCTGAAGCCTATCCAGCCTTCATCTTCAGAGCGGAAGAAGTAATCGAGCCAACCGAAGGGCAGCCAAATGCCTGCCAGTTGGGCCTGAGTTTGATTTGTGAGTCGCTCAATGATGGCATTGATTTGCATAAAATCCTTTCGCATACCAAAAATGGCGTCTCTTTGCCGCACAGAAGCTGCGGCAATGCCCAAATCCAGGTTGATGTGAGCGTTCATGCCCAGTATAAGATGCTGCATCACGGTGATCCGATCGTCTTGCGCAGCCTCAAAAGCGCATTTCCAGGAAAGGGTAGGGGACTGCCCTGCTTGCCAGGCATCGAAGGCGTCGAAATAACGGCGTGCAAAAATGACATCCATTTGCTCCATGCGAGAGCCATTCTCAAATTCGCCATTCAGGATACCATCGCGCACAGCAAGGGTCATGCGGTAATAAAGGGCTGCGAAATAGCCCATGGGCGATTCCTTTTCTTTAGCCCATTGAATGATGCTTTCCAGCCGGGATAAGACCTCCTGAATGTTTTGTGGCTGCATGGATGCGTTTGGATTACCATTTGGGTTCCGTCCGCGAACCTACCACCCTTACCTGAATCCCGGTAACATTAATGGAAGTATTTCCTTTCCAGATCATCACAAACCCTTTTTCCTGCACAGCCCAGGAGTTGTTGATGTAGGGATCTTTGCAGGAAAGCAGGATTTCGTTGTGGTCGGAGTCAAAATTCCAGCGACCTGTATCCACCACTTTGCCTTTTTGCAGGATATCGAAGGTTTGGTCTTCCCGGAAGCGCAGCCATTTTGACTGATAATTGTGGTGAATGGTGGTATCGCTGGGCTGATAAGCCATATTCAGGTGCCACCAGCCGGTGCTGAGGTATGCTTTTTTACTGGCCGTAGGCGCCGGGAGTACGTCTACGGGTACTTGCACCATTTTAGGCGCTTGTTTTACCTGATAGGTGCCCTGAACGGTATCAGCGCGTTCGCCTTCAATGACGTGGGAGGCCTTGAAATTATATTCTCCTTGCGACGTGGATTGAGTCGCTTCAGGAGTGGCTGCTGTGTTGTCTTTGGATTTTTGCAGGTTTTTGCAGGTGAGAATGCCCACTGCGATGACGATAATGCCGAGAATAATGTTGGTTTTCATAACCTTGTAGTAAAAAAGCCCTCATCAGCACTTACTGAAGAGGGCAATTAAGCAGGTAGCTCCAAGTGGAATCGAACCACTATCTGAAGTTCCGGAAACTTCCATTCTATCCGTTGAACTATGGAGCCAGATCATGCAGATCAAAAATGGGACGCAAAGGTAGGAGGATCCCACCCTTATTTCAAATACTTAAGACAAGTATTCTGTCATATAATTGATTTTTAACCGTCTACCGTCCACCGTCTACCGTCCACCGTCTACCGTCCACCGTCAACCGTCAACCGTCAACCGTCCACCGTCAACCGTCTACCGCATCTCCCGAAGCTCTGCATTAATCCAGGCCTGGGTCTCTTCCAGCAACACTTCCGGATCGTCGCTCCAAATGGCTTCACCGTAATGAATCTGCACATGCATGTGTCGCTCGCCAAATCTGCGGATGAAATGTGGCAAAAAGGTATCGTTGCCAATCCAGTGATCAGCTTTGGAGGCATATGCAATGGCAACCGGAACAATAGGGATACGATTGGCTGCTGCGAGTTTGAAACCTCCGGGCTTGAAAGCAATAGTTAAATCCTCGGAATGCGTGGTGCCCTCCGGGAATAAAATAACCGGGAAACTCTCTTTCAATTTCTGTGCAATGGCGCCCAGGGTGTATTTCCGACTCGCGCTGCTTTCCCGTTGCAGAAAAAGCACTCCCGACACCTTGGCGCCATACCCCACGATAGGCCAGTTAGAGACCTCGGCTTTAGACACCGGATAGGCATACGTGTCGTGCAGGATGATGATGGGATCCAGGTACGAGCGGTGGTTGCCCATGAGGATGCAGGGGAAGTCTGGAGGGGTGCCGCTGCTTTTGATCCGAACGCCGATGGCGGGCAGTAGATGTCGGGCCCAGCTGCGCCGAATACGCATGGAACGCCGCATATTCACCCCGCCAATCAGGCTGGCCAGCACAATCTGGCTGATTTTGATACTGGTGTACAAGGCGAAATACACCAGCCTGAAGATGGCGCGGACATTTTTCATTGTTTGCGCAAATATGAAAAATGTTTGAAAGTTGGTGGGAGAAAGTTTGAGGAGGGGTGAGGATTTACCGCTGAGGCGCGGAGTCGCAGAGGGGTTTCAATT
>DATGWL010000227.1:0-12942 GCA_035299505.1 Saprospiraceae bacterium | reverse complement strand
GGCGTTGCCCATGATCACATTGATCTTATTCTTCTTCATCAGAAATTGCACGCCCTTGCTCATGCCTTCCGCAACGCCACGACTGCGTTTGACAATGGCATCGAAATCGGCCAGAGGTTTGCCTACTTTAATGCCGTATTCTTCTGCGTGGTTCAGGTAGTCAAATACCTGGGCGCTTTTGAGCAACGCTTTGGTTGGGATACAGCCCCAGTTCAGACAAATTCCGCCCAGGCTTTCACGTTCAATGACAGCAACGTTCATGCCCAGTTGGGAAGCGCGGATGGCAGCTACATACCCGCCCGGGCCGCTACCAATTACAATCAGATCAAAATTCATATTGTCTTGGAAAAAATGGTTTGGGCCGGCCTTGTTTGATGGAACTATTACCCTGATCCAGATAATCCGGCGGGTGCAAAGGTAGTTGGCTTGCCTAAATTCTGTGGTATTTACATGGATCAAAAAGCCAAAATACGCTTTATTTCAAAGAAAGATGGTTTCTGTAATATTTCTGTAAGGTTTCGTTTGGACCACTTTCGAGCAATGTGCGTATCATTGCCCCTGTTTTCTCATCTGTTACTAATTGTTTCAAAGCCCGAACATGAAAAAATACTTCCTCGTCCTGCTTGCGCTGCTTCCAATGCTCGCTATGGCGCAACAATCTGCGAGTAAACCTGGTTCTCGACCGCTCTTCGACAAAAAAACGGTAGGCGAAGTACGACTCACCCTGCCAACCTCCGATTGGGTTAATGTACTGGACTCCATGCGTATTTATAACGCAGACGGTCTTCCTGCCACGGTGGTTGTTGATGGTTCCCGCTATGAAGGCGCCAAAGTGCGTTTTCGCGGCGACAAATCCTATGCGAAAGGTTTGAAGCGCAATCCAATGAGCATTAAACTAAATGCTGATAATCCTGCACAAAACCATCAGGGCGCTGTTTCTCTGAAACTCTCCGCCGCAGTTCGCGACCCAAGCATGGTGCGCGAAATGTTGTTTCATGAAATTGCTTCCAAATACATGCCAGCCTCCCAGGCAGCATTTACGAAACTGTACATCAATGAAGAATATATTGGTGTGTTTGTTAACGTAGAAAGTGTAGACAAAGGCTTCTTTGAGGCTAATTACGGCGGATCAAAAGGCGCTGCTTTCAAAGCTGGTGTAGACAATAAGCCGGAAAACCTGCCACCCAGTTGCAAACAAAACATCTTTGGTTCGCTGGAATATGAAGATAACCTGGACTGCTACAAAGGCAATTTTGAACTGGATTCCAAAGGTGGTGGCTGGACAGAACTTCAGGAGCTTACCCGCAAACTGGCTAACGAACCAGGAAATGTTGGCCAGGTACTCGATGTAGACCGTGCTCTGTGGATGCTTGCTCTGAATAATGTTATGGTTAACCTGAACAGTTATTCCGGCAATTACAGTGTGAACTACTACCTGTACCGTGATGCCAACAATCGCTTCCAGCCAGTTCACTGGGACCTGAACCTGGCATTCGGCAGCTACAAAAACACCGGCTCCGGCAGCGATCTTAACTTGCGCCAACTGCAAAACCTGGATCCACTGCTTCATGCTGACAATCCATACAAGCCGCTTGCCAGCCAACTGCTGAAAGATCCGCTCAACCGCAAAATCTACCTGTCGCATATTCGTCAGATCAATGAAGATAACTTCCTGAATGGCGCTTATGAGAAACGTGCGAAAGAACTTCAGGGCATGATCGTGGTACCGTTTAATGACGACAAGTACAAAACTTACAGCTACGATGACTTTCAACGCAGCCTGAATGAAACCGTAGGTAAAAAGAGTAAAATTCCTGGACTTACTGAGTTGATGAGCAAGCGTTCCCGCTATCTCAAAACGCACCCTGAACTGACCAAACTGCCGCCGGCTATTTCGGAGGTAATGGTTAAAGGCCGCGCCAAGTTTGAGAATCAGAAAATCAACGCTTTCCACGTTACCGCCCGTGCCGACAAATATCCGCTTCGCATGTACATCTACTACCGTTTTTCAGATCAGGATCCATACAGTGTAATGATCATGTCTGAAGACAACACGCCAGGTTTGGCTGCGGGTGTAAAAGCGTTTGGCGTTCAAATTGAGGCTAAATCTCAGGATGCCGTGCTGGATTACTACCTGCTTGCGGAAAACGTAGGCGCCGCTGATTTCCTGCCGGCAAATTATCCCAAGCAGCCCTTCAAGATCAAACTCAGTGAACTGAATAAATAACTGATCTTTTCCAAAATGCTGATCCGTAACCTGTTTTCACGGATCAGCATTTTCATTTCATTAAGACTGCGCCCCATCAGAAAACCAGATCCATAACGTTCCTCCCACTATGAGACACACCCTCCTATTCGCCTTCATTTGTTTTACCAGTTTTGCCCTGAATGGCCAGGATTTCTACGGAAATGGCATTCAGGAGGTTCGAGTTGAGTTCTCGCAGAAAAACTGGGATGTAATGCTCGATTCTTTGAAGCAGGCCAACCCTGAGGCAAGATTAGTGGCCACAGCCTGGGTCAACGGACAGCGCTTCGACAGTGTTGGTGTTCGATACAAAGGCAACAGCTCTTATTTCCGGACCCGGAATGAAACGCTGAAAAAACTGCCCATGAACATCAAACTGGATTTCAAGAAAAAAGGTCAGGTGTTGAAAAATGGACAAAATACCATCAAATTGTCCAACTCGTTCCTGGACCCCAGTTTTCTGCGTGATCCGCTTTCCTATGAAGTAATCCGGAAATACATGCCGGCGCCTCAGTGCAATTTTTCCAAGGTATACCTGAATGGGAAATACTGGGGATTGTATGTCAATTCGGAGTCTGTAGACAATGCATTTATCAAAAAACACTTTGGCGTTGAGGGTGGTCATATAGTGAAATGCGACCCTGACAACTGGAAAAAAGTAAGAAGCCAGACCGGCTGCCCTAAGGGCGAAAATGCCTCGCTTACCTACCTGAACGACAATGCGGGATGCTACGATGCCTTTTATGAGGTAGATAATCCATCAGCCTGGAAATTGCTGATCAACCTGATTAAGGTATTGAATAAAACCCCCGATCAGATTGAAACAGTACTTGATGTGGATCAAACGCTCTGGATGCTGGCTTTAAATAATGCCATTGTCAATCTGGACAGCTACAACGGTTCACTTTCGCATAATTATTACCTGTGGTTCGATTCCATGAATGTGGCTCACCCCATTATCTGGGATTTGAACATGTCGTTTGGCGGATGGCGCCGCGACTTCAGTTTTCAGGAAATGACCGATGATCAGCTGATTCAGTATTCTCCGCTGGCAGAATTTGAAAACCTGCGCAGACCGTTGATTTCCAAGCTGTTGAAAAATCCGTTGTACCGCAAGTTGTATCTGGCACACCTGAGAACCATCGTGAAGGAAAATTTGGCTACAGGTCAGTTGATGACGCGCGCCCAGGTCCTGTCAAAAGAAATCGACCCCTGGGTGAAACAGGACAGTCTCAAGTTGTACAGCTACACGGACTTTCAAAACTCTTTCGATAAGTCTATGAAGAGTGGTCCAGACAATGTCATTGGCTTGCGTACCCTGATGACTAAGCGGGCAGAGTTTTTGGCGAAACATCCATTGATGAACAAACCCCAGCCGGTGATCGCAGACGCTTCTGCATCCAAAGAAGGACTAAAAGTAAGGGTAACAGCCAAACTTACCAGCGCTACCAGGGGCGGTTGGTTGTATTATCGCACCAAACAACAGTATGCGTTCAAGAAGGTGCCTATGGTAGATGATGGCACCAATGGAGACATAGCAGCCGGAGATGGTATTTATACGGCATCGGTGGAAACGCCGAAAATCAAGCAATGGTATGTGGCTGCAGAAGGCGATGAGGGCGCTGCAACCCTGCCGGAACGCGCTTCCTTTGAATATTTCAAGCTTGATTAGTTTTTAGGAGGTGTTTTTTATTTGCCGCAGAGGCGCTGAGACGCAGAGGGATTTTTGTTTATCCCCTTACCGTCTCAGCGCCTCTGCGGCAAATAAAAAGTGCCTCCTATACCTGGATAGCTTTGATTCCAGGCAATTCCTTGCCTTCGAGGAATTCGAGCATGGCGCCGCCGCCGGTGCTGACAAAGCTTACCTTTTTGGCCAGCTTTAATTGATTGACAGCCGCAACAGAGTCGCCGCCACCAACCATGGTGAAAGCACCTTTCTTAGTGGCAGCAGCACACGCTTTAGCTACAACCTTGGTGCCATTGGCAAAAGAAGGCATTTCAAAAACGCCCATTGGTCCATTCCAGATAATGGTTTGGCTTTTGCGAATAACGGATGCAAAGGAGCGTGCAGCAGCCGGGCCAATATCTAGTCCCATCCAGCCGTCTGGTATCTGATTACTTGGGCAAACCTGTACTGCCGCATCGGCAGCAAACTTGTCGCCACAAACGGAATCTTTGGGCAGGAGAACCTTCACACCAGCCGCTTTGGCTTTTTTCAGGAACTCTTTAGCAATTTTAAGCTTATCGGCTTCAACCAGTGAATTGCCAACAGCGCCTTTTTTCGCCAGGAAGAAAGTATAAGCCATAGCACCGCCGATCAGGATGTTATCGGCATAATCCAGGAATTTTTCCAGCAACAAAATCTTGTCGCTTACCTTGGAACCACCGGTTACACAGGTAACTGGTTTGGAAGGGTTATTCATGGCCCGGGTGGCATTTTCAATTTCCCGTTCCATGAGGTAACCGAAGGTTTTATGCTGCTTGTCGAAAAACTGTGCTACAATGGTAGTGCTGGCATGTGCCCGGTGGGCTGTGCCAAAAGCATCGTTTACGTAAATATCGCCAAGTGAAGCCAGTTTTTGTGCAAATGCCTGATCACCTTTTTCTTCTTCCGCATAAAAGCGGGTGTTTTCCAGAAGCAATACCTCGCCGGGTTTTAATGCAGCCGCTTTACGGGCAGCTTGCTTGCCGATACAATCGTCGGCAAAATGAATTTTGGTCTTAAGCTTTTTACGCAGGTGTTTAACCAGATGTTTTAGCGTGAATTTTTCTTTGTTGATGGAACCATCGGCATTAAGTTTTTCAAGTGGCCGGCCCAGGTGCGACATCAAAATGGCGCTACCGCCCTGATCCAGGATGTGCCGAATGGTAGGCACGGCCTCACGAATCCGCGTATCGTCAGTAATGTTATAGGCTTTATCCAGTGGTACATTAAAGTCCACCCGAATCAATGCTTTTTTGTCTTTAAAATTGATTTTCATGATATCGCTGCAGGAGAGATTGATGGTTGAAAGAGAAGGCAAAAGTGGTGATTGTGCTGTTAATTGGCAAATATGAGCGTGTTTAAAATTCCATTGCAAATAATTGCTCCAACAGCCTGAACCGGCGTTTGGTACAAAAAAACGTGGTTAACGAGGAACTCCCCGTTAACCACATTTTTTCAATATGGCACATGTGGCTTTATACCATTGCGCACAGTTGTGCCAGGCGAGCAGAGTATCCGGCCTCATTGTCGTACCAGCCAACAATGCGGCAGGTGTTGCCATTGGCCTGGGTCAGCGGTGCGTCAAAAATAACGGAATGCGTATTTCCAATGATGTCGCTGGACACGATTTCCTCGGTATTGTACTCGAGAATGCCTTTCAGAGCGCCTTCGGCAGCTGCTTTGAACACAGCGTTGATCTCGTCTACAGTAGCTGCTTTTCTGAGGGTGCACACACAGTCTGTAATAGAACCGGTGGCTGTAGGTACCCGGAGAGAGTGTGCTTCAATTTTACCTTTCAGGTGTGGAGCAACCAGGATAACAGCTTTTGCGGCGCCGGTGCTGGTTGGAACAATGTTTTGTGCAGCTGCGCGCGCACGACGCAGGTCACGGTGTGGACCATCCTGCAGATTTTGGTCGGCAGTATAAGCGTGTATGGTATTCATGAACAATTGTTCTACACCGAAAGCGCGATCCAGGGTGAGGATCATTGGCACCAGGCAGTTGGTAGTGCAAGATGCATTCGAAATGATCAGATCATTATCGGTGATATTGTCTGAATTGGCGCCAATAACAAAGGTTGGCACGTCGTCAGATTTTGGCGGAGCAGAAAGGATAACACGTTTTGCGCCGGCCTGAATGTGCAAGCCAGCTTTTTCCTTGTCGAGGAAAATACCAGTGCATTCCAGTACCACATCAACATTCATGTCTTTCCAGGGTAATTCAGCCGGGTTTTTTACAGCCAACCCGGCAATACGATTGCCATTAACGGTGATGCTGTTATCGTCGGCGGTAACCGTGCCATCAAAACGACCGTGCATGGTGTCGAACTTGAGCAGATGCGCAAGGGTATGATTGTCGGTCAGGTCATTAATGGCTACTACTTCAACATTGGGATTTTTTACCAAATTGCGGAAAGTGAGTCGACCAATTCGGCCGAAGCCATTGATGGCGATGCGTTTTTTTGCCATGACTATAGGTTTCTAACTTGAGTGAAAAAAATGCGGCATCTCAAATGCCTCTGATCAGGATCATGCCTGAACCAAATTGGTTTGAACACCGCCGCAAATATCGCAAAAAATATCTTAGTGTACAAAATACAATAATAAAGATTTTTTTCGCCGGCAGCTAATATTTCACAAACCGAATCATACAACAACGCATTCCTAATGCCGGGTATTTTGCAAACCGGTCGGCTTGGCTGCCCTATATCCCAAACATTTCTTTCTTTTGCCATCACAAACCGATAATCATGAAGAGACTGCTTGTATTCTTTATCATATTGTCTGCAAAGCTCAACGCACAAAACTACTTGATGAACGGCAATCCAATCACGGATTGTTCCGGTACTTTTTATGACTCGGGCGGTCCGGCAGGCAATTATGGCAACAATCAAAATCTGGTTACAACCATTTGTTCAGATGGCAGTAACGGCACCCATATAAGATTGAGCTTTTCAGGTGCGGCTTTAGGGGCGGGCGATGTGTTGTGTTTTTATGACGGACCTTCAGCAGCCTCACCTCTGTTGTCCTGTTCTGCAGACTACCCTCCCGGCCAACCCTTTGTTATTCAGGCCACAGCCTCCAACCCAACTGGTTGTATAACAGTTACTTTTCAATCTGACGCCAGTGGTACAGGAACCGGGTGGGCTGCGGCCATTTCCTGCGTAATTGCCTGCCAAACTATTCTGGCAGATTTGGTATCAACCACTCCTGCCATGGTACCTGCAGATACCGGCTGGATTGATATTTGTCCTGGAGAAAGGGTGTTTTTCACCGGTGCGGGGGTATATCCTCAGAATGACTTTGCTTACCATCAGTCAGATTTTACTACCATTTTTGAATGGAATTTCGGGGATGGAGGCATAGCCTATGGCCCCAGTACTTCGCACCGTTTTGACCAGCCCGGAGGATATTTTGTTCAGCTTGCGCTAACCGATACCCTCGGATGTAAAAATTCAAACCTGATTAGCCAGCGTATCCGGGTGGCGCCAAGGCCAAATTTTGGTTTAACATCGGTAGGGCAAATTTGCGCAGGGGATACCTTATTACTGGGCGCTACAATTGACACCCTTTTGCAGGGGCACACAGTTTCGGTTTTTCCGGTCACATCTTCCTTTGATGTGGAATCGAGTCGCTCAGATTCGCTTGCCCTGCCGGATGGTACCGGCGAGTTGTACGAAACAAGCATTTTTTTGACGGAGTTTTCCCCCGGGCAAATTCTGGTGAGCGAAAACGATCTGGATCATATCTGTGTCACGATTGAACACTCCTGGATGCGCGATATTGAAATAACCCTGACTTGTCCGAGCGGTCAAAGTATTATACTCCACGATCACCCGGGAAATATTGGCGGACAGGTCTACCTGGGGGAACCCAACGATAACGACAACTTTAACCCCATTCCAGGATTGGGCTATGATTATTGCTGGACTCCAACTGCTACCAACCCAACATGGATTGAATACGCCAATACAGTGCTAGGTGGTACCGGTACGCTACCACCTGATAATTACAGCACTTATGATCCCATTAGTGACCTTATTGGCTGTCCGTTGAACGGAGAATGGACGATAGGGGTTACAGATTTATGGGCAGCGGATAATGGATTTATCTTCAACTGGGCTATTCAGTTCCAGGAAAATCTTTATCCAAACGTTGAATCTTTTACGCCGCAATTCGTGGATTGGGGATGGAATAACCATCCTTCCATTTACTTTTCCACCGGCGACAGTATTGCGGCCTCTCCGCAGAATGCCGGCACAGCAGGGTATGTTTTTTCGGTGACAGATGATTTTGGATGCAGCTGGGATACCTTACTCAATGTGCCCGTATTGCCACCTACACACCCGAACTGTTATTCGTGCAACACAAGCTTTCCGGACTTGCCGGATGTAGATATCTGTGCTGGCGAAACAGTACCGTTCAATGCCACTTCTTTGACGCCTAATACACAGGAAGTCAGGTTTGAATCTTACCCTGATTACAGATTGGGCAACGCCAATCATCCACATGCCAATCCCTATTTGTCGCCTGTTAATGTCAGTAGTTTGGGCTACAACTTTATCACCAATCCGATTCAGCAGATTACCTCGGTTTGTATGGACATTGAAACGGATTTTTGCTCAGACCTGAATATTTTCCTGCGTGCACCCGGCGGCCAACAACTTATGCTTTCTACCGGAAACGGTGGCGCAGGCGACAACTATAAAGTGACCTGTTTTTCTCCCACAGCTACACTGCCCATAGTGGGTCAGGCTGCTCCTTTCAATGGTACTTATATTCCTGAAGGGACCTGGAACGTTTTGAATGGCGCTCCGGTGAACGGCGACTGGAGTCTGGTGGTTTCCGATGGCTTTGCCCCGGCACAATTTGGTAAAGTGAAATGGTGGAGTATTGGCTTCAATACCCAAAACAACGTGAATTACAGTTGGACTAATGGCGCAAGTCTCAGTTGTGCCAACTGTCCAAATCCGGTAGCCAGTCCAACAGATACCACTATATATGTTCTCACCACAACGGATAGTTACAATTGCGTTCATGTGGATACCGCTACAATAAACGTACGAAATTTCTTCCCTGCGCCCACCGGTTTGATCGTGTTTGATCTGGGGCCAGGTACCATGACCTGGCAATGGAATGCCGTTCCGGGCGCATTGGGTTATGAAGTAAGCGTGGATGGCGGACCCTGGCAATCACCTAACAACGGCCAACTATCACATATTGTAAACGGTGTAAGTATTGGTCAAACTGTTCAGGTGTCTGTCCGGTGCATCAGTCCAAGTTTGTGTACGCCAGCCATTGAAACCAATAGCAGTGTGTTTCCGAACTGTACTTTGTTTGTCAATGTGTTTTCAACCACTGATGTTCTTTGTTCCGGCGATACAAATGGTTCTGCAATTTTATCCATTTCCAACGCTACTTTCCCGATTGCCATTTTCCTGGACACTATTTCCATGCCTTTCCCCAATGGAGATTTGATCAATATTTTGGCTGAAGGGCCGCATACTGTAGTGGTTTTAGATGATTTGGGCTGTAGAGACACCATTACTTTTTCCATTGGCGGACCACCACCCCTGCAGATAAGCACTACCGGCACCAATGTATTGTGCAATGGTGATAATACCGGCGAAGTAGATGCAACAGCCTCTGGTGGCACAGGTAATATTGCCTACACCTGGCAAAATTGCCTTGGAGGACCCACGCTTGGTGGTGCAAACCAACAGAATTTGTTTGCGGGATGCTACAATGTTACCGCCACAGATGCTAATGGATGTACCGTCACCGCTTCGGAAACCCTTACAGAGCCTGTGCCATTTGTTTTTGCCGGCACACAGGATTCTGTTTCCTGCAGTGGATTAAGTGATGGCGGCGCAACCATCACCGTAAGTGGAGGATCTGGTCCGTATACCTATCTTTGGGATAACATGCAGACTACTGCAGCTGCTACTATGCTGGATGCCGGATTCCATTTTGTCACCGTAACAGATGCAGCAAATTGTTCAGCCACCACTTTTGTTCAGGTGTTTGAGCCTGCTATTTTCCTGATTAATATGGTGCAAAGTATACCGGCAAGCTGTTTTGCCTCCCTGAATGGGGCAGCTACCGTTATCGCCTCGGGAGGTACTACGCCATATGCTTATTCATGGAATGATCCTGCTGCACAACAAACCCAGCAAGCACTCCAACTGGGCGCCGGAACATACCAGGTAACGGTAACGGATTGGAATGGCTGTACGGATGTTGAAACCACTACAATTACCTCACCTCCGGCTATTCAGGTTTCTTTCTCCGGCGTATCGGGCGAAATTTGTGCTGGCGATTGTATGGGACAGGCCACGGTAGCGGCAACTGGCGGAGTTGGCAATTTCCAGTTTTCCTGGTCCAATGGTATTCCGGCTGGCACAGTAAACGCTACTGGATTGTGTCCGGGCACTTACTTTGTGACAGCATCAGACCAAAATGGTTGCACCCAAACCGGAACAACCCAAATACAGGCCCCGGCGCCTATTGTGGTAACGTTTACGGAAACTGATCCATCTTGTTCAGGGTTTTCTGATGGTCAGATTACTACAAATATTTCCGGAGGTATACCCGGTTACCAGTTTTCCTGGAACAATGGTGCTACCACACAAAACATACAAAATCTGGCCTGCGGACCTTATATTGTGACAGTGACTGATAACGGTGGTTGTGTGAGAACCTTTAATTCCAGTTTGGATTGTCCGCAAACCATTGTCGTTCAGAGTATTACACCGCAACCAGTGCGTTGTTTCGGACTTTCTGACGGCTCCGTAAATGTGCAGGCTACAGGTGGTACATTGCCTATTACCTACCTCTGGAGTGATCCCTTGGCCCAGGTAACGCAGGTTGCACAAAACCTGTTGCAGGGAACGTATACGGTTACGATTACCGACGCCAATGGTTGCAATGTTCAGGCTTCAGCTACAGTTACCGAGCCACCCTTGCTGACTACCACCCTGGTTTCTACCCCGGCTTCCTGTATCAATGAGGATGATGGAACAGCTACAGCAACAGGCGCCGGAGGGGTAGGTGGCTATATTTTCCAATGGGGCCCATTAGGTTCGGGTAATACTGTTTCCGGTTTGAGTGCCGGAACCTATACTGTGACCACCACCGATGCCAACCAGTGTACTGCTACTGCATCAGTGACAGTTGGTCAGCCCGCCACCCAGGTAACGGTGAATGCCAGTCAAAGCCGTTGGGCCTGCTTTGGCGAAGCTGATGGCGAGGCGGCTGTTTCAGCCAGTGGAAGCAATGGGCCCCCATTCCAGTTTTCCTGGAGCAATGGACAAACTGGCGGTGGCGCCTCTAATTTATCGCCTGGCATTTATTCGGTTACAGCAACTGATAGTAAAGGTTGTACGGGTGTACAAACAGTTGTTATTCAACAGCTTGACAGCATTGAAATTAAAGTGGCATACGGGCCGCCAACCTGTGCCGGATATGCCAACGGAATTGTTGGGATAGTTTTACTTGAAGGTGGTTTGGGTATGGGCGATACCACACAATACCAGTACCAATGGAGCTTGCCAGGTGCGCCGGATGCTACATTGGTATATGGTTTTTCCAGTGGAAATTATGGTTTGACGGTTACCGACTTACAAGGTTGTACCGGAGCAATCAGTTTCGATGTGATAGGTCCGCAACCTGTTACCCTGCAAACAACAAAACGGGACATTACCTGTTTTGGGTTAACAGATGGGGAAGCCCGGGTACAATCAGTTCAAAATGCAGTTGGTGCAGTAAGCTACAGCTGGAGTAATCAGGAAACCACCGCGCTGATTGATAGTTTGGGCGCCGGTAATTATGTGGTTACAGTGGAAGACAGTAATGGTTGTACAGCCACTGCCTCAGTTTCGTTAACCGAACCTTCGCCGCTTACGCTTCAATTCGATGTAAAAAACCTGGTTTGTGCCGGAGACAGCAATGCTGAAGTGTCGGCCATTGTGGGTGGTGGTTCGCCTCTTTATACATACCTGTGGGCCAATGGCTCAACAGCTGCTTCATTGAGTATGTTGCCTGCCGGCGCTTATCCATTGGAGGTAACTGATTTCAGAGGATGTAAAATAAATGGCACGGCCGTGGTGAATGCTCCGTTGGCCATGCAGATGCAACTAATTCTGAAAAATCCTCTGTGTTTTGGCTCCAAAGACGGTCAGATTAACCTGACGGTAAGTAACGGAAATCCACCGCTCAGGTATGTGTTGAACGATGGGGCGCCATCTTCGAACAACGTAATGATAGCGTTGGGAGCCGGAAACTACCACATTGAAGTAACGGATGGCAAAGGATGTTTGGCGGATACCGTGGTTACCTTGAACCAACCGCCGGCGGTTCAGGTTGATTTAGGGCCGGATACCACCATCATTCTGGGAGATGCCTTGCTGCTGAATGCCACGGTGAATAATACTGTTGGTTTTGCCCGCTTGGTTTGGTCCTCCTACCTGCTGGATACCATCACCTGCGTAGATCAGCCTGATTGCGAAACGGTGCAGATTAAACCGCCGTTTTCCAATGATTATCAGGTAAAAGTAACCGACGACAATGGCTGCATGGGAACCGATGTGATCCGCGTTAACGTGGTTAAACCCAAAGGAGTTTATGTGCCAACAGGCTTTTCACCCAATGGCGACAACGAGAACGATCTGCTCGTAGTACATGGCAAAGGCCGGCAGGTGAGTAAAATTCTGTTGTTCAGGATTTATGACCGTTGGGGCGAGTTGATCTATGAAGACCGGAATTTTCCGGTGAACGATACTACTAAAGGCTGGGATGGAACATTTAGAGGGCAGCCTTGTGATCCGGGTGTGTACATTTGGACCCTGGAAGCAGAGTATGTAGATGGGTACATTGAGCCACAGAAAGGCGATGTAACCCTGATCCGTTGACGACATAAAAACAATCACATTATCATTCATGTTGCGGGTAACACTTGTTCAATCTTCCCTACAGTGGGAAAAACCGGAGGCAAA
>DATGWL010000226.1:0-62260 GCA_035299505.1 Saprospiraceae bacterium | reverse complement strand
AAGGGGTGGGTAGCTGCGCTGCCAGGCTTGGAACGGTACAAAGACCCGGCAGCCCAGCTGCCCACCCCTTAGCGCCCTTTGCGTACTTAGCGGTGAAAACTTCGCGATCTTTGCGTACTTCGCGGTGAACTAAACTTCGCGGTGAATAAGTAACCATCCACCCCCACCCACGTCTGAAACCAGAAACAAACCAATACGATCCTATGAAAAAACAATTCCTGTTACTGACCTGGCTGCTGAGCGCGGCGTATATGGTTGCTCAAAACCCGTATACCACCAAGCAATACGGTGTCAGGGTTGAAAAAGACCTGGTGTACGGAACCATGCCCAATTATGCCGGCATTTCCACCACCCTGCTGCTGGACTTGTACAAACCTGTGGGCGACAACAATACGTCGCGGCCTTTGCTGGTGCTGGTGCATGGTGGATCGTGGCTGGGCGGTTGCAAGGATGGCTATGCCGGCATGGCAGCTGAAATGGCGCAGCGCGGCTATGTGGTGGCCGCGGTGAATTACCGACTGGGCTGGCATAAAAGTGCTGGCCCCATTGCCAATCCGCTCACGGATGCGCAGGCTGGCGCCACACTGTATGCCGCCGATTCTTCGGAGCTGATTCGCGCTTTGTACCGGGGGCAACAGGATGTGAAAGGGGCCATACGCTGGTTGAAAGCCCGGGCAGCTTTTGACTCCACCTGCACGGAAAGGGTGCTTGTGGGCGGCGAAAGCGCCGGAGGTTTTGTATCCATGGCGGTGGGTTTTCTGGATCGGGCGGAAGAAAAACCGGTTTCCTGTGGCGCCCTGGCGCCTGCCCCTACTCCGGCCGCCAACCTCACCAACAGCTATTCTCTGAATTGTATCACCCAAATTATACAACCCAACGGCCCGGCCCTGAACCGACCGGATTTGGGTCCGGTAGACGGCACCCTGAACCTCAACGGCTACGATGCCAATGTGCTTGGGGTGGTGAACCTGTTTGGCGGAGTGCCCTATGAAGGTGCTGCCAACAACTGGCTCCAGGGGCCAGACACGCCGGCGGTGTACCTCTACCATCAAACCTGCGACGGGGTGGTGCCATTTGGTCTGGGGATACCGTTTTTTGTGCTTTCCAATTACTGCAACCTGGGTTTTACTCCCTGGCACACCAATTATATGCATACCTATGGAAGTGGCGCCATTTCTGTGGCTTTTGCCGGTGCACAAATGCAATACACCACTGATTTTGATCAATGTCCGGATTTTAACCCGGCCATAGCGCTGTTTGATTGCATTAGGTATGGCGACAATGGTTCTTACCACTACACCGCCAACCCGGTGCTTCGGCTGCAAAAAATAGCTGATTATTTCAGTCCAATCCTAACCCAAAATACCTGTTACTCGGTGAGCGCTCAGGAGCCGGCAATGCGTTTGCAGGCGCACATTTCGCCCAATCCGTTTGAGGATCAGTTGCTGATTACGCTTGATCAGGCTTTGGAGGGCGAAACAGATGTGTTGCTTCTGGATATTTCAGGCAGAGTGGTTTGGCATAATCGTATGTCTTTGCACGTTGGACAAAATACTTTGTCGGGTCTGCAAGGACTTCCTGCGGGTGTGTACGCGTTGCACCTGCGCGCGGGCTCAGGCGCGGGTGGGTGGAAACTGGTGAAGAAGGCGCAAAGCGGGGGATAAGGCACAAAGTGTAACGCGAAGGCACGAAGGCGCAACACAAAGGCGCGAAGACACGAAGGCACAAAGACGCTAAGACGCAAAGTGGCATTGACAGACGTCAATGCTGAGAAAGTTAGGCCGTAGGCCAAACCATAGCGCCTTTGTGTCTTCGTGCCTTCGCGTCTTCGCGTTACACTTTGCGCCTTTTATCCCCAATCATAAATCACATACCCTTCCGCAGATTCGGAGGTTTTTTGGAAACCCAGTTTTTCCAGCAAGCGGATGGCGGGGGTATTATCGGGAGTGGTGACGGCAAAAACGCGTTGCAATCCCATTTGTTCCCTGCCAAAATGCGCAGCCAGCGCAATGGCTTCCGACATATATCCTTTGCCGCGATGTTGCGGAAGCAGGATACAGCCGAGTTCTCCGGCGCCCTGCCCGAATCCGCCGCGGTAATAGCCGCAGGTGCCGGTGAGTTCGCCGGTTTGCAGGTCTGTTATACCCCAATGGATGCTTTCGCCGAGCAGGTAGTCCTGGTGAATTTTACCGAGCATATCGGCGGCTTCAGCAATGGTTTCGGCTTTTTTGCCATCGTAAAAGGAAATATCCAGCAAGGCATCAGCATCAACGGTTGTAACCGGTCGCAACTGAACCCGAACGCCATACAGCGTGGGATAATCCGGATAAGGTGGCAGGTACATACAGAGCAGGTTGGGAGTTAAAATATTGAAACGTTTCAGGAGGCCTTCACCGTTCAAAATTTAACGAAAAATGTTGGTTGCCGGTGATCAACTCTGCCCGCAACGGATGTTTTTCAGCAGCTATTTGAGTTGGGAACCAGTTGCGCCCCGGGTGAGATATGATCAACAACCCTTCATCATCGCCGAGGGCTGTGAAAGTATCTGTAACCGGGCCTCTGGAGAAAAAGGGGACGGGGGCTTGTGTCATGAAATATCTGGCCCATTCCAGCGGCGCATCCACCACAATTCCTATTTCGTTCAAGCCTAATACGGAAGTTGCAGAGAAAGGCGCATCAGATGTTGCATCCAAATCTTCACGGGCAATGAATTCAACTATATTACCCTGAGGATCGTAAAAGTACATGGCATGTGCCTTCCAATTGGCGAAATGTATCAATGTTGAAGCGGCTTCATTCGGAATCAGCGGGGTACGTTGTTCCAGCCAAAGGCCAGCCTCCCGGACATTATTTTTTGGAATACTGAACGCAAAATGATAGTGAGGACGGCCGGTTTCAATTGCCTCAAAACGGAGAAGAGATTGCCCGACCTTCAACCCAAAACTATGGTTTGTTTGCTCCACGAGGTTGAAACCCAGCAGTTCGTGGTAAAAGCGGAGTGTTTCCTGAAGGAATGGCGTAAAAAGTGTTAAGCTATTGATTTTCATAGCAAAAAAGATATCCCGGAGGTGGTGCAAAATGGCTTGTTTTGGCCATTTGCACTACCCCAAAGAGCCGTCAGTTTAAAAACGATAACCGATGTGGATGGTTGGAAAAACCGACCAGTATTTTAACGAGTACGTTTTACCTTCGAAATGTACGCTATTTACTGGCATATTATAATCAATACTGGCCCATGGTGTAAGGTACAGACCATTCATACTTGTGTTTCGAAGCAGGTAAAAACGGTAGCCAGCTAACACACCCAGACTCCAATTATAAAGGTGTTGGGTGGCGTTGGTTTCTTTTAGGGTAATACGACTATCAGCATAACCGCCACCAATGCCGGCAAACCAGGTTTGTTTGGCATTGAGCAAGTAGTTGATTTTACCACCTACCCCTTGGGTATACGTGGTAAAATCCTTATTACCTGTATAGGCGCCAGGCTGCTCAATTCCAAAAACTCCAAGATCAAAACGCATCCTGTTGATCCGGTAGATGCCATGAACGGAATAACCCTTGAGCATATACGCAATGGGATCAAGTTCAAGTTCAAAACGACCGGGCTTGAGTGTGTTTTTGCTGGATTGAGCAAAAGATATCTGAACCAAAATCAGCATTAAAGAAAGAACAAAGAAAGTGGCCTTATTCATGGTAACGAATAACGAGGGTTTGGGCAAACATCGGAACAAGACGTTCACAGTCAGCCAGTTAAACAAAAAATGAAAAGATTGAAAATAACTACCGGTAGTACTCTCTGATGATGGCACAAAGGTAAAGTTGGTCTGACTACAGCCCCATTAACAATTGTAAAGAAAAGATACAATGATGGAGGCGAAAGGCACTAAGAAATGAAGACTCCCTTTAGGTCTTCTGCCTAACATACTCAGCATTGACGCCAGTCAATACCACTTTGCGTCTTTGTGTCTTCGTGCCTTCGCGTTACGCTTTGTGTCTTTCCGGCAACTTAGCGCCTTGTAATTGGCGTTTACGGATACGGCTCATGGAGACGGGGGTGATGCCCAGGTAGGAAGCAATGATGTGGTGCGGTACGCGCAGGAGGAGGTCGCTGTGCTGTTCCACAAATTTCTGGTAACGCTCTTCGGGGGTATCGAGCAGAAAGGAGGAAAGAATCATCTGGCTGTTGATGAAGCGCTGTTCCGCAATTTTGCGGGTCAGGATATTGATTTTGGGTACGGTGCGGTATAGTTCTTCCAGTTGCTCCAGACGTATGACCAGGAGTTCGCAGTTCTCCAGGGTTTCGAGGTACTGTATGCTGGGCGACTGCCGTAAAAAGCTGTCGTAACTGCTGGCAAACAGTCCTTCCCGGAAAATATAACCGGTAATTTCTTCTCCGTTTTTGTCGTAATAGAGTCGGAGCAAGCCTTTATTGATAAAATACAGTTCGCGGGTGATTTGACCGTATTTCACGAGGGTGAATTTTTTAGGCACCTCCCGGAAGGAAAAAGCGTTTTCAAACAACGCTTTTTCCTGCGGGTCAAGGTGAATGAACTGTTCTATGGTTTTGTGTAAGAGGGAAAACATGTAGACAAAGATATTCTATTTCCCATTAAAAGGACTCACCGCGAAGTACGCGAAGTGCGCGAAGTTTTTGTCATGAAGTAGCTTAGCGCCCTTCGCGTACTTCGCGGTGAAACCCAGCCTTTTTTTGCCAAGTTCAAGGCATAACGGCACTTTCCATCAGTCAATGCGGCGGGGAGCCTGTACTTTTGGTTTAAAGCACCGGAAACGACTATGCGTTATTTATTTTTATTATTATATGTATGCCTTTTTTCGAGCGCACTAAACAGCCAAACGCCGGATACCATTCCGCCGTTTTTGCACTGTAAACAGCCGGGGGAGGTTACGGTTAAGTATTGTACCGGGACACTGAACGTTTCAGATATTATAGATAGTTTATCTGATAACACACCTCCAATTTACCTGGGGATTCATCGGAAATGTATGGGTGAGAAATTCCCTGAAACCAACTATTTCAGGTTTAGTGAAACAGATTGGGGCACTCAAACTGTGTCAGCCTGGGCTAAAGATGCTATGGGCAATAAATCTTCATGCACCACCACCGTAAAAGTCATTCCGCCAACAGGGGCCTTTTGCGATCCAACCATAAAATTCAGCTATAAAACTGTAGCCGGAAAGGGGATAGATAGTGTATTGATCAGACTGCAAGGACAAAACTGCGAAGCAGATAGTTTTAAGTGGTTGTACCAACTTGGCACATTGAGTTGTTGCAATGGCATATCCGGCATTTTTAACACTTTCGGCCTGGCTGCACCTGCGCCCGGGTATGAATCGCGGATAACCATTGAAAGAAATGACCAGCCGTTAAACGGCGTTACTACTTATGATCTTACCCTAATCTCCAAACATGTACTGGGACTTGAGCTGCTGGATTCTCCATACAAGATTATTGCTGCCGATGTCAATCAGGATGGCAAAGTGACCACTTTTGACATCATTGTATTGCGCAAGTTGATTTTGGGTATTATTGATGAGTTACCCAATGGAAAGTCCTGGCGTTTTTTACCTGAAGGGTATGTTTTCCCGAATCCGGCTAATCCATTTGATCCTCCCTTTCCCGAGCAATACTATATTCCGGCTTCTAAGCCGTTCCATCCCAACAATTTTCCTTTCATTGGCATAAAAATCGGCGATGTGAATGATTCCGCGTTTCCGGGGGGCTAGGGGGTATAATTTTTTTCAAAAAAAAGCTTGCGTAACCAAACGGTTTCTCATTACCTTTGCGTAACCATTTGGTTACACAATAAGCAGGCGTTTACATGAGAAGAGATGTTTTTCAGGCTATTGCCGATCCAACACGCAGGGAAATTATCGGCATGCTGGTACAGAAGCCATTGAATGTCAACAGCGTTGCCGAGCATTTCAGCACCAGCAGGGTTGCTATTTCAAAGCACCTGAAAATTCTGGAGGAATGCGGCCTGGTAACGGTGGAACAGCAAGGCCGGGAGCGCATTTGTATGGCTCAGCCTGAGCGGTTGCAGGAAGTAGCCGAATGGGTGGAACAATACCGCCAATTTTGGAACGAAAAGCTGGATGCGCTGGAGCGCTATCTGGCTAACCTAACATCATAACAATGAAAAAGCTCAACATTACTTACTGGATCGTTACCGGACTCTTTTCCGCGTTCATGGTATTTTCCTCTGTCCCCAATCTGATGTCGGCGCCTGATTCGGTTCAATTTCTGAACGGGCACCTGGGATACCCTGCATACATCATTCCCTTTCTGGGAGCGGCCAAAATTGCCGGAGCTATTGCCCTGCTCATTCCAGGGTTGCGGCGTATCAAAGAATGGGCCTATGCCGGTTTGTTTTTCGACCTCGGCGCTGCATTCTATTCGCTCATTTGTGTGGAAGGCTTCAAACCCGGACTGTTATTCATGCTCGTGTTTATCGGCTTTTTGTTTGTGTCTTATTTCCTGTGGCATAAAAAGTTGCAAACTGAAGCCTAAAAAAACCACTTAATTTATTGACTATGAACACAAAAAAGCCCCGGCCATTACAGCTGGAACGCCTTTTTCATGCTCCTGCAGAAAAGCTCTGGCAGGCGCTTACGGATCCTGTTCAAATGAAAAAATGGTATTTCGATCTGCCCGGGTTCCGTGCTGAAGTAGGATATCAATTCCGTTTCGAAGGGGGGCCGCCCGGACGAGTCTATGTACATCTGTGTGAGGTTACAGAAGCGCTCCCCAACCGGCGTCTTTCCTACACCTGGCGGTATGAAGGCTATGAAGGCAATTCACTGGTAACCTTTGAACTGTTCCCGCAAGGGGATAAAACTCTGTTGCGACTCACCCATGCGGGGTTGGAAACGTTCCCGAGCAGCAACCCGGATCTGGCTGCCGGCAATTTCAAAATGGGCTGGACCGGTTTTTTGCGCACCGAGCTGCCCAATTTCCTTCGAAACGAGCCGGTATTCCGTATTTCCCGCACTATTAATGCCCCACGCGATCTGGTGTATCAGATGTGGACCGATGCTGCTCATCTGGCCCAATGGTGGGGCCCAATCGGAATGGAACTTTCTGTGTTGAAACTGGAGCTTCGGCAAGGGGGCATTTTCCACTACGGGATGAAAGGACCCAATGGAGGGATGATGTACGGTCGTTTTGTTTTTCGGGATATTCTCCCGCCTGAACGACTGATCTGGACCACCTCGTTTGCTGATGAAAAAGGGAATGCCATCCGCGCGCCATTTTCTGATCAATTTCCCGTGGAAACGTATAATGTACTGACGCTCACTGATTTGGGTGATAAAACAAGGCTCACGCTCAGTGGCTGCCCTATCAACGCTTCCCAGGCAGAACTGGATTTCTACCGGAATATGTTCGATAGTATGAAAAACGGGTTTGGGGGTACGTTTAAGCAGTTGGTGGCTTATGTCACCGCGAAGTACGCTAAGAGCGCAAAAGGTTAGGTTTTACCGCGAAGTGCGCTAAGGGCGCGAAAGATTAGGGTTTGCCGCGAAGTACGCTAAGGGCGCGAAAGGTTAGGGTTTACTGCGAAGTACGCTAAGGGCGCGAAATAACCTTCGCGTACTTAGCGTACTTCGCGGTGCACCTTACCCCACCAAATGCCTCCCCAACTCCCCTACCCTCCCGCAACAAACCTGTTCCATGACCTGCTTGAGCTGGATTTTCAGGATGGATGCCATGTGCCGGCCGCCTTCCTCTCCCAGGGCGGCTACACTGTACATGAAGGAGCGCCCCAAAAACGTAAAGTCGGCGCCGCTGGCCAGGGCGCGGGCTACGTCCGGGCCGGTACGTACACCGGAATCGAGCATGATCCGGGTTTTGCCTTTGTAACGCTGCACAATAGGGCCCAGGGAACGAATGGAGGATTGCCCGGCGTCCAGCTGCCGGCCGCCGTGGTTGGATACAATCACTCCGTCGAAACCGAGCCTTACGGCCATTTCGGTATCTTCTTCACTGGCTACGCCTTTTAGCACGAGTTTGCCTTTCCAGCGGTCGCGGATGGGCGCAATACGTTCTTCGTTTACCCGGCCGGAAAAAGTCTGGTTCATGTATTGCCCTAACTGTTTCATATCCAGACCTTTGGGCATATACTGTTTCATATTGGCAAACTCCGGCTGACCATGCAGGAGGGTGCGGATGGCCCAGTTGGGCCTGCCCAGGATTTGCAGGATATTGGCCAAGGTCATTTTGGGTGGCATGGCCAGGCCATTGCGGATGTCGCGCGGGCGGTACCCGAAACTGGGCACATCGCAGAGCACACACAGCACTTCACATCCGGCGGCTTCTGCCCGGCGCAGGAGGTCGTCGCGCAGGGCCGGATCGGCGGGATGGTAAAGCTGGAACCAGAATTTCCCCTCGGTGATCTCCGCAATGCGCTCGATGCTGGCGGTAGTAACGGTGCTCAGCACGAAAGGAATGTTGTGCTCCCTGGCTGCCCGGGCCAGTATTTCCGGCGATCCGGGCCACATCAGGCCCTGCAAGCCCACCGGCGCAATCCCGAACGGCGCATCGTACACCTGGCCGAACAACTCGGTGCGCAAATCGGCCCCGCCATAAGCCGTGAGGTAGTACGGCTTGAGTTCCACCTCCCGCAATTCAGCGATATTTTTGTGCAGGTTTACATCCTCGTTGCAGCCGCCGTCCAGGTATTCAAAGGCAAAACGGGGTATGCGCTGCCGCGCGCGCTTGCGCAAATCGTCCACTGCGGGGTATTTGGTATTGTAACTCAAATTCATGGCAGGTATCGTTTCAAAGTGATGAGCGAATTGGGCACAGGATGTGTGTTCCAGTCGCGGTGTATGGCCAGGGCAGCGCCGAGTGCCGTGGCCTGGGCTACTTCGGCGGCATATACTTCCATGTGCGGAAGCGCAGCAGCCAGCCTTTGCATGTAGTGATCGTTTTGGGCAAAACCTCCATCCACAAATACGTGCCGCACAGCCGAATGGCCCAGCGCCAATTGAAGGGAAGCAAGCTGTTTGTGCACCATTTCATCCATCAGGGCGGCATATTGTACCATGGCTTCAGCCGGCCCGGGTTCGGTATTGGTGTAAAAATTTTCGGGCAAACCCAGGGCTTCTGCAATGGCTTTTACGCCTTTTTCATGCTCATTTCCGCCAAAATACCGCGCCGCTTTGACGGGTTTTCCGGTCCAGCTCAGGTAACACAAACAGTCTTCCTCCAACTCCGCCTCCGTGAGGGGTTCCTGGTTAAACGGATTCAGGGAAATACACCAGGTGCCCGTGGAAATGAGCACAAAGGGCTCTTCAAAAGTGGCCAGATAAGGAATAAGCGCCGCGGAGCTGTCGTGCAGCCCAAGGGGTTTAGCGCCCGCAACGGGCTGAGATAACAGGTTGATCAGGCCTTCTGACCGCACCCATTCGTGGAAATCGTTTTTCCGGAAATCCCAGAGCATGGTGTGGCAGCCGAGGCTGGTGACGGGGTTGGTTTTAGTGACGGGGTGACTGGCAGTCACCCCGTCACTAAAACCAACCCCAACCCTAAACACCCACTCCGGCAAATGCAACGAACGCTTAATCTGCCGGAACAACTGCGGCTTGCGGTGTTTGAGCCAAAGCAGTTGCAGGCCGGAATTGAGGTGACCCAGCAGCGGGGAGGCAGTGTCCAGGCCAATGGTTTTCCAGGCTTTTGTAAACCATTCCAGCAGGTCGGGCGGAAAAGGTTTCAGGTAATTGTACAAAGGGGTTACGGGTACGGCATCTGCATCCAGGTGTACAAAACTGGCGCCGTAAGCTGTGGCGTTCATGGCACGGATCTGAAACCGTGAATCGCGCTGAATTTCATCAACCGTGTCCCGTATCCATTGCTCCAGCAGGGGCAGGTCTTCGCAGGAAAAACCATCATCGTCGGTGGTTTCCGGCAGCCGGGCGTTTTGCTCGTGCACCACCCGGTAGTGTTCGTCAAACACCAGGGCTTTTTTATTGGTCTTGCCGATGTCGAGTACCAGACAGTGGTTCATATCAAAGTCCTGTAGCCACGCTTTTGGCGCCGCGTTTAGCGATGAGTTTTTCCCGAATTTTCATGCTCCGGAATGCGCCCACCGGATCAATGGCGCCGCCGGATTGAAGAGTGGCCTCTGCCACCAGCGGCCGTACGTCCAACGCAAAAACATCGCGTAAAAGTTCCTCGGCGTACACCACATCGTTGGCATCCTGAGCGGCATGCAAGGCAATGCGGTCTACCAGCAGGGCGCGGGCGTAGGTACAAAGGATGTTTTGCACGCTTTGCAGGAGGTCTTCCAGCGGATCTTTGGTGTTGTGGCTCGCGTCGATCATCCAGGCCAATGGCGGATTTTTAACGGCCGGATCTTCCATGGCGCTCACCAATTCGTGGAAAATGAGGAAAAACTGGTAGGGCTTTATGCTGCCGGTGGTGAGGTCGTCGTCGCCATACATGGAGCCGTTGAAGTGGAATCCGCCCAGCCGACCGAAGTGCATCAAACGGGCTACAATCTGCTCGATATTGGTATTGGGCAGATGGTGACCCAGATCCACCAATACCTGCGCCTGCGGACCCAGGTGCTGGCACAGGGACCAGGAGGTGCCCCAGTCGGGGATGACCATGGAGTAGAAATTGGGCTCATAGGGCTTGTACTCAATGAGCATGGTCCAATCCGAAGGCATGGCCTGGTAGATCTCTGTCAGAGCGTCGGCGGTGCGCTGCCAGGCCCGGCGGAAGTGCTGTTGTCCGGGGAAATTGGAGCCGTCGGCCAGCCAAACGGTGAGTGTTTTGGCGTCGAGCGCTTGTCCGTGCCGGATACACTCTATGTTGTGGGTTACGGCTTGCGCGCGCACGCCTGCCTCTGTGTGCGCCAGCGAACCGAATTTATAGGACAATGCCTGGTCTGGCTGATCCTGGAAGGTGTTGGAATTGACGGAATCTATGCTAAGTTCGTGTGCTGCGAGCAGTTGTTTCAGGGCGGCAATATCGCGGGGAATATCCCAGGGGATGTGCAGGGAAATGGCGTTGGAGGAGCGGTTGAGGGCGTGGAGTAGCCCTACATCTTCTATTTTTTCTTCGAGGTTGCGCGGTTCACCACCAATGGGAAACCTGCCGAAGCGGGTGCCGCCGGTACCGAGAGCCCAGGAGGGAATGGCAATCTGGAATGCCTGAATTTTTTGGAGGATGGGCTCAATGCTGATGCCGCGGCGGGAGAGGACTTCCGTGAGGTATTGGAGGTCGGCGCGGTGATGCGGGAGCTTTTGGTCGTTGTGGGCGGAGATTGCTTGGTGAGTCATGGTTGGGTTTGGTTTCGCACAGATTGGTTTCGCACAGATTGGTTTCGCACAGATTTTACACAGATTTTTTGCACAGATTTTACACAGATTTTTTTCTGTAGACTTTTTGGGGCACGTTTACTACATACCTATAGTCACTGCCGAGGGAAGTACCAAACATCCGAATCATCCGTCTTCAAAAAAAGAAATCTGTGCAAAATCTGTGAAAAAAATCTGTGTAAAATCTGTGCGAGATATATCCGTGCGAAACCCTATCTGAGAAATCCCATCGGCACACCGCCATCTACGTTCAAGGCATTGCCGGTGGATTTGTTGAGCAAACCGCTGACGAAGGCGAAGCAGGCATTGGCGATGTCTTCAGGCAATATGATCTCGTTGAGGAGGGTGCGTTTGGCGTAATAAGCGGGTAGTTCTTCCACCGTAATGCCGTAGGCTTTGGCGCGCCCTTCAGCCCAGCCGCCTGCCCAGATGTTGGAACCGGCAATGACGGCATCGGGGTTGATCATGTTGACCCGGATTTTATCAGCGCCCAACTCTGCGGCGAGGAGTCGGGTGAGGTGGGCCTGGGCGGCTTTGGCGGATCCGTAACCTGCGTTGTTGGGGCCGGCCACCACGGCGTTTTTGGAGACGATGTTGAGGATATCGCCGCCAAATCCCTGCTTTCGCAGGATTTTCACGCCACTCTGACTCACCAGAAACTGCCCCTTGACCAGTATGTCGTACAGTTTATCCCAGTTTTCCTCACTGTGCTCTTCGATGGATTGCGAAATGCTGATCCCGGCATTGTTGACCAAAATATCCACTCCTCCGAAGGCCAGACAGGCGGCTGAAAGGGCGGCATCCACGGATTCAGCATCCGAGACGTTGAGCAGGGCAGCTGCCACCGCATCTTTTCCGAAGGTGCCGGCGAGTTCCTGCCGGGCTTCTTCGAGTCGCTCGGGGTGGAGGTCGCTGACTACCACGCAAGCGCCTTCTGCTGCAAATTTTCGGGCCACGGCTTTGCCAATGCCGCCGCCGGAGCCGGTTATCAAGGCCACGCGTCCGCTCAGGGGTTTGGGTTTGGGCAAACGCTGGAGTTTGGCTTCTTCCAGCAACCAGTATTCAATATTGAACGCCTCCTGCCGGGGAAGCGCAGTGTATTCCGATACGGCCTCGGCGCCTTTCATCACATTGACGGCATTGGTGTAGTATTCGGCCGCCAGCCGTGCTGTGGTTTTGTCTTTGGCAAAAGTGAACATCCCTATGCCCGGAACGAGGATTACCACGGGATTGGGATCGCGCATGGCGGGCGAGTTCGGGTGCTTGCAGGCCTCGTAATATTGCCGGTAAGCTTCGCGGTATTGGGTAAATTGTTGCCCGAGGTAATCCTGTTGGCTCAATTGAGCGGGATCCAGTACCAGGGGGGCAATTTTGGTGCGCAGAAAATGGTCCGGGCAACTGGTACCCATCGGTGCGAGCCGGTCCAGATCATGGGAGTTGACGAATTCCAGCACCCGGGGATCGTCGGAATAATGCCCCACCATTTTTTGGAAACCGGAGCACAGGCCGCGCAGTACAGGTGCTATTTCGGCTGCTTTTTTCAGACGTTGCGCTTCGGGCAATGTCTGCGTTTTGGCTCCGCCGAACACAGGGCGTTTTTTGCCGTAATGTTCCTCCAGGTATTGTGCACAGGTTTCGATCACTTCGAGGGTGTTCACATAACTTTCGTAGGAGGTATTACCCCAGGTAAACAAGCCGTGCGAGCCCAGCATAATGCCTTTCAGCGCTATTCCGCGGGCTTCGGCATCCTGCAGGCATTTCCGGAGGGCCAACCCAAGATCAAAACCGGGCCGTTGCCATTCCACCCAGCCTATTTTCCCCTGGAAAAGTTCTTCTGTAATGCGCGCTCCATCTTTGGCAGCCGCAATGGCAATAGCGGCGTCCGGATGCAGGTGATCGATGTGTTTGAAGGGTAAAAAGGCGTGCAGGGGAGTATCTATACTCGGGGCTTTGGAATTCAGATCAAATATGCAGTGGTTGAACAACTCCACCATTTCGTCTTCATGGGCCAGTCCGCGGTACACATTTTCCAGACTCAGCAGGCGTTGCAGGTAGAGTGCCGCACAGCCGGAGCGTTTGAGGGTGCCGAGGTCGCCACCGGAACCTTTGATCCACATGACCTCTGTGGGTTGTCCGGAGAGCGGGTCTTTATCCTGGATTTTGACAGAAGTATTGCCGCCGCCGTAGTTGGTGAGGCGGAGGTCGGCGCCCAGAAGGTTGGAGCGGTAGATGAAGAGGGCCACTTCATTGCCAGCCATTTCAGCGGCTTTTTTTTCGTCCCAGAGGTAAGAAACGTGTTGGTATTTATTTGACATGATACTTATTTCATTGCATTCCCAATGCCAACCAGGAAAATGGAGGCTATGATCAGCGCCAGTCCCAGCAGAAAAGTGCGGAAAGTGGCTTTGGAAACACCCTGCCATTCTTTGAGCAGGAGTCCCCAGGCATTGGCGGTGAGGATGATGGTGGCCATGTGCAGGATCCAGGAGGAGGCGCCGTTACCCAATCGGGATTCGCCCATGCCGTAGAAGAAAAACTGCAGGAACCAGAGGGTGCCGGCAAAGGCCGAAAGCAGGGCATTTCGGGTATTGGGCGCGTCTTTTTTGCCAAAATCGCCAAAACTGCGGTTTTTCCACATCAGGTACACACACCAGATGAGGTTGGTGGTGAGTCCGCCCCAGAGCACTACAATGTAAGTGACGTTGTTTTGGAACAGCGGATTGGCGCCGTTCACCACGGCTTGTTCGGCCATGGGTTTTCCGGCTTCGATCCCGAAATTGAAAAACGAGCTGAGTACGCCCGAAATCACGGCAATGACCAGGCCTTTAACCAGACTGAACTCGGCTGTGGAGGCTGTTTTTTGATCGTCGGTGAGTTCGCGCTCCTTCCGCATGCCCGCGCGACCCGTGACGGCAATGCCGATCAGACAAACCAGCACCCCTAACAGCACTATTTGTCCTCCCGGATGCTGCGACATCTCGATGATGCCCGTTTTACCTTCAACAGGATGAAAAGCATAGTACACCGGCGGCACCAGCGATCCGAAAGCGGAACAGAAGCCCAGTACCACGGAATTGCCGAGCGACATGCCCAGGTACCGCACCCCGAGTCCGTAGGTCAGCCCCCCTACCCCCCAGAGCAATCCCATCAGATAGGTGAATGCTTTCACATGGCCTTCGGTGGCGCCAATGATGCCGTTGAAATCAGGCACTGTGAGCCAGGCAGCCACAAAGGGTGCGATCAGCCAGGAAAATAATCCGCCAAACAGCCAAAACACTTCCCAAGCCCAGGCCTGCACTTTCTTGAATGGCATATAAAAACTGCCGGAAGCGATCCCGCCTATGGTGTGGAAGAGAATGCCTAATACCATACAAAGTGAGTGAGTGAGTGGGTGAGTGAGGCTCACAAAGATAAAACGGTGGTGACGGGATTTTTGGGGAAATGTGGGTTTGGACCATTTGCGAGGTCTGATGCGATCATCTCTAAACGAAACATGAGCCACCCTTTGTCAGGATGACTCATGTTCGGGACGATGGAACGATGGACGATGGGCGTTGCTCCGGGCTTACGAACGAAAAGCCGGGCGCAACGCCCGTCGTTCATCGTCCATCGTTCATCGTTCTTCTATCTTTCCAGGACAAAACTTGCCGTGGCTCTCGCCCCGCCTTCCGGCTGCACAATGAGGTAATACAGCCCGTTGGAAGGGGCGTTGCTCATATCTAGCTCCAGCCATTCCTGGTTGACGGTGTATTGTTGGCTATACACCTCCTGGCCGAGGGTATTGTATACGCGCAAACTTACCTGTTTATCCATCCAGGCCTGCATGTCTACCCAAACCTGACCGGGTGTGGGGTTGGGGCGCAGGGAAAGATCTGTATCCCAGAGCTGGCTTTCAGGTTCGTTCCGCTCTTCCTGGCGACTGCCCATCCAGGGTTGTACCGGACAATAGAAGGTGTTGAGGTAGGCCTCGAAACCTTCTCCGTTTTTCAGTTTGCCGTACATGTGGATGTAGTTGTTCGGGAACGACTGTTGTGGCAGGCGATGTTCAAACACATCAGATTGTCCGTTTTTCAATCCCGGAGAAACTGATTTGTAGCGCACGGAATAGAATGGCGAGAAGTTGGGGTTGCGCACCAGATAGGTATTGCCGGTGTTGGGCGCGGTGTAAATGCTGCCTTCTACCGGTGTTACCGCCACGATGCCCGGAGGCAGTTCGTTGAGGATATAATTCACTTCAGAAGCGCAGAAATTGGTAGCACGGATGCGGAAACGCGGCTGCTTGATGGAATCCAGCCGGATATCCAACAATTCAAACTTCATGCAACCAATGACCTTGATATCGCAAGGTGGCGGCGGATCCTGTACGGTTATGTTGAAACAGCAGGATGCCACATTGCCGCAGGTATTGGCAGCCTCATAACAAACGGCATTCACTCCAAGCGGGAATGCTCCGCCGCTGGGCAATCCCTGGGTAAGATTCAGGGTTACCGCAGGATCAGGGCAGTTGGTGGCGGTGGTGGGCGCTGCGTAGGTAGCGTTTACCGTAGTAGCTGCTACCGGCAATTCAATGGTTTGGTTGGGCGGACACTGGATGCTGAGGGTACTTACCATAACCGTAAAGCAACAGTTGTCCTGATTGCCACAGGTATTATCAGCCTGGTAGCACACGGTTGTGAGGCCGGCCGGGAATGCGCTGCCCGAAGCAGGGCCTTGCGTGCGCACGGGCACAGGCACTGCGCCCGGACAATCGGTGCTTACTCCGGGAGAGGCATAGTTTACCACCACGGTATTGGCATTGGACGGCATGGCCACGGTCAGGTTGGGCGGACAGGTGAGATCCAGGCTGGTTGCGGTTACGGTGAAGCAGCAGGTAGCTTCATTATTGCAGGTATTGGTAGCCTGGTAGCACACGGTAGTTACGCCACCCGGGAATGCCGCTCCCGATGCCAGACCCTGCGTGAGGGTAATGGTGGGCGGCACGCCGGGGCAATCCGTAGTGACCTGTGGCGCGTTGTAGTTTACCGGAATGCTGCCGCTGTTATTGGGCAGGGCAACGGTAAGATCAGCCGGGCAGGCCAGATCCAGGGTGGTTGGAATCAGTTCCAGCACGTAAGTATTGAGTGAATCGCAGCCTCCGGTGGTAGATGGCACCGGAATCGTAACGGTTGCCGACTGGTTGTAGGTTTGTCCGCCAACAGTTACCGTTTCATTGGGATAAAACTGGATCACATAGGTCTGCATAGGCGTTGGCAGCACTTCCACGGTTACACTGGCTTCGGCGGTACAGCCCTGGGAGGTACTGGCCAGCAGTGTATAGGTAGTGGTGGCTGTGGGAGAAGCCGACACCGTTTCGCAGGTATTGCAGTTGAGTCCGGCGCCGGTCCAGGCGTATTGGGCAAATCCGGGTGCGCTGAAGGAAGCCGAGGCGCCCGGGCAGATGCTGGTATTGCTCAGGTTTATGGCAGGAGGCGTTCCTACACTCACCGTTACGGTATCGCGCAGCACGTTGCCGCAGGGGTCTGTGGCTTCCACATAATATACGCCGGTGGTGGTGATGTTAATGCTTTGGCTGGTAGAGCCATTCTGCCAGAGGTAGCTGCTGAATCCCGGGCCGGCATTCAGCACAATATTGGTGTCCTGGCAAAGGGAATAATCCGGGCCGAGATCCAGGCTCAGGGGTGCATAAAGTTCCACCTGAATGAAGGCTGTATCTCCGCAATCGAGCCCTTCGTTGAGCACCAGAATGCCGTTGTACACACCCAGTCCGGGGAAAGTAATGGGCAGATCGAAATCGGAGGAGTTTTGCACCAGGTTGCCGCCGCCGAGGTCGAATATCCATTCATAATTCAGGATATTATTGACCGGAATACTCTGGTTGATGATGGTAAGGTCGGTAGTGCCATCGCATTTTTTAATGGAATAGCGACTAGGGCCGAGCAGTTCATCGTATTGCACCAGGGCGGTAGCCTGCGGATCGCAGTCGGTTACGTTGAACTGAAAATCGCGGCGGGTAACAGAGAGCAATTGTCCGTTCCGGTATTCTTCCACGCATACGCCCACTACGAATTGACCGTTGAGTTGCGGGGTGCCACTGATGATACCTGTGAGGCCGTTGATGGATACCACCGGGTTACCGCCCATTGGTTGAGCAGGGGAGTAATTGGGCAGAATGAACGGTACTTCTGTAAACGGAGGTGAGCAGGGCGGGCTTGGGATGATATCATCGCAGCCGCCGCCCGGGCCGGCCGGGTTATTGCCCCCACCGGCAAATGGTGCGCAAAAACTGTACACCAGGAGGTCGCCCTCCGCGTCGGTGGCAGAGTAATCCACTTCCAGCGGGTAGTTGTTGCAGATAACAATGGGCGGGAAATTGTTGAAAACAGGACTGTTGTTGCACAATTGCTGCGCAAGCGGGGTAATTTCAATGTAATAGGTAGCGCCAATATCGCCTGGTGTGGAAATATTGGCAATGGCGTTGGTGCGGCAGCAGCGTTGGTAAACGATGAAATAACTTTCGTTGCTGACCGGCAGAATGTCTTCCCAAACATAAATACCCTCTTGCAGGCACAGGTTGGGCAGGTTGTCAATACAATCCGGCTCATTGATGGTTAAAGGAAAAACATCGTCGATGTTGATCTGATAATCATCGAAGTAGGAATTGTTGTCGTAATTCCCCTGGTAGATGGCAATGTTGGCCGGGTTATCGAAACCAGCGCCGCCACCTGCACAGTCGCGGTAAATTTTCATGGTAAACCGATAGCGGATACCGCCAACGGCAGGGCCAAGGCACTCGTAAGTGATTCCTCCCCCAACAATATGCGCGGCAAATGTTGGAGCGGCCAGGATGAGGAATAGGGTGGTGAGGAGTAGTTGTTTGGTTGTTGACATAAGGAGTGGTTGACGGTTGACGGCCTACGGTAGACGGTTGACGGTAGACGGTTGACGGCCTACGGTTGACGGTTGACGGTTGACGGTGGATGGGGGGTAGGATTTTCGGTTCGAAAAATAGTGGGGAATAAATGGCGGGACGGGATCATTTGGGGTTTTGTAATCTTTACGACAATAGATGGCCTAGAATGCAAAAAAAAAGCTGCCCCGGGATATCCGGGACAGCCTCAATTGTTATCATTAGGCATGAAAAAATGCGTAAAAAAAAACAAAAGCCGCCTCCTTTTTAATGGGGCGACTTTTGCTTCATTGTTAATCTTCCTACCGTGGAGATTTTGATGTCACAAACCATTCTTTTACGGTTCACAACAGGCACAAAGGTGCAGCTCAGGGGTCTGCAACAGGTTTGGTCATGTTGCAGAATGGTTAGGAATTGTCGCATTTTTTCCTGAAAGGGCACGGTATTTGCCTATTTTTGCCTGAAATAATCTTTTCCGTGCCCAAACCGACGCTTTCGTTTACTGTGTGCCTCTTTTTGCTGGCACTTACGCATTTACCTGCTCAAACGCCGTTGCTGGAGCATTTAGGCGCCCCGGAAGGACTTTCCCAGGGCATGATCTATGATTTGATCCAGGACCGGCGGGGCTATCTTTGGTTTTCCACCAAGGATGGGTTAAACCGTTATGACGGGTACCATTTTCAGGCGTACCATAACGACCCGTTCCAGCCCTTTTCTCTTTCCGACAACGAAGTTCAAGCCTTATTAGAAGACCGTTCCGGTCGTATATGGTGTGGAACAGTCAACAATGGCATCAACATTTTTGATCCGGTTCTGAACCGGTTTTACCACCTCAACAAATTGAGCAGCCAGGACATTTCCTGTTTTTCCCAATCGGCCGATGGAGCTGTTTGGGCCGGATCGGGCAGCGGTATTTTCAGGATTGAACTGGGAGATATTCCGACAGACGCCGGGCACGACCTGAATAACATTGCCCGGGTTGAAACCTTTCACTGGGAAAAGCTGGCTCCGCTCCATGGTTCAGCAGGCAACCGGGTGGTGGATTTGCATTACACCCCCGACGGCAAAATGTGGGTAAGTACCTTTCGTATGATTGGTTATTTTGATCTCACTACCCGCTCTTTTTTCAAAGTTTGGGACACGCCTCCCGATAACGATTTATTCAACAACACTTCCTATTTCAAAAGCGGACCGGATGGCGCCCTGTGGATTGGACAAGCAGGGCAGCTCATGCGAATGAAAGACGGCCAAACCACGCATTTCAAGCTGCCTGAAAAATCGCCATACCCTTATACGAACCTTGTTTTTGATGCGCAGGGGCATTTATACATCAGCACCCGCAAACAGATATACAAGTTTGAAAACCCGTCTTCCGTATCATCAGGACAGGCAGTGTTTCAACTTCTTCATCGCTTTCCGGAAACCGGCGTAATAGGTTCTACGCGTATGTGTATGGATCGGAGCGGAATACTTTGGATTGGCACCAACGGCTATGGCGTATATAAGTACAATCCTGGCAACAGGCATTTTTACCACTACCTGGCTGGCAAGAGCCCGCGCAGAATTGTGGCCGATGCAAGGGGCCGCATTTGGGTTTGGCTGGCCGACAAGGCATTTGGCTACCTGTCGGGTGACACGCACAACGACCTGATCAGCGAGTATGATATATTGGAGCACGACCTGATATCCGACGGGCAACAACACTTGTGGATGTTGGGCGAACACCGCTCCAGCGCGCGTGGCGATGGCGTGCTGATCCGTTGGAATGAAGAAACGCTTCGGGAAGAGGCCCGGTACGAATTGCCCATGGTGATTGGGGTATTCAGCAGGATACACCGGAGCAAAACCGGCAAATTCTGGATTCTGGGGAATAAGAGTGTACTTGGCTCTTTTGATCCGGCGACAGGGCGTTGCGACACCGTTTCATTCAGCCATATAACCGGCTTCAAGGAGTTATCGTTGGCATTTTTGGAAGAACCCGATGGCAGTATATGGATGGGAACGCCACACGGGCTGTTGCACGGAAAGCCAGAAGGAAAGGGCATGACCTTTCAACGGTATAAAACGAGTCCGCCCGACCGGCAGAGCATGAATTGCAATTCTGTGCTTTGTTTGTTGAATGATCCAGTAGCACCGGAACATTTTTTATGGATTGGCACCAAAGGCGGGGGTCTGAGCAGGCTGGACAAAGCCACCGGTCGTTTTACCCATTTCACTGAGCAGGACGGCTTGCCCAACAATGTGGTGTATGGTATTATGGCCGATTCGGGTGGCGCTTTATGGCTGAGTACCAACAGGGGTTTATCGAGGTTTCACCCGGATAAAAAGCTTTTTCAAAACTTTTTCAGTGCAGATGGGCTTCAGGACGATGAATTCAACACCGTGAGTTATGCCCAGGGGGCCGATGGACGTTTTTGGTTTGGCGGAGTAAACGGCATCACTGCTTTTTATCCGATGGCGTTGCTGGAGGAAGCCCGGAGTCCGGATGTCAGGATTAACCGTTTACGGATCAATAATCAACTGGCCACGGTAGAGGGAGGCTGGCTGCAAAAAAGTTTGGAAGAAACCAGCGTTATCACCCTGGCACACGATCAAAACCAGGTTACGTTTGAATTTGCGGCCATGGATTTTGCGGCTCCGCACATGAACCAATTCCGGTATCGTCTGGTTGGCGCCTCGGAGACCTGGGTGGAGCCCACTGTGAGCCATACAGCCACTTTTGCCCATCTGGAGCCAGGAACGTACACTTTTCAGGTGGAAAGTGGGGGTAGCAAAGGCATTTGGAGCGGCAAAATCGCGCAGTTGACCGTGGAAATTTTGCCGCCCTGGTATCGGACCTATTGGGCTTACGGCTGCTTTTGCATCCTGGCACTGGGAGGTTTGTGGAGCGTATACCGGTTCCAGGTAAACCGGGCTCAGTTGCGCAACAAACTGGTTTTCGAACAAAGAGAGGCCCATCGTCTGGCGGAGCTTGACCGCATCAAAACCAATTTTTTTAACAGTGTAACGCATGAGTTTCGCACGCCGCTTACCCTCATGATTGAGCCGGTGCGGCAAATGCTGCAAGAGGTAAAAGACCAAAGCAGTCGGTACCGACTGGAACTGGTAGACCGCAATGCGCGCCGACTGCTTCAATACGTAAATCAGCTGCTGGATTTGTCGAAACTGGATGCCGGGCAAATGCCGCTTGATGCGCGTCCTACCCTGCCGGCGCAGGCTACCCGGGCTGCAGCAGAGCCATTTTTGCCGATGGCCGAACAAAAAAAGATAACCCTAATACTGGAGTTGCCGGAAAACGGAAAGGAGGTGTTGCTGGACACCCTTGTTTGGGAACAGGTGGTGTCCAATCTACTCTCAAACGCCCTGAAATTTACCGATTCAGGAGGTTCCGTAACGCTCAAGCTCAGCATCACAGAACAGCCCTCGGATGCTCTGGTGCGCCTGGTGGTGAAGGATACCGGCATAGGCATATCGCCGGAGGAGTTGCCGCGTATTTTTGATCGTTTTTACCAAACTGAGCATGGTCGCGGCGGCACGGGTATTGGACTGGCCTTGAGCAAGGAATTGGCGGAACGTATGGGGGGAAATATTCTGGCGGAAAGCGTACCGGGACAAGGCACAACGTTCCGGGTATTGGTACACCTGCCTTATGCGCCATCGGTGCAGCATCAGGTGGCAGAAAAGCCGGGAGCAGCCTTGCTGGCTCCAGAGCAGAAAAACAACATGGCAGAAAAGCCCTTGTTGTTGCTGATTGAAGATGATCCGGATTTGCGGTTATTGCTCCGGGCCTCTCTGCCCATGGAATACCGGATTGCGGAGGCTGCCAATGGTATGGAAGGCATCCAAATGGCCCTGGAGCTGGTGCCGGATTTGATCATATCGGATTGGGTGATGCCTGAAAAAACAGGGCTGGATGTGGCAGAAACCCTAAAGAAAAACCCAACTACCTCACATATTCCGCTCATACTGCTCACCGCCAAATCTGGCGCTGATGCACGTGTAAGGGGTTTGGAATACGGGGCGGATATATTCCTGAGCAAACCTTTCCGGGCAGATGAATTAACGGTTCAGGTGCGCAATCTGCTGGCCTCGCGCGAACGTCTGCGCGCGCATTTTTCACAGTTTCCCAACGGGAATGGAGTGGAGGAAAGCACCCCGCATGCGCTGCCAGCCAAAGAGCATGAATTCTTGCAGCGGTTGGTAAAGGTTATTGAAGAAAACCTGGACAACGAAGCCATGGACGCTGATGGTTTTGCACGCGCCATGTTTTTATCCCGTTCCCAATTGCATCGGAAAATCCATGCGTTAACGGGATTATCGTTGACAGAGTTTGTGCGGAATTACAGGCTGGATCGGGCCAAAGAGATGCTGGCGCGCAGAGAGGGCAGTATCTCGGAAGTAGCCTGGAGAACAGGATTCCCGAACGCGAAGTATTTTTCTACCTGTTTCAAAGAGCGGTTCGGGGTTACGCCCAGCGCTCTGTTGAACGCGGATGGAACGCGGTTGGAACGCTGATGGAACGCGGATAATTTGGAACGCGGATGACGCGGATGACGCGGATTTTATTAATTGCCTTCGGCAATTTTGTGGTTAAAGCTTTTGAAAATGCCAAACTTCTATAACCTTGCTGCCGAAGGCAGCATAAAAAATCCGCGTCATCCGCGTCATCCGCGTTCCAAATTATCCGCGTTCCATCCGCGTTCCATCGGCGTTCTAACCGCGTTCTAATCGTGTTTGACGACTGTTTCGGTGGCTATTGAACCGTTGCGGGCATGGAATACGAGCAGGATGAGTCCTGATGGCGTATCCTTTCCGAGTTCAAGCTGCATTACGGGCTGCAATTGACTGGCCTGGAAACGTTGAAGCACCCGTCCATCGGCAGCAAGTATATCCATGCTGAGCAATTCCGGAAGCGCTTGTTTCAGCTCTATAGTGAGTTGATCGTGTGCCGGGTTGGGCCAAACTTTGATGTTGGCGCTCAGGAATGGTTCGCCGGTAGCCACGAGTTCATCTACAGTTACAGTGCCTAATCGGGTACATCCATTGCTGTCTGTTACGGTTACGGTATAACTTCCAGCTTGCAAACCACTGATGCTTGCGTCAGTTGCTCCGGTATTCCAGACGTATGAGTATTGTCCTGTACCGCCACTGGCAGTTACCGATGCCGTGCCGTTGTGTGGAATTGCATTGTGCGGCGTGGAAGCCATTTGCAACAATACCGGAGCCGGATCCAACAATTCAACACCTGCCGTAAGCGTATTGCCGTTATGGTCTGTTACGGTGAGGTCATAGCTGCCTGCAGGCAGGTTATTGAGGGTATTACCCTGGAAGATTGGATTGTGCCAGGTGTAGGTATAAGGGCTTGTACCTCCGGTTACCGTCACCGTAATGGATCCGGTAGCGGATTCTGTGCAAAGCGGTGGATTGGAGACAATGGAGGAAAATACCATTGCAGGAATGAAGGCTACCGTGGTTGATTCCACAGCGGTGCAGCCACCTGCATCGGTTACTGTTACACTATAAACGCCGGCAGGAAGGCCTACTATGCTGGCATTGGTTTCACCATTGTTCCACAGGTAGGTAAAGGAGCCGGTTCCGCCTGTCACCACAGCACTGGCAGTACCGTTGTCTGCGGTACCCGTGGAAGGAGTGGCAGAAGTGGTTATTTCAATCTGAGCAGGTTCATCCAGGGTAAAGCTGTTAACCCATTCGCCGCGGTAGGAGTCGGTGATGGTCACCTGATAGGTTCCGGCAGGCAAATCGGTAAGCAGGTTGCCTTGCAGGTTTGGATCGCTCCATTGATAGTTATAGGGCGGAACGCCGCCGTTCACTACTACCTCAATTTCACCATTAGCCAATCCGGCGCAGCTTGGGTTTTGCTGTACGGAAGATACTGCCAGCGGCGGATTGGGTATAAACGGATACCCGATGGTATGGAAGGCTATATTGGTGAAAACGGGTTCGTTTTTGTCAAAATAAATGGCCACCTGGTTTTCAATCACAGTTCCGTCGGGCAGGTCGGGCTGCTGCTGAATGCGGAAATTCACAAAGCCGTGAGATTCCACTTCATTGACATTGCTGTCGGGCAGGGCAATGGGATCAAACACGAAGTGCAGGATATTGCCCGGGTAGATTTCCACACGGTAGGGGTGGCTGGAGGCGCCTACTTCCAGGGTTTGGGCATTGAGCAGGTTAGACAGTGTGTCTACAATAACCACTTTGAAGGCAGTATCGTTGCCGGTATTCTGGAAACGTATTTTATAGTCGAGTGGCTGGTTGGCCCGGATGATATTATCTGCTGTGATACCGGTTGGGATAGCGGTTTTATCATTCGGGTCGCAGGAGGCGAGTACCGGACCGCAATGTTCGTCGGAAGTAGGAGGATCAAGCGGTTGGCCGAGCGACAAGATTACGCCGGGATTGTTGGTACCGCCACAGCCTTCCAGGCCGGCAGCTACAGTAATGACCTCCGGATAGCCAGGCACCTGATCTGCCTCAATGCGCCATGCCGCGCCGTTGGCCGGGGTTTTAATCGTCAGGGTTTCGCCGGCATTGAGCTGGAAATTACCGTCTTTATACATGATGAAGTCTTCCACCACAATGTAGTTCAGCTGAGAACTCATATCCTGAATACCTACGTTTTTCAGGGTAAGGCTTACAGAATCGCCTTCGCATTGGGCATTTGCTTCAATTTTTGGTCCCTGCCAAGCGCCTGAGCATGGCACATCCGGGAATATTTGAACTTCATTGCAAAGGGTTTGGCCCAGTACCGTATTACAACTTACGAAAGAAATAACCCTGAAGGAGCCACAGAAAAATGGCGGCACATTACCCAACTGGAAGGTATAAATACTATCTGGTCCGGAAACCGTTGGTGAGATATCTGCACTTACAAATGAGATAGATGGATCTAAATCCAGGGTAACAAAGGCGCCAAAAGCAGTATCCAGTCCGGTATTGCAATAATTGATGTAAAATGCATTTTGGCTGCATTTACGCAGGAACACATCGCCCAAATCTACCTGCATTTTGGGGCAATCGCCATTGGTTTGAATACCAAAATCAAAATCTACCGTTGGATTTATGGTGGAGTTCTGCACGTTAATGGCAGAAGCGCAAACCGGGTTCACACCGGAAGGCAACTGCAGGCTCAACCAGGCATCGGTGGTATTGACATCAAACACCACGCTTGTGCTGTAGGAGCCGTTTGCATTTACCGGAACCGACTGAGTAGCGCCGGAAGGTTGCAGGGTGAGGATCAGCGGGAAGACATTGACACGTTGATCTGTTGGATCTGCTGTGCAATTATCGTTGCCATCCAGGTAAATTTCGCCGGAGATGGTCACCTTGTGGGTGGTGGGGAAACTGATGATTTGCTGACAGGTGATGAATTGGCCGCCGCCATCTACCCACACCCACTGGCGATTGAACCAGCTTTGTCCTGCGGTACCTACCTGGTAGTCAACGAAATAGGTTGAATCAATATAGGTACAGTTGCTGCTAAACAAGGCATCGCCGTATGTGTCGAAAGCAGCCCAGTTATTGTTTTGGAATTCCGGGAGTAATTGGTTGTTACCTTCATCGTAGGTGAGGGTAACCGGATCCGGGCATTGGCTTACACAAGGGGAGCAGGCTTCTGTGCCAGACACCAGCACCGTGTGCAGGCAGGTAGAGGTATTGCCAATAGCATCGGTAGCAGTGAGCTGTACAATATTTACGCCCAGATCGGTACAATCGTACTGAAAAGAGGCGGGGGTGAATGAATAAGCTCCGCAAGGTTCGAAGGCGTCGATATTGAGCGCAGTTGCAGCTATAGTAGCCGGGTTGGCCGTGTTTAGGTCTATGTTGGTAACCCCGGTGCAATCAAGTACCGGTGGCAGTTTGTCTTCCAGTTTTACATGGCCCCAGCATTTATTACCGGAAGGTAAATGTGATACACGTGCCTGATAGGTTTTGCCCGCATCTGCCGGGCCAAATACAGCGGGTACCCAGGGCCCGTTGCCTAAGGGCAATACCTTATCTATTTCTACAATACAATTCGGAAAAATAGTGCCTTCCAGCATATCCTCCGGTTGCATGGTGAAGGTGCAGTTGTTGTCCAGAGCAATTTGTACCAGGTCGTTACAAACCAGGCTTTGCGCGTGTGTTTGACCTGCCAGCAGCAGTAAACACCATAAAATCAAGGGTAAACCGATTTTTTTCATGAGAGATACATTTAGTTCGGTACAAAAGTGAGGAGAGGTGTATTGGGCAACAAATACATTTTTGTACTTTTGTAGCAGGTTTTTTTGACGAAGTATTGTTTAAGAAATTGATTTCTAATTATTTAATTTTCGGAATTGTTTGTTTTTTGGTGATTATTGGGGGAAAATTGTTCGCACGGATTTTGAACAGATTTTTCGCACAGATTCATTGAACAGATTTTGCACAGATTTTCGCTGAGGGCGTTCGGTTGGGAAGCCCAAAAACTTTCGACAATCTCATTGCCAAGCGTATGGTAAACACATCACTGGCCTTTAACGTATGAAAAAACAAAAACTCACCCTAACCCTTGAATCACTCTCCGGTGTAGAACGCCGGCGATTTGCCCGTTTCCTGGAGTCCCCTTTTTCAATCAGCGTCAGGAATTGATGCTTTTGTATCAGGTTTTACTGGACAAAAATGCGCCCGAAGATAATGAATCCCTGTTTGCGCGCGTATGTCCCGGTAAATCCTGGTCGCCCACAGCATTTCGGTTGCTGATGAGCGATTTACAGAAGCTGATGGATCAATTCCTGGCGCTGGAACACTGGCTGGATACGCCTGCTGCGGTAGAGACGGACATGACACAAGCTTACCGGCAACGCGGGCTTGAGCGGCATTTTGAAGATGCGCTGAACCTGGCTAAAACGGGTTTGGAACGCAATGCGCTGCGCAACAGCGATTATTTTATACGCAGCGGACAATTGCTTTGGGAGGAGGCTCGGTTTCAAACCCAGCATCATCCGGAAGAAGAGCGCTATTTACTGGCTTTGTCGGAAAACGCGGATATGACCTGGCTGACGCAAAAATTGCGGTATTTATGCCTGCATACTGCCTATCGGACCCGGTTTAAATCGGCGCAGGAGCTGCCTTTCCGAGCCGAGGTGGAACTTATGCTGGAACTGCCCGAATATTTCCGGCATCCTGCTGTTTCTACCTGGTATTATTGTTTAAAAATGCTGGAATCGCCGGAATCTGATCAGTTTTTTCAGTTGTTTAAAACGGAAGTGTTTGCGCACGGTCTGGTTTTTCGGGCCGAAGAAATGCGGGATTTGCACCTGTTTGCCATCAATTATTGTATCCGGCAGGTCAATGAAGGGCATGTTCAGTTCTTTCACGATATTATGGATTTTTACAAAGACGGATTGAACAAAGGGCATCTGTTGGACAAGGGTGTGTTGTCGCATTTTACCTATTACAACATTGTGGCGGCGGCCCTGCAAACGCGTGATTACGCCTGGGCGGAAAATTTTATCCAGGATTACCGGAATATACTGGAGCGGCGCTACCGCGACAGCGCTTACAGTTTCAATCTGGCGCGACTAAAATTTGCCCGAAAAGCCTATCCGGAAGCCCTGGAATTGTTGCAACATTCCAATTATCACGAGCCGCTGTTGAATATGGCCGCCAAAACCATGGCCATCAAGATTTATTATGAGCTGGATGAATACGAGGTGCTGGATGCACACCTGGAGGCTTTTATCAAGTACATCCGCCGCAAGCCCGGCCTGGGGTATCACCGGCAACATTACCTGCAAATGGCCCGGTATACGCAGAAACTGATCCACCTCAACTGGATGAACAAGACTGAGGTACAGACACTTCGGGAGCGGATTGCTGCGGAGCCTGCACTGGCGGAAAAGGAATGGTTGCTGGAGCGGTTTTAAGAGCATGTTCAACCATGTAAACTTAAACACACTCAAAAAAAAGCCGCTCTTCAGAAAACTGGAGAGCGGCTACCTTCATCACGCATAAATGCCCGGACTTTTCTAGGCCTTTATGAGCATCTTTACTACCGTTGTAATTTCTTCTGAATGTAGCTCCAGGAAGTAAACACCGGCGCTGTATTCTTTCAATGGAATGAGTACGTTGTTTTCGCCAATCTGGCCCTGTGCATCCTGTTCGTAAATCAGGCGGCCTGTGGTGTCCATTACCCTTACGCGGTAAGCTTGTGCATAACTCAGATCAAACAGGAGAGTCATATCCTGTTCGGTTGGGTTAGGGAATACAAGAATATTCCGGTCGTTTTCCAGGGCAGCAGCATTTCTGTCGACCTGGTTATTGAATCCATTGTGTGGCTCTACCGTTACCACCGATACACATGTGGAAGCATTATTGCTCCAGTCTTTCACGGTAATGGAGAGGTTATTCTGACCAATATTGGCGGCGGTGTACACCTTGGCAATCGGGCTATACGACCAAACAGAGCAGTTATCAGTGCTTTCCAGGGCCAGATCAGAGCCATACACGGTGGCAATGCCATTGGCATTGAGTTCAACCGTTACATCTTCACAATTGGCCACCGGCGCAATGGCATCTTTCACCGTTACATAGGAAATGCAGGTGGAGCTGTTGCCATTGTTGTCGGAAAGTGTGAGGATAACCGGCTGTGGAGCGCCAATTTCCGAACAGTTGAAGGCTGTTTTGCTCAGGCTCCGGCCGGCGAGTCCGCAGTTGTCGGAGCTGCCATTATCCACCTGATTGATGTTCAGGGTGGCTTGTCCGAGCAGGTTAAGGAAAATGGTCGGGTTGGCGCAGTTGGCTACCGGAGCGCTGTTGTCTCTCACCGTAACAAGCGCCGTGCAGGTGGCAGTATTGCCGCCGCCGTCGGTAGCGCGCAGGGTAACAGTTTGCTTGCCAATATTGGCACAACTAAAGCTTGCAGGCGTAACCGACAAAGAGAAGAAGCAGTTATCCGAGCTGCCGTTATCAATGGCTGAAGGCGGAATGATGATGGTTCCGTTAGCGCCCAGATTCAGCACCGCAGATTTGCATTTTGCCACAGGCAATACCGGATCGGTAACGGTAACAGTGGCCGTGCACTGTCCCTGGTTACCGCTGGCATCTCTGCCGAACAGGGTTACCTGGTTGTTGCCAATGTTGCTGCACGTGAACACGCTCTGACTCAAAGAGAAGACTGTAATGGCACAATTATCAAAAGAACCGTTGTTCACCTGGGCTGGCGTGAGGGTGGCCTGACCGTTTGCGCCCAGCTGAATGGTGGCATTTTTGCACAACATAGTGGGTGCAATTAAATCGCGGACTGTTACCGTAGCCGTGCAGGTAGAGGTGTTGCCGCCGCCGTCGGTTACGGTGAGGGTAACGGTATTAGCGCCCAGATTGGCGCAATTGAAGCTGGATGGCGTTACGGAGGTTTGGTTCACTGTTCCGCAGTTGTCGGTTGCCGACTGGAATATATCGCTGGTGGTTATGTTCACCAAACCGGAAGCGTTGAGGTTCACAGTAGCGTTTTTGCAAACCACCGTTGGACCGGTTTGGTCGGCAACCGTAACCGTGGCTGTGCAGGTAGCGGTATTGCCACCAGCATCGGATACCGTCAGTGTTACGGTGTTTGCGCCGATGTTGGCGCAGGTAAAGCTGGAGGGTACTACGGAGTTCAGATTTACAGAACCGCAGTTGTCGGTTCCAGATTGGTAAACACTGTTTGGGGTAATGGTAGCCTGGCCGGATGCGTTGAGCACTGCCGTAGCGTTTTTGCAGCTTACGCTTGGAGCAGTTTGGTCCGAAACGGTAACGGTGGCTGTGCAGGTGTTGGTGTTGTTGCTGCCGTCGGATACCGTCAGCGTCACGGTGTTTGCACCGATGTTGGCGCAGGTGAAGCTGGATGGCGCTACGGAGTTCAGGGTTACAGGACCACAGTTGTCGGTACCGGACTGGAACACATCGCCGGTGCTGATGCTGGCCTGACCGGAGGCGTTAAGCACCGCCGTGGCGTTTTTGCAGCTTACGCTTGGAGCAGTTTGGTCCGAAACGATAACGGTGGCTGTGCAGGTGTTGGTGTTGTTGCTGCCATCGGATACCGTCAGCGTCACGGTGTTTGCACCGATGTTGGCGCAGGTGAAACTGGATGGCGCTACGGAACTTTGGTTTACCGGACCGCAGTTGTCGGTACCAGACTGGAACACATCGCCGGTGCTGATGCTGGCCTGACCGGATGCGTTGAGCACTGCCGTGGCGTTTTTGCAGCTTACGCTTGGGGCAGTTTGGTCGGCTACCGTAATAATAGCCGTGCAGGTGGCAGAAAGGCTTCCGTCATCTGTAACAGTCAGCGTAACGGTCACTGGTCCCAGGCCAAACGGGCCTGCAGGGCTGATGGCAAAACTCAATGGGCCGTTTTCCGGGTCTGATGAACCATTATCTACTGCATTGGCCGCAGGAGAGGCCTGGCAGGAGGCATTAACAGCCACGGTTATATTTTTACAAACGGCTACAGGCGGCAGGTTGGAGTAACAGAATTCGTCGTTATCCGTTACGGTAACAGTGGCCGTGCAGGTGCCGTTATTGCCATTACCATCGTTTACGGTAAGGGTAACGGTTTGTGCGCCGAGGGTATTACAGCCAAAGGTGTTCGGACTTACGGAAACGAGGGTTACGGAGCCGCAGTTATCTGTTCCGCTGAGGTACACATCTGATGGCTGGATGTTTGCCACACCATTCGCATCGAGGTTTATGGTGTGGTTTTTACAAACCGGCACAGGAAGTTCAACATCGCTTACGGTTACCGTGAACTGGCAGGTAGCGGTTTGGCCATTGGCGGCCGTTACCTGGAAGGTATTAATTGTTGACCCCAGAGGGAAAGATGCTCCGGAAGCCAGGCCTGCCGTTTGGGTGGTATTGGCGCCCGGACAGTTGTCGGTTCCGGTTGGCGCCAGGTAGTTATACAGCGCGGTGCAAACGCCGGAACCAGTGTTTACGGAAGCGTTTCCAGGGCAGGAAATAGCCGGGGCCTGGTTATCTGTTACTGTAATGGTGAAGGTGCAGGTAGCCGAGCCGCATACATTGGCTGCAGTGAGGGTAACGGTTGTCAATCCGGCGTTGAAGGCCGAACCGCTGCCGCTGCCTGAGCCGCTGCCGCTGGTAGCGCCGCTAAAGCTGTAAGTTAAGTTTACAGGCGCTGTACCTGAGGTAACCGGGGTGTAAGTGGCTGTTCCGCTGCACAAATCTGTAGTGGTATTGACGCTTTGGTTGGAGGGGCAGGTGGTGAAAGTAGGCGCCACATCAACTGTAACGGTGATGCTGGCACAACTGCCGGGCGTAACGCAGCTGCCCTCGCCACGCACATAATAGGTAGTGGTTACGGAAGGAGAAACCGTGATGGAATTTCCGGTTCCAACGGATGTTCCGCCACAACTGCCGGTGTACCAGTACCAGTTGGTGGCGCTGTTCAGATTGCCTGAGGCAATGCTCAAGGTGGCGCTTCCTCCCGGACAGATACTGCTTACTGAAGACGACAGCGTTGGTGTGGTTGGGCTGGCACAATTTTCATCTGCCCCGATGGTGGGATTGGATGGGTGGCGAGATTCGCAATCAATATCGTCGGTGATATCATTGATCGGCGTGGCAAACCCGAACAGGTTTTGGATATTGTTGGCGCCGGCCACATTGAGGTGCGGGTTGGAGCTGGAGGTAAATTCCGGGAGTACATTTTTAGAATTGTTATCCGTACCGGACTCTGATTTCCAGGCCGCAAACGTAGTGCGGTCGCCGGCAGGAGAGTTGGCAATACCACCTACCACCGCAAAATGGCCACCACTGGTGTACAGATTGTTGTAATCAGAGAACAGGCGTGGGAACGGCGCCGGGTAATGTATTCCAATGGCATAGTTTCGGTTGCTGGAGTTAAGCTGGTTTGAAATGATGTTGTTTTGAAGATAAACAGTGCTGTAGTTTTCTGCGCCGCCGATTACCACGCCAAAGCTCTGAACATTATTGGAAGCCGTACCGGTGAGGTGTACGGTATTGTTGTACACATATGTTTGGCTGGTATTACCCGCACCAACGGCTATACCGGCAACCACATATCCTACATCTGCTGTTGGGGCATTAATTCGGGTGATAAAGTTGTTGGATACAACATTGGGTTTGCCTGTGGTGGTGGATACCGTTCCAATGTAAATACCTGTTGCGCTGCCGAAACTTGCACCACGTACCACATTATCTACGATATTGTAGGAGATGGTTGCGCCGGTTACTTCACTGCCGCTAAAACTTTGGTAATTGTTCTGGCTGGTGCTGGCCTCGCGCGCCAGGGCAATACCATGGGCACTGGTATTGTTAACCGGATTCATATTGGCAATGTTGTTGCCGGAAATCTCGATATCGTTTTCAAATTTCACCAGGATACCCGTGCGGAGGATGTTGTTGGGTGATACGGAATTGATCTGGTTTTGGTTGATGACGGTGCCCTGGTTTTTGTTTATCACCGATTCGCCACCGGTGTAAACACCGTATTGGGCTTTTTGCAAGTTGTTGTTAATGAAAGCATTGCGGTGGTTGCCTCTACCAACGGAAGTAATGCTGATGGTGCTGCTGCCGCTACCCAGTGCTACCAGTGTGGTGGAGTTTGCGTTACCAATGATGGTGCAGTTTTTCACCGTATTATCGGTAGCTCCATTGGCGCCGTTGTTTTGAAGCCACACTACAGCACTTGAGCCGCCTGAGTTGGTATTGGTAATAGTGAGGTTTCGGGAAGCAGAAACCGGAGGGCAGATGGTGTTATTTGTATTGCCCGTTGAGCCATCAATGGTAATATTATCGGCGCCATTGATGATCAGCAATGCCGACGCAGAGGAGCCCGTAATGGAAGCATTGCCTGTGGGTTTAATCAGCAGGGATGCATCAGGGTTGTTGGCATTAAAGGTAATGGGGAAGGTTTCTGCCGGTGTAGTATAGGTTGCTGCGGTGAGTTGGAATTCCACCGGCCCCGTGATGCAGTTGTTGTTCCAGTAATCTGCTGCTGCCGTAAGCGTAGTAAAATCGCCTCCCGGGCCAACGGTATAGGTATCTCCGGGAACAGTTCCATTCACCGTGATGTAGGCAGTTTTAGTGGCGGTAAAATTGCCACCCGCAGTAGTGATGGTCAGGGTTACGTCGTAGGTACCCGGTGTGGAATACGTTACCACCGGATTTTGCTGAGTGGAAGTGGCCGGTATGCCGCCGGTGAAGGTCCAGGACCAGGCAGTTACGCCGCCCAGCGACAGGTCTGTGAAATGCACTTCTCCGTTGGTGAGGCAGAGGTTGCTGGTCACATCTGCTACAAAATCAGCCGAAGAAACCCTCAGGTTGTCGAAACCCGTTTCAAACACAGCGCGGCCGTAAGATGCATACCTGATGCGCGCGCGGTTGGTGCCATCGTCGAAGATTGAAAAGTCCGTTGGGCTGCGGCGGGCGGGCAGATTGGTGCTGTAATTGGTCCAGGTGTTTTGGCCAGACTTTTTGTAGTACACGGCGTTGTTGGTGGCAACGAACACCAGTTCTTCGGTTCCGCCATATTCCTCTGCGAGGACTTTACGGTGGTTCACATTGGGCAGGTTGGAGCTGATGTTTGTCCAGTTTTGTCCCCCGTCGGCGGATCTGTACACCCTGTTGTTGATGGAAATATACACGATGTCGGCATTGTTGGCTACGGCTGCAATGCTGGCAATGGTATTGGAGGCTGTTGGTAAGGAGTACTCTGTGAAGGTAGGCGATGCGCCAGTGGCGTTATTGGATACGTATATTTTCTGATCGTTGGTAATGACGTACAGTCTATCTGCGTTGGCAATGCAGGAGTGCATGGCCATGATGGTTTTATTGATGGTGGAAATCTGGGTCCAGGTGGGTGAAGCTGCAGAAAGGTTAGCGGTACGATAAACCTCCAGATTGCCCATAAATCCGAGTTCCACATTAGTACGGTTGAAGGCCAGGGCTTGCACCGTGGCCGTTGGAATACCGTATGTGGCGGTACCCGCGCTGGGGAATTTGGTGCGGGTATTGTGGTCCATGTTATAGAAATAACCGCCGTTGGGCAGATAGTCTGTTTCACGGTCCTCATAGTCATCGCCGCCCAGCGTAGTAAACCAGCCATCCTGATTGCGGTACAAACGGCCGTTATCCTGTGTACCAATCGTTACCAGAGCAGGATCTGTGTGACTGCTTTTACCGCAGTTTGCGGCTACTTCATAGGCATACAAGCCATTGCTTTTGGGCGTCCAGGTACTGCCCTGATCAGTACTGAGCCAAACACCGCCATCGTTGCAGCTGTACAATTTGGTAGCATCATAAGGGCTTTGGATCAGGTAGTGATGGTCGGTGTGTAACACGCCCGACCAGCGCAGGAGCATGGTCCAGTTCACTCCGCCATCATTGGAAGTCCAGGTATTCTGGGATTGTAGCCAGATTTTATCCGGGTCGTTACGATCTACGTACAGGGTATTGTTGTAATTACCTTGTCCGCTGGATGAAATGTCATTGTTATAAAAGGTGAGGTAAGGTGCTACTTCACCTTTTTGCAAGATAAAATTGAGTCCGCCATCGGTGGATTTGAACACCATACCGTAGCCACCCACATTGGAGAAGTACACTATATTGGGGTCGGCGGGGGTAACTGCAATGCGGCAGCCGGTTTCCAGATCGATGGTTGGCGCTACCAGGCCGCTGGTAATTTGCGTCCAGCTGACGCCAAAATCGGTACTGCGGTAGAGGCGTGGTACGAGCTCGTTGGTACCTGCATACAGGACGAGGGAGTTGGCGGCAGTGTTTTGTTGCAGATCGCAGAAAGGAATATTGGTCGCCGTGGCGGCGGTCCAGGTAGTGCCGTTATTGGTACTTCGGTAAATGCCTTTGTTGGTTGCTGCCACAAAAGTATTGGGGTCTGTAGGATGTTGCAGGATTTCGATTACCAGGCAATTGGTGAGGGTGGTGGCTGTAAAGGTGGCGCCCCCGTTGGTAGATTTATACACCCCGGAGCCGTTGAGGTAGTAGTTCGGATCGCCGGTGCCAAGGTATAACACTTGATCGTTGGTGCGGTCAACGCACAGAGAGGCACAGCTGAAAGTAAAACCTTCTGTACCGGCTGCTACTGTCCAGTTTTCACCCGCGTCGGTAGTTGTAAAAAGTCCGCCTTCAGCAGTTATGGCATAAAAGCGGTTTGGATCGGTGGGGTGGAAATCCATCTGGGTAATGCGACAGAACCCGTTGACCTGGCCGCTGATGTTGATGGGGAATTCCGTTTGTGAGATATCGGTCCAATTAGCCAGCTGGGCGAAAGAAATTGCTGTGCCAAGAATCCAAATGCAGGAAGCAAGTATATGTTTTTTCATAGACGGGAACGGACGAGCCGGATTAAGAGGCGTGTTTGTTAGTTTTTCTGTGTTTGTTCAATCGCTTTCAACTCTTTTTGTTGTTGATCCACGATTTTCTGCCGTTCTTCTTCGGTAAGGATACGGCCGTCTTCCTGCACCCAGGGTTGCACGTTGCGGAGCCAGCCTTTGAACTGTTTTACTTCAAAGTCGTAACTTCTGCCGGGGCGTTTTTTCAGGCTTTTTTTGCGTTCGGCTTCCGCCTGTGGGTCGCGGGAAACCGGCTTATTGTCTTTCATGCCGATATCGCGTTTGAAGCGACCGTTCTTTTCCAGCTCTTCGGGTTCTTCCGGCATGATATAGCCCTCCCAGAAAGTGCGGAATGCGGTGAGGGTTTCGAAAAAGTTGGCGTATGGATCGTTCATCATGTCGATCCATACCGGCTTGTCGCGGAATGTAGCCGGATCGTATTTGGAGGGGGAGGACTGTGCAAACAGGGTTGCAGCGTGCATGGATACCAGCCAGAGCAGCAGGCAAATACCTTTTCTTAGATGAGTCATGATACGGACAGGTTAAATTGATTAAAACAGCAGCCGGAACAGAACAATCCGGCTACCACGCGGCAAAGCTAGGATCCGGCCGGGTGTTCTCCCTGTATACATGAGGGGACAAAAGGGGGTACAATTTTCCATCAACAGGTTAATTGCACAAAAAACCGGCCTACTTTTGGCCCAAATCCTACCGATTATCTTTTATGCGATTTTTATTTTGGCCATTGGCTTTTTATTGTTTGATCTGGATTGGATGTACCGAAGCGCCTTCTCCTGCCACTTCTGCAGTTCCGGAAACGGGAGCTCCTGATGAAGAACCCGAGAGTGTGGCGTACCGTTTGAACCAGGTAGCCGATTCTTTACGGGCTGAGGGTAAATACCAGGAAGCGATTCAGGTGTATGTAGCTGCCATGGATTCTGCGCAAATTGATGCTGATTCATTTGGCTATTATGATGCCATGCTCGATCAGGCCACCGTACACGAGCGACTAATGGATTTTGACAAAGCGATTGCTCTGGCGCAAACGGTGGTTGCGGCTTACGAGCGCAGCGGCGACACCTTACGGATTGGCCGGGCATATTCCACGATGTCGGGGTTTTACAGTCATGCCGACCGGCACGAGGAGCAGTTGGCGGCGGCTAAAAAAGGGTTTGCTTTATTGCGCAACCACCCGTCATTGATTCATCGTTGTGCCACCTATAACCAGATGGCGTTTGTATATTCGGATGCCGGCAACTGGGCAGCTGCCCTGCCTTTGCTGGATTCAGCCCTTCAGTATATGATAGCCTCCGAGGTATTGGATCAATTGCCGAGCATGCAGCTGAATGTGGGCAATTGTTATCGAAACCTCAAACAATGGCCGCAAGCTTTACAATATTTGTATGCAGCGCTGTCCGGGGCCGATAGCCTGAATCAGCCGCATGTAAAGGCAAAAACCCTGGAAAGGATTGCCCAAACAGAAGAAGCCAGTGGTTCATATGCCAATGCCCTGACGCATTTCCGGGAGTCGAGGGAGATTTTAGATTCATTATTGAAAGCGGAAAAACACCGAAGTATTCAGGAATTGGAAGTAAAGTTTGAAACCCGGCAAAAGGACCAGGAGATTCGCACTTTGCAGGCTGAAAAAGCTACACACAGGGTCATCAGTTACTGGATTCTCACCTTGTCGTTGTGTATCTTAGGGATTGGGGCCATGTTTTACAGGCGGCGGCGCGACAAGGCCATTGAGGTAGAAAAGGCGCTGGTGCAGAGCAGGGAGGATTTGCAAAACCTGGCTCATTTGCTGCAGGAAAAAAATGCCCGTATTATAGAGATCAATGAAAAACAGGTTACCGAGCGACCGGAGGAAGGTGAAGATGTTAATCCGGGAGATCCTAGTGAGGGCATTTACAACCTGCGCATACTGACAGACCAGGATTGGGCCATGTTCAAGACCTTTTTTGAACGAAGCCATCCCAGGTTTATCCAGAAAATGCGCGATCGTTTTCCGCAGTTAACGGCTGCCGAGGAGCGGTTGTTGTTGCTGATTAAGTTGAAACTATCGCGCCAGGAGATTGCTTCCACCCTGGGTATTTCGCCGGAAAGTGTTAAAAAAGGCAGACAGCGACTGCGCAAAAAACTTGGTTTGGAACATGAAGATGTGCTGGAGTCGTTTATCGAAGAGATTGAGTGATTTACTTACTTTTACCTCATGTATGGATTGATACTTGCCGGCGGACAAAGCAGTCGCATGGGGCAGCCCAAGAGCCTGATTGATTATCATGGCAAGCCTCAATATTTGTTTTTGCAGGATTTGCTGATGCCTTATTGCGAGGAAGTGTTTATTTCCTGCAAACCGGAGCAGGAGCACTGGTTCAGCCCCTGCCCTACCCTGCCGGATAATGGCATGTTCGGCGATATTGGCCCGATGGGAGGTGTGCTTTCTGCTTTTGAGGTGTACGACGGGCCCTGGCTGGTAGTAGGCTGCGATTATCCTTATTTACGTACTGAAGACCTGAATTGGTTACTGGAGCATCGCAATACAATAGCTCTGGCTACGGTTTTTGAGCATCCGGAAAGCAGGATGGTGGAGCCGCTTATTGGGATTTATGAGCCAAGCGCAGGCCCGCGTATGCGGGAGGTGCATGCTGTTGGGGAACAGTCACTTCGCCGGTTTTTGAAATTTGACCGGGTGGAAGGCGTAGCGCCGCTGACGGTGGATTGTTTGCGGAGTGTAGATGATAAGGAGGGGAGGCAGCGATTTTTTTCGGCGTAGGGGTTCACCGCGAAGTACGCGAAGAACGCAAAGTGGAAAGCGGTGATTATTGGTTCACCGCGAAGTACGCGAAGTACGCGAAGTGGAAAGCGGTGATTATTGGTTCACCGCGAAGTACGCGAAGAACGCAAAGTGGAAAGCGGTGATTATTGGTTCACCGCGAAGTACGCGAAGAACGCGAAGTGGAAAGCGGTGATTATTGGCTAACCGCGAAGAACGCAAAGTGGAATCGGATGTTTTTGCGCGCTTTGCGTACTTAGCGGTGATTATTGGCTAACCGCGAAGAATGCGAAGTGGAATCGGATGTTTTTGCGTCCTTTGCGTACTTAGCGGTGATTAAACATGCATACCAAATCCGTCCAAATCCGAAAATACAAAGGCGATACCTTTCAAGACACAACTGATCTGCTGGCGGTGGAAGAGCCGCTGGAGATACGGGTGGAATATGGGCCTTTGAAGCAGCGTAAAAGCAAGAATATTTCCATTACCATGCGCACGCCAGGTGCGGATGAGGACCTGGCCGTGGGTTTTTTGTTTACAGAAGGGGTTGTTCGGCAGGCTAGCGATGTTTTTTCTGTAAAGGGCTGGGACGACAACCTGGTGATGGTATCGCTGCAACCTGATTTTTCCTTTGATGTACAAAAACTGGAACGGCATTTTTACACCAGTTCCAGCTGCGGTGTCTGCGGCAAGGGGTCGCTGGAGGCAGTGAAGACCACTGTTTCTGCGGAATGCCGGTTGCCGGAAGCGCCCTGGGAGATCCGGCCGGAGGTAATTTACAGTTTGCCTGAGAAATTGCGTCGGGCGCAGGAGACGTTTGATGCTACGGGTGGACTTCATGCCTGTGCGTTGTTTGATGCGGAGGGGAATTTGCTTGCTTCGCGGGAGGATGTGGGCAGGCACAATGCGTTGGACAAGTTGATTGGACATTATTTGCGGAATGCACAGATTCCGTTGAATCAGCATATCCTGATGCTGAGTGGCCGCGCCAGTTTTGAATTGCTGCAAAAAGCGGCTATGGCCGGCATCCGCTGCGTATGTGCGGTGGGGGCTCCCTCCAGTTTGGCGGTGGAAACGGCGAACGAGTTTGGGATAGTGCTGGTGGGTTTTTTGAGGGAAGGGAGGTTTAATGTGTATTAATTTAAAAAAAAGCCGCCCCCCAGTTTCCCGGGAGGCGGCGTGAATATTCCATCTCAAGAATTTCCTCTTTTATCGCTGTACCACCACTTTGGCGTAGATCACTTCTTCGCCGTTTTGGATAGCCAACGTGTACACTGCAGCCGGCAGCTCGCTGTAGTCGAACACCTGGATCAGGTTGCCCGAGCGGAAGTCGACTGTTTCGCGTTTAATTACCTGACCGAGCGCGTCCATCAGCATGAAGTTTACTTCTCCTTTGCCGCGGTCTTTGCCCAGCATTTCTACTGTGAATATACCGGTGTTCGGGTTCGGGAACAGGCGGAAGGATTCGAGCCACTGCTCTTCATCCGTACCTACTGAACCGAGTACCAACAACTGCTGGTACACATGCGCCGCACAGTCGTTGTCCACATGCAGTTCTACCAGATAGGTACCTACCTGTGCGTACTGGTGTGTTGGGTTCTTCTCTGTGCTCGTTGCACCATCGCCGAAGTTCCAGCTGTAGTGTGTAGCGTTCTGCGTGAGGTTGTTAAATGCCACCTGCAGTTCGCTCACCGTGTAGGCGAAGTCGGCCACCGGCATGCCCACATAAACCGTAGTACATTCTTTGGTGATCGTGCTTTCACCCACTGCATTCACCGCTACCAGCGTTACTTCATGTGCGCCAGGCTCCTGGTAAGTTACCACCGGATGCTGATCTGTAGATACAGATGGCGTACCACCCGGGAAGCTCCAGAACCAGGCCGTTGGGTTGCCCACTGAATGATCCGTGAATTTCACCTCGAATGGAGCCATACAGTGCTGGGTTTGCACCTCAGCGAAGGCAGCAGTTGGCGCTACCAATTGCTCGGTTACTACCGTTACCATGGCCACACAAGTGGAGGTGTTGCCCGCCGGATCCGTTACTACCAGGGTTACGGTGTTCTGACCCAGGTTATTCAGGTTGAACGCAGTAGCTGATGCTTCCAGCGTCAGGGTGTTGGCCGCAGCATAGCTGTCGGTTGAACCGCCGTCGATCTGGATGGCAGAGATATTGGCGTTGCCGTTGGCATCGAGTGCCACCGTGATATCCTGACAAACTGCCGTTGGAGGCGTTTGGTCGGTTGCGTTCACCACAAACTGATCTGTAGCGGTGCAGCCTCCCAAGGTTGCCGTTACGGTGATGGTCACGGTATTGTTCAAGGCCGTGAATACCGGAATGATTGGCGACATAGCCGTGGTTTCGCCGTTTGGCATACCCACCTCTGAACCGCCGGTCCAGATGAAGTTGGCGCCCCAGGTGCTGGTTTGCAACACAATCGGGCCAACCTGACTTCCCGCTTCCACATTGTAATCCGGGATCGGGATGATGTTGAATACCATCGCATCTTCTACTTCAGCAGCTGCCGTTGCCGTGCAACCGTTGCCGTCGGTGATGGTCACCGCGTATGCGCCGGCGTTGAGGCTGTTGATCACCGTAGATACGGTGCTTACCGGACCTTGTACTGTGCCGTTAGACCACTGGAAGGTGTAATCTGCCGGGCCATCGAATACGGTAGCGGTTACTGCACCCTGGGCGGCGCCGGAGCAGGTGTTATCCTGTGCCGTGAGTACCAGACCCGGGTTGCCGAATACGCTCAGTTGCAGTGCGTCAACATCGTAGCAGCCAGCCGCATTTTCCACACGTGCCCAAACCTGCTTCGCAGCAGAGGTGTAAGCCGTTGGCAGCGCGTTGATACCCAGTTCTGCATCTGTTTGAGATGCGTAGTAGGTAACGGTCAGGCCGGAGGTATTGCCGGTCACTTTCGTGTTGGCATTGCTCAGATTGAATGCAGCAGTCGGGCCATCGAAGGTTTCCGGACAAGCGCCCAGTTCAGCAGATACTGCTACTGGCAGCGGAGCTACTTCCAGGTTAACGGTGTGGATGGTTACCACAGCGCCTTGTTGTACGCGGGCAAACACCTGATCGCCATTTGCTGCCGTGTACGGGCTGGACAGGATGCCGTTGCCGGTTTCTGCCTCTGCGTAGCTGGCGTGGTATGTGATCGTAGCCGTGCCCTGCGGATCAATGATCTGACCAGCATCCGTGAGGATAAACTGACCCTGAGCCGCGCCCTGCTGGATTTCGCACACAATGATGGTGCAGGTAGAATCCACGATGAAGCCTGCATCGAACGTATGGTCTGAGCAACCTGCCATGCCCGTAGTGAGCATGATGGTTGGGTATTTGTGCCATACGTTGTTCGGTGCATCAGCAATCAAAGCGTCGGAGTCGTTCCAGTCTTTGTGCCAGCCTGCGCCGGTGTTGGCTACAGTGAGGTGGTATTTGAAACCATTCACAGCCAACTGGCTTTCGGTGGTATCGAACTGACTGAGGTTGGCGTTGAGGCCAAACACAATCTTATACGGATGGAACGGATGTACGCTGTCGCGACCAGGCGTTGCGATCCAGGCTTCGTTAACTGTACCGATACCGGTGAAGTAGTATTCACCGTTTTGGCCCGTAATGGTGCTGGCCAGCAGGTTGCCGCTTACCCCGTCGAAGAGGCTTACCAGTACACCCGGGATTGGGTCTTCGCATGGATCCTGGATGCCGTCTTCGTTGGCATCGTTCCAAACATAGTTACCGATCTGGATAGGCGCTTCATCGCACATGGCTTCGAGGTCACCAATTGTATTCGCCATACCGATACCCACCGAGTTGTTCACCGGATCGAGCAGCGTGAGGTCGTTGCGTGTAGCAGCACCTGAGAACAGGTCGTAGAACACTACGCCACCACCGAAGTTGTACTCAGACGTGTTCGGGTTGTTGATAGCGCCCAGCAGCTCATCGCGACCAGGAACGTACAACAGACCGCCCGCTTCAGCGTCGAGGTGGTGGTAACGAGTGTTGTCGTAGAAGAACTCGCCGCCGCCAGGTCCATCGTTAGAGTTTGGACCAAACTGGCTGGTGCGGTTCAGACCCGGGATCGTACCGTTGTTTTCCAGCGTCCATACACCATTTACAGGGTAGGCTGCCAGCACGTCGCCACCGGCGGTTGCAGAGATCGGGTTGCCCAGATCTGTGTCCGGACGGAACTGACGGTAGCCGAACTGGTGACCGGTGCGGTCCATCATGGCAATCACCATCATGCCTTCGCGGGTAATCTCGATATCGGAGATCAGAGCCTGGCCGCGGCAACGGAATTCTGCGCCGGTTGGGCCACCACCCACAATCTCAAAGTTACCGTTGAAGATCTGGGCAGGTTCGCCGGCGCCGGTGTTAGCCACCAGGTTGCGCTCGGTGTACACATCTGTCCAGGTTTCCCATTCCTTACACTGTGCCATGTTCGGGTTCACTGAACCTACAATGTCACCGTGGTTGTATTCCGGCAGGTTCAATTCCCAGGACAGTACCTGAGTCCAGGTGCTGTCTTTCACATTGAACATGTGGATAGAAGCGCTCAGGTTATCCTGTGTACCGTTGGCGTTTTCGCCCGTGCACACACCACCCACGTAGATCTTATCGCAATCGATCTTCAGACCCAGCGGACGGAACACACCGTTTACGCAGTTTGGAGCGGAGGTGATCGGAATTTCTACAGAGCTGACGTTTGCTGTATCCAGGATATTGTCTACGCGCACCAGGGTACCGTTGAACAGGTTCACGGTCCACAGGGTGTTGTCGCCCATGATGTCCATGTCGCCCAGACCCACTTTACCTACTTTAGCAAAGGCGTCGGTATCCTTACTTGCTTCGTTCGGCGCACCGAGGTCGGCCGGGCGGGTTACCTGACCCACGTTTGGCACGGTGTACAGCGGCGTAACGGTTGGGTTGGCAGAGCCGTTGTGGTAATCTACGCGGTAGATACCGCCCAGACCCAACTGACCCAGACCTACGTGACGCTTGAGGAACGCAGAAGCATACAGATACTTGTTCGAACGGTCGTAAGCCAGGCCGTATACAGAACCGATCAGTTCGTTGTTGGCGGCTACCTGACCGTAGAGTGCATTGCGGTTGACTGCGTTGTACGGGATCAGGCCCAACACCGGAGCGTCTACCAGATCGGTACGGCCTTGTGCGAATGCGGTGAAGGCAATATCCGGATCCAGCTGGCAGTATTCTGCAGGGTTCAGGTAGCCTACTTTGATATCGCAATTGGCTTTGTTGATAAACTGTACGGAGGTTCCTACACCTGCGCAGGCCAGAGAAGGCTTGAGGCAGCAGGAATCCTTGATCACTACAAATTCCAGGCGGTATGGGTAGTTGTTCAGGTTCGGGAACAGGAAGTTACCTGTTGCATCCGTGTACACTGAATCCACCGGAATCGGGTTATTACATTCGTATAGGTACACCAACACGCTGTCCAGACCAAACTCTTCGGTACCGAAATTGCAGTCGGCATTGAAGTCGTTGAAGGCCATACCGCCGATGTTGCCGCCCACTGTTTCGCAAACGGTGGCTGAGCAGCCGTTGGCGTCGGTGATGGTAAGGCAATACGTGCCGGAGCCCAGGCCGGAGATGGTGAACGGTTCAGTGGCGGAAGTACCGCCGCTCAGGCCGCTGCCTTCCCAAACATACGGGCCGGTGCCATTTTCCAGGTTAACCGTCATCGTACCTTCTGTGCCGCCGCAAACCACACCGGTGGTGATGGCAGAAGCCTGCAGGAAGGAGATGTTTTCAATTTCAGTCGTTACCGTACCGGTGCAGCCTTCTGCGCTGGTGATCGTTACGGTGTACGTACCTGCTGTCAGACCAGTGATGTCGAACGGATTGCCGGAGCCGGTACCCTGACCTGTAGCGCCGCTGTTAGACACCCAGTTGTAGGAGTACGGTGTGCTGCCGTTGAACACACCAATGGCGATCTTGGCGTTGGTACCACCGCAAACGGTTGCGCAGGTTGGTACCGCGCCGATGATCAGACCCATTGGCGATGGGATGGTTTCGCAGAACACTGCCAGACATCCGGTAGCATCCGTGATGGTGATACAGTAGTCGCCGCTGCCCAGGCCGTCAACCGTGATTGGTTCGGTAGCAGAAATTCCGCTGCCGCTTGTACCGTTCGGGCCAGTCCAGCTGTACGTGAATGGCGCCTGACCGCCGGCAATATCCAGGATGAAGTTGCCATCCAGGGCGCCGCAGTTTGGCGCGCAAATGTGCAGCGGAGTCACCGTGAAGGTGCCGTTCGACAGTACAGTGGCGCAAACGGTAGATACGCAGCCTGATCCATCGGTTACGGTGAAGCAGTAGTTACCTGCGCCGAGACCGTTAACCGTGAAGATTGGTACGTTGGAGTTGCCGTTGCCGCTGGTGCCGTTCGGGCCAGTCCAGTTGTAACTGAAGTTAGGAACACCATTGGTGATGGTAACTGTTACGGAACCATTAGGCGTGCCGCAAGCCGTAGCGTTTTGTACGATGGCGTTAGCCACACAGCAATCTTCAGATTCAACCACTGCGCAAACAGTAGCGGAACAACCGTTGGCATTCGTCACCGTGAAGCAGTAAGTACCTGCATTGAGGCTGCCCAGAGTGAAGATGGTGGTTGGTGCTGTGCCGTTGCCGCTGGCGCCGTTCGGGCCCGTCCAGTTGTAGCTGTAAGGAGCGCCGCCGCCGGTCAGTACCGTTACGGTTACGGAGCCATTGTTCACGCCGCAGTCGGCTGGAGTGGCTGATGCAGACAGTGAGAGCGGTGTTGGGCCGTTCACGGTTACACAGGTTACTGCCGTACAACCGTTGCCATCTGTTACCGTTACGCAGTAGTTGCCTGCCTGCAGGAGCGTGATGGTAAATGGTTCGCCCGGGATCGGGATACCGCCGTTGTTGCCGGAAGCGCCGTTGGTGGTATTTACCCAGTTGTAGGAGTAGTTCGGAACACCTCCCGTTACATCCACTGTGATGGTGCCGTTAGGCGTTACACAGTTGGCCGCTGGTGTGCTGGTGGATGTAGCTGTGATAGCGTTGGATGCATTGATCGTAACGGTTGCAAATGCCTGACAGTTGTTTCCATCGGTTACCGTGATATTGTAGGTGCCCGGAGTCAGGTCTGCAATCGTGTATGGGTCGTTGTTCGTAGGACCGAAGTTGCCGTTTTCAGGACCCGCCCACTGGTAAGTGTAATTTGGCGTACCGCCTACTACGTCTACCAGGATAGAGCCGTTGGCCTGACCGCAGGCTGCATTGGTTGGCGTGGTAATCAGTGTGATGCCGGAAACAGAGTTCACTGTTACCTGACCGGTGGCCGTACAACCCGTGCTGATATCTGTTACGGTGATGTTGTAGGTACCTGCGCTGAGGCCACTGATATCGAACGGATCAGACATGGCCATGCCATTACCGTTGCCGCCGCCCACTTTGGTCCAGTTGTAGTTATAATCTGGTGTGCCACCCGTTACATCTACTGTGATGGTGCCGTTGTCTTCGCCGCAGGTAGCTGGTGAAGAGGTCAGGCTGATGGTCAACGGTGTACTGTTCGGCACCAGGATGGTTACCGTAGCGGTGCAACCGTTGGCATCTGTAACGGTGTAAGTATGTGTGCCACCCGGAACGTTGTTGATCGTGAATGGCTCGTTTGGAGAGCTGCCGTTCTGGTTGTAAGAACTGCTCCAGTTGTATGGTCCGGTACCACCTGTGAGGTCGATGGTTACGGTTCCGTTATTCTGGCCGCAATTCGTACCTGTTGCGGTGGCGGTAGCCGTCAGGTTGCTTCCAGAGCCTACGGTAGCGCATGCTGTGGCGCTGCAACCAGCGTTATCGGTTACGGTTACACAGTAGTTGCCAGGCGCTACGTTACTCAGGTTCTGGGTAGTGGCGCCATTTGACCAGTTATACTGGTATGGAGCCGAGCCACCGGTTACCGTGAGGTTCACTGCACCGTTGTTCTGACCGCAGGTAGCAGGTGTTGGCGTGGCTGTGGCAATAATACCGTTGCCGTCGCATTCTACCACTGCTGTGGTTGTTTTGGTACAACCGTTATCGGCAGTTACTGTGATGGTGTAGGTTCCGCAAGGCAAACCATTGATCGTGTACGGATCAGGCTGATTATTGGCAGAGCCGGAAACCGGACCATCCCATGCGTAGTCGTATGTGAACGGAGGTACGCCACCGTGCGTGATGTCTACGGTAATGCTGCCTGCGCCTGCACATCCTGCAGGAGTGGTGCTGGTAGCCAGTACGATGTTTTGTGGTTGTGATACCACATAAGTACCTACTGCTTTACATCCACGGTTATCGGTTACTGTTACGGTGAAGATACCGGAGCAGAGGTTGTCGATATCCTGCGTGGTTTGGTTGTCAGGCGACCAGAAGTAAGTGAAGCCGCCGGTGCCGCCCGTTACGCTGAGGTTGATCTCACCGTCGCACTCGCCGAAGCAGGATGCCGGGGTTACTGCAGCGCTCAACTGGATAGGACCAACGTTTGGTACGTTCACACAAGTGGTGGCTACGCAGCCGTTGCCGTCGGTTACAGTTACGCAGTAAGTATCTCCGGTTGGTACGTCTACCAGGTCCTGAGAGGTTTCTCCGTTAGACCATTCGTAGAAGTATGGCGGGATACCGGCAGGTGTGCCGCCGGATACGCTCAGGTCGATGGTAGCCAGGCCTGCGCAGCTGATTTCCAGCGTTGCCGTTGGTTTCAGCAGGGTTGGTTGGGTTACGGAAGCACAGATAGACTTCGTGCAACCGTTGGCATCTGTTACCGTTACGCAGTAAGTGCCAGCTGTCAGACCAGATACATCTTCCGGATCGTTGGCGCCCGGGATATGGCCCCAGTTGTAGCTGTAAGGCGCAGTACCGCCGGTTACCGTCAGGTTCACTGCACCGTTGTTGCCACCGAAGCAGCTCACATTGGTTACGCTGGTGCTCAGGGCCAGTGCCGTTGGTTGAGTCACTACCTGCGAGAGGGTGCGTGTGCAACCGATGGCATCTGTTACCGTTACGGTATAGGTGCCCGCTGTGAGGTTGTTCAAATCTTCGGTGGTTGCGCCTGTATTCCACAGGAAGGTGTAAGCCGGGGTACCGCCGTTCACCGTGAGGTTGATGGCGCCGTTGTTGCCTCCGTTGCAGGATACGTTCGTTACCGTAGCCGTGAGGATGATCTCAGGGTTCTGGTTGATGGTTGCACAAACAGATTTGGTACAGCCGTTTTGGTCGGTTACCGTTACGCAGTAAGTGCCAGGAGCTACGTTCACGAGGTTTTGCGAAGTAGCGCCGTTGCTCCACAGGTAGTTGTAACCAGGAGTACCGCCGCTTACGCTGATCGTGATATCGCCGGTGTTCACTCCGAAGCAGGAGTTGTTCACCTGAGTTACAGAAACGTTCAGCTGTGTAGGCTGATTGATCGTGAAGGATCCGGTTTTGGTACAACCGTTAGCATCGGTGATGGTTACGGTGTAGGTACCAGCCGTGAGGCCGCTGATATCCTGCGTGGTTTGGCCGCCCGGAGTCCACAGGTAAGTGTAGCCAGGAGTACCGCCGCCAACGGTGATGTTGATGGCGCCGTTGTTGCCTCCGAAGCAGGAAACATGGGTTACCACTGAGCTTACGGTAATAGCCGGTGGCTGGGTTACCGTTGCGGAAATCGTTTTGGTACAGCCTCTTGAGTCTGTTACGGTAACCGTGTAGGTGCCAGCTGTCAGGCCCGTTGGATCTTCACCCTGGAAGCCGTTGCTCCAGTTGTAAGAGAAGCCGCCGTTGCCGCCTGTAGCCGTCAGGTTGATCGAACCGTTGTTGCCCTGGAAGCAGGATACCGGAGTTGGTACTGCTGTGAGGTTGATTACCGGATCTATCAAGGTTACATTCGCTACTGCCGTACAGCCGTTTTCATCCGTAACAGTTACGGAGTAGTTGCCGGCAGGCAGGTTGTTCTGGTCTTCCGGATTGTTGTTACCCGGGAGGTTAGACCAGTCGATTACGTATGGCGCCAGACCGCCGCTGATGCTCAGGTCGATGGTGCCGCTGAAGGTTCCGGCGCAAACCGGGTTTTCAGCATCGATAGACAATACCAGATCGCCGTATTGGTCAACCGTGAAGGCTTGAACCTTGGTGCAACCATTGGCATCGGTTACGGTAACGGTGTAGGTGCCAGCCACCAGGTTGTTGATATCCTGTGTGGTAGCGCCAGTGCTCCAGTTGTAGCTGTAAGCAGGGGTACCGCCGGTTACCGTCAGGTCGATCGCGCCGTTGTTGCCACCGGTGCAACCTACTACGGTAGTGATATCAGCATCCAGTTCAAGGGCGGTTGGTTCGTTCACTGTAGCGCAGATGGTTGTTGTGCAACCATGAGCATCGGTGATCGTTACGCAATAATCGCCTACGAAGAGGTTGTTGATGTCCTGGGTAGTAGCGCCGTTGCTCCACGCATAGGTGTAGCCTGGAGTACCACCGCTGATGCTCAGGTTCACTGAACCGCTGTTGCCACCGAAGCAGAGCACATCGCTCACCTGCACGCCAGGGTTGAGCGGGGTTGGCTCGCCAACGGTGCGCACCAGGGTGGCAGTGCAACCGTGGTCGTCGGTTACCGTTACGGTGTAAGTACCGGCCGTCAGATCGTTTACATCTTCTGTTGTTTCGCCATTGCTCCAGTTGTAGCTATAGTCTGGCGTACCACCAGAAACGCTCAGGTTGATAGAGCCATCGGAACCGCCATTACAGTTCACGTTAGCCACTGTTGCGTTCAGGTTGAGCGCGGTTGGCTGACCCACTGAAGCTGTTGCGATTTTCTGACAACCAGCTGCATCGGTGATCGTTACGCTGTAGTTACCAGCCGGAACGTCGATCAGATCTTCCGTGGTGCGACCCTGATAAGACCACAGGTAAGTGTAGCCTGGGGTGCCGCCATTCACGGTCAGGTCAATATCGCCATCGTTGCCGCCGAAGCAGAGTACGTTGGTTACTTCAAGCGTTGCCTCGATAGAGGAGCTTTCTTCCACTACTGCTTCGATCACTTTCGTGCAGCCGTGTGTATCGGTTACGGTCACGGTGTAAGTACCGGCCGTCAGGTTTGAGATGTCCTGCGGGTTGCTTGCACCCGGTATATGCTGCCAATCGTAGGTGTAGCCCGGAGTGCCACCTGTTACTGTGAGGTCTACCGCACCGGTGTTGCCGCCGTTGCAGGCCACATCCGTTACGCTGACGCTCAGTTGCAGGTCGGTAGGCTGACCAACGGTGATGCAGCGGAAGGCTTCGCAATCGTGGTCGTCTGTTACCGTTACACAGTAGGTGCCGGCTTCCAGGTTAGACAAGTCTTGCGTGGTAGCGCCGTTATCCCACAGGTAAGTGTAAGGAGGTGTTCCACCTACCACAATCAGGTTGATTGTACCGTTGTTTCCACCGAAGCAGGATACATCCACCACTTCGTCCGTCAGATCGATGGCTGGCGGCTGGGTGATGGTAGCGCAGATGGTTTTGGTACAGCCGTTGGCATCTGTTACGGTTACGCAGTAAGTGCCGGCCGACAAACCATCCAGATCCTGTGTAGTGAGGCCATTATTCCAGAGGTAAGTATAGCCTGGAACGCCACCGGAAACTGACAGGTCGATAGAGCCGTCTCCACCACCGTTGCAAAGCACGGCTATTTCAGTGGTGTTCAGTACCAGAGCCGTTGGCTGAGTTACCGTTTTGCACAGAGAAGCTACGCAGCCATTGGCATCCGTTACAGTGATACAGTATTCACCTGCAGGGATGTTGCTCAGGTCTTCGGTGGTTGCAGCACCCGGGTTCCACAGGTAGCTGTAGCCTGGTGTACCACCGCTTACGGTTACATCAATAGCTCCGGAAGAGAGGCCATTGCAAAGGATATTGGTTACCTGTGCCGTTACATTCAGCAACGTGGCCTCTTCCACGGTAGCAGATATCGTCTTGGTGCAGTTGTTGGCATCTGTTACTGTCACGGTGTAAGTACCGGCAGACAGTGCGAAGATGTCCTGTGTAGTTGCGCCGTTGCTCCACTGGTAGCTGTAAGCCGGAGTACCGCCGTTCACACTCAGGTCGATAGCGCCAGTATTACCGCCATTGCAGGAAACGTTGGTTACATCTACATCCAGCTCAAGCACCGGAGGTTCGGTAACGGTTGCGCTGGTGGTAGCGGTGCAACCGTGTGTATCTGTAACGGTAACGGTGTAGGTACCGGCCGTTACGTTGGTCAAATCCTGGGTAGTTGCGCCGTTGCTCCACTGGTAGGTGTAGCCCGGAACGCCACCGCTCACAGTAAGGTCCACATCGCCATCCTGACCATTGAAGCAAGATACCGGTGAGGCTACCGCGTTCAGGTTGAGCGGAGTAGGTTCGGTGATGGTCGCGCTGATGGTCATGCTGCAACCCTGAGCGTCGGTTACGGTTACGGTGTAAGTACCGGCCGTTACGTTTGTCAGGTCTTGCGTGGTAGCGCCGTTGCTCCACAGGTAGGAGTATGGCGTGGTACCACCATTTACGGTGAGGTCAATATCGCCGTCGGAACCACCGTGGCAGAGCACATTCGTTACTGAAGTGCTGGCTGTCAGTTGCAGTGGTTCGGTCACGATAGCCGTTGTAGAGGCGGTGAAGCCGTTTACATCTGTTACTGTTACCGTGTAAGTTCCTGCCGACAACCCTGTGAGGTCTTCAGTGGTAGCGCCATTGCTCCAGTTAAAGGTGTACGGAGCTGTGCCGCCATTCACGGTGAGGTCGATAGAGCCGTTCTGCCCCTGGTAGCAGGATACGTTCACTACCAGTGTGGTCAGGTCGATGTTCTGATAGAAGCCCTGGTCCCAGGTCATATCAGATTCGCCGGAAATGAGTACGGTGTTTTCGGTCATCAAGGTGCCCGGGTTACCGTCGCTATCTACATCGTCAGCGCCCTGATTTTGTGGTGAGGCAATGTAGCCTGCACCCGGGGTGCCGAAGGTCAGTTTGTATGTGCCAGGCGCCAGGTCTTCAAAGATATAGAATCCATTGGCGTCGGTGGTAGTGGTCAGAGAAACCGGATTGCCGGCGCCGTCGGTGCCCGTGAGGGTTACCGTTACGTTTGGAATACCATCTTCGTTGCCACCATCCTGAATACCGTCTTTATCCAGGTCGAACCACACGTAGTTACCAATTTCAGCAGGCTGATAGAAGCCGGCATCCCAGGTGAGGTCAGACTCGCCTGCATCGAGGGTAGTCGTAATGGTCATCAGCGTATTTGGATCAATATCGCTGTCTTCGCTGTCAGAGCCTTCATCCTGAGCGGTTGGCTCGTAACCTGCTGGCTGGCCGAAGGTCAGTTTGTAGGTGCCCGGTACGAGGTTATCGAACAGGTAGAAGCCGGTGCCGTCGGTGGTGGTGGTCAGGTTCACCGGATTGCCGGCGCCGTCAGTACCCGTAAGAGTTACAGTTACGTTCGGGATGCCGTTTTCATTGTTATCCTGAATACCGTCGCCGTCAGTGTCTTCCCATACATAGTTGCCAATTTCGGCATTGCCATAGAAGCCCTGGTCCCAGGTCAGATCAGACTCACCGGAAACAAGAACGGTGTTGATGGTCATCAGCGTGACTGGATCACCATCGCTGTCTTCTGCATCGCCGCCCTGATCGGCCGGAGATGGCTCATAGCCAAGCGGCTGACCGAAGGTCAGTTTATAAGTACCAGGCGCCAGGTCTTCAAAGATGTAGAAGCCGTTGCCATCGGTGGTAGTGGTCAGATTTACCGGATTGCCGGCGCCGTCGGTGCCCGTGAGGGTTACCGTTACCCCTTCAATACCCACTTCGTTGCCGTCCTGGATACCATCGGCATCGGTGTCGAGCCATACGAAGTTGCCAATTTCGGCAGGCTGGTAGAAGCCCGCATCCCAGGTGTGATCTACCTCGCCGGATTCCAGATCCGTAGTGATCGTCATCAGGGTATTTTGGTCAATATCGCTGTCTTCTGCGTCGCCGCCTTCATCCTGAGCCGTTGGCTCAAATCCGGCAGGCTGGCCGAAGGTCAGTTTGTAGGTACCAGGTACCAGATCTGTGAACTCGTAGAATCCTGTGCCGTCGGTGGTGGTGGTCAGAGAAACCGGATTGCCCGCGCCGTCGGTGCCTGTGAGGATAACCGTTACGTTTGGAATGCCGTTTTCGTTATTGTCCTGAATACCGTCGCCATCAGTGTCTTCCCAAACGTAGTCACCAATTTCAGCCAGTTTGTAGAAGCCGGCATCCCAGGTCAGATCGCTTTCACCTGCTACCAGGTTAGTAACAATGGTTTGCTGCGTGCCAGGAGCTGCATCACTGTCTGTTGCATCGTTGCCCTGATCCTGTGGCGACAGGAAGTAGCCACCGACAGGAGTGCCGAAGGTTACCTGATAATCGCCAGGAACCAGACCGGAGAACAGGTACAGGCCGTCTGCATCGGTGGTGGTAGTCAGGTTCACCGGATTACCGTCGATATTGGTACCAGTGAGGGTAACGGTTACACCGGCGATGCCGTCTTCGTTGCCATCCTGGATACCATCGGCATTTTTGTCTTCCCAAACGTAGTTGCCAATTTCAGCACAGAGGTTCGGGTTAACGGTAACGGTTACTTCATCGTCGTTACCGGCCATACCAATATAGGTTTCTACGCCGGTAATTGGATCCACGTACCACACTTCGCCCATGTCTTCTGCCACGTTAACGGTGGTTTGGTTGATAGCCAAAGTGTACTGCCATTTGAATTCTTCGTCAGATTTGTTGTCACCGTTGGCATCCACGAAATCCAGTACGCAGTCGCCATCAAGGTCGCACAATACGCCACCGTTGGCTGCGCAATCTACCCAGTGGGAGTCGCCGCAGACAAAGCTGCCAGGCATATTGTTGTCGGTAGCCGAGATATTGCGGATCTCGATACCTGTGGTACCACCCAACATACGCGTGATCAAAGTGTAGGTGACTTCTTCACCAGCGCACACCTCAGTTTTGTTGGCCGATTTGTCCATGTTGATGTACACACCGGTGTAGTTACCCGGGTCTTCATCATCGAGTGGCGGACCGAACGGATCATCGTTTGGCAGAACCGGCTGGCCGGTTACGGTTGCGATGTTGGTGTGCAGACCGCGTTGTGCAGGCGCCGTGATGGTGCAGGTATGAGACGCTCCCGGAGCCAGGCTCGGGATGGTGCAGATAGCACCGTAAATGTTGTCGGTTACTTCAACGTCGTTGAGGGTCAGGTTACCCGTGTTGGTTACCGTAAAGGTGAAGGTAACGGTTGGCGGGTTGTTGTCCGGAACGAGCAGGATAACACCTGGCGCGTTGTCGGCATCCTGGCCGTTTACATATTTCTCCAGATCGATGCTTGGGTTTGGCTGGTAGAAACCAGCATCCCAGGTCAGATCGCTCTCACCAGATTCCAGATCGGTATTGATGGTCATCAGGGTACCCGGAGCCGCATCGCTGTCTTCGGCATCGTTGCCCTGATCCTGCAACGTCAGTTCGTAGCTGGCGCCCGGAGAAGTGAAGGTCAGTTTGTAAGTACCCGGAGCCAGGTCGTCGAAAATGTACAGACCATTGGCGTCTGTGGTAGTGGTCAGGTTAACAGCATTGCCGGCGCCGTCGGTACCAGTGAGGGTTACCGTTACGTTTGCAATACCATCTTCGTTGCCGTCCTGAATGCCATCCAGATCGGTATCCAACCATACGTAGTTACCAATTTCAGCCGGTTTGTAGAAGCCGGCATCCCAGGTCAAATCGCTTTCACCGGAAATGAGCACCGTGTTGATGGTCATCAGGGTATTCTGATCTGCGTCAGAGTCTTCGGTGTCAGTGCCTTCATCCTGAGCGGTTGGCTCGTAACCTGCTGGCTGACCGAAGGTCAGTTTGTAGGTACCAGGCACCAGATCGGTGAAGATGTAGAAGCCTGTGCCGTCGGTGGTAGTAGTCAGATTAACTGCATTTCCAGCGCCGTCGGTACCGGTGAGGGTTACCGTTACGTTCGGAATACCGTCTTCATTGCCGTCCTGAATACCATCGCCATCGGTATCTTCCCAAACGTAGTTACCAATTTCAGCTGGCTCAAAGAAGCCGGCATCCCAGGTCATGTCGCTTTCACCAGATTCCAGATCGGTATTGATCGTCATGAAGTTAGCCGGATTCATGTCAGAATCCTTGTCGTCGGCGCCATTGTCCTGAACGGTTGGTTCAAAGCCTGCCGGCTGGCCGAAGGTCAGTTTATAAGTACCCGGTACGAGGTCTTCAAAGATATAGAAGCCTGTGCCGTTGGTGGTAGTGGTGAGGTTCACCGGATTACCGTCGCCGTCGGTACCCGTGAGGGTTACCGTTACGTTCGGGATACCGTCTTCGTTACCATCCTGAATACCGTCTGCATCGGTGTCTTCCCAAACATAGTTACCAATTTCAGCCAGTTTGTAGAAACCGGCATCCCAGCTCATGTCAGACTCGCCTGCTGCCAGGTTGGTGTTGATGGTCATGAACGTGGTTGGATTCATATCAGAATCCTTGGTATCGTCTGCTACGTTGTCTTGTGCTGTTGGTTCAAAACCTGCTGGCTGACCGAAGGTCAGTTTGTAGGTGCCAGGCACCAGATCGGTGAAGATGTAGAAGCCCGTACCGTCGGTGGTAGTAGTCAGGTTCACCGGATTGCCCAATTGGTCGGTTCCGGTGAGGGTAACGGTTACATTCGGGATACCAGGTTCGTTGCCGTCCTGTTCGCCGTCGGCGTTTTTATCTTCCCAAACGTAGTTACCGATTTCAGCCGGGGTGCAATTCAGCGGTGCATCGTAAATATCTGCTGCCGTGTGGAAGCAGTTTGCGTTGAAGGCTGCTTTTACATCAATATCCTGTACCCCGTTAGCTGTCAGACCGTTCACCGTGATGGTTTGGGTACCGGATGAGCCCAGCGCAATGTTGATGGTAGAAGAGCCGCCCTCTGTGGTCGTTACAGTGATGGAGGTAGATGGAGCATTGGTCCAGGTAACCGTTACGGCAACAGAGTACGTGTTATTGTCCGGATCGCAGGCAGATGGTACTGCTGCGGTTACCAGAATGCTTGGTTCCAGTACCGTTGCAGAAATGGTTTTGCTGCAACCGTTGGCGTCTGTCACCGTAACGGTGTATGTGCCAGCCAGCAGACCAGTTGGGTCTTGCACCGTTGCTCCGTTGCTCCAGTTGTAGGTGTAAGCAGGAGTACCACCCGTTACCGTCAGGTCGATAGAGCCATCCGCTACACCTGTGCAGGAAGCATTGGTGGCAGTTGCGCTCAGACTCAGGATGGTAGGTTGTGTAACGGTTGCCGATGTGGTTTTGGTACAACCGTTGGCGTCTGTTACTGTCACCGTGTACGTACCAACAGTCAGGCCGCTGATGTCCTGGGTGGTAGCGCCATTGCTCCAATTGTAGGTGTATGGCGTTACGCCGCCGCCTACGGTCAGATCTACTGCGCCATTGTTGCCGCCGAAGCAGGAAACATTGGTAACCACGGTAGAAACCGTCAATGCAGGCGGTTCTGTGATGGTTACCGACAGTGATTTAGTACAGTTATTGGCGTCTGTTACGGTTACAGTATAAGTGCCAGCCGGGATGTTGCTCTGATCCTGTGGGTTGGTATTGCCCGGGATGTTAGACCAGTCGTAGGTCAAATTGCCGGTACCACCGCTGGCAGTCAGGTCAATAGAACCGGTGCTGGCACCGTTGCAGAGCACATTCACGTGGGTTTCGGATACGGTAATTTCTGTTGGCTGGATCAGGATGATACCTACCGCCTTGGTGCAGGAATTAGCGTCGGTGATGGTCACGGTGTAAGTACCGGCCGTCAGGTTAACGAGGTCCTGGCTGGTAGCGCCATTGCTCCACAGGTATGTGTAGCCGGGCGTGCCGCCAAATACGGTCATATCAATCGCACCGTTGTTGCCGCCAAAGCAGGAAATATGCGTTGGCAGGAATACCGGAGAGATATCGGTTGGTTGGGTAATGGTTGCTGAAGTAGTTTTGGTACAACCATTGGCATCTGTTACCGTCACAGTGTAGGTACCGGCAAACAGGTTGCTGCGATCCTGAGTGGTAATACCGCCACCCCAGTTGTAGGTGTATGGCGTGGTACCACCGGTCACCGTCAGGTCGATAGCGCCCGTTGGCACACCGTAACAAAGCAGGTTTGTCAGAGAGGTGGTAAGGGCCAGATCAGCAGGCTGATCTACCACTTTGGAGAGGATTTTGGAGCAGCCGTTGGCATCCGTTACGGTTACCGTGTAGGTACCAGCGGTGAGGCCGGAAATATCCTGTGTAGTAGCGCTGTTGCTCCAGTTATAAGTATAACCCGGCGTACCGCCAGACACGCTCAGGTCGATAGAGCCATTACTGCCACCGAAGCAGGAAACAGGCACCGAAGTGGCGGATACCTGCAGGGAGCTTGGCTCAGCTACGGTTGCGGAGATGGTTTTCGTACAGCTGTTGGCATCGGTTACTGTTACGGTATAAACGCCGGCAGTTACGTTGTCCAGGTCTTCAGTGGTAGCGCCATTGCTCCAAATAAAGGTGTAAGCCGGAGTACCGCCGCTCACAGTGAGTTTCACTTTACCATTGTTATTGCCATTGCAGGAAGCCGGTGTGGTGTTCACCGTCAGGTTGATGGCAGTTGGCTGGGTGATGGTTACGGAGGTGGTTTTGCTGCAACCGTTGGCGTCTGTTACCGTTACGGTGTAGGTACCGGCTGCCAGGCTGGATACATCCTGGGTAGTAGCATTGTTGCTCCAGGCATAGGTAAAGGCCGGAGTACCGCCTGTCACCGTAAGATCAATAGAACCGGTGCTGAATCCATTGCAAAGCACATCCACTTTGGTGGTACTGAGGGTCAGCAGAGGTGGTTCGGTTACGGTTGCAGAAATTGTTTTGGTACAACCGTTGGCATCGGTTACCGTTACGGTGTAGGTACCTGCAATCAGGGTATTGATGTCCTGAGTGGTTGCGCCATTGCTCCAGTTGTAGGTGTAGCCTGGCGTACCACCGGAAACCGTGAGGTCTACTGCGCCATTGTTGCCGCCGAAGCAGAGTACATTGGTTACAGAGGTGCTCAGATTGATAGCAGTTGGCTGGGTAACGGTTGCTGAAGTAGTTTTAGTACAACCGTTGACATCTGTTACCGTTACGGTGTAAGTGCCGGCCAACAGGTTAGAGATGTCTTGTGTGGTTGCACTGTTGCTCCAGGCATAAGTGTAAGGAGAAACACCGCCGGAAACGGTAATATCTACCACGCCGGTAGCCGCGCCATTGCAAAGCACATTGGTTACAATGCTGCTCAGTGCGAGTGCTGGCGGCTGGGTAACAGTTCCAGAAATGGTTTTGGTACAACCGTTGGCATCTGTTACTGTAACAGTGTACGTGCCAGCCAACAGGTTATTGATATCCTGTGTGGTAGCGTTGTTGCTCCAGTTGTAGGTGTAGCCTGGCGTACCGCCGGAAACAGACAGGTCAATAGCGCCCGTTGCAGCTCCGTTACATAATACATTGGTAACGATGGTGTAAGGTGCAATCACCGTAGGTTCGGTTACGGTTGCAGAAATGGTTTTGGTGCAACCATTGGCATCCGTTACGGTAACGGTGTAGGTACCGGCCGTCAGGTTGGTACGGTCCTGTGTGGTAACACCGCCACCCCAGTTGTAGGTGTAGGCTGGTGTGCCGCCACTTACGGTCAGGTCGATAGCGCCGTTGTTGCCGCCGAAGCAGCTAACATTGGTCACGTTGGTGGACAGTACCAGAATGGTAGGTTGGGTAACGGTTGCTGAAACCGTTTTGGTGCAACCTACATTATCCGTTACGGTAACGGTGTAAGTACCAGCCACGAGGCCTGTGATATCCTGCGTGGTGGCATTGTTGCTCCACAGGTAAGTGTAAGGAGCAACACCGCCTGAAACGGTTACGTCTACTGCACCATTGCTTCCACCGAAGCAGCTAACCGGAGTAGCTGAAGCAGATGCGCTCAGAGAAGAGTTCTCCTGAACGGTAGCAGAGGTGGTTTTGGTACAGCCGTTTACGTCGGTTACGGTTACGGTGTAGGTACCGGCCGTGAGGTTGTTGAGGTCCTGTGTGGTTACGTTATTGCTCCACAGGTAGGTGTATGGCGATACGCCGCCGGTTACTGTCAGATCGATAGCACCGGTAGCAGCACCGTTACAATTTACATTGGTCACAGAGGTGCTGAGGTTCAGTGCAGGTGGCTCTGTGATGGTTACGGAAGTGGTTTTGGTACAGCCGTTCAGGTCAGTAACCGTTACGGTGTAGGTGCCTGCAGCCAGGTTGAGCGGATCCTGGAGGGAAGATCCGTTACTCCAGTTGTAGGTGTAACCTGGCGTGCCACCGCTTACGGTCAGGTCGATGGAGCCGGTGGCATTGCCATGGCAAAGTACATTTACCTGCGTAGTGCTCAGGGCCAGCACCGGAGGTTCGGTGATGGTTACTGAGGTGGTTTTGGTACAAGCGTTGGCATCGGTTACGGTTACGGTGTAAGTGCCGGCAATAAGGCCGCTGATGTCCTGCGTGGTTGCGTTGTTGCTCCAGTTGTAGGTGTATGGAGAAACGCCGCCGCTCACAGACAGATCAATAGAACCGTTGCTTCCGCCGAAGCAGGAAACATTCACTTTGGTATTGCTGAGTACCAAAGCAGGTGGCTCAGTGATGGTTACCGAGGTGGTTTTGGTGCAATTGTTGGCATCTGTTACGGTTACGGTGTAGGTGCCTGCAGCCAGGTTTTGCGGGTCCTGCGGGTTATTATTACCCGGTATGTGGCTCCAGTCGTAGGTCAACACGCCGGTGCCGCCGCTGGCTGTCAGGTCGATGGAACCGGTGCTTGCGCCGTTGCAAAGTACATTCACGTGGGTTTCAGTCACCGTGATCTGGGTTGGCTGGATCAGGATGATGCCCACTGCTTTGGTACAGGAGTTGGCATCCGTAATGGTTACGGTGTAGGTACCTGCAGTGAGGTTGATCAGATCCTGGCTGGTAGCGCCGTTGCTCCACAGGTACGTGTAGCCTGGTGTACCGCCATTTACAGTCATATCAATCGCGCCATTGCTTCCACCAAAGCAGGTGATGTGCGTTGGCAGGAAGATCGGAGAGATGTCGGTTGGCTGAGTGATGGTAACCGACAGTGATTTGGTACAGTTGTTAGCGTCTGTTACGGTTACGTTGTAGGTACCAGCCATCAAACCAGTGCGGTCCTGGGTAGTAATACCGCCGCCCCAGTTGTAGGTGTATGGTGTAACGCCGCCGGTTACCGTCAGGTCGATAGAACCCGTGGAAGTGCCGTAGCAGAGTAGGTCTACATGTGTTTCAGTCAGTACCAGGTTGGCTGGTTCTGTAATGGTTACACAGAGGGTGGCAGAGCAGTTGTTGGCATCCGTTACGGTTACGCAGTAGTTGCCAGCCGTGAGGTTGCTGCGATCCTGTGTGGTAGCGCCGCCAGTCCAGTTGTAGCTGAACGGTGCAGTGCCGCCAGTTACTGTCAGGTCGATAGAACCTGTGTTGTTGCCGAAGCAGAGTACGTTAACGTGTGTTTCGCTCAGGGTTGGACCGCCGGTGTTGTTCACCGTTGCGGAAGTGGTTTTGGTACAACCGTTGGCATCTGTTACCGTAACGGTATAGGTGCCGGCCAGCACGTTGGTCAAATCCTGTGTGGTAGCATTGTTGCTCCACAGGTAGGTGTACGGAGAAGTGCCGCCGCTTACCGTCAGGTCCACTGAACCATTGGCATTGCCGCAGGTAGAGTTTACGGTGGTGGCAGAAGCCGTCAGCCCGGCGTTTGGCTGGGTGATGGTAGCCGACAGGGTTTTGGAACAGCCGTTGGCGTCGGTAACGGTTACGGTATAAGTGCCGGCAGCCAGGTTCTGAAGATCCTGGGTGGTGGCGCTGTTGCTCCAATTATAGGTGTATGCTGGTGTGCCGCCCGTTACTGTCAGGTCGATGGAACCGGTACTGTTGCCGTAGCAAAGTACGTTTACATGGGTTTCCGTAAGGGCCAGTGCTGCCGGAGGCTGGTTCACCACTGCGGTGAGGGTCTTGGTGCAATTGTTGGCATCTGTTACGGTAACGGTGTAGGTACCGGCCGTCAGGTTGCTGATATCCTGGGTGGTGGCGCTGTTGCTCCAGTTATAGGTATAAGGGGTAACACCGCCGCTCACTGTCAGGTCCACTGCACCGTTGTTACCACCGAAGCAAAGCACGTTGGTCACGTTTTTAGACAATACCAATGCTGGTGGTTCGGTCAGGGTAACGGAGAGGGTCTTGGTACAACCATTGCCGTCTGTTACTGTAACCGTGTAGGTACCGGCTGCAATATTGTTTTGGTCTTGCGGATTGCCTGCGCCAGGGATGTTGCTCCAGTCATAGCTCAGGATTCCGGTGCCGCCACTGGCTGTCAGGTCGATAGAACCGGTGCTGGCGCCGTTGCAGAGTACGTTTACATGGGTTTCGGTAACGGTAATTTCGGTTGGCTGAATGAGGATGATACCCACCGCCTTGGTGCAGGAATTAGCATCCGTAATGGTCACGGTGTAAGTTCCAGCCGTCAGGTTAACCAGGTCCTGGCCGGTAGCGCCGTTGCTCCACAGGTAAGTGTAGCCCGGAGTACCGCCATTTACCGTCATGTCAATTGCACCATTGCTGCCACCGAAGCAAGTGATGTGCGTTGGCAGGAAGATTGGAGAAATATCGGTTGGCTGGGTAATGGTAGCAGAAATGGTTTTCGTGCAGGAATTAGCATCCGTTACGGTAACCGTATAAGTGCCGGCCATCAAACCGGAACGATCCTGGGTGGTCGCGCCGTTTTCCCAAACATAAGTGTAAGGAGAAGTGCCGCCGGTAACTGTCAGGTCGATAGAACCGGAAGAAGTGCCGTAGCAAAGGAGGTTTACCTGGGTGGTGCTCAGGGTAAGCTGGGCTGGTTGTTGCACGGTACCGCTGCGCACCGCCACACAACCATTGGCATCTGTTACGGTAGCCGTAAAGGTTCCGGCCAGGAGGTTAGTAAGGTCTTGCGTGGTAGCTCCGTTGCTCCAGGCATAGGTGTATGGAGCCGCGCCGCCGGTTACGGTCAGATCCAGTGCACCGTTGTTGCCACCGAAGCAGCTAACGTTGGTTACCAGAATATCCAGGGTTGGTCCGCTGAGGTTGTTTACCGTTGCAGAAACTGTTTTGGTACAACCATTGGCATCCGTTACAGTAACGGTGTAAGTACCGGCGAGCAGGTTATTGCGGTCTTCAGTAGTAACACCAGCACCCCAGTTGTAGGTGTACGGGGAGGTACCGCCGGTGGTTGTCAGGTCAATGGCGCCGTTGGCATTGCCGCAGGTAGCATTGGTTACTGTAGTGGAAAGCGCCAGGTTAGCTGAAGGCTCGGTAATGGTAGCCGACAGGGTCTTGGTGCAGTTGTTGGCATCTGTTACCGTTACGGTATAGGTGCCGGCAGCCAGGTTGCTGATATCCTGGGTAGTGGCGCTGTTGCTCCAGGCGTAGGTGTATGGAGAAACGCCGCCGGATACAGAAAGGTCTATAGAACCAGTGTTGTTACCCTTACAAAGCACATCTACTTTGGTATTGCTCAGGCTCAGGGCAGCTGGCTGGCTGATGGTAGCGGAAAGGGTTTTGGTACAGCTATTCGCATCTGTTACCGTTACGGTGTAAGTGCCGGCAGCCAGGCCGCTGATATCCTGGGTAGTTGCGCTATTGCTCCAGGCGTAAGTGTATGGAGAAACGCCACCGCTTACAGAAAGATCAATAGAACCGGTGCTGGCGCCGTTGCAGAGCACATCTACTTTGGTGTTGCTCAGGCTCAGGGCAGCTGGCTGGCTGATGGTAGCGGAAAGGGTTTTGGT
>DATGWL010000225.1:0-12528 GCA_035299505.1 Saprospiraceae bacterium | reverse complement strand
CAACTGCAGTTGGCGGTCAGTACGGTATCACACCAGCATTCCCTGCTTACCCATCCGGTCACTCCGGTTTCGGTGGCTGCGGTGGCAAAATCCTGTCCTCCATGTTTGAGTACAACGCCAAACACCCTGGCACCTACACCTTTACCGACCTCTGCCACCAGTTGCGTACAGAGTTCCTGGGTACGCCACGTGTGTTCTCTTCATTCTCTCAACTGGGTGAAGAAGATGCTTACTCCCGTATTCCACTCGGCGTTCACTTCCGTATGGACTGCGAAGTAGGTCTCGAAGTTGGCCGTCTGGCAGCACAGCGCGTTCTGGAACTGCCTTGGAAGAAATAATATCCTTCCATTACACATAAAAAAATCGCCACCCCGAGCATTCAGGGTGGCGATTTTGTTTTGCGTAAGTGAGTTACTTCCCGTCTCTGTATTTTTCCCAGGTAGTCTTGGTGTACTGCTCTTCAGCGGCAAAAGATAGTTCCTTTAGCAAATCAGGAGTTTCCTTGTAACCCGGAGAAATCATAATCCGTTCGTATTTTTCATTGAGGTATACCAGCGAGGGGTAACTCATTTTGCCATCCAGCAGCGCATAGGCCAGGGTGTGTACGCCACCGCGACCGTTGTCGTTGGCCACAAATTCAAAATTTTCTCCATTGAATTTGATGGTTTCGCGCTGTTCAGCGTTCAGTTTTACCGGATAAAAATTTTCAGAAAGATAGGCCATCACAGCCGGGTCTGAAAAGGCGCCCTTATCCATACGTTTGCACCAGCCACACCAGTTGGTGTAAACATCTACCATGATTTTTTTAGGCTTGGTTTTATTCAACGCCACGGCTTCTTCCCAGGTATACCATTTCATTGGTTCGGGAGCGGGCGACTGGAAGGTGAAGGCCGTCAGGACGAGTACGACCAAAGCAAGAGAAGATAGCAAAATTTTCTGCATAAACGAAGGAAAGTAATGGTTGCAGCCTGCGGAGGCTTGTTCAGTTCCACAAAAGTAAGCGGCCAGCCGCACCCATTTAGTTAAGGATTGGATAATGTGAGGGGCATTAGCCCTTTAGCCAAATGTAATTTCGGTACTCTCCGGGGCGCCAGCCGGTTAGTTTTTCTATCCAATTGGATAAGCGCTCTTTCAATGGCCATCGAACCTTGGTAGGATCAGAAGTAAAATGCCAGTTTTGTGCTTCAATTCTGGGTAATATTACCCTCGGGTGGGTGCCCTCAAACTTCAACAAAGGCTGCGATTCATCGTAGGAAAAAGCATCGGCTGTGCCAACAAAACGCAAAGCTTCTTCATCAGACAGGTACAGCTTTTTAAAGTGCAATTGTTTCTTTTGCTGCACGCCCGGATTTCTTACCCAGCCATAATGATGTATATGGGCATCCACCTTCCGAACCCTTAGCTTTTCATTGTTGTCTTTCCTGAATCCCTGCGCATCGCGATAGGAGTATATGCGTTTGTTATTGCGCACCACCCTAATTTCCCTGCGATACCAGCGCCGGTTTACGCCAATATAGTCGTAGGAGCCATAAAAATGCCGGTAATCAAACAACAACCCGTCGGTTTGTGGGTCGTTAAGCCATTTTTCCATGGCAGAGCGTACCATTGGCAGGTCTTTTTCATGCACACATTCATCACCCTGGATGTAAAAACACCAGTCGTACTCTGCAGGAATGGCCTGAAATGCTTTGTCGGTTTCAACAGCCAGCACGCGCCCGCCCTCGCGCAGGGAGTCGTCCCAAACCGTTTCAATAATGTGTATTTTGGGATCGGCGATGGATTGGATTAAAGCCAGGGTATCGTCGTCAGATTTTCCTACGGCAACAACGAAATAATCGCAAATGGGCAGGATGGATTGGATGGCCTGAACAACCGGGTAATCGTAGGTGATCGCGTTTCGGACGAAAGTGAAACCAGCAATTTTCATGGCACAAATTTACCTTGATTAGGTGGAAGCAAAACCGGATTCTTGGGGTGTTGCATAAAAGCCTGCAGAATTCTTTACAATTCCTTATTTTTGAGGCATCATAAAATCCCCAACATGCCTAAACCGGAACTTCCTTTAATTGTTCTAAAGGAGTCAATCAGCACACAAGATGGAATCTATGCACATACTTCCGGAAGTTGGTGATCTTGCACCTGTTTTTGAAGTGGACACTGAAAAGGGAGTACTTCGGTTTCCGGAGTATTGCCAAGGCTCCTGGTGCATCTTTTTTGCTCACCCGGCAAATTTTACCTCTGCATGGACCATGTTCTCGGCCTTTCTGGCTATGAAAGAACGATGGCTGAATGAACGCAATACCAAAGTATTGGCCCTGAGTAATGAATCCCTGCGTCAAAACAATCAGTGGGCCGATAAAGCGCGTCGTTACATTGGTATCTACCTGAAAGCCCCGGTAATTGAAGACCTGGATTTCCGAATTGCCAAACAATTCGGCCTGGCTTCAGGAAGGCGTCCACAACCAGGTTGCGACCGGCTGGCCTTGATTATTGACCCACAGGGAATTGTCCGAATGATTATCCACCGACCATTGCCCAATATTGAAAGCGCTTTGCTTGAAATTGAAATGGAACTGGACCGGCTTCAGGGAAAGATTGACAACTGTCAGGAGCCTGTCGCTCCTGTTTCGGTGCATGTGCCGGAACTTTCAGATGCCATTTCCAACAGTTATAAGGCTGATCCGGCCTATTTTACCAGAAAGAAGATCAATCCTAATTAGTCTTATTGTTTAATATGACAAAATCATGGTTGAATTCTTTCATTGCTACAAAAGTTCAGCGCTACATTTGCGCTGATTTTGTCTAAATTAATTCAGCAGGCAATCCAGCCCCGGATCCAAAAATCCAGACCATGCAACGTCGCTATCGAACCATAAAAGATCTGAAGATCAACGAAAGTGCAAAAGCTATTGCTTTTGAAGACTCCAACCTGGCCTGCAAACTCACTTCCATGGGTGTGTTGCCCGGTACCCGGATTGAAATGATCCGCACTTCGCCTTTCGGAAGCGCTTATTATGTGAAAGCAGATGGGGTGCGCCTGGCACTGCGTGAAGAAGAAGCAGCGAGTATTTTGCTGGAAATATAACCCCATTTGGCACTGTGCGAACAAATGGCGCACCTGAAATTTATGCACGGCGACGGAGATTCCCACCCACTTAAGATCGCACTTATTGGCAACCCCAACAGTGGTAAATCTACTGTTTTCAACCAATTGACCGGCCTTCGGCAACGCACCGGCAATTTCCCCGGGGTTACTGTGGAGGTGAAGGAAGGTACCATTCATTTCCCCAATGGTCAGGAAGCAGTGCTGTACGATTTCCCCGGAACCTACAGCCTGTACCCCACTTCCAGTGATGAAAAAGTGGTGGCCACCGTTATGTGCAATCCCGCCGACCCGTTCTTTCCGGATGTTTTGCTGTATGTGGCTGATGTAACCAAACTGGAAAAACACCTGCTGCTGTTCACTCAACTGCTCGATCTGAAACTTCCTATGGTGCTGGCCTTGAATATGGCCGACAGCGCAGCCGGACTGGGCATCAAAATTAACTCCCAGAAATTATCCGAGATTTTTGGCGTGCCCGTAGTGCCTATCAGTGGCAGAACAGGGCATAATACCATGCGACTTTTGCTGGAAATGGAAAAGCTGGTTACGCAAAATGCTTCCATCGTCCGCTCTCCGTTTTATTCGTTTACAGAATCCGAAAAGCAGGTGGCAGAAGCCGTTCGGTTAAATCTTTCCATTGAAGAACCATATCGGGCGCTGCTGACTGCCCACCACGCAAGCTGGCTTCCTTTTCTTAAAAACGCTGAAAAAGAAACCGTTGCAGCCATTCTGGATACCAAAAAATTCCAGTCGCTGCGCGCACAAGTAGACGAAACCCTGGAACGTTACGACCGTTTCACCCCAATTACTCAGGCTGCTATCAGCACCCCACCTGCATTTCCCAATACCGGAACTGACCGTATAGATGCCATCCTTACACACAGGGTCTGGGGGCCGACAATTTTCTTTCTGGTGATGTTGCTGGTGTTTCAGGCCATTTTTGACTGGAGCACCTACCCAATGGATTGGATTGAACAGGGATTTGCTATGCTGGGTGAGTTTTTTACCTCTAAACTGCCGGCTGCCTGGTATACAGAACTACTGACCGACGGTATTTTGGCTGGATTGGGAGGTATTTTAGTATTTGTACCACAAATTGCCCTGTTGTTTTTCCTCATCAGCATACTGGAAGAAATCGGCTATATGTCGCGGGTGGTTTTCATGTTTGATAAAACCATGCGCCGCTTTGGTATGAATGGCCGGAGTATGGTTAGTTTGATCAGCGGCAGTGCATGTGCGGTGCCGGCAATCATGAGTTCCCGCACCATCAGCAACTGGCAGGAACGACTTATAACTGTCATGGTTACGCCGTTCATTAGTTGCAGCGCGCGTATTCCGGTCTATCTGGTTTTGATTGGTCTGGCGGTGCCGGCTATTAAAATTGCCGGCGTTTTCAACCTGCAATCGCTGGTGTTTGGTGCTATGTATTTGCTTGGACTATTGACGGCTTTTTTGGCCGGATGGGCCATGAAACGCTGGTTGAACCGCAGGGAACATTCTTTTCTGGCCATTGAACTGCCGGTTTACCGGATGCCACACTGGAAAAATGTACTTTTGAATGTGTGGGAAAATGTGCGGTCTTTCATTGCCGGCGCCGGTAAAATTATCCTCATTGTATCAATTGCGTTATGGGCTTTGTCGCGTTTTGGACCAGGTGATGCCATTGCTCAGGCAGAAAAATCGGCATTGGTAGAAGCTGCGGAAAAGGGTAAAGACACCACAGCTACCGAGGATTTGGTACAGCAACGCCGATTGGAAGCATCCTGGGCAGGTCAGGCAGGCAAATGGATGGAGCCTGCCATTAGGCCATTGGGTTACGATTGGAAAATAGGTATAGCACTGCTTACCTCATTTGCCGCCAGGGAGGTGTTTACCGGCACCCTGGCTGTGCTGTACAATATGGGCGATCAGGAAGCTGATATCACTTCGCGTTCAGAAACGGAGGCTAAAGCCACTTTGCGGCAGAAAATGAAAGCCGAGAAATTCAGCGATACCGGCAAGCCGGTATACAGTTTGGCCACAGCCTTGTCGCTGCTGGTGTTCTATGCACTGGCCATGCAGTGTTTCAGTACGCTGGCCGTGGTGCGCCGCGAAACCGGCAACTGGAAATGGGCCGGCTTGCAGTTTGTATTCATGAGCATGCTGGCCTACCTTGCCGCATGGGCTGTTTACGTGCTTTTTTCCTGATATGATGAGGACTTAGCAGCCGGTAACCAGAGTTACCTAAGCGCGGTCTGCCTGCGTGAGGGACTCAATTTTTCCGCCCTTGATTTTCAGGATTCGCTGGGTGCGTTGCGCCAGGTCAAGGTCGTGCGTTACCAGTACCAGCGTAGTTCCTGCCGTTCGGTTCAGGTCAAAAATCAGGTCAACAATGCCTGCTGCATTATCGGCATCCAGATTGCCCGTAGGTTCGTCGGCAAAAAGGATTTTAGGGCTGTTGGAAAAAGCCCTGGCAATACAAACGCGTTGCTGTTCTCCACCGGATAATTGAGTAGGGTAGTGGTCCAGGCGATTGGCCAGACCTACTTTTTCCAGCCAGTAGCGGGCTGTTTGTTCGGCTTTATCGTCGCCGCGCAGTTCCAGGGGAACCATAACATTTTCCAGGGCGGTGAGTGTAGGGATCAGTTGAAAATTCTGAAAAACGAATCCTACATACTTATTACGCACTTCAGCGCGTTCATCTTCTGAGAGTTGATCCAAAACAATATCGTTCAGTGCCACCGAGCCGCTGGTAGCCCGGTCAAGTCCGGCGCACAGGCCCAGCAGGGTAGTTTTGCCTGATCCGGATGGGCCCACAATGGCAAAAGTATCGCCGGGCTGGAGGGCAAAACTGACATTGTCGAGCACCGTAAGGTCAGTTTGATGCGCCGTTTTGTATTGTTTGGTCAGATTGGAAACTGAGAGCATAAGAAGGTAAAGTAGGATGAAACAGAGGTTGCGATCAGCTAGTGAGTTTGTTTTTCTGGAGCTTGAAATTTTACCAGGTAAACAACCTCTGAAAAAACCAAGGCAAAATTCGGTAACAAAAACGGAATCCGGGCCGTCTGGTTGTGAAATCAGGACGTAAAGGCGGAATTCATAGATATGTAACGGTACTGTGTCTATGAATGAGTGAGTGAGTGAGTGAGGCGTTAAGCCTCACCCCTCGCAGGTCGAAGGCCTTCAAGCCCCATAGGGGCGACATTCCAGTAGCCCAAATAATTAATTAACGTTTATTGGTAAACGATTGTGCAAAGCGTCTGTTATACCTTTAACCTTTGAAAGCAACCAATTGAAAATACCAACACCAAATTATCCTATGTACCAAAAGCTACTGATCCTGGCGCTTTTAGTCCTTCCTGCTTTTTCACGTATTCAGGCCCAGGATGACTGGATTTTTAAAAATGAAAAAGAAGGGGTAAAGGTCTACTACCGCAAAACCTCAGACGTATACGAGCTCAAGCTCATTACCTCACTGAAAGTGCCGCTCTCGGGTTTGGTGCTCCTATTATCCGAGGTGGATAACTACCCAAAATGGGGCTATAAGGTTATCGAATCCAGGGAATTGAATAAGGTTTCGGACATGGAAACCTACTACTATTCCAAACTGGACTTCCCCTGGCCGCTGGATGATCGCGACATTATCGTGCGGTCCAAAATGGAGCAGGATCCTGCCACACGACGTATCACGGCAACCAGTATTGCACAACCCGACTATTTACCTGTCAACAAGGGGGTAGTGCGCATGCGTACTGCCAAAACCACCTGGACGCTTATCCCGGGTCATGGCGGCTGGACATACGTGGAATACTACATTTATTCTGATCCGGGTGGCAGCCTTCCCGACTGGCTTGTCAACATGGCTCTCGAGGTTGGTCCGCGCGAAACCATCAAAAACATCCGCAATTTCATCCTTCAGGACAAATACCAGTCGGCTAAACTCGCTCATGTAAGGAATTAAGCCCTATCCTTGCACTGATTTTATTGCATTATGAAAATCGGTTTACTTGGTTACGGCAAAATGGGCAAAGCTATTGAACAACAGGCGGCCCAAAACAATGTGGAGGTGGCGTGGCGTATTCGAAGTGATGAACGCGCGCAACTTACACCTACATTCATTCAACAGGCTGATGTGGTGATTGAGTTCACCAGGCCAGAAGCAGCCTTCGAAAACGTTATGCTTTGCCTGGACGCAGGCGTACCAGTGGTATGCGGCACTACCGGCTGGCAGTCAAATTTGGGCGAAGCGGAGGTCCATTGTCGGGAGAAAGACGGGGCATTTCTTTGGGCCTCCAATTTCAGTGTGGGTGTTAACCTGTTTTTTGCCCTCAATCGGTACCTTGCCCAACTCATGGCTAATCGGCCGGAATATTCGGCGGCTCTGACCGAGATTCACCATATCCACAAATTGGACGCCCCAAGTGGCACAGCCATTACCATAGCCCATGAGCTCATGGCTTCTGCCGGACGCTATCAGGATTGGCAGTTAATGCCTGCGGAGCCTTCTCCGGCGCTACTGCCTGTTACGGCCATTCGTGAAAACGAAGTGCCCGGTACTCACCAATTGGTTTGGCAAAGCGCCATAGACTCCATCACTTTGGAGCATAAAGCCCATTCACGCACCGGATTTGCTTCTGGTGCATTGCTGGCAGCAAAATGGCTGCATGGGCGCAAAGGCGTATTTTCCATGCAAGACGTGCTGGGCTTGTAAATTCTTTAGGTTGTAGGCAGCTTTTTCCTATTTTTTTTGAATCTTGCTGGCAAATAGCGGGTGCGCTCCACCTGCCTTCATTTTTCATTAACCTACTTCCTATCCATGAGGCCTTTATTTACTTTCCTTTTGGTTGCGTTGGGCATACATTTATCCATTGCTCAAACAGCTAAAGACATTACTGTGCCGATGACAGCTACGCTGAACACCGGCCCAACCAGTATTACCCTTACCTGGCCAAACCCTGGCGCCGCCAATATTTTGGTTCTTCGCAGGACCAAAGGACAACCCGGGAACAGTTGGAGCCAGGTGATCAATGTAACCAACTCCAACCTAACCAGTGTAACCGACAATGGCGTGGCCAATGGGTTGATTTATGAATATGTAATCCAGAGAACCATCAACAATTTCAATGCCTTTGGATATGCACATGTGGCCATAAATGCCAACCCTGTGAATACCCGGGGGAAAATTCTGATTTTTGTAGACTCTACCTCGGCCGCCGGTGCAGCGGTTGAACTGGAACAACTCTACAACGATATGCGCGGCGACGGCTGGTGGCCAATACCTTTCCTGGTGGGACCATCTGCAACTGTACAATCCGTAAAATCGCAGATTGTTGCCGCATACAATGCAGACGTTCAGAATACCAAATCTGTGTTGCTGATTGGAAATGTGCCCATTCCATATTCCGGAAATGCCGCCTGGGATGGTCACGTGCCTGATCACGAGGGCGCCTGGCCATGTGATTCCTACTATGGCGATGTAAACGGTGTTTGGACTGACGCCACGGTGGACAACTCAGTGCCTAACCGTGCAGCCAATAAAAATGTACCTGGCGATGGCAAATTCGACCAGAATTTTAACCCATCGGCCATTGAATTGCAGGTAGGCCGAATTGATTTCCGGCGTATTGATGCCGCCGCCTTTGGCGCGCCAAACCAACTAGCTTTGCTGAAACGTTACCTGCAAAAAGACCACCGCTGGCGCACCGGCGAGTACACGGTGGATAACAAAGCCATTATTGACGATAATTTTGGCTATTTTGGAGGAGAAGCCTTTGCCGCTAACGGTTGGAGAAATGCCTATCCATTAGTAGGCGAAGCCAATATTGTGGAAGCTGATTTTTTCCTGGACACCAATCCGCAATCTTACCTCATGGGCTTTGGTTGTGGCGGTGGTAACTACAACGGCGCCGGAGGTGTGGGGTCCAGCGCTGATTTTGCCACAGATTCGGTCAACATTGTTTTTGCCAACCTGTTTGGTTCCTATTTCGGCGATTGGGATTTTGAAACAAACCCATTTATGGTATCTGCACTGGCCTCCAGAGGCGGCATCCTGACCTGCTCCTGGGCTGGCCGGCCACACCATTTTTACCATGCCCTCGCCTCCGGCGAAACGATTGGTTATGTGATGTGGGAAACCATGAACGCACAATTCAACAATGGCTATTATGGCTCCTTTGCCGAAAGCGGGGCGCATGTTGCCTTGTTGGGCGATCCCACCCTGCGCGCCAACGTGGTTAAACCGGCTAAAAATCTGGTAATTACAGCCCCTACCTGCAAAAGTGTAGCGCTGAACTGGACTGCTTCAGCAGATGCCGTTACCGGTTACCACGTGTACCGGGCACTTAACCCGAATGGTCCGTACACCCGCCTTACTACAACGCCAGTCAATGCGATTTCCTACACAGATAACAACCCACCAATAGATACCTTGTATTACCAGGTGCGCGCCATTAAAAACGTAACCAACCCGGGCGGCGGTACCTATGCAAACAATGCAACGGGTGTGCTGGGCTCTATCAATTTCGTTGGCGCAGGCGGGCCAACTGTTACAGCCACAGGCGGCTCCCTGAACTGTAATATTAACTCATTGAACCTGGCAGCCAATGCAACCCCAGGGCCAGTGAGCAGCTGGAACTGGTCGGGGCCTAACAACTACAGCAGCAGCCTGCAAAATCCAACGGTTACAGCTCCTGGTGTGTACACCGTTACGGCCACTGATGCCATTGGTTGCAGCGGCACCGCCTCTGCAACAGTGGTAGGCGATTTTGATGTGCCAACCATTTTGGTTAATGTGAGCAACGCCATTAACTGTGTGCAAAGCAGTGCAACGATTTCCGTTTCATCTGCCGGTTTTTCAGCCTGCACCATTTTCGGGCCGAACGGGTTGCAGATCCAGGGTTTTGAAGCTGTGGTAACACAGGCTGGTTCCTACCAGATTACAGCAGTTTCTGCCTCCAATGGATGTATTGGTACCGTGCCAGCTATTGTGAATCTGGATACGGCGCCGCCATCTTCCAGCGCTTCGAATAATGGACCGATTACTTGTAGTAGCCCTTCAGCCAATCTGTCGGCTTCCAGTCTTACGCCTAATGCTACGTTTACCTGGAGCGGCCCTTGTTTAGTGAATAATAATGCAGAGTGTGCTGGCATTTATAGCGTAACAGTTACCAATCCTGCCAATGGTTGTACCAGCAGTGCCAGCACCATTGTTGAGGCCAATATCACCCAGCCAACGGTGAGTGCGCAAGATGCGGTTATTACCTGCAACACACCCAATGCACCGCTGATAGCCAACTGGTCGCCAGCTACTGCAACAGCGCAGTGGATTGGGCCATGTGTAAATCCTGGCAACCCAAACACGGCATCCTGTCCGGGGCAATATACAGTGGTGGTAACCCGCCAGGATAATGGCTGTACCGCTTCGGATGTTGCGATAGTTACAGAAAACACGGATGTTCCAATCATCAATTTGCCGCCTGTGCCACCGCTCACCTGCAGTGCGCCTTGTTTTGTCTTCACTGCTCCCAATTTGCCAGGACTGGAAATTTACATTGGAGGGGTGCTGGTGCCACCAGGTACTACCTTTGATATTTGCGCAGCAGGGACTTATACGGCTACTATCAAGTCTTTGTTGAATGGTTGCACCAGGGATATTTCTTTGGTTGTAACGGAGAATACAACACCGCCAACGGTAGATGCCGGCCCCGATGCCGTGGTATCCTGCGGTGCGCCTTCTACCCAGCTCAGTGGCAGCGGCAGTGGGGCGCTTTTGTGGACGGGTCCTGATGGATTTGTATCTGCCTCAGCCAATCCGGTGGTAAGTCAAACAGGCGTTTATGTACTCACGGCTACCAATCCGGCCAATGGCTGCACAGCTTCGGATCAGGCAGTGGTGACCAGCGACGGAAGTTTGCCAACAGTGAATGCTTCTGCCAGCGGCGAGTTGAATTGCGCCAATCAAAGTGTGTTGCTGCAAAGTGGCAATAATAACCCGAATGCCACCTTTGCCTGGACAGGCCCTAACGGCTTCAGTTCCAATTTACCTAACCCAACGGTGACAGTACCGGGAAGTTATACGGTAGTAGTAACGGTTGGTGTTTGCACTGCAACAGATGCTGTTGTGGTAAATCAGGCGCCACCTTTCGTGGTAGAACCCATTGTAACCTTGTTGCCATGTGATGTGGTAGCTGAGGTTTGTCTGGAGGTTTCCGGAGGCACACCTCCTTATTTGTATCAGTGGTCAAATAGCAGTAACCAATCCTGTGCGCAGATAGGTAGTTCAGGCGCCATTGGCGTTACGGTAACGGATGCCGGAGGATGTTCGTTCTCTTCCAGCCAGAATATCGTGATACCTCCGCCGCTCAGCGTATCCATTTCCGGAGTGATTAACTGCACCGGATTGGATAATGTGTGTGCAACCGTTGCCGGAGGCACCGCCCCGTACACCTATCAGTGGTCAAATAACAGTTCCAATGCCAACTGTGCCTCTTTCCCGAATGGAGGATTGGTTTCGCTGACGGTAACTGACGCAGCCGGATGCACGCAAACGGCTACCGCTACGATCAACCAGGCGCCTTCGTTGGCGCTTACCCTGACGGTAACGGATGCATCAGCTGTAAATGCGCAGGATGGCGCTGTCAACCTGACGGTAGGCGGCGGCAGCGGTACATTTACCTATAATTGGAGCAACGGAGCCACAACAGAAGACCTGAATAACGTTGGCCCGGGCAACTATTCAGTTGTTGTGGTAGATGTGGCCTCCGGTTGCACCATCACAGGAACGGCAGTGGTGAATGTTTCAGTGGGTACTCAGGAAGCTGAATGGTTAAGCCAGTTCCAGCTATCGCCAAATCCAACGAACGGTATTAGTCAGCTGAATCTGCAACTGCATCAACCAGCCGAATTGATAGTAGAAGTACATGCCATGACCGGTCAGTTGATCTGGAGTTCTGCCACACAGTTTACCAACCAACTGGCTATGCCAATTGACCTCAGTCACAAACCAACAGGCCTGTATACTGTTTCTGTGAAACTTGCAGACCGGGTATTTGTGCGGAAGTTATCGGTGATAGGGGATTAAAGGGGAATTTATGGTCATTTAGAGGTTATTTGGGTCATTTAGGTCATTTGGGGTCATTTAGGTCATTTAGAGGTTATTTAAGGTCATTTAGGTCATTTAGTGGTCATTTAGGTCATTTAGTGGTCATTTAAGGTCATTTGTGGCCATGGGGGGAATTTGACTGATCTGGTAAGAGGTCTAACCATGTGTTTTGGGTTGGGCCCCTTGCAGGGTCAGTCAAATACCCCAAATGACCCCAAATGACCTCTAAATGACCCCAAATGACCTCTAAATGACCCCAAATGACCCCAAATGACCTCTAAATGACCCCAAATGACCTCTAAATGACCCCAAATGACCTCTAAATGACCCCAAATGACCTCTAAAT
>DATGWL010000224.1:0-8782 GCA_035299505.1 Saprospiraceae bacterium | reverse complement strand
GTAGGCCCCGGTTCCCGGGGTGACAACCCACGTTTTTCCATGCCAGGATGCTACCGTCCCCCATCCACCGTCCCCCGTCTACCGTAGGCCGTCAACCGTCTACCGTCGGCCGTCCACCGTCCACCGTCAACCGTTAAAAGTTTTCATACTCCCCCATTCGAGGGTGCATTCGTATTGCGGCACTTTCCATTCATCCCAGATGAGGCCCACTTCAGTGCTGGCCATGTGGGTGATTTTGCCGGGTTTGATTTCTTTAGTGGCCGGGTCTGGCTCCAGGTTGAAGGTTTGCAGCTCATAGGGCAATCCGTAGAGGTTGTGCTCGGAGGTTGCCACGCTGGTTTCCGGGCAATGGATGGATGTCATGGTAAGCGTGCTGACTTTTTCCTTAAAAACATCCAGCAATTCCACTTCAAAACGTCGGTTTCGGAAGTAAATCTCTGAACGGAAGTAATTGGTTTTATCCGAACCATCCGTAAGCGGGAAACGCGGATAAAGGGTGCCGGAGGCCGGGTCCAGCGTGGCAATGAGGGTTACCTGGCAATCGCTGCTATAGGTAGAGGTGCCCTGGCCACCCAGCGCATAATGGGCCTTGGAGCCCGAGGCCCAGTGGCTGAGCGGCTCACGTGGCACGGCGTATTTGTGCGGATCGGCATCGGCGCGGAGGTACACATCGAACAGGACTTCTCTTTCCAGGGTACCTTCATCGGGTCGGCGGAAGAGCATTTCGCCATGCCAGGCGGTGATTTTGCGCGTATTGGAGGCTGCGCCTTTGTTGCGCACCTGTACGGTGCCTCTGCCCATGGGATCGTCTACTTCTTCAATCTGGCATACCACATGCCAGGGTTGCCAGGACAGGATGCGGCTGTTAAAATTTGTGGGCGTAGCTTCCGGCAGAGGGTTGCCGTTGATCAGCACCTGCGAAGTAGCGCTGCTGTCGCCAAAGTATCCATACAGGTGCAGCTCACCGGCTAAGGGTATTTCTACCACTTCCATGTACTCCAGTTTAAGCGGCCACTCGGGAGGGGTTGGCTTGGTGTCTTCATCCTTTTCGCAGGATGCACACCAAAGGGCGGCTGCGAAAAGGATGGCGCAGCGGACAAGCCCTTTTGGGGAAATTGAATTGTTTGTCATAGCTTGGTTGTGTTAAAAAAGTTGCTGCAAAAGTGTCCGGGTGTTGACTTTCGTGCCAATGGGGGCCCGTATGTGCTGGGTAAAAGCTTGAATGAGTTGTGTAAATGGGGGTTGGAGGTGCGGAGGTTTTTAGTGACGGGGTGACTGCCAGTCACCCCGTCACTAAAAACCTCCGCGCCTCCGCGGTAAAAAAAAACAACTCATCCCGAAAATCCTCAATTCATCCGGGAGTAGCAGCTATGAGGCCATCTAAATCAGTATCTTCGCCTGGATGAAACTCCCACAATACAACGGCAAAGACAATATGGTGATGCTGATCATTGTCCCCACAGGGGCAATGGTGCTCAACATCATCATTTTTGGCTGGCAGTATATTTCCCATTGGGCGTTTTTCGGGGCGGCTACGGTGCTGGCGGTTATAGCGCTGGCCGCGTTTTTTATCCTGTGCGGGTTCATTGCCATACGGGTAAAAAAGCGTTTCCCGGGTCTGGAAAACATGCGCAGGCGCATTGGTATTCTATGTGCCATTTTCCTGATGCTGGGCGGCGTAATGATGTACGGTTTGTTGCAGGCTTATGCTGCGGTTTCTTTTTTTCAGTATCAGTTTAACGACCGCGATTTTGCCTGGATCTATTATTCGGCCAGTATTTTTAATGTGTTTACGGTGTTGCTGATGGAAGGCATTGATCAGTTTCAGGAATGGCAAGACAGTCAAAAAGCCACCGAAAACCTCCAGCAAGCCCTGAAAAAGAGTCAACTGGATGGTTTAAAAAGTCAGGTAAACCCGCATTTTCTGTTCAATAGTCTCAATTCCCTGTCGTCCCTGATTGAAGAAAACGAGCAAAAAGCAGAGCAGTTTCTCAACGAATTGAGCAAGGTTTACCGCTATATGCTGAAAGAAGGCGAGCAAAGGGTGCCGTTGCGCTCGGAACTGGTTTTCCTGGAATCTTACCAGCATATCCTGGCCGTGCGTTTTGGAGAGGGCCTGCAAATCACGCAACATATAGACCCCAACTATCTGAATCACGGCATTGCACCCTTAACCCTGCAAGCGGTGATTGAAAACGCGTTCACCTACAATATTGTACAAAAAAGTCAACCCCTGCGCATAGAAATTGCTACAGCCAAACAGGGATTAAACATCAAACACAACCTGCAATACAAAAACAGCACCACCGACTGGCAGGAGGCTGACACCGGACTGGATCATTTGGTGGCTACTTATAAACTGCTGCAACAACCCATCCAAATAACCGATGATGCTGCTATGCGGACCATCCATTTTCCATTAGTGTAAGTTGACAACCTCGTTTTACATACCACCCCGCTGGAAAGCTATTGCCTTCCTCTATTCATTGGCGCCCATACTGACGTCTATGCACCTGATCTTGTATGGCGGGCGCTTTTGGCGGGAGCTGGATATCTGGCTGTGCTCTGTGCCGCTGATGTCTGTGTTTTGTACTACTTCCTGGTACCAGCATATGTTGCACGACCATCGGGCAGAAACGCGTTATCCAAGCCTGAACGATACACGCCGGCGAATTATGTATAAAATATTGCCGGTTGTTTCAGTTATGCCGGTTTCTATCCTGGCCATACTTTGGACGTACGATCATTTTCACATACTTGGTTTTCAATGGAAAATACACCACACCATAGAAGCCCTTACTGTTGGACTTTCTGTTAACCTGGTATTCATTACCCTGTTCGAAATTGATTATATTCTGAACAAATACCGCGATTCCAAACTGGAACGGCAGGTGGTGGCGCAACATTCTATTGCACAGGAACTGGATACGCTGAAAAATCAGATCAACCCGCATTTTCTGTTCAACTGTTTCAATACGCTTTCATCGCTGATTACCGTAGATAAAGAACGGGCCAATCTATTTTTGTCCGAACTCAGCAAGGTGTACCGTTATCTGCTGCGCAACAATACAGAAGGCGTAAGCACGCTGAAAAGTGAACTACAATTCATAGAATCCTATTTCAAACTCCTGCATACACGCCATGGCGATGCGGTGCGCTTCCATATCAAAGTGCATAAGGAATACGAAAACTATTTGCTGCCTTCTCTGTCGCTGCAATTGCTGGTGGAAAATGCCGTAAAACACAATATGGTCTCCAAATCCAAACCCCTGGTGATTGATATATTCACCACTGCAGGCAGCAAACTGGTGGTAAACAACAACCTCCAGCGCCGGGTGGTGAAAGCATTGAGCAACCGGGTGGGCTTGAACAACATCCGGCACAAATACGAACTATTGCAACAAAAAGGCTTCCACATTCTGGAAGACGAAAAAAACTATACCGTTGTATTGCCTTTAATCTGGCAACAAAACTAACTCATTGACCATGAACATATTGATTGTTGAAGACGAAGAACTTGCTGTCAAAAAACTGACCAAGATTCTGCAAGATCAGAAACACGATATTGAGATCGTGGGCGTTACCGACAGCATTGCCGACAGTGTACAATGGTTGCGCACCAACCCTGTACCCGACCTCATCCTTATGGATATTGAACTGGCCGATGGGCAGAGTTTTGAGATTTTTAATCAGGTAGAGGTAAAAAGCGCTGTCATATTCACCACTTCATACGATGAATATGCGCTCAAGGCATTCAAGGTGAACAGTATTGATTACCTGCTCAAACCCATACAGCCTGATGAGCTGGCCACGGCCCTCGACAAGTTTGTGAAATTGCAGGGACAAGCCTTGCCGCAGGCTGCCGTTAATATGGAGCAACTGATAGAAGCCTTGCACCAAAAATTACAACCCAAGGTGTACAGGCAGCGTTTTTTGGTCAAGCACGCCAATAAAATGCTCAGCGTTGAAGTGGGCGACATTGCCTATTTCTACAGTGACGGACGCGTCAACTTTTTCAAAACCAACGACAACCGGCGCATCATGATCGATTATACGCTGGATGAGCTGGAGGATATGCTTGATCCGGCGCAATTCTTCCGCATCAACCGGGCGTTTTACATTTCTATCCCTTGTGTGGAGCGTATTGACGATTATTTTGGCAACCGCCTGATATTGAGTTTGAAACCGCAAAACGATAAGGAAGCCCTGGTGAGTCGCGAAAAAGTATCCGATTTTAAGCGTTGGATGGGGAAATAGGGATAGATATGAGTACTGCAAAGCCTTTGGCGCGTTCTTCCAGTTGCCAATTACCTTGAAGGTTTTCCAATCGCTGACTCAGATCCGGGCGGTAGAGCAGGTTATTCAGTGCCACAGTAGTAAAATCCTCGTGGGCATATTCTGCCAGCAATTGCCATTGTTTTTTATTGACACCTACATGCAGTCTGTATCCCTGCGGGCAAACCGTTACCAACCCTTTAATAGCCTCTTTGAACAACAGAAAAGCGCCATAACGCAGCTGCATATCCACCTGCAGCGAAGCCACTGCGGGGTCTATCAACAGATCAATATGGGTATCGTACCGGCGGTTGAGTATAGCCACCCATTCTTCTATCCGGCGCACCGTGCTCTGCATATTATCGTGTTCCGGCGAAATACCCCATAACATATCGTCCATGGCATCTATCACATCGTTGCTCTTGGCGTGGATCTGGTGAATGTATTCTTTAGTCTTTTTAGGGTCATTGTCGGCCTTTATATTGGCCATTTCGCTCAGGATATTGATGTTTTGAAGGGCTGTATTTACTTCATTATGCAAGTCTTCCGCAATATTGTTGCGCACGCTGTCTACTGCTGCACGGCGCTTCAATCGTTCCTGATCATACCAATACAGCAGGGCTACAGCCAGCAATAACAGTACCCCGAAAAACCACCAGGACTGGTAAAAAGGCGGATATACTTTTATGGTAAACGGATGCTGTTCTGGCGAAGTTTCCTGGTCTGCATTGATGGTTCTGAGCAGGAAACGGTAGGTACCCGGAGGGAGGTAATTGTAGATTGCCCTGAAATCCTTATCTGCCAATACCCAGCCTTCATCAATGCCCTCCATTTTATATTGAACATTATGCCAGTCGTTAAAACTCAGTGTAGCAAATTCGATAGCAATTGCGTTGTTATGAGGGCCCAGCTCTATCACTGATTTGCGCAGCAAACTGTCCACAGATTGCAGTTTATTGCCAATGCTGACGTCTGTAATCCGCACTTTCAGGTTATTGGAACTTGTCCGGAACTGTACCGGATCGAATATCATCAAACTATGATCGGCGCCAAAAGCCAGGCGACCGTCGGGCAGCTCATGATGGCAGTTTAGGGAAAAAACATCGTCCAGAATACCATCTTCACGATTAATGGTGAGTATAGTAGACTTGTATGGATGAAACCGGTACAAATTGCCCAGTGTGCCCAACCAGATATTGCCAAAACGGTCGCAACGCATATTGGCAATGAGGCTGTTGATTTCCTCATCGTTTCGGATAATGCGCAATTGGCGTTCCGGCACATTAAACGCAAATACTTCGGAAGAGGTAGAAAATATCATCAAACTATCGCTGTATTGCAGCACCTGTGAAACACCATTTTCCGGTATTTTGCAACGGGCGTCTTCCACATTATCTGAAAAATGGAACAACACCTGATCTGTTTGGCTGTCAATCACGTAAAGTCCGAACAATCTTGTTGCCACCCAAACCCATCCACGCGAATCAATGATCATTTGGTTCACTTGGCGATTGATGGGCAGGCCGGGAATTTTATACAATCCTTTTTCAAAATCGGCCTGACCGCGCAGCCGATCCCATTTGAACACCCCGAGGCTCTGGGTACCCAACCATAAATTGCCCTGAGGATCCTGTTCCACATCCCGAATGGTGCGGTTTTCCAAAACAGCCGGATTTATGTATTCGGAGTGGCGGTTGTAGCGGTTGTACCGGATGATGCCCGGCTGACCTACAAACCAGGCATGAACCTTATCCTGATCCAGGCAAACGTCCCACATACTGATGGCGCCGTTGTTGGGCATGTTTGGGATGCCCAGTTCTATGGGTTGCCAGTTGCTGTCCATTCGGTAAAAGCCTTCGCCCCAGAGATTCACCAGAACGCTGCCATCAGGTTCGGGGAGTACGGCCATGGGCGAGCCCTCAGATATTCCCTGCCCATTTCTTTTGGGGAAAAGCAGTTGATTCAACCAGGTTCGCGAAGGATTGAAACGGTACAAACCATTTCTATTCGTGCAAATCCAGATATTATGTTCCTGGTCTTCAAACATGTTGTGGATGCCGAAATATTCCAGGTTTTTGTGGGAAGGGCTTCCGGAGGAAATGGGCACAAACTGCCGGGTGGTTTCATCGAACCAGGCCAGCATATTTTCACCGTAAATCCAGATCATCCCCGACAACTCCCGTAGTTGGAACCAGTTGTTGCTGAGTCCGCCAGGCATTTGAAACAGTATCTGGTTGAATACATGTTCCTGTGTATTGAGATCGTAGCAATCAAATACAAATCCGGCTGCTGTACGCCGCATGATCCATATACGTTGCTTACTGTCCAGACAAAAATAAACAAGGTCATCGGTTTTGGCCAGTGCATCAAGCCAGGTAGCTTGAGCAGAAGGTGTGCCCGATGTCAGCATAATACCCGTAACGGGGTCGTACAATTCTGCCTTATTTTCGGTCATGAGCCCGAATTTGCCGTCGGGGTGTTCCCAAAAGCCGTACAGTTTTTGTCCGGGTTTGTGTGGAAAATGCCTGGTGGCCGGCACGAATGAGCCCTGTTGTTCATCGTAAACCAGAATTTCCTGGTTAACAGACAAGAAAATGGACTCGCTGTGGTCGCTTACAAAATGTTTGCCTCCCTCCCCGTTAACGGGTATCTGCGGGCGAATGGGTACAGGCGTAAACTGCCAGGTAGTGGGGTTGAAATAACCCACCTGATTGTCGGAATGCAGGAGCCAAAGCCGGTTTCTACTATCTGTCCGAAGCTCCATTACATAGGAGAAAGGCACCGTGTTAGGGCCGTTTTTCCGGCGTTTGAACACCTTGTAATGGGTGCCATCAAAGCGCACCAGGCCTTCCAGCGTAGCCAGCCAGTAAAAACCTTGCGTATCCTGCTCAATGTCGTTGATAACATTGATGGGCAAGCCATTTTCAGAGCCATAATGTGTAAACACAAACTGTCGGTTGGTTTGTCCAACCAATTTCAGTACCCCCACCAGGCACCAGCAGAACAGCACGGTACAGAAGCGAATCATGCTGCAAAACTATCGCTTGGCATCGAGAACCCGCGTGTTCAAAGTAGACCGGAATAACAGTTCATACCTGTTTTTTGACAATTCATACGGTGGACGGTGGACGGTAGACGGTAGACGGTGGACGGTAGACGGTGGACGGTGGACGGTAGACGGTAGACGGTGGACGGTGGACGGTAGACGGTGGACGGTGGACGGTAGACGGTGGACGGTGGACGGTAGACGGTGGACGGGCGTAGGCCGTCCACCGTAAGCCGTCCACCGTTCATTCTGGATAAATGACAATTCATACGGAATGCGGTTTCAGAGCTGCTGCTGAGGGGGCCACTTTTGCTGCACAAACAATCATTTTTCAACTTTTCAAGCTATGCAAAAACATCTCATTCAACTTCTTTTATTGCTGTTGTTCCGGGGCATGGGCTTCGCCCAACCGGTACTGGATGCCAGTTCGCTGAATACTATTGGCGATCAGATACACCGCCAGCCTTGTCAATGGCAGGATGTAACGGAAGGGCCGGCCGGGGCCGGACAAACCTGGAATTTCAGCGCAGTAAAGCCCAAAATTGGTCACGACTACACCATTTTTTACGTGGATCCGGCCGAAACGCCCAACAGTAACCTGTTCCCATTTGCCAACCTCGCTACGAGATACACCGATGCCGGCGGCACTGTTTCTTATGCCTATTTCAATCAGACCGGTTCCGAATACTGGCATCTGGGCGCCACGGTAGAAGAAAACACGGAAATCCTGTCGAGTCCTAATTTGCTGGCCCGCGTGCCTATGGTGTACGGCCAAAACCTGGCCAGCAGCTACGAGGGGGAACAAGATCTGGGGTTTTATCAGGCGGCCATCTATGGCAGTAAAAACATGTTGTACGATGGCTACGGCACCCTGATATTGCCCGGCATTACCTACAACAATGCCATTCGCACCAAAACCACCGAAACCCGAACTGACAGCATCACCTCTTTTTCAGGCGGCGCTTATACCCTCAACCGCACAAACAGCACTACCTACGGCTGGTTTGTTCCGGGTATTAAAAGTGCCGTTTTCGAAATCCGGTACTCTACCCTCACCACCATTACCCAGGTTCCGGGCCTTCCGCCTCAGCAAACGGTTCACCCAACAGAAAAGGTGGTAACCCTGCAACTAAACCCGGCCACCAGTGGCACCCACAACCCTGCACGATTCAGTGCAGTGCTCCGCCTCTCCTCAGCCAACCCTAGCGCGAGTGGAAACTGGCTCGTGGAGGCAACACAGGACGTGACTTTAGTGGTATGCGATGCTTGGGGTCGCCATACCTTTACGCAAAGCGAAAGCAGCAATCAGTTTCCGCTGGATGGAAGCCAGTGGCCTGCGGGAACATACTGGATTGTGGCATTGAATGAAAAAGGGCATTGGGTTTCATCGCCATTGGCTATTGTTAAAATGTAATTTTTTACCGTGGAGGCGCGGAGGTTTTTACTGACGGGGTGACTGGC
>DATGWL010000223.1:0-14725 GCA_035299505.1 Saprospiraceae bacterium | reverse complement strand
CAAACCCCTCAAACCCATTCACCTCCTTCCCAAAACTCCCGGACACCTCTGATCCGGTGCGTTTCTACAATGCCCTTTTCCATGCTTTGCAGGGTTGGCTGGCGGCTAAACTCAATCTGCAGCCCGCACAAATGAATGAATCGGATATCAGCAGGGTTTTGCAACAGCGCGGCGCTACGCCCATACGCGTGCAGGCGCTTATGAGTGTTTGGCAACTCTGCGAACAAGCTATTTATGGCGGACAAGCGCCTGCTGAAGAAATGGAAAGCACCTTGATGCTGACCAGGCAGGTAGTAGATGCCCTGGAAAAGGAAATATAAAAATGGCCCATGCCGTTTCCGACATGGGCCATGATCAGGTAATCGGTTTTGCGGAGGTTATTTCAATACTTCCACTTTGTGTTTTTCAATACCGGCTGATGTTTGTACCATCAAATAATATACTCCTGCAGGCAGGCTATTTACCTGGATGGATGTTTTTCTGGTAGATTCAGGCTCGGTTACCCGTTGCAGCATTGCACCGCTTGCACTGTGTAATGACCATGACAACAGATCGGCGTCCGATTCGAGTGTTACGATGTCTGAGGCCGGATTAGGATAGATATCGAGTTTGATGGTTGCCATCTCTTCAGAATTTCTATCCATTACATCTGTATCCAAAAGAACCAGTTCCTCAACATCTTCGCGGGTTTCATCATCAAATTCAGCGCCGCCACCGTTAAATCCGGCCCCGCTTGCAGCCCGTACATTGAAATCCACCAGTCGCAATCCTCTCGCTGAAACGTGACTCCAATAGGAATGGAAGGCATTCCAGTTGCTCTCATACAAGGCATATCCGTCGCTGCCAGCCATGAAAGTACCGGTATAAATGGTGTTGTTTCCGGTTCCATCGGTATCCAGATCCACCAATCGGTAGCCTTGCTTACTCAACTCATCCCATTTGCTGGTGAAATTGGCCCAGTTGCCTGCATGCCAGAGGGCGTAACCACCTGCACCAGCCTTGAACACACCCGCATAGAAGGTATTGCCGCCAGATTTATACACTTCAACATCTACAAGTCGGAAGCCCTGTCCGCCTAATTCTGCCCATTTATTGTTGAAAGCAGCTTGCGACATTCCGGCTACCAGGTGATGCCCCCAGTTGCCTGCGCCATACACGCCGGCATACTTCAGGTTGCCATTGGCGTCGGTAAATACCTCCAGATCAAGCAAACGGTATCCCTGGCCTGAAAGGTTGCTCCATTCAGCAGTAAAGGCTGCCCAGGTAGTGCCATATTGTACTTTGGAAACACCAGCTCCTGCCCGCCAAACGGCCGAGTATTCGAGGGTTGCACCCACTTTAGTGATACTCATATCCGTCATTCGCAGACCATTGTTTTTATAGTCTGTGTCTTTTTGTTGCAGGGTTGCCTGTGTAGTTCCTGCCCACATGGCATGCGCACCAGTTCCTTCCCGAAATACACCATTGTACACATTAGTGCCGTAAAACGGTTTGGCACTGCTTGGCCAGATAAAGGCACGGGTACCTGCATAACCTGGCAATCCATGCGCAGTCATTTTGGTCCAATCGGCGCTGGAGCTCAAACTGGTGAAACTGGCTTTTGAAATAGCATAGCCATTGTTGAAAAGCAACGGACGAAATGGTCCGCTTTCAATACTTGTTTCCTTGCGTACATGCACGTGCAGGTGTGGGCCACTGCTGCTACCGGAGTTGCCGGCAAGTCCCAGGAAATCGCCTGCTTTTACCACTTTACCTACCTGCATCAGATTTGCATTGAGGGAGCCTTTCTGGAAGTGGGCATACAGCGCAATGTTTTCGCCGTGTTGAATATAGAAGTGGTTACCGGCGCCACCATTTGGGAAAGGAGCCCAATTCGCTTCTTCTCCGGGTTTGGGGTTGTTCGGACAATTGTTCACAAACTCTTTAACTACACCATCTGCCATGGCATAAACCGGTTTGCCCCATACACGTGAATGTGCATTTTGTGTGCCGTCAGTATTAGGTAGGTTGTAGCTCCATGAGCCATTTACGAGACCTTGAACTGATAAATCGTAGGCAAATACCTGGCTGCCGCCGCCATGTGTGCTACCGCCTTGCCATACCTCATTTGGCGCAAGATCAAAAGCGCGGAAAGGCATGTCAAATGTTTTAGTGTAGGGAGCCAGTGGTTTGGTAAACGTTACCGGATCTGCATAGCCTGCGAAATAAAGTTTGACGGTCAGATTCGCTGGAATAGGTGCATCGAGGTACAGTACATCGCCTACTTCATGGTAATCACGACTGTTTTGCCAGGCGCGCCAGTTGTTTGGGGTAATTGGATCCAGGGTAAAATTGAAGGTTTTAGTTTTGAAAACGCCATTTTGGGTGTATTCAAACACAGCCTTGTTCCAGTTGATGTTATTGGCTTGTTTGTTTTTTACCCAAATGCGCAAGGAAACCTGGGCTTTACCTGCCTGATTACCTGTCCAGGCCGCTACGGTTTCATACAACAATGCTCCTCCTTCCTGCTGATCAAATACTACGTCAACGGTAGGTGCAGCATCGGCAGATTGAGGAGATTCAATTTCGCCCCATGACGGTGGGGTGTGAATATCCAGTTTGGATTTGATTTCATGGTGAATACAACCATGGTGTACCTCTTCTGTTTGTGCAGACAACCTGGTGGCGCCCGACATCAGGAGGAAGGAAAGGGTGAAGGCAAAAAATGCTGTGGATGACAAAAAGATTTTTTTCATAACAGGGTGATTGAAAGGTTTCAAAGATTTTAGGATTGTTTGGTTTATGGTTAAAACCGTTGATGGTCCAAAGGTATGGGCCGCCTTTGCCGTCATCCTGTTCACTGAGTCTACGGTAATATTGAATGAGTCATCGGTAAAAAGTATCTTTGTTTAAAATTACGGCACTTGTCAGAGCTAGTTATCCGATTACCGTTAGCAGTATTGGCCATTTTATGGACTACCTCGGTGTGTGCTCAGAGTCCGGAGCTGGTGCCTGTTTATGAGGAAAACCTGCAGAAGGCTACTAACGACAGCGCCAGAGCCATGGCGTTGCAATACCTGGCCTTCAACCTGGCCCACACGGATCCATCAAAAAGTGTTGCATACGGCGAAGAGGCATTAAGGGTTGCAGGAGAGTCGGGTAATCCCTGGCTGCTGGCGCAATGCCAGAATGGAGTAGGGTGGGCGTTTTTTTCGGGAGGGAATTATGGCCGTGCGCGCTTGTTACTTGATTCCGCCATTCAGTATATGCGGGAAACAGAAGACTATTTTGATCTGGCGCCTGTCTGCAACAATCAGGGTTGGGTTTGCCTGAAACAAGGGGATAATCTGGGTGCGCTACGTTATTTTATGGAAGGTTTGCGCGCAGCAGAAGCCTGCAAGGATTTGGGAAGGATCGGATTCATAAACAGAAGTATTGGCTCTTTTTATAACGCCCAAAAGGAATTTGATAAATCGATACCGCACATAAAACGGGCGCTGGAAACCTTCAAGACCCTGGATGATTCTACCCAAATTAGCGACTGCCTCCTTACCCTGGGTAACGCCTACAGTGGTATGGACCAACACGAAACAGCAATCAGCTACTATAAGCAGACCCTCCCATTTGCCCGACAGTCCAAAGATGTGCTGGGTGAGGCCTTGATCCACGAAAATTGGGGAATCTCCCTGAGTAAACTCGGCCGATTCCCGGAGGCTTTCCAAAAATTGAATGAATCAATGCATTTATTGGTGCAGTTGAACGAACAAATTGAGATTGCTTACCTGTATTATACCATCGGTTCTACCCATCTGTTAAAAGGGGATACGCTGAAAGCCATTCCCTCTCTTGAAAAGGCCAAAATCATTAGTACGGAACTTGCACTGGCAGATATACAGGCTGAAACCCTGCCGGCTCTTCATGCAGCTTATGCAGCAACCGGCGCCTATGAAAAAGCCTATCAGACCTTGCTATCCTTTCAACAACTTCGCGATACTTCCGCAGTGGAGGAACGCGCGCGCGACTTGCAAAGGTTGAAAACGGAGTACGAAACAGAACGGAAAGAAAAGGATCTTCAAATTAAAACGCTGGAAAATGCGCGCCTGCAATCCAGATTCTGGTTGGCATTGGCTGGTTTTGGTTTGGCTTTTTTCATTGGATTGGCATTTTGGTACCGTGCCCGACAGCGCCGTAAAACCAACGCCGTACTGGAGGCCAAAAACCGGGAAGTGCTGGCCCAAAAATTGGAAGCAGAAAGGCTGCGTGAACGTGCAGAACAATCAGAAGCGGTAAAAGAAAAATTTCTCGCCGCTATGAGCCATGAAATCCGGACTCCCATGAATGCTATCGTTGGCCTGAGTCAACTTTTAGATGCACAACCAAACAACCCCGCCACAGCGCACAATATTTCCATCATACGGCAATCAGGCGAACATTTGATGACCATCCTGAATGATGTGCTTGACCTGGCTAAAATCGAAGCCAATAAAATGGAACTTCGGCCTGCAAACCTGAACCTGCCGGCGCATATTAAATTAATTGCCGGAACCTTCGAACGCCTGGCAAGCGAAAAAGGCGTGGAACTAAAGGTTGAGTTGGATCCAAAGGCGCCAGAATATGTCTTGGCCGATCCTGTCAGACTTGGCCAAATACTCAATAACCTGGTATCCAACGCCATTAAGTTCACCCACCAAGGCTCTGTAACCCTTGCTGTTACCTTGGATGAAACCTTGAAGCAGGAACCCAATGTGCCCATCACTTTTACAGTGACCGACACTGGAATCGGAATACCTGCAGAACGCCAGCAAGCCGTTTTTGAAGAATACACACAGGCCGATTCCGGGATTGCCGCCTTACATGGTGGCACCGGTCTTGGATTAAGTATTGCCCGGGGTTTGGTAGCTCAAATGGGGGGCAATCTCTGTTTGCTGAGTCGCCCCGGACACGGTACCCAATTTTACTTTACCCTTTCTCTTCCGGTTGGACTGGAAGAAGGTGTCCGGACGGAAAAAACACAAATCCCTACACTGATTTGCAAGGAATTTACCAGCATATTGTTGATTGAAGATAATCCGGTTAACCAGTTGGTGGCCCAACAAATCCTGGAGGCAATTTGTCCGCAATTACAGTTAACGATTGTTGATTCTGGTGAAAAAGCGCTTGAAATAGCAGGTTCTGCCACTTTTGATCTGATATTCACGGATTTACAGATGCCGGGCATGAATGGATTTGACACTGCCCGAAAACTTCGTGCATTGCCATTTCCCGGCCCCATACTGGCCCTCACGGCGAGCGCTATTCAGGCTGATGAAGCCAAGTGTAAGGAGGCTGGGATGCAGGAAATGCTACTGAAACCTGTTGCTCCATCAGACCTTGCTGAAGCTTTGCTGAGGTATTTACCCGCTAAACTTTCCGTATTGGCCAGGCAAACGAAAGTACCTGAGTCATTGGTCCATTTTACAGGTGGAAACGAGCAAAACGCGCAGGCATTACTGGAGTTAATAGGCAAGGAATGGACTCAATTTCTCCTTGATTTACAAGATCTGGAACGTAATGGGGATGTTCCGGGGATTCATAAAATACTACACAAATTAAAACCCCAATGGACCGCGATGGGATTGGCCAATCAGTTGTATATGATCAGGAGTCTGGAAGAAAATCCGAACATGGATGATCATTTCAGAAAGCAGTTGGACGAAATTTATCAGTTGATGGCAAAAACCTTGCAACAATGCAACCAATAAAAGATAATCCGGTACGGGTACTCCTTGTGGAAGATGATCCATTTGCGGCAACCCAATTGCGTATGCTGATTCAGGATAAACATCCGACGTTTCGGATACTCGCCACCTGTCAAAATGGACTGGAAGGCTTACAAGCCATTCATCAGCTTAAGCCCGAACTGGTCCTGACTGATGTGGAGATGCCTGAATTAAATGGATTGGAAATGCTTAAACGCGTGGAAAATCCAGATTTTGAAGTCATATTTATTACCTCCTTTGATAAATATGCCATCAGCGCCTTACGCTTAAGTGCCCTGGATTATTTACTTAAGCCAGTCAAACCTGATGAGCTAGAAAACTCACTTAACCATTTTTTACAGAGGAAAAGGGAAAAAAAGCGCAACGAGGGCATCATCGAAAATTTTCTGCACAATATGACTATTGGAGAAAATACTGCCCAGCAACGCCTGGCTATTGCCACTTCTGAGGGTACCCATTTTATCCCTCTGGCAGAATTATTGCGCATTGAAGCGTTGTCTAATTATGCTAAAATTATTGTCAGGAACAGCAAGCCAATAACTGTCTCCAAGACATTAAAAGACCTGGAAGAATCGCTGCCGGCAGATATGTTTATCCGCATTCACAAGTCGCATCTGGTCAATTTATTACATATAAAGAATCTGTTGCCTGATCAGCGCCTTAGCCTGACCAACGGCGACGTGCTTGAGGTAGCGCGTCGCCGTTGGCCGGAAGTACAACAGGCAATGGTATAATGGTTACTTCCGCAAGGAATTAATCCACATCGCTATTTTCTCCAAATCTTTTTTAGGTACTTGTGGCATGGGCGCCATGGGCGTGTAATCCGGCCAGTTTTCCGGTTTTGGATTGTGTACCAGGGCAATTATCTGGTTGGTGCTGTACCTGCGTTTGGCTACCTCGGTGTAGGCCGGGCCTACAGAGCGTTCGCTTTTCTTGTGGCAGGCTGTACAAGTATGCTTGGTGAGCAGCGCCATAGCCTCGGCATCTGTTGGCGCCTTGGGTTTGGCTGGTGCTGGCGGCGGGGGAGTGGCCGGTTTGGCTGCTGCTTTGGGGGCTTCCGGCGTGCCCGGACGAGCTTCTTTCATCTGGTTGTCCGGGGTGTTTGCCTTGGCGCCCAGGTCGGCCATGGGTTCTGCTTTTTTCGCCTGGCGCTGTGCCAGAGGGAAGCTGGCCTTCGGTCCGTCAGGAATCTGGTTTAAGGTGTAATAACCAGTTCCGTGCAATAGCGGTAATTTGCCCTGCGCCGAACGTACGCCTTCCGGCTGTATGGCGTGCACGTAACCGCTGCGCAAACTATCCACTACCAAACGTACACGCAAACCATCTGCGCTGGCTTTGGCGCCTAAAACCGGATTTTCCTTGTAATCTACCATGGGGCTGCCATACACCGGGTAATAGCGGTAAGTAAAGCTGCGGGCGGCATAATTGTCAACGTTTTCAGCCGTAGCTATATCTACCGGCTGCGTGAATTCAATTTCAAAACCATCTGGCATGGCGCGCATGGCCTTCATCTCAAATGGCGTTTGACCAGTCCACACCAGTCGCTCCAAGCCATAGGGTTCTTTACCTGTGCTGCCCCAGCCGCGGTTGGTGCCGCCTATGTACATGGTTTGGTCGCTACCCCAACACATACGCAATACTCCCGAACGGAAGCCGTTGCGGAAATCAAAGGACGCGCCCTGGTACTCGCCTTTTACCTTTTCCAGGAATACCCGGGCAATTTTCGACATGCCCTGATCGCCTACCAGCAACTGACCGGAAAAAGGTCCAAAAGCGCCATTGGTTTCGTCGGCAATTATTTCTGAGGTGGATACCCCCAAAATGCCGTGAGGAAGCCATACCGCCGGACTCTTGATTTGTTTGTCGGGGTAAGTTTTATGGCCCATCTCATAGATCGTGGTCATGGGCTCTTCGGCTATGTATTCCGGTTTTTTCTTGGGGTCATCCTTGGGGTCTACCTGTTGAAAAACGAGCTCTTTGCGCATTTTAACAGGCGATTCCGGCCTGTCGGCCCAGTTTAGTGAGGCGGGATGCCCTACAAAATCGCCTTTTTCCACATGGGTCACAAATCCGGAGCCCATCCAGTCGCCCTGGTTGTCGCCGTAGAAAAATTCTCCGTTTACCATACCTATACCGCAGGGCGAACGGAAGCCGGCCGCCCACGGTTCCATTTTTCCATCAGGCGTGATGCGCATGGTCCAGCCGCGCCAGGGCACCACTGATTTGCCCGACCACCAGTCGCTGGCGCCAAAACTTACATTACCCGTAACCAGGAACGAGCCGTCGGGCAATACTTTCGGTCCAAAAGAATATTCGTGGTAGTGGCCGGAAAGAGGCCAGGCATACACCGTTTCGTAACGGTCTGCAATGCCGTCGCCGTTGCGATCGGTGAGCTTGGTGAGTTCGCCGCGCTGGGCGCAGTACAGGCTGCCATTCTGGTACACCAGGCCCAGAATTTCGTGCAGGCCGGTGGCAAAACGCCGGTAGTTAGGCTTCCCAGAGGTAGGGTTTTCCACAATCCACACATCCCCGCGGCGCGTACTTGCAGCAATGTGTCCGTTAGGCAGGCTGCACAGGCCGCCAACCTCCAGTACCACCCCTTCCGGCACTGGAATTTTGATGATGCGATAGTAGTCGTCTTCCGTTGGCAATACAGGCAAACTGTCTTGTGCCCAAAGAACAGAAGCTGAAAGAAAGCCCAAAAAGGCCAGTAGTATCAAGCGAATATTTTTCATGTTTTTGAATGCATTTGAGTCAAAAATTGGCATAACTTACCAAATAACATCATATTCCACCCTGGTGCCCAGTGGAACATACAGCACTGCCATACCTTTCGATTGCTTTAAAACAGGTTTTACGCCAGCAGGTACCTGAATAAAGTATTTGTTACCATTAATTGCCCAGGTGTTTTTATCTACCTGCTGAATGGTGCTTGCAAGCGCAATCCGGCAAACGTATCCAGCTGGTGCATTGCGGCAATCCAGTGTTCTGTGCAGGTATTTGCCATCCATCACACGCAGGCGATCTTCTACTTCTATACCATTCAGGGAATAGCGGAATGTTGGCAGCCCTTTTTCATCCAGGTCGTATCCCATCGGGTGGAAACCTTCCGCAGGGGCATCACCAGAAGCTTTTACATTCCAGATATCGGATTCCGGTACAATGGCTGATGCGTCGCTCAGAGCCAGCACAGGCCCGCGCGGGCGCGAAGAGCCGTCACCACGATCGTCCCACATAGGCGATACGTCGAGGAAATCTCCTTTCCAGATTTGGGGCACCGAGCCGTTGTCCAGATCGTAAGTATAGTGTACACGGCCCGGATCGCCAACCTGTACCCCGTGTACCACGCGTTTTTTGACGGAGGCATAGGAGCTTATGTCCATAAACGAACGGAAAACCTTTGGCTCTGGCGCATCCAGGTAAATAGGGTCGGGTGGGGTGAGTGCCAGGGTGGCGCTTTTGCTGTGCAGGCCAACAGCGCGCGCTCTTGGACCTTCCACCCAAAGCGCCAGGTAAGGCTTGAGCCAGCTGTCCATTTTATACACGGTAAGTGTGATGCTGTTGGCGCCGGCAGGCAAATCAAGCGAGAGTGTGCGTGGCCGGTTCCAGGACGACCATTCATCGGCCATCACTTCTTTACCATTGAGGATGAGAGAGGAGCGGCCGCTATTGAGCAAGGTAATCTGGTGTTTACCGGGTTCCGTAACCGTCATTTCACCGGTAAAGATGATGGCATAATCATTTTCGCGTTTGGCTACCTCCCAGCTTAGTTGGCCGGTGCTGCCTTCCAGATCAGCTTTTTTGCCGGCAAAAGCTTCAGCCGTTCTGAAAGAGCCATTGATGACCCGATAAGCAAATGGTTTGCTGACGGTAACGGACGCACCCCGGCGATCGGTAATCCTGAAGTTCCGGAAAGCTACCGGGCCGTGATCGCCCTGGATCATAAATGGGCCGGTGGCAGCTTCCTGTTCAGAGATTGGGCCGCCTGTAGGGCCGGTGAGTTCGAGGTTTTCGTGGATCACCATGCCGTTCAGCACTACTTTCAGCAGGCGGGCATTGGCTATTTTTTTGCCGGAGGCATCAAAGCGCGGCGCCTGAAACTCAATATCCATGTGTTGCCAAAGACCCGGCGCCAGACAAGCGTTTACGCGTGGGGCAACACCATCGAAAAGTTCTTCCTTTGGGTTCCAGCGCCTGCGGGCATAGATACCGCCGCAATCGCCAAAGCCCGGATGCGGCACGCCCCAGCTGTCGAGCAACTGAACCTCATAACGGCCCTGAAGGTAGAATCCGGAATTGGAGTGCCGGGCCATCATGAAATCAAAAGATACGTCTACATCGCCGTATTCGCGGGTGGAGAGCAGGTTGGCGCGACTTTTTTTGGTGGGCAAATTGACCAGTACACCGGCGCCTTTGGTGGCGGTCATTTGATCATCTTTGGTCAGAGAAGCTTGTACTTCGCCAGCTATTTGCCAATTGGAGCCACTGTTTTGGTTCCAGGCAGACAAGTCATTTAGGGGTAATGTTTCCTGAGCAGGAAGGTTGAATACCGAGGCCAGCAAGACGGCAATCGGGAGGAGAGCTGAAAAACGCATGCGCAAAAATCTTGTTTGCGCAAAAGTGGGAACAAGCCTTGGTAATGCAGGTATTTTTTGTGGAAAATATCCGTATTACAGGTAAAGAATAATTTCAGATCTCCTGAGCAAATGGCTTGGGGCAGACAAACCCCGGTGGTGTGCTACATTGGCATACCACCGGGGGGGGGGACAGCATGTCAGAAGTTGATACGATTTACCTTTTAATGGCCCTGATGACATAGACATCTTCTTTTGTATCAATCCTAATGACATAAAGCCCGGGAGGCATTTCACTTATATTAATGGACTCTTTTGGGTTGTTGGATGCGATGGTTTGTATTAATTTTCCTTGAAGATCAAATACTTGCAATGTCCAATCAGGAGGTGGTACCTTCCAGTCGAAGGTCAACAGCCCGGTTGTAGGATTTGGGAATGCCGTTAAGTTCTGTTCGTTTATAGCTTCATGTGTAGATATGGTGTTGCAATTAACCTCAACCAGATATAATGCACTGACTTCAGCTGCAGACAATGCCCGGTTGTAAATACGGACATCGTCCAGCATGCCGTGATGATATTCGGTTACTACATGTGGATCTGCACCGATGTAGAGCGGAAAATTAGTAGAGGTAATTTGATTCGCCATGGTATTTGAATCTACCAAAATACCATCCACATAACATTTGGCTATTGTATCCTGATAGGTGACAGCCATATGATACCATTGATTTAATTCCAGCAAATGGGTAGCTACAAGGGTGTGGCTGAAAGAAATCAGTCCATCCTTGTCATAAATAATGGAATATTGTCTTAAAGCCGAAGTGTTGTTGGATTTAGATATCAAACTGGCCCATTTGGAATCGTAACTTTTGGTATAGAACCAACAAGCAACAGTAATACTTTTCGTGAGGGTGTCAAGCGAAACAGAAGCAGGCACACGTATGAAGGCGTTGGTTCCATTAAAATGGGCTGCACTTTTCGAATGTCCCCATTTATCATCTACGAAAGTAACTCCTCCGTTAATTGAACCGTGGTTGCCATGGCCACTGTAATCGGTTGCACTTTCACAAAAAGGATAATAGGCGATAAGGCCGCTATCAAGGGTTGTTTGGCTATAACCCGAAAAAGCCAAAAACAGTATAAGCGAGAAGGAAATGGATTTCATAATCGTTGAATTTAGGCAGACCAGTAGAGTGCTGGACGGCTAAATTGGCAACTGAAATTTTCCTTATTTCGAGGTGTCACGCATACCTGCTTTAGCGGTCTGCACATAAATGATCCTCATGAACTGACCTCCAAAAATAGGTTGATTTAGGTAAAAAAGCAAGTATTAAAGGGTTGTTTTTTTTTGAATGATTTTTCATCTAATATGGCTCATTTTATAGGTTGCTCTAAATGTCTGAAACAGATTTTCTTCTGCGTGAAAACAGTGTTTTAGAAGACCTTTTTACTGTGGAAACTTTTTTCTTGTTCTTTAGGCAGCGAAAGTAACCGGTTAGCTGCTCTTTAATCCGGATCCAATTAATCTAAAAAGACCGAAATACGGCGCCTGCAGACTGCTTAAGCAGCACTCCATTGTCCGTTCCCTTTATCTCGTACTATGCACGGTTTAGCTGCTGATATGGATACATATCAGACAGGCTTTTGATTGCATTTGACACCTTAAATTCACTTCCCATGAAGAAATTATTCCTCTTAATGACCAGCTTCTTAGCTACCCTTGCCTTGTGGGGTATGCCCGAGTACATTCCTGACAAGGGCAAAAGTGCCATTGTGACCAATCTGTTTGCAGATACCCTGATTCAGTTGAACGTTACTGTTTGTGATGAAGATTTGCCCTATTTTTTTGATAATCAATCACTAACAGAGCCAGGTACCTATTGGGATACCCTGCAAACCATATCAGGTGGAGATAGTATTGTGCAGTTGAGCCTCCTGGTAAAATGTTGCCAGACTGCTACAAACAACCCAAATTTTGCAGATGTATGTACAGAAGCCCCCTTACTCTGTGCTTCTTTTATGGAGGCCACGCCTTTTGATTTGAATAACAGTACGGCAGATGTACCAGGCAATCTGGCGGCACAATTTTGTTACCCTGTTAATCATAGTCGATGGCTTCGTTTTGTTGCCTGCGCTCCTTCTGTAACTTTAGCATTGTCGGTACAAAATTGCTCAGGCAATACTCCTGCACAGGAAGGTGTAGAAATAGCCTTGTTTGCTACTTTCGATTGTGTAAATTTTACCCGAATTGGAGATTGTTACCAAACATTTTTGGGACAAACACAAACTATGCAATTTGATGGCCTTATCCCGGGCGTTGAATATTACCTGTTTGCCGATGGAATCAGTGCAGAGGTTTGTGCATTTCGCTTGAATCTGCTGGCTGGAATCAATTCCGGTATTCCAGACAACTTTGTTAGCTCTGGTACGGCAACAGATGGTATGATAAATGGTGACAAAGATGTTTGCCCTGGGCAAATAGCGGTATACACCCTTACGCCACCTACTTGTAAGGTGACTATACCAGAGTTTACTTGTCCGCCGCCGGATGATGCCTGCGGATTTTGCGGCACCGTCTTTGAACTGGATTCCGTAACCTATAAATGGCATATTCCTGATTGTGCTCGTTTTTTGGGTGACAGCACAGGTTTGTCAGTTGAAATAATTTATGATCAGTGCATATTTTTTACCGATACCGTAGTGGTTCAGCAGATTTGGGTAGAGGCCATATGGACCTTTTCCGACACGTTTTTTGTGCAGACTGATACGCTGGTATTCTGCGATTGTTTTCCTGGTAGTCGGAGTTGCGGAAATATTCCTCCCTGTGATGTGGGGATTCATTTTGATGTGGAAGATGTTTTTCTCACTATTCCATGCGTTGGGCCGCCCCCGCAATTCTTAGGTGTGACATATGATTCACCTGGAACATTCACCCAATTTAATGTACCGAACTGTTTGTTGTTTGTCATTCACGTGGACAAAGAGCCTGGCCCGCAGATTACGGCCACGCCTCCAGTATCTATCATAAACTGTATTATTACCCCAACACTTCAAGCTAATTCTACAGGGCAGATTACCTGGTTTCCTCCATTTGGTAATCCAGTAAACAACTCAAGTATAGTTGCCTTTCAACCTGGAGTTTATACTGCAATTGCCACAGATGCAAATGGCTGTACGAGTGCAGCTTCCGTTACAGTCATGGCGGACTTTATCATCCCTGTTGCTCATGCTGGATCGGATCAGGTGTTGTGTGCTAACGAATTACCGGTACAATTACAGGCTATTCCTGGTGGACCCGATATTTGGTATCAGTGGAGTAATGGTGCAAGTGGCCCCAATCCTATTGTTAATCAGGCTGTTGGAACAGTCACCTATACGTTAACAGTAACTAATACTTCAAATGGCTGTACCAGTACAGACAATGTTACGGTAACCGTAGATCCGCAGTTAATTACTACGCTTCCTCCTGTTTCGTTGTGCCAGGGTGATTGCTTTACACTTGGCGGAGAACTTTTTTGCCCTACAGGACCAAGCGGTCCTGTACAGGTGGTGTTAAGCTCCTTCTCAGGCTGCGACTCTGTTGTCCTTCAACCTTTTTTTCTTCTGCCAACTACGATACTTCAGCTGGGGATTATAGCTAAGTTGAACTGCAATTTGACGCAAGTAAGCTTACACGGGGAAATTTATAATAGTCCAGGAAATTATATGGTTGAAACTGGCCCTTGCACTTATGAGGCATTTACCATTTTGCAGGATATTCAGACTAAGTCTTTGACCTTGCAGCCCAAAACATTGTGTCCCGGGGAGTGCTTTACTTTCCATGGTCAAACGATTTGTCCGCAGCCAGGAGATGTTCCACCTTCCATAGTGTTGATAGGTGCCAATGGCTGTGATTCTATCGTCACCCAGCCTTTTGTATTCCAGGCGCCGGATACGGTGCAAATGGGGCAGGTGGCGCTGTTGAATTGTGCTGTGACTTCGGTAACATACCTTGGCGCAACCTACACACAACCAGGCGCTTATACGATTCAGATTGATCCTTGTACAGTAGAACAATTCAGCATTGGGCAGGATATACAATCGCCGCCGCCTACTATGCTGGCCGATGTATCCGTTTGCCCGGGTGAGTGCTTCATGTTTAATGGCCAGACTGTTTGTCCGCAGGCAGGTGATACCCCACCCTCCATGATCCTGACGGCGGCCAATGGCTGTGATTCAATCGTCACCCAGCCTTTTGTATTCCAGGCGCCGGATACGGTGCAAATAGGGCAGGTGGCGCTGTTGAATTGCGCTGTGACTTCGGCAACATACCTTGGCGTAACCTACACACAACCAGGCGCTTATACGATTCAGATTGATCCTTGTACAGTAGAACAATTCAGCATTGGGCAGGATATACAATCTTCGCCGCCT
>DATGWL010000222.1:0-101437 GCA_035299505.1 Saprospiraceae bacterium | reverse complement strand
GTAGGCCGTCTACCGTCCACCGTAGGCCGTCTACCGTCCACCGTAGGCCGTCTACCGTCCACCGTAGGCCGTCTACCGTCTACCGTAGGCCGTCTACCGTCCACCGTAGGCCGTCTACCGTCCACCGTAGGCCGTCTACCGTAGGCCGTCCTCCAGCACAATCGACGTTCCAGCCTCACCGTCAATGAGTTTTTCCAGTTGTTCGGCCTGGCCTATGATGACTTTCCGTACACCTTTTTGCAGCGCGGAAAAAGCATTGTCCAGTTTAGGAATCATACCTGCTGTGATGACCTGATCTGTCCGCAACTGTTGATAACGGATCCAATCGAGCTGAGCGATACGGGATTCTTCATCCTGCACATCCAGCAGTACGCCGCTTTTTTCAAAACTGTAAATCAACTCAACATAAAAAGCCGGGCTCATGGCCTGAGCAATTTCCTGGGCAATGGTGTCAGCATTGGTATTAAGTATTTGGCCCTGACCATCGTGCGATAGCGGCGAAATGACCGGCGTAAGCCCCTGGCCCAGAAAACGGTCCAGCAATGCTGCATTAACCGTTTCAATATCGCCCACCCAGCCGTAATCAATGCTGGTATGTTTGCGTTTATGGGCACGAATCAGGTCGCCATCTGCACCACTCAGACCCAATGCGGGTATGCCCAGGGCTTGCAGTTGCGCTACAATTTGCTTATTCACCAGACCGCCATAAACCATCACGGCAATGCGCAGCGTTTCGGCATCAGTGATGCGTCGGCCATCTACCATTGTTTGAGGAATGCCAAGTTGCTCTGCCAGTTGGGTAGCCAGCTTGCCGCCGCCATGTACCAGTATTTTGGGGCCATGCAAAGCGGCAAAACGGGCCAGAAACGCTTCCAAACGCTGCGGATTGTCCAGAATGTTCCCACCAATCTTGACCACACGAAGTTTTAGTTTGTTAGGCATGGTTTAATTGTTTTCCAGTAATTGTTTTAGTACCGCTTGTGCGGCAAAAATCCGGTTTCGGGCCTGTTCCTGTACCAGACTGGCTGAACTGTCCAGTATTTCATCACTCAGTTCCACATTCCGGCGCACCGGCAAACAATGCATCACCCGCGCCTGATTGGTTTCTTTCAGGTGTTGTTGGGTCAGCATCCAGGACGCATCTGCCGTCAGTATTTTGCCATAATCTGCATAGCTGCTCCAGTTCTTCACGTATACAAAATCGGCGCCCTCCAAAGCCTTTTGCTGCTGCTGTTCTATCCGGGCATGGCCGGTAAATTTTGGACTGAGCGCATAACCTTCCGGATGGGTAATCACCAGTTCCACATCCAAACGGTTCATCCATTCTGCAAATGAGTTGGCTACCGCATGTGGAATAGGTTTGATGTGTGGAGCCCAGCTCAAAACCACTTTCGGACGATGTTTAGGTCTGTGTTCTGTGAGTGTAATGGCATCAGCCAGACTTTGCAATGGGTGCAGGGTAGCTGATTCCAGACTCACATACGGTTTGCCGGTATGCCGCATAAATGCGCGCATAATATGCTCACTATCATCTGTTTCCCTGGATTGAAGACCGGGAAAGCAACGCACTCCGATCACATCGCAATAGCTGCCCAATACCGGTGCAGCATCGCGTATATGCTCCACGGTGCTGCCATTCATCACAGCGCCATCCTGAAACTCCAGCGCCCAGCCATCCTTGTCGGCATTCAGTGTTATGACGTTCATGCCCAGCTGTTGTGCGGCTATCTGGGTACTCATGCGCGTGCGCAGACTTGGATTGAGGAAAATAAGCCCGAGCGTCTTGTTTTTACCCAAATGTTGATGAGCCAATGGATTGGCCTTCAATGCAAGCGCTTCCCGGATCAAAGCCTGTACATCGGCGATATCTGTTACTGACGTGAATTGTTTCATGGGCCAGGGCCTTAAAGAAGTGAACAGAATGCGTCCAGAAAATGATCGGCTTCTGCCCGCGTGATGGCCAGCGAGGGTAATAGCCGAACCACATTGGGTTTGGCTTCTCCGGTAAATACCCCCTTGTCAAACAATAATCGTTTGCGCAAATCCGAGTGCTCCGGCGCCAGTTCAATGCCGATCATCAAACCTCGCCCACGTACATCCGTTATGCCCACCTGTGCACGTAACTGCTCCATCAGGTATGTGCCCTGCGCGGCAGCGTTTTCCATCAGTTGTTCCTGCATCATCACCTCCGCAACTGCCAGCGCCGCCGCACAAGCCATCGGGTTGCCACCGAAAGTAGTGCCCAGCATACCGTGCCAGGGCTTGAACTTTGGCGCAATCCAAACGCCCGCTACCGGGAATCCATTGCCCATGCCTTTGGCGGTGGTGTAAATATCGGCCTGTACACCAGACCAGTCGTGGGAGAAAAACTGACCACTCCGACCATATCCGCATTGAATGCTGTCGGCAATGTGTACAGCCTGATATTGATTGCATAAGGCACGAATTTGCCTCAAAAACGCTTCAGAAGCCACGTGTATGCCGCCAACACCCTGAATGCCTTCAATGATCACTGCGGCTATATCGTTGCCTTGCTCCTGAAAACAGGCTTGAAGGGCCGCCTCATCGTTATACGGCAAAAACAAGATGTTGCCGGTTTCATTCACCGGCGCCACAATGTTGGGGTTGTCAGTGGCAGCAACTGCCAGTGAAGTGCGACCATGAAAGGCCTTTTGAAAAGCCACAATCTTTTTCCTGCCGGTATGAAAGGAGGCCAGTTTGAGCGCATTCTCGTTGGCTTCTGCCCCGGAATTGCACAAAAACAACTGATAATCTGATTTTCCGGACAGCTGTCCAAGGGTATCGGCCAGTTCCTGTTGGATAGGCAAATGAACAGAGTTGGAATAAAAACCGATTTTCTCCAACTGAGTGCGTAAGCGGTCCAGATAATGAGGATGGGTATGACCAATGGAAATCACAGCATGACCTCCGTACATATCCAGGTACTTGCGGCCCTGATCGTCCCAGACCCAGGCGCCCTGTGCGCGGTCTATAGTGATATTTTGCAGTGGATAAACATCAAATAATTGCATGACTCAGAAATTAATGGCTTTTAGGGATAGTCCGGCTTTCTCATCCAATCCAAACATGAGGTTCATATTCTGCACAGCTTGTCCGCTGGCGCCTTTCAACAGGTTGTCTATGGCGGCGTGTACCACAAGCTGCCCGTCGGCATGTTCCAGTTGAATCAGGCATTTATTGGTGTTGACTACCTGTTTCAGGTCCAGCGGTGAATCTACCACGTGTGTAAAAGCCTGATTCTCATAGTATTGTTGATATAATTGCTCCGCTGCACCCAGGCCTGCGGCAAACGGTAGGACACAGCTGACAAATATACCCCGGGTGAAATCGCCGCGCCAGGGCACGAAATGAAGGGTGTGTGTGCCCGGCTGGAGCTGCGTCAGCGATTGTTTGATTTCGTGCAAATGCTGGTGTTGCAGTGATTTGTACGCTGAAATGTTGTTGGCGCGCCAGGGAAAGTGAAGGGGCGCCTGCAAACTCTGGCCGGCTCCGGTAGCACCGGTAATGCCCGTTACGTGTACTGCTTGCAATAATCCGGCTTTTGCCAGCGGCAACAAGGCCAGTTGAATGGCGGTAGCGAAACAACCCGGATTGGCGATACTGGAAGCCTCCGCAATGGCCGGTTTATTCAGTTCCGGCAAGCCATACACAAAGTTGCGCTGACCCCAGGCGGCTTGTTCCGAAAGCCTGAAATCCTGACTTAGGTCAATGATCTTTACCTGTTCCGGCACCTTCAGGGTAGACAACAGTTTGCGCGCTTCCCCATGTCCAACACAGAGGAACAGCACATCCACAGCTTCCAGATCGAGGTCAGATGCAAAAATCAGATCGGTTTCCCCCACCAGATCACGGTGAATCTGGTGTACCGGGTTGCCAGCATTGCTGTTGCTATGGGCAAATGCTATGTGTACATCAGGGTGATGCAACAACAGCCTTATCAGCTCCCCGCCGGTATATCCTGCCGCTCCGGCAATGCCGGCTTTTATGGGCTTATCCATGGCTCAATTCGTTGATTTTGTGATAAATAGCGGTTTGGTTGCCAAATATTTTGGCAAAACCACGCACGTCTTCACCACTCCAGCCGGTGTTCATTTCCCCGTAACTGCCAAAACGACTATTCATCAAATCGTGCGGACTTTCCACCCCGTCCAGCGTAAATCGGTAGGGGTAAAGGGTGCAAAAAACAGTGCCTGTAACTGTTTGCTGGGTGTCTTCCAGGAATTGCTCAATATTGCGCATCACGGGGTCCAGCAGCTGACCCTCGTGCAGCCAGTTGCCATACCAGCTGGCCAGTTGGTCTTTCCAAAAAAGCTGGTGTTTGGTGAGGGTGTGTTTTTCCACTAAATGGTGTGCCTTGATGATCAACATCGGCGCAGCGGCTTCAAACCCCACCCGTCCCTTGATGCCAATAATGGTGTCGCCCACGTGTATATCCCTTCCAATGCCAAAGGGTTGCGCAATGTCTTGCAGGTGAGCTATAGCCGCTGCCGGATGGGTAAATACTTGTCCGTTCACCGCTTTCAATTCACCTTTTTCAAAATCCAGGCGCAGGCTTTCCGGCTCGGTTTTGCTTACCTGGGTAGGCCAGGCAGATTCTGGCAATGGCTGACGGCTGGTAAGGGTTTCCTTCCCTCCAACCGAAGTGCCCCAAAGACCCTTGTTGATGCTGTAGGCAGCCTTGGCAAAGTCCATGTTCACGCCATTGGCTTTCAAAAAGTCAATTTCAGCCTCCCTGCTAAGCCGCTGATCGCGGATGGGCGTAAGGATCTCCACGCCGGGTAACATGCTTTGGAAAACCATGTCAAAACGCACCTGATCGTTGCCGGCGCCTGTGCTCCCGTGTGCCACGGCGTCAGCACCCATTTGACGTGCATAGGCAGCCACAGCAATAGCCTGACTCATGCGTTCTGCGCTCACACTCAGCGGGTATGTGCCGTTTTTTAGCACATTTCCGTAAATGAGGTATCGGATACAGGAATCGTAATATTGGCTGGTAACATCGGCTATCTGGAAAGAAGCCACCCCAAGCGCGCGGGCGTACGATTCAATTTGCTGCAATTCCAGTTCGGAAAACCCGCCGGTTTGAACCGTGAGGGCATGCACCTCCATGCCCTGGCTTTGGCTCAGGTAAATGGCGCAGTAGGTAGTATCGAGTCCGCCACTGAAGGCCAGAACCACTTTTTTCTTGCTCATGCTCTAAGTGTTTGAAAATCAGAAAAATAAAGCCAGCAGTTTCTCCGCCCTGGGTTTGAAGATTTGCAGGGCACGGGCACGGGCTTTTTGCCATTTCTCGGAAAGAATGGTAGGGCCCTTTTTCTCGGCTGTCTGTTCCGGCAGGTTTTTTTGTTCGGCCGGATCGTAGAGCATGGCTGTACATAGACAGTTTTTACGCTCTTTACTCATCAGGATTTCAAAGTTGACACAACTTTGGCAGCCGGCCCAGAAAGCATCGTCGGAGGTGAGCTCAGAGTAGGTAACAGGCTCGTAACCCAGTTCTGAGTTGATTTTCATGACCGCCAGACCGGTGGTCAGACCGAAAATTTTAGCCTCGGGATACTTTTCCCGGCTCAGTTGAAAAATGCGGCGTTTGATGAGTCGCGCCAGTCCTCCTTTGCGGAAATGTGGCGAGACAATGAGTCCTGAGTTGGCCACGTATTGCCCGTGTCCCCAGGTTTCGATGTAACAAAAGCCGGCCCACTCTCCTTTATCGGAGAAGGCTATGACGGCTTTTCCCTCGCTCATTTTTTGTTGCAGGTATTCCGGAGATCGTTTGGCAATGCCGGTTCCGCGCGCTTTGGCGGAGGATTCCATTTCCTCGCAAATCAGCGGCGCAAAATCGTAATGCGCTTCCGTGGCCACCAGCACGTTAAAAAAGGATTGTTCCATGAGAGAATGACAAGAAGGCGTTGAGATGCCGGAAAACCGGCAGGTGAAAAGATGCGCTCATTCCCGCTTCCAGGCAATGCCATGGAAAGAGGAATGATACAGAGGCTTACCAGGATCGCAACGAGCGCAATCCGGGCAGGGCTTGATCAGGAATTCAGCCTGGGTTTATCGTCGCACCCCAAGGGGACGCGGGAAGGAAAGGGTAAAAAACGCCCGGGATACCGGTACGGCAAAAACACCACGCTTTGATGCAGCCGTAGCAGGCGCCTCAAAATTGTGAGCAGTGGATGAGTTTTTTTTCATTTCAAATCAACCGATGTACAGGCCGTTGTCGCCTTGGATGGTAGAGGTACAGGTTAAAAATTTGAGTCGGCACAGCGTTAAACTGGCCATTGGAAGGTGTAAAGAAAAGGGAGTTTGAAAAACAGTGCGAAAATTTTTTTGAGTAAGAGGAAGGAGGTTGACAAGGTTTTGGTTTTTTATATTGAATTATTGCGTTTATTTAAAATAATATTCTTTAATTGTGTTTTTATCATGATTTAAAATTCAAAAAAAATTTAATGAGATGTTTGTTTGGCAGGGTGGGTATTGGGCTGTAGGCTTTGTTAGTGACGGGTTGACTGCCAGTCGCCCCGTCACTAACAGAGCCGGTTACCACAACTCTCTGATCCGGATATTTCGGAACCAAATTGGTGCGCCGGCATGCTTGCCCTGGAATCCGATGTACCCTTCAAGAGGCAGGGTAGCAAATGGCCTGGACAACCAGGAGGGTATAGCAGAGCCGTCCGGATTGTGCGTGCCGGAAATCCAGCGGTTCATATCCATGTGCGTCACCTGCTCGCCGTTGAGGACCACATAAATCTGCCGGTCCATACAGTAAATCGTATATCGGTTCCATTCGCCCGGATGCTTGACGGCTTTCTTTTCTGCCGCCAAATGCCCAAAAATGGCCCCGCATTGCCAGGTGGGATCCGCCTGACTCCACTCTTTGGCGTAATCGTCGGCAATCTGAATTTCCACCGAATTTGGAATCCAGTTGTTCGGGTCTGAACAATGGATAATCACCCCGGAGTTGGTGCCTTCTGCGGTTTTGAACTCGAGGTCCAGCACAAAGTTTTTGTACGTTTCACGGGTAAATATGCACTGATCTTCGGTAGCAGTCAGCTCGCCGTTTTCATTCACACTCCAGATGCCTTTGGGGAATTTGGCGTTGGAAAGGTCGGGTTGGAACAGCATACGATACCCCTGAGCGCCCGGTTCAGGATGTTGGTATGGAATGAACCTGTTATTCCCTTTCGATTGTTCGTAATACTTCTCTGCTTTGGAGATCAGTGCTCCTTCCTTTTGGTATAAAAGACGAATTTCAGCTGAGGTTTCCTCAAACGGCTTCTCCAGGTCAGCAGCAGATTGAACCATTTGTTTGGTTGGCGGCATATCTGATTCCTGCAGTAATTGGGTTAACATCATAGTCCTCCCGGCAATATCAAGCGCTTTTTTACTCCATTGCTCCAGTTTGGTTTGCAGTGCCAGCACGTTTTCCGACTCCACATCCTTGTTTCCCAGTTTGTAAAAATCCAGCCAGATAATGGTCTTCATTATACCCTTTGTCATATCCTGCATGACAAAACTTTTGCCTGAAACTTCCAGCGATAAATCGTGTTGCAGTTGTAACTGATCCAATGGGGTGCTCACCCTGGGATCCATTTTTACCTCAAATTCCTGGGAATATTGTTTTCCATTGGCACTGAGCCTCACGGTGTATACTCCAGGCATCACCCATGGCACAACAGCTTTCGGTGTTGTTTCTCCATAAACGGCCGATATAGGGAAACCTGCAGAAAAACCCTGTATTTCATTCTCGTAAGAGTCATAATGCATGTCCCAACAGAACCGGTGTGCCCCCTTTTTTCCGGAAAGCACCTGAAACGGGCGGATCCAGTACAACGGGAAATTCACCGAACTTACTTCTGGCGCCGGATCATCAGGTCGATAGCTCCTGACAATGCTGCCATTGCTGTCTAAAATTTCCAGCCGGATATCCCTGGCATCTTCCTCCAACACATAATCTATCATTGCCCCGTCTGGCGGATTTTGCCCGGCGGGTTCTTCCTGAGGCAATGGGGTATCAGTATTCATATTCCAGCGCACCCGGTAGGCCGTTTGCGGGGTGTACAACAGCACGCCCTGTTCACTTTTCCGGCCGGCTGCCTGCTGGCGCAAAGGGGTGATATTATCCAGGATCCAAAAGGAACGCCCGTGGGTACCCACCACCAGATCATCATCCTTCACCACCAAATCTCTGATACTGGTAGCCGGCATGTTCAGGCGCAGGGAATGCCAGTTTTCTCCGTCGTCGAACGACACATACACGGCGTTTTCAGAGCCGGCGTACAACAGGCCTTTTTGTTTGGGATCCTCCCGCACGGTGTTGATCGGTTCGTTTTCCGGCAGACCGCGGGTAATTTCCTTCCAGGTTTTGCCGCCATCGTGCGTGCGCCAGATGTGCGGACGCAAATCATCCAGGCGTATCCGGTTGATGGCAGCGTAGCAGGTCTGGTTATCGAAGTGCCCGGCATCCAGCTGTGATACCTTACTCCATGCGGTCAACGCCGGCGGGGTGATGTCGGTCCATTTGTTACCGCCGTCCCGGGTGATGTGGATCAAACCATCGTCGGTGCCGGCCCAAATGGTATTGGTGTCCTGCTGGGAAGGAGCCAGGGCGTATATAACTCCTCGGCGACGTTTGGTTTTTTCGGCTTCAGGGGTGAAAACGCCCAGACAGGAGGGTACATCCCAGGTTTCGCGGCTCAAATCAGGCGATATTTCTTCCCAGGAATGGCCTCCGTTTTTGGTTTTGAACAACACATTGGTGGCAAAATACAGGCAATGCGGATCCACCGGAGAAAAGATCACGGGCGCTGTGCGCAATACCCGGTATTTGCCGCTGTTCAGGGCGTCTGGCCGAATGTTTTGGGTTTGTCCGGTGCGTTTGTCATGGCGGGTTACCCTGCCGCCGTAAATGATGTTTGGGTCCAGCGGATCAGGGGCTACATAGCCATATTCATCCACACCCACCGGATGCCACTCCCGGAAGGTTACCTGTCCGTCGTTACCGCGGCTGCTGACACCTGCGGATCCGCTTTCCTGCTGGCCGCCGTAAACATTGTACGGGAAAGCATTGTCTGTGCTTACATGGTAAAACTGTGCCGTGGGCTGATTGTACCAGGAACTGAAGGTTTGGCCACCGTTTACCGTGATAATGGCGCCCTGATCTGAGGCCAGCAGCATGATTTTGGGGTCGGTGGGGTTGATCCAGATGCGGTGGTAGTCGTCGCCGCCCGGCGCGCCTCGGAAGCAGAACCAGGTTTTGCCGCCGTCGGTGCTTCTCCAGGCGGCTACATTGGCAGAATACACCACATCCGGATTTTTCGGGTCGGCTTTGATTTCTGCAAAATCGCTGCCGCGCCCCCAGAGTCGTTCGTCCTCCTGAATTTGATACCAGTTTTCGCCGGCATCGTCTGAGCGGTATATGCCTCCGTAGTTTTTAGCGAAAGCTGACTGTTTGGCGCAATCTACCGTGGCATACAGGCGCGAAGGCATGGATGGGCAAATGCAAAATCCTATACGACCGAGTCCAAGAGCAGGGGAGGGCAGCCCTTTGAAGAGTTTTTTCCAGGTATTGCCGCCATCGGTGGATTTCCACAAGCCTGAATTGGGGCCGGCGAAGGTGCCGTTTTCCCAGGGGGCCAGCCGATTGGCCCAAAAATCAGCGTAAATGGTATTGGGATCAGATGGATCGATGGCCACCTGAATGGCGCCGGTGTTTTCGTCCATAAACTTCACCTGTTCCCAGGTTTTGCCTCCGTTCAGGGTGCGATACACGCCGCGCTCCGGATTAGGGCCGTATGGGTGGCCCAATACGGCGGCAAATACCCTATCGGGGTTGGTGGGGTCAATGGCCAGGCCTCCAATTTGCAGGCCGTCTTTGAGACCGGTGTGGGTCCAGGTTTTACCACCGTTGGAAGAACGGTAAATACCATTGCCCACACTCAGGTCGGGGCGTTGCAGCCCTTCTCCGCTGGCCACATACAGGATGTCCGGATTACTTGGCGCCACCACCACATCGCCAATGGAGCCCGTGGGTTGATCGTCGAATATAGGCGTCCAAACCCGACCGTAATCGGTTGTTTTCCACACCCCGCCGTTGTTTACGCCGATGTAAAAGGTGCCGGGCTGTTGAGGTACTCCCACAGCGCCCACCGTTCTGCCGCCCCGGTGCGGACCGATGCAGCGCCATTGCATGGCATCAAAAAAGGGGGCAGACTGGGCGTGTAAAAAGCTGGAAAGGAGGAGAAGGAGGAGTGTACGCATGGATGTGCCGGCGGGTTCAGCCGCCGTTTGAAAAGTTTATCCCCCGCAGTGTGGAAGTCCCCCCGTATCTATACGAAGATCTCCTGCATCTGTGCGGAGGTCCCCCCCGCACGGCGGAGGGTTATCTGAGTTTGACCGCATCGCGGTTGGGTAGAGGATGTATCCCGGAATGATATTCCGGGAAGTATTTCTCATCTCGAATAAGAATTCCCGGAATACCATTCCGGGGTACAGTCCTTATATCCCCGCCAGCGTTTCCAGGTAAAATTTCCAGAATTTGGCAAAGCTGGAGATGGACGCGCGTTCATCCGGGCTGTGAGCGCCGGTGATCAACGGACCAAAGGATACCATGTCCAAACCCTTGTAGGCCTCGCCGATGATGCCACATTCCAGGCCGGCATGACAGGCTTCGATGACTGGTGCATGGCCGAACATTTTTTCATAAAGCCCCGCCATTTTTTGCACCACTTTGGAGCTCGGGTTGGGTTTCCAGCCGGGGTAAGCATTGGCTGTTTGCACTTTAGCGCCCAGCAGGTCGAACGGTGCGCGGAAGGCGGCAGCTACATCGGCTTTGCTGGACTCCACGGAGCTACGCTGCAGGGATCCGATGCTGAGGTGCCCGTCTTTGAGCGTGATCTTGGCAAGATTGGAGGACGCTTCCACCAGTCCCGGAATTTCCGGACTCATTCGGAACACGCCGTTGTGTACGGCGCGCAGGGCGTTGAGAAATTTGACCTGATCGCTTTTGCGCATCACCTGGGCCGGTGCTGTGGCCGGATCTGCCTGAACGTTGAGTTTGGGTTCGGCAGTCTGGAACTCGGTGCGGAGTTCTTTTGCGGCTGCCTGAAGCAGCTTATGGAAACGTTTGTCGTTTTTCACCAGCACCAGGGCCCGGGCTTCACGAGGGATCTCGTTGCGCAGGTTACCTCCGTCGAAAGCTGCCAGGCGTACGCCCGCAGGTGCGCAGGTCATGAGCACACGCGCAAGGAGTTTATTGGCATTGCCGCGACCCCGGTTGATGTCCATACCGCTGTGTCCGCCCAGCAATTGGTTTACGGTGATGGTGTACGCTGTATGGTTTTCCGGCGCTTTATCCTGTTTGTAATCCCAATCTATGAGGGTATCAATGCCGCCGGCGCAACCGATGGTGAGTACGTGGTCTTCCTCGGTGTCCAGATTGAGCAGCACCTTGCCTTTGAGTAATCCGCGCCCAAGGTTTTTGGCTCCGCCGAGTCCTTGCTCTTCATCCAGGGTAAACAGGGCTTCCAGAGGCGGGTGCACAATGTCTTTGGAGGCCAAAACAGCCAGAATGGCGGCAACGCCCAGGCCATTGTCTGCGCCCAGGGTGGTTCCGCGCGCACATACCCAGTCGCCGTCTACATACATATCAATGCCCTGCTTTTCAAAGTCGAAGTTTACGCCGGCATTTTTGGAGTGCACCATATCCAGATGCCCTTGCAGAATGGTAACGGGGCGTTTTTCCCGGCCGGGAGAGGCTGGTTTGCGCACAATGATGTTGCCAAAAGCATCACGCTGGGATTCCAGGCCGTGTTTTTTGGCAAAATCAAGCACCCATTGGGCAATACGTTCTTCTTTTTTGGAAGGACGAGGTACGGCATTCAGATCAGCGAAAAGGCTCCAGGGGAGGCTAGGGGCGAGTTGGCGAATTTGGTCGGACATGGATTGTTAGACGGTAGACGGTGGACGGTAGACGGTAGACGGGGAGCTGCCCACTGATTTTGAGCTTGCTCAAAATTAAAAAGAACCGCGTAGCGGTGACATTTTTGTAAACCCACAGACGCCGGTTTGTGCAAAACCAAGGCTTCGCAGTCTTTGTAAAGCGGGGTAGACAGAACGGTGTTCGGGCGTAGCTGCATGTAGCCGGACAAGTCAACGGCAACAACTTTCCTTGATACCGGGGAGTACCCCATAAAAATGTAAAGTGTTCGAGCCGGCGCAGAGAGATCGACGCCTGTGGGAGTGCAAAGATAAGGGGTTTGTATGTTTCGGTGTTTAAGTGTTTAAGTGTTTTAGTGTTTTGGTGTTTTAGTGTTTTGGTGTTTTGGTGAGGGGGCAGGGGGAAAATTAATTGATGAACAGCAGCTGGTTTTTTGAGGAAATTGCCGTGCTTTGCTTGCGAAACGATACAATGAATAATTGTAACCTAAGGTGGGCCCCGGTGCATGCGTGAATTGGAGGTAAAGGGGGACGGAAGTAGGATTCAGTGCTAAAAAATCAACAAACAAAGAATTATGGGAAAAGAAGACTTTTACAAACTGACTGACGAAGAACTTTTAGCGGAGAAAAAAAAGTTGGTGAAATCCAAACTTTGGTATGCAACATCTATTGGTTTTTTGGCAGGAATACTCATTTTTGGAGTGGTATCCTGGATCTTGAATCCCCATATTAATTTGGGATTCATTTCAATGTTAATTCCCGTAGTTTTCATCTACAGAATACTTAAAGCTCCAAATAAAAACAAGGACTTGGAAGAGGTATTACAAGAACGCGGCTTGAAATAAAGTATGATGGCCATATTTGCTGCCAGCAGCAGGCTCAAAAAGCCCCCTCTCACATACCCCTCACCCCCCTCGCCTTCAAAACACTCCCCTGAACCCATTTTGTAATATTATCCTGTAAAAACACCGTTAATGGAGACCTCAATCCATTGCTTTCTTTGGCGGTGATGGCTGCCATAACCGGGGTTAATATTTCCAGCCAGCTTTCTGCGCCAGCCACTTGTTGGGTGGTGAAATTGGTGTCGAAAAAGGCCTGATGGCACGCATCAAACAGGGTATCTGCCTTATCAAGGGTTTGAATATATTGTTGAAAGCTGCCTGAAGTATATGTTTCTATCACATAGGCACTGCTAAACTTTTGTGTTGCCTCCTGGTATTTTTGATGGAATTGTTTGTATTTCTCTGCCAGTTCAAGCAAGACTGCTTCCGTTTCCTGCATTTGTTGGTTAAACTCAGTCCATGATTTTCGCTGAGTATGGTCGGCCTTTTTCTCCTGACCTGTGGCTTCACGTAAGTCCACCCAAGACTTAGGATTGATTTGCCTGGTTTCTCCAGTTGGATAAGTCATAGTACCGGGGCCAAGTGGATTGCCCTGAAAAAAATACCCCTCATAAAAGGTCTTAATCTTTACATAGGTTACCCGAGCTTTCCCGGAAACTGTACCGCCTCTGAAAAAGCCCTCGTACCGGTAATCATTCTGCAAGCTTACTAATTTTCCCACACCTTCAAATTTCCCTTCCACCATCTGTCCTTTGTAGTAGAAGTTTACCTTATCCTGTTCTACATGCCAATATTCCCCATTTCCATCAAATTTGCCATTAAAAAAGCTTCCCTGATAAATGCAACCGTTAACTTCTTCCATCCTGCCCGTTCCATTCTGACAATCGCCTTCTATGCAGTTCCCGGTAATTTGCCTGAGCGCTACGGCCACCTTGCGCTTGTCGGCGCCTACTACAAAAGTGCGCACCACGCCTGAGTCGCCCGCAACTAGACTGGAGACCTTTTTGGCAGCCCACCCGTTTAGGTCCTCCCCATCAATAGACCAGATAATATCTCCGGGCTTGAAACCAGCCTCTTCAGCAGGTGAGCGCGGCATTACACCTTTGATTCGGGGATAGTTTTCTGTGTGGCCGACATTGGCATCCACCAGATTTATGCCCACTCCTATCATGGAGCGTTGTGCAAGACAATCTGTGTATAAAAACAGGCATAAACAGACAAAAAGGCTAATTCGAGGGAGCTGGTTTTTCATAATTTGCTGGTATACATTATCAGGCAAATATATACTGAAATGTATACCTACAACCTCACTCCCGCCCCAACGACTTCACAGGATTCTCCAGCGCCGCGCGGATACTCTGAAAACTCACCGTGAGCAAGGCCACGGTCAGGGCCACCACACCTGCCAGCACAAACCACCACCATTGCAGTTCAATCCGGAAGGCAAAGTCTGACAACCAGCGGTCTGTCAGGTACCAGGCAATGGGTGAAGCAATCAAAACCGCCAGCAATACCCATTTCAGAAAATCGCGGGCCAGCAGTCCGGTTATGCCCATGATGCTCGCGCCCAATACCTTGCGGATGCCGATTTCTTTTACCCGCTGTTCAGCAGCAAAGGCCGCCAGACCGAATAATCCCAGACAGGAAACCAGGATCGACAGCAGGGAAAAGACATTCACCACAGCCGCTGTACGGGCCTCTGTTTGATACATTTTTTGCAGGTAATCATCCACAAACTGATACTGAAAAGCTGAATGCGGCATCACTTGTTTGAACGCGTTTTCCAGCTGTGCCATAGATTGCTGAATGTCACGGGTGTCCAGTTTTACCAGCAAATACCGGCGTGTTTCGGTTTCTGCATTGTGAAAGGCGTAAGCCGTAATGGTTTGATGCAAAGACTGGGCATGGAAATCTTCCACCACGCCCACCACATAGGCGTTGTCGCCCAGATCACACTGCACTTTCTGTCCTATGATTTGCTCCGGTGTGCTGCCCAGATATTTCACCGCTTTTTCATTCAACACCACCTGCACCATGGTGTCGCCTGGCTGCTTGGGCGGCAGTGTTGTTCCGCTTATCAGTTTAATACCCAATACTTTTTCAAACCCCGGCGCCACATGATTGGTGAGCAACTCGGCGCCTTCCTCATCGTGGATGCCTTTGGTCAGATTGCGTATACTGACAGATTGTCCGGGGAATGCCTGCGCCCGGCAAACGGATTTTACAGTGCTGATTTGTCCGTAAGACTGGATCAGGGTATTGATCTGGTCGCGACTCTCGGCGGCAATAGTGGTGATGGCCACCACTTGTTCCGGTTCAAATCCAAGTTTCTTTTGCTGGATAAACTTCATTTGTTCATGCAACACCATGGTGCCAATGATCAGCACCACCGATGCGGTAAATTGGGTAATTACCAGTGAACGCCGGAACCATCCAGCGCCGGTATTTTTTCTAAAACTGGTTTGCAACAGGTTTTTAGGCGAGAATCCCGACAGAAAAAACGCCGGATACGAACCTGCAATCAATACCACGGCGCCGAGAATGCCCAAAGCCGACAGCCCGGTAGCGGGGTCGGCTAACATGTTCATGGATAGTTGTTTATCAGCCAGTTGGTTGAAAAAGGGGATGCCAAGAGCCAGGAGCAGCAAACTTAAAGCCGCTGCAAAAATGGTCAGAATGGCTGCTTCTGTATAAAAACGCAGCATCATCTGGCTGCCGGAAGCGCCCATGGTTTTATTAATGCCTACTTCCCGAAACCGAAGCTGCGCCCGGGCTGTAGACAGATTCATGTAGTTGAAACAAGCAATCAGGAGTACTGCCAGGGCCAATACGCCCAATATAGCTACCTGTTTGGGGTCGCCCAGGCGGTCGCAGTAGTTGCTGCGCATTTGTGCAGAAAACAAGTGTATTTCCCGGAGTGGTTGCAGCCAAAGTGAAAACCGTTGGTCTTCCTTTGCCACGTTTTTATCCAGTAAGGCTGCCATTTGTTGCTCCACATCAGGCTTTTTAGCTTCCGGGCTAAGCAAAATCCAGGTTTCAAAACTGGAATTACTCCAAACCAGGCGGTTGTTAGCCCATTTCATCGTTTGAAAAGAACCCAGCACTTTTGGGTCCAGAGAGGAGTTGCCAGGGAAATCTTCAAACACCGCTTTGATCTCCAGCGGATTGATTTGATCCACCCGGATGGTTTGACCAACCACATGCTCAGTGCCAAAATACCTGATGGCCGTAGACCTGCTGATGGCTGCCGTATTCGGTTGGTTTAGGGCGCTGTACAGGTCGCCGGCAATCAGTTTTACGTCAAAAATATCAAAAAAACCTGGGTCTGCCCAGAACAGTTGATCTTCTGTCAGTCGCCGTTCTCCTGCCTGTATGAATGCTGTCCGGCCGAACTCATGCTTTAATAACCGGGCATATTGCTCCACCACGGGAATGGCCTCTTTCATGGCTGGCCCCAACACATTCGGTACATTCGCCAATACCTCAGGCTCGGCCGGATCCCAAAAAGCATTCAGCGTTGCCCGGTAGATCCGGTCGGCTTTGCTATGATACCGATCAAAAAACCACTCCTGCTGAACATGCAGGAATAATAGCAGTGAAACGGCCAGTCCAAGCGCCAAACCAAATACGTTCAGCCCGGCAAACAACGGGTGCTTGGACAAATTGCGGAGCGCTAGTTTGAGATAATTCTGGATCATGGTTGGGTGTTTGAGTTTTTGAGTTTTTGGGTTTTTGAGTGTTTGAGTTGGGGGGCACCACTAAGTCATTCACTCCTCAGCGCCTTCACCGGATTTTCCAGCGCGGCTTTGATGCTTTGAAAACTCACGGTAATGAAAGCCAGCAGTACCGCCAGAATACCCACGAGCGGGAACACCCACCAGGGGAAGGCCATTTGGTAGGCAAATTCTGCCAGCCATTGCTGCATGAGATAATACGCCAGCGGGGAAGCGATGATCAGTGTAATGAGCACCATTTTCACGAAATCCTTGCTGAGCAGGGCCACCACCGAGGCCACGCTGGCGCCCAGGGTTTTTCTGATGCCTATTTCCTTGGTGCGTTGCGCCGCCGCAAAAGCCGCCAAACCAAACAGACCCAAACAGGAAATAAACAGCGCCAAACCGGTGAACACTCCGGTCAGCTGGGCTACCCGCGCCTCAGATTTGTACAGATCGTTGTACAACTCGTCGAGGAAATGATATTTAAAGATCTTATTGGGATACACCTTTTGATAAAACGCCTGGGAGGATGCAATGGCCTGTGCCGCCTGCGCGCCGGAGGTTTTTACATGAAAAACATAGAAGCCCGGCAAGGAAGAAAAGATCATGGGTTCGATGCGGTTGTGCAGGGATTTGAAATGAAAATCCTTGCAAACGCCCACAATAGTGCCCCGAATTCCACCGTGGTCCATCCATTTGCCAAGCGGAGAACCCTGGAATTGCATCATTTTTACAGCCGATTCGTTGATTACAAAAGAGGTGGAATCCATGACTCCGGGATTAAACCAACGCCCTTCCGCCAATTCCAGGTTGAAAAACTGTGGAAAATCGGGATCTACGTTGATTTGCCACAGATCTGAAGGCTGTTCCGGGGTTTTGCCCTCCCAGTTATCGCCGCTGCACTGACTTCCCAGATCAACAAAAGGGTTATCGCTGCACGAAACCCCCAATATGCCTGGTTGCTGGGTTAATTCTGCTTTGAGTTGCGCCGCACGATCATCCGGCACAAAAAACATGAAGGCATGCTCACGGTCAAAACCCAGCTTTTTCTCCTGGGTAAATTGCAATTGTTTGAAAATGAGCAACGCGCAAATGCCGAGTCCAATTGAAAACACAAACTGGCTGGTTACCAGTATTCTGCGCAACCAGTGCGAGCCCGATCCCGGAACCTCTCCTTTTAAGGCAGTAACAGGTTTGAACCGACTCATTTGCGTCGCCGGATGCAAGCCACTTGCCAACCAGGCAATCAGGGCTGTACCTCCCAGAATAGCCAGGCTCTGGCTGCCAAATACCTGACTCAGGGTAAAGTCTTTCCCGCCTATTTTTTCAAAGGCAGGCATACCCAGCCAGGTCAATCCTGCGGCAAACAGGGTGGCAATCAGCACGGTTATGCCAGATTCCAGCATGGATTGTCCGAATAACTGCCATTTGCCTGCACCAATGGCCTGACGAATGCCCACCATGCGTGCGCGCCCCACGGTGCGCGCCATGGTTAGGTTGACGTAATTAATACAGGCGATCAGCAACACCAGCAGTCCGATTAATCCCACCACCCGAACAGTAGCCAGGCTACCATAGTCGCCCCAACGTAGAAAACCGGAATAAAAGTGGATGTCGCGCACATTTTGCAGGGCATAATAAAAGGCCTCATCTCCGGATCGTTCTTTACCGGCAATTACAGAAAATTGTTCGGCCACTTTCGCCGGATCGGCATCCGGGCGCAGCAGCACCCAGGTCGGGAAATTGATTTGCCCCCAGCGAAAAGCGTCTTTGGGATTGCGTGCAAATTTCGGCACGTTGCCCTCCCAGGGTAAAACGGCGTCAAACTGAATGCTGGAGTTGGTGGGCAGATCCTTGAGAATGGCGCCTACCTGAAAATCCCCTTTGGTGGGGTGACGCAGGGTAGCGCCCAGGTCAGGAATTTTGCCAAAGAGTTTGATGGCAGATGATTCGGTCAGTACCAGATTACCGGGTTGGGATAATGCTGTTTGAGCATTGCCCAGCAAAAATGGAAACTGAAAAATAGTAAAATACCCCTGTTCTACCAGGCTCACATTTTCCAGTGCTGCAGCATTGGGGCCCACTAAAAAGGTTTGTTCTCCCAGGTCCCAGGTGCGCACCATTTGGTCTATGCCAGGCACGCTGTTCCGGGCCTCATCAGTCAGAGGGGCTGAGCAAGAGGAGGTATACTCCCGTTCCTCTCCAAACTTCCAGTTGGTTAGTACCCTGTAAATACGCTCTCCATTTGGATGCATATGATCGTAGGTAAGTTCATCGCCGGCCCACAGGAACATAAATACGGCTGCCGCCATGCCGATGGATAATCCGGCTATGTTAAGCAGGGTATAAAACCGGTCTCGCCAAAGCAGGCGAAAGGAAGTTTTGAAAAGGTTCTGAATCATAGCTTAGTTGTTGCCCGCAATTAGTGTTATTGGGTCATTTAGTAGTCATTTAGGTCATTTAGGAGTCATTTCGCCCTGCGTGGGTCTTACGACCCCGCAGACTGCCCTGTGCTATACAGTGACTGGTCCAAATGCTGCGCCACAAATATAAGACAATGATTATCAGCGTATTATATTGTCTGTACCGCCTGAAAAATTGTCCGAACACGAACGAGTGTGTACGAATTCGGACAGTCAATTGTTCATCTGTCTTTGCGTTTTGGGCTCAGGTATCCTGATACTTCGAAGCCGCTAATTTCACTTTTTTGCAAACTTTTTTGCTTCTTCCACAGAAAACATATTACCTTTGCGGCCCTTGAAAAGCCCGGTGCTATTTGATATAAGTAGCCGGGCGAGTGTATCTCATTTAAATTTTCCATTTTTACCATGGCAGTTAAAATTCGTCTGCAACGTAAAGGCCGTAAAGCCGCTCCATTCTACCACATCGTAATCGCCGACAGCCGCTCTCCACGTGACGGCCGTTTCATCGAGAAAATCGGCACTTACAATCCACTGACTGTTCCTGCTACCATTGAACTGAGCCGCGATCGCGCTTACTACTGGATGGGTGTTGGCGCTCAGCCAACCGACACCGTGAACGCTATCCTGCGTTTCAAAGGCGTGCTGTACCAGCGCCACCTCGCTAAAGGTGTAGCTAAAGGTGCATTCAGCCAGGAAAAAGCAGATGAAATGCTGGCTAAATGGATTGAGCAGAAAGAAAACAACATCAATAAGCGTCGCGAAGAAACCAAAGAAGCCAAGCGCAAATTTGTAGCCTCCGTTGACGGTGTTGCTAAAGTAAAAGCTAAACCAGCTCCACCGGTAGAAGAAGCTCCTGCCGCTGAAGAAGTAGCTGAAGAAGTAGTAGAAGCTGTTGCTGAAGAAACAGCAGCTCCAGTAGAAGCTGCCGCTGAAGAAGCTGCTCCTGCTGCTGAAGAGGCTCCAGCCGCCGAAGAAAAAACAGAAGAATAATATAACGCTTTGTGGCAAATATTTACATTTGCCTTTAAGTGCTTTCTGACAAAAAAGACCTGGTGAAGCCCTGAGTGGCTTCATCGGGTCTTTTTCAAATTAAAATCAATAATACCGGCGCTTCCTTTCGAATCCGGACATATCATACCTACACCATGCAACCTCTAGACGAACAATACTACGACCGCCTGAACGAGATCGCAGCGGCCATACAGGAGTCTGAAAACCTCGCCCTGTACCTCGATGAGGAAGAAGATGAATACTACAACGCCCTGCGTTCAGAATTCGAACCCATGCTCTCGGCTCTGCACCACCAGGTTGCTTCGGAAGCGCCACTGCAGTTGGTAACTTTTGAAAAATACCTGCTCGAGCCACCGTTCGAAGGCCTATACTTGCCACGCGTTCTTGGCTTCTCCGTGCTCCGCGGAGAAATCAACGACCAGTACAAGTATGTTCGTCCGAACGATCACTTTAAAGAAATCCTGCTGGCTATCTGCAAAAGTGTGCACTTCGACCAGCTGAAAAAGCGTATCGGTCAGAGCATCACCGTAGGTTTTGCCCTGAGTTCTGATATCTGGATTACCAACCTGATGAGTCTGGTGGAGAACAAACGTATCCGTTATTTCCTCCAGCAGCAAAAACAGGATCGTTTCCGCGACCAAAAAGACCGGGAGGATATCTACCGCCGTTATTCCAACCAGTTCCGTAACGAACAATACCACTCAGCCGATTTCCCCAAAACCCTGGGTGAAATGAAGGCTAACTTCTCAGCCCTCCGCCAGTTCCTGCTCAAACGTTTTGAAACCGGCGCCGGAAACGACAGCCTGAAAGCGCAAATCCTGGGCTTTCTGGATACCAAGGAATTCCAGGCCACCGAAGAATACCTCGAAATGCTGGCCATCTGCGGCAATTTCGTAGATCTCGATCCAGCCGAGCGAAAAGCTTTCGCTACCCATTTCGAACGCGAACGCCGCTCTTTCCAGGAGTTCGACCTGCGCTACCTGCGTTTCCTGGTAACCTTGTACCAATCTCCCGGCATCGATGCTACCAACGATGAACGCTTGAGCCAGGCAATTGACAAACTCTACAAAGACCGTATTTCCGATTACTACCGGATTGCCGATAAAATTCACAGCCTGGGCTATGTGCACCCGGATGCCATCGAAGCTGTTCAGGAATTCTACAACAACCACGAAGGACTGTCTGTAGAAACCGAATGCCTGCGACAACTGGTTATCACGTACTTCGCACGACTCATCAAAGGTCTTTCCGAGCGTGAATACAACGATTATTTTGAGTTGACCAAGATCTTCAACCTGTACATGAAAATCTTCGGCAACCAAAAGTTCAACCAGGATGTAGAAAAGCTGTCGCTGGATTACATCAATAAATTGCTTCGGACTTACACCGACAAACGCGCCAAAGATTATCAGGACATTAAACGTTTTGTATCCACCCAGTTTGTTGACTTCAGTTTCCTGTCAGACAAAGAGGTGGTGGAAATGTTCAAAACTCGTCGCAAGCGCAAGAAAAAGTCCGACGAAGAATAATTTCAGCCCGGTTTCCAATCGTTTGATCGAACAAATCAGGTTGAAAATCTATCATACGGCGAAGGTGTTTTGAGATAAAATACCTTCGCCACCCATTAATTATATTACCCACATTCCACCATGTCTGTTCTTCTTTTCCTCATAGTCCTGTACATCCTGCTCGGATTGAGCATGATGAAGTTGTTCGAAAAAGCAGGTGTTCCTGGATGGAAAGCCCTGGTTCCAGGTGTAGCAGCAGTGGAATGGTGCAAGCTGGTGGGAAGAAAACCCTCCTATGCTTTGTGGTTTTTATTCCCGGTGGTGAATCTTTTCATCTATGCCGGATTGGTAATTGACCTCATCCGTTCCTTTGGCCGCCATGGATTTTGGGAGGCTGTGCTGGCCGTTGTATATGCGCCGGTTTCTTTCTTTATGGTGGGTAAAGATGCCAAGGCTACTTACGAAGGACCCATTCTGGAAAAAGAACGTGAATATCACCGCCTGCACCACGAGGCCATTGAAAGAAAAGATACCCTGGGCCTGAAAAAGCTGGAGGCACAATATCCTCAATTCACAAAATCGGCCAGCCGGGAATGGGCAGAAGCCATCATTTTTGCGGTATTCGCGGCGTCTTTTATCCGGATGTTCCTGATTGAAGCCTATGTAATTCCGAGCTCGTCTATGGAGGGCTCTTTGAAAGTAGGCGATTATCTTTTTGTCAGCAAAGCGCATTACGGCATCCGTACCCCAATGACAGTGGTGCAATTTCCGCTCATGCACAACGTGATGCCATTTGTAGGTTCTGAGTCTTATCTGAAAAATCCATCATTGCCATATTATCGCCTCCCTGCACTGGAAACGGTTGACCGCAACGAACCTGTGGTATTCAACTGGCCAGCTGGCGACAGTGTATTCATCGCTCCGGACCGAAGCTGGGATATTGGACAGTGGAAAACCCTCAACCTGGCACAAACCCGTTACAGAGGCATCAATTGCCCGTTTGTAACCCGGCCGGTGGACAAAAAAGACCACTACATCAAGCGTTGCCTGGCCGTTGGCGGAGATAGTCTGGAGATTCGGGAAGGGCAGGTGTTTGTCAATGGACAAGCTGCTCCCAATCCAACCCATATGCAGTTTATGTATAAGGTGGAGAGTACAGGAAATGCTGTTAATCCTAAAAAATTGCAGGAACTGGGGGTTAATATTAACGAAGTTGATAGCGATGGGGCGCGGTTATTTCTGGCGCTAGACTTAGGGCAGGTGGAGAAATTGCGGGCAATGGGCCTGAAGGTGGAGAAGTTTAAACGTCCTGAATCTTCCAGTTTATTCCCTAACAACCCCAAACGGGTCTCTACCTGGTCTAACGATAACTTCGGCCCCATTTACATTCCTAAAAAAGGCGCTACCGTGGCGCTCAACCTGGAGAGCCTGCCATTTTACTGGCGTGTCATCAAGGTGTATGAGCAAAACAAACTGGAAGTAAAAGATGGCAAAATCTATGTAAATGACCAGGAGGCCACCAGCTACACCTTCAAACAGAATTACTACTGGATGATGGGTGATAACCGCCATAATTCAGAAGATTCCCGCTATTGGGGATATGTGCCGGAAGATCACATTGTAGGTAAGCCGCTGTTCATTTGGTTCTCCACCAAAGGCGGCAATATCCGCAACGGCATCAATTGGAACCGGATTTTTACCTCGGCAAACGCGATGTAATCAATATCCAATATCCAATATCCAATATCCAATGTCCAATATCCAAGTGCTGCGGGTGCTTGGCGTTAGCACAATACTTGGAATTAGGTTCGCCTGAATGGCTAAGTGTTACTTTTGGGCATCGCCATTCAGGCGAGAGTTGCCAAACAAAAATGCTAACGCCAAGCACCCGCAGCACTTGGACATTGGACATTGGACATTGGATATTGGATATTTTTCTAGTTGCGCGCGCTCATGCCTCCGCTACGTACCACACTTAGCTTGGATACGTCGGCTTTGCCGGTGTATTTGTTCTGCAGGCGAACAAAGTAGATGCCTTCCTGCAATGCGTTGACGTCGAAATAGAAAGAATTGGAGCCGGGGTAAACCGTTTCGTGACGCACCGTAATGAGTGAGCCGCCGAGACTGTGCAGTGACACCAGCGCTTCAAAGGCTTCTCCATTGTTTTCGTAGGAAACTTCCGTACTCACAGAGGCAGGATTTGGGAACAGGTTCATCGGGCGGAACTGATCCACCACAATATGAGCGCCGCCCCACTGGCAACTAGGCTCCACGCGATGCTCCCGGGCTACCAGTTTCAGCTTGTCGTATCCCTCAAACATGGTTTGCTCCATTACAAACGGATTGGCGCCCAGCCAGTCCTGAAGCAGGGTGGCGAAGATCTGACGATAATCGAACTGCATGTCTTTCAACTGATTATCGTTGGTCAGGTTGAACAGATTTGGGTTGGTGCCCAATACGCCCGGTTTTACATCCTTACCAAAAACAATCATTGGCGCCAGTGTACCGTGGTCGGTGCCAAAGGAGCCATTCTCTTTGGCGCAGCGACCAAATTCAGAGAATGTACAGCCCAGCACATTATCTGCCAGACCCAATCCCTGCAAGTCATCCAGGAATGTTTTAACCGCGTCTGACAAGTTTTTCAGCAGGTTGGCGTGTGCCCCCAAACTGGTGTCGCCTGAATCTACCTGGGCACTGTGCGTATCAAATCCGCCAATCTGGCAGAGGAAAATCTTGGTTTTGCAGCCACCTTTGATCATTCGGGCCACTGTTTTCAGTTGGGCTCCCAGGCTGCCGCCCGGATAGGTGGTGATGGAGTTGGAGCCGGCATTGAATACCTGGGTAATGCGGTTGGCGTACAGGTTGATGCTCTGCTCTACCCCCATGATGTATTCCAGTTCATGACCATGATCCGTGTCAGGAACGTTCAGGATTGGCGCCCCGCCAATGGTTTGAATGAGGGAGTAGAAGCCCGCAGGGTCCTGACCACTCAGGTTGATTACATTTTGGTGTTCGGTATCGGTATGGAAGCCCAGGGAAGTATTGGGGTCGCCAATCTGGATACCCAAGGGATCCACCATATCTGCCACTGGAACGCCTTCAATGTGCGGATAAAACGCCTGAAGTGCGCGTCCCATCCAGCCGGAGGTGAGGCTGTTCAGGGCCTGTGAGCCACCGCCACCGGAAAGCCACAAATCAGTACCTTTAAAGTGGCTCTGGTTCATGCTCTGATATCCGGTTGCCTGCACCACGTTAAGCCAGCCCCTGTCGTACAAGTCCTTAAAGCCTGTCATAGCCGGGTGAAAACCAGCCTGGTCGCTTGTCGGAAGCGTATTATCGATGGGGATAAAGGCGCCTGTACCCGTTTCGTTGAGTTTTGTGGTGGGCCGAAGTTGAGCATACCGGTCGTAGTTAGCTGCCGGAATAATCATATTCAGGCCGTCATTGCCGCCTTTCAGCTGTATCAACACCAACGCCCGGTCCTGGACGCCGTCGCAACTGGATAGTATTTCTGCCATGCGCGTATTGGCGAACGGGCGCATGGAAAAGCCGTTAACGGCAAAGGAGGTAACACCTGCTGCAGGCAGTAGACGGAGGAAATTTCTTCTTTTCATGCCATAATCGAAATCAACAGGTGAATTGGGGCGGAATCCTGAATGATTTATCGGACAAATGGCCCTTAGGCAAACATTTAGACCGTTGAATGCGTAAAGGTTAAAAGAAGGCCTGACATTTTTTATTCAGCGCGTTCATTTTTTTCCTGTAAATCTTTCAACAGCACCCTGAGCGCGCCTGCCGACAACACAATTTCCACCAGTGTAATAACCAATGAAGCCATCAAAAGCAGCAAACTGGTGCCAAACAATACTTTAGCCCAGCCTTGCCAACCTTCATAAATCAGGTACATGGTGATAACGCACAGTAGCATACTGGCCACCCCGCATACCTGCATCCAGCGAATCATGTTCAGCCTGCGGCGCAGACTGCGTATTTGCCGAAGCAGGTAGTGTTTGGGTTGTTTCTCATAGTCAGAAACCAGTGCCCGGATCAGGTTGGCAATGGCCAGAAATTTATTGGTGTAGGCCAGTAGCAACAGCGATACTGCCGGGAACAGTAATGCTGGTGTTTGAATATCCAGATTCATGGTCCAATGGCTTTATTTAGGAGCATCTTCCTTCAGCAATAACTCAATGTCTTTCATGAAACGATCAACATCTTCAGCATCGGTGCCATCGCAAAAGGAGCGTACGTGACGGTTTTTATCCACCAAAATGAGTCGGCCGGAGTGGTCGAAACCGCCCGGTGAAGATGGATCTTCCGTGGCCACGCTGAAATAGTTGTCGGCAATACCATAAATGGCATCATGATCGCCGGTAACCAGTCGCCATTTTTTGGTTTCGATACCGAGTTTTTGGGCATGGTGTTTCAGGGCGGCTACTGTGTCGTTTCGCACATCAATGGAGTGAGAAAGCATGAGCAGTCGGTCCTCGTTTTTGAATTTTTCGTACACCCGCAGGCCATTGGCTTTTACCTTGGGGCAAATGGTTGGGCAGTGAATGAAAAAGAAATCCACCACGTAAGCTTTACCGGCAAAGGTGGCATTGTTGACCAGCTGACTATCCTGGTCTATAAACTGAAAATCAGGGATGGTAGGGTAGATGGTATCGCCGGCAGCGGTTACATCGCGTTCACCCAGAATGGGCAGTTTTTTAGACGCAGCAGAATCAGAGCAGGCTTGGAAAAGAAAAGCCAGGCCAATAGAAAAAATGGTCAGATAGCGGAGTGATTGCATAGGAAGGTTCGTTTATTCCGGCAGCAAAGGTACCGGGTTGGCAGGTGCTTTGGCAGGGGAAGGCTACCTATTTATTCTTTGTTTGAATTGTAAAACAAGTCTAATTTTCTTTTTTTAGCCGCCGCAATTCTACCTCCAGATGCTCCAGTTTTTCCAATTGCTGGCGTTGAATTTCAAACAGTTGCATGTATTGTTCCTGCATGAGCAGGTCAATTTTTTCGTGCAGGTGCCGCACCTCAATTTCGGCTTTCAGATTAATAAGGTAATCGTTTTCTGCCCGTGCACGGTCTTTGAATTCCTGTCTGTTTTGACTCATCATGATGATGGGCGCCTGCAGGGCGGCAATGCAGGAAAGAATCAGGTTGAGCAGGATGAAAGGGTAGGGGTCGTATACCCGATTGGCCAGTACTATGGTATTGAGCAATATCCAAATGAACAGGATTACCCCAAATATGATAATGAAAGTCCAACTTCCGCCAAATTTGGCTACATTATCTGCAATACGTTCACCAAAAGTCAGTTGTTGGCGCTCGTTTTCCTCACAAACTTTTTTGGAGATAAGTGATTCCTCTTCTACCGTTTCCTCTATGATTCGATGCAGGCGAGCCATTTGCAGGCTTTCGGTTTCCATGAGTTTGTGCAAGTTTTGGGCACTGATTCTGCTCATAATCGTATTATTTTAAAGGGTAGCGCTTGGGGTATATCCAACATTGGAGCAATTTTAGCGTGTGTCTGAAAAATACTCACCGTGCTGAAAATACATCTTTAGGAACCTGCCTTGCATGTCTTTTTGGGCCAACAGGGTATTCCTGTTTCCCCAAAAAGACACACTTATACAGGATCCCAAAACTGTATTTTCCTTTGCGGAAGTATTTTTCAGGCACACACTGGCACGCTTTGGCCGTAAGTTTGTCTTTTTCCGCATCATTCGCCAAATACAGCCGTTATTTTCGCCTTCCATTAACTCAATTAATATGCAAAAGAGATTTTTTCTGCTTTTCCTGCTGGCATTATCATGTACAGCGGTCTCAAGCCAGGGCATGTGGATACCATCCCTCCTGGAAAAACAAAACGAAAAGGAAATGAAGGCGCTGGGCCTGAAGCTTTCTGCCGATGATATTTACGCGCCTGCGCACTCGAGCATTAAGGATGCTATTTGCCAGTTTGATGGCGGATGTACAGGAGAAATGATTTCACCGGAAGGCTTGCTGCTTACCAACCACCATTGCGGCTTTGATGCTATCCAGCAGCTGAGTACCCTGGAAAACAATTTTGTGGAAAACGGCTATTGGGCAAAAGACCGGACATCGGAATTGCCCGCTGAAGGTGTCACAGCCATGTTTGTGAGCAGAATTGAAGACGTAACCCTGGTGGTACTTCAAGGGGTAACGGATGGTATGGCCGAACGCGAACGACAGTCGCAGATTGATAAAAATATTGCCAGCTTAAAAAGCAGCACCAAAAAGGAAAAATGGGAAGATATTGAGGTGCGGCCTTTTTACAACGGGAACCAATATTACATGTTCGTTACCCAAACCTTTAAGGATGTACGTTTTGTGGGTGCACCACCGAGCAGTATCGGCAAATTCGGCGCAGATACCGACAACTGGGTTTGGCCGCGTCATACCGGCGATTTTTCCATTTTCCGGGTTTATGCCGACAAGGATAACCACCCTGCGGCTTATTCCAAGGATAATGTGCCATACCGGCCGGGGCACTTTTTACCCATTTCTCTGGATGGGGCCGACGAAGGAGATTTCAGCATGGTGTACGGTTTCCCGGGCGCTACCAATGAATACCTCACCGAAGCTGCCATTCGCCAAACCGGAGAAGTGCTGGATCCGGCAAGGGTGGCCATCCGCGACCGTGCCCTGAAGGTCATGGATGGGTATATGCGCAAAGATCCGGCGGTTAAAATTTCCTATGTGGCGCGGTATGCCAGCATTGCCAATGCCTGGAAAAAATGGCTTGGCGAGATGCAGGGCTTAAAAACTTACAAGGCTTTTGAGAAAAAAGCGGCTTATGAGGCTGAATTTACCAAACGGATTCAGCAGAATCCGGACTGGAATACACGTTACAAAAACCTGTTGCCGCGTTTGCGTCAGTTGTACAAAGACATCGAGCCGTATGCCCTGGGCAGGGATTATTACCTGGAAACCATGATCAGGAACAACGAGATTTTGGGTACGGTTTCGGGCCTGGGAAGCTGGATCAATGGCTATGATCCGAAGAATGAAACAGAGTTTGTGAATAAAATGGGGCGTGTAAAAGCCGGTTTGGAGGGGTTTTATGAAGACTACCACCCACAGGTAGATGAAGCGGTGCTGGCAGCTATGATGGAAATGTATGGCGAAAATGCCCGTGCAGAATGGGGTGCGGCTGATGTAAAAAAAATGGCAGGCGAGGCCGGTGGCTATGCCAAACTGGCAAAAAACATCTTTGAGCAAAGCGTTTTTGCCCAAAAAAGCAAGATTATGACGCTTCTGGAGACCAAAAAGCCGGCTGAAGTAGCGGAAGCACTGCGTAATGATCCGGCTTTTAAACTCTGGGATAAACTGCAAGGTTATTACAACACACAAATTCAGGGCAAGCTGCAGGAACTCCAGCCACAGATAAATTTGTTACAACGTCAGTATATGGCGGCACAAATGGAAGTGTTTAAGGAGAAAAAATTCTTCCCCGATGCCAACAGCACCTTGCGGCTGACTTATGGTAAAATCAAGGGTTTTTCTCCGAAAGATGCTATTCAGTACGAGTTTCAGACAGATCTGGATGGTGTAATGGAAAAATATATTCCGGGCGATTATGAGTTTGATGTTCCGCAAAAACTTATAGATTTGTGGAAGGCAAAGGACTATGGTCAGTATGCAACCGCAGATGGACGTATGCCGGTGGCTTGTATAGGAACCAACCATACCACCGGCGGGAACTCCGGTTCTCCCGCCCTGGATGCCAACGGCAACCTGATCGGTTTGAACTTCGACCGGGTTTGGGAAGGTACCATGAGCGACCTGAATTACGACCCGGCTATTTGCCGCAACATCATGGTTGATTCACGGTATATCCTGTTTATCGTAGATAAGTACGGTGGCGCTGGATACCTGCTCAACGAAATGAAACTGGTAAAAGGCAAGAAAAAGAAGAAAAAATAACAACTGGCGATAAACAGCGTGTTCAAATGGATTTCCATTACAGGAAAATCCTTTTTTCAGGTTTCAGACTTGTTGGATTTCCCCAATCTTCCAAATCTGAAACCTGAAAATATGAAAACGCAGTAGACACTCCCATCATTCCCCAAGCAACCAACCAACCCAAACGCAACGTCACTCATTCATTCACTCACTCACTTTGAACCGTCCCACACTCCCCGTATTCAAGAATATCTCCTTCAATCCCAATCCGATTGAAGCCTATATTCCTATGCAGCCGCTGCATACGATGGTGTTCGACCGTTTTTGTGAAGATGGCTGGACATACTGGTCGGATCAGATATTCCGTCGGAATTATTGGGAGTGGCGCGGGAAGCCCTGCCGTGTGATTTTGTTGCGGATTGATTTGCAAAAGTTCTCTTTCAGCAAAAGTCAGCGCAAATGCCTGCGCAAAAATGAGGACTTGGTCATCCTGCGACGCCCGATCCGGATTGAGCCTATGCATGAAGCCTTGTTTGAACGACATTCCCAGCGGTTTTCGCAAAACCGTCCGGAAAGTATTTATGGTTTTTTCAGTGCTTTCAGCAGTTTAATGCCTTGTTATGGCATACAGTTCGATGTGTTTAAGGATCGGGATCTGGTGGCCACAAGTTATTTTCATGTTGGGCGTAAGAGTATGGCAGGCAATTATTGCATACATGAGCCGGACGAGTGGCGTCGCGGTTTAGGCACTTTCACCATGTTGAAAGAACTGGAATTTGCCATGGAGCATGGCAGACAGTACTATTACCCGGGCTTTGTATATGATGTGCCGAGCGAGTTTGATTACAAATTGAATTTTAACGGACTGGAGTATTACGACTGGTGGGGCAACTGGTACCCGCTCGACCGGCTTCCGGTGCGCGATTGGCGTTCGGAATATGAGGTTGCGCCCCCGCTTACAGACGAAGAAATGAAGGAATATCGGCAAGAGAATACTATTTTGTAGTAAAACCAACCCTTTGGCGCTTTGGTATCGTCATTAAGACAAACTATAAGTGCTATGAAATATTTCACCATTACTTTATTGTCCTTTTTCTGTTTTTTTTCGTTGGTGTCCTGCAAACATGATCCATGTTGCACGCCGGAGCCCGGCCCTACACTTAATCAGTTAGATTTCAGCAATCTGGCTGTTGGGCAAAAAAGCAAATACCTGTTGTTGTTAGGGGAAGGATATGCCTGGGGGCAGGCAGATAATTATGTTTATCTGGATGATACACTGGTATTGGAAGTAGTAGCCCAGGATCCGCAAAAAGGATTTTTAGTGGAAGAACGCCTGCAATATCAGCAAGATCTGAGTTCAACCTGGCTGGAAGCTGATAAGGACTCTGTGTACACTTATTACCTGCAGGCAACCACTGACAGTCTTAAAGTGATTCCTGTGACGGGGAATTATACCAGGTCAAGAATTTTTAATCTGCGCGCATTACCACTTGTGCAGGTAGCCAATCCGGAAGTTCATATTGTTGGCTGGATGACAGATTTGCCGTACTGTGAGTGCGACAGGAAAGGATTTGTGAAAAATTATACCCAGTTTGGACGAATTTACCCCAGTTTAAACATGTTGATGCACAATTCCCCGATGTCATTTGATGGTCCCGGACTTACCTTTATTTACTCTGCCAATGATGGTATTGTGCGGTTTTCCATATATAGTTGGTGGACACAAAGCGGCTATGGGTTTGATTTATTGCCGTAGCGTATGTGTGAAAAATACTAACCGTACCCATTCTTGTCATTTGGCAGACAGTAAACAGAAAATCTTTTGTGGTGTAAATATTCCGGGGAATTGTATTTTTCGGCCGCTTAATTTCACCACATTTCATTTCCTGTTTTCTGCCTATGAAAAAGTACCTGTTACTCATCATGTTTGCCATGTTGGGTTGGACTGCTGCGCATGCTCAAATTCCGGACGGAAGCATCGCGCCAGATTTTAATGCCACCGATTTGAATGGCAACAGTTATAACCTGTACAGTTTGCTGGACTCCGGTTATACTGTCTTTATGGATATCTCTGCCACCTGGTGTGGCCCTTGCTGGGGATACCACAACTCCGGCGCGCTGGAAGATCTTTATGAACAATACGGCCCCAATGGTACCAATGAGGTTCGGGTGTTCTTCATGGAAGGCGACGCTTCTACCAATCAGGCCTGTCTTTACGGCCCTTCAGGTTGTGTAGGCGGTACCCAGGGCGACTGGGTAACCGGCACTCCTTATCCAATTGTACACGCACAAGGCCCTTCCATTGCCAACTCTTATCAGATTAACTATTATCCGACCATTTTTACTATCTGTCCGTACGACAGAAAAGTGTACGAAGCCGGCCAGCAACCCACTTCCGGTTTGTACAGTTTTATGCAGGAAAAATGTGCGCCGCCGCCGTTGATTCTGGATGCTGAACTTGTCAAAAACATTAAATGTTACGGTACCAATACTGGTTCCATCGACATTACGCCATCAGGAGGCGTTCCTCCGTATACCTATAGCTGGAGCAATGGCGCCACTACGCAGGATTTGAACAATATTGCTGCCGGCACTTACACCGTTACGGTTTATGGTCGGGTAAATACCGTTGGAGAATTCACTTTTGAGGTTGAACAACCATCAGAGCCGCTGGCACTTGCCCTTGAAAGCTTTACGCCGGTGGGTTGTAATGGTATTTTAGGTTCTGCTACCGTAGCCGCAAGCGGCGGCTGGTCTGCCAATTACACCTATAACTGGCAAAATGGTCAGTTTGGCGAAACGGCCTATAACCTCAATGCCGGCAATCACGTGGTTAGTGTAACAGACGATAACTTCTGCACCATCAGCACTACCATTAATATGGCGCCTCCGGTGTACCCGACGGCTGTTATTGCCGATCCGGGGGTAATTACCTGCGCCCAGCCCAGTATGCAGCTTAATGGCACTGGTTCCAGCAGCGGACCGGAATTTACCTACCAATGGTATGCAGGAAATGGTGGCAACATCGTTTCAGGAGCTACCACCACCACGCCTACCATAGATGCGGCTGGAACGTACACCATCCAGGTAACCAACACAGAAACTTCCTGTATTTCGTTTGCAGCCAAACAAGTAACAGCCAATCTGGATCAGCCTACCGCTGATGCTGGCCCGGCACAGGCCATCTCCTGCACCGTGCCGGAGGCAACGCTTCAGGGTAACGGCTCTTCCGGTGCTAATTTTAGCTACACCTGGATTCCAACAGACGGCGGAAACATTGTTAGCGGTGGAACTACCCTGAATCCGGTAGTTAACGCAACTGGTACCTACACCCTGAAGGTAACCAACAACACCAATGGTTGCACACAAACTTCCGCCACCATCGTTACCGGTACTCCAGCACCAACGCTGGTTACACAGGGCGGCACCCTGAACTGCCTGGTTTCTGAGATTAAACTCAATACCACCACCAATGCAGCCAGTCCTACCTTCTCCTGGACAGGCCCCAACGGCTATCAATCTAACGTACAAAGCCCAACGGTGAACGTATCAGGCTCATATGTAGTAGTGGTAACAGACAGTATCACTTCTTGCACCAGCACCGCAACAGCCAACGTAACCACCAATACCAATGCCCCCGGCGCTTCCGCAACAGGTAATACGCTGACCTGTGTGGCAAGTAGTGTTATCATCTCCGGCTCTACTCCAGATACCACTGCTTCTTTCCTGTGGAACGGTCCGAATAACTTCATTTCAACCCTGCAGAATCCAACCGTTTCTGACCCCGGTACCTATAACCTGGTGGTGACAGATACCCTAAACGGATGCACCAGTACTGCGTCTGCCAATGTGGCGCTGGATAATGTGCCTCCGGTAGCATCTGCAACCTCTCCGGGCAACCTGAACTGCAATACCTTCGAAATTCAGTTGAATGGTACAGGTTCTTCCCAGGGCGCTAACTTCAACTATGCCTGGACTGCCAGCAACGGCGGCAATATCGTTTCCGGCGAGAATACCCAAATTCCGCTGGTAAATGCAGCTGGTACATACACCTTGCAGGTATCCAATGCATCCAATGGTTGTACCCAAACGGCTTCTGTTAATCTGGTACAAAACACAGGCGTCGTTGCCAACATCTCCGCACAAAACAATGTGCTGTGCAATGGCGGAGCTTCCGGTACTGCCACTGCAGCCGGCACTGGCGGCAACGGCGTTTACCAGTATGCCTGGAGTAATGGCGCTTCCACCGCAACAGCCGACGGACTCGTGGCCGGTACATACCTGGTTGTGGTGACAGATACCGAAAATTGCTCTGCTACCATCTCCGTGTCTATCTCTCAACCTGATGCTCTTTCTGCCAACGCTTCTGCTACAGCACAATCTGCCTTCGGTGTGAACGACGGCACTGCTACAGTGAGTCCAGCCGGCGGAACTGGTAGCTACACTTACGCCTGGGATAATGGCGGTACAACCCAAACCATTACCGACCTTGCTCCCGGCAACTATACGGTAGTGGTAACTGACGCCAACGGTTGCACCACCGAGCAAACCATTACCGTTAATTCCTTCAACTGTCTGCTTGCTGCCACTACAAGCGCAGCCGATGTTACCTGCTTTGGAGGCAACAATGGTAGCGCAGAAGTATTGGTTACTGCCGGTGCTTCTCCATTTGCTTTCTCCTGGAGCAATGGCGCCACCAGCCAGTCTGTAAGCAACCTCAGCGCTGGCACTTACACCGTTCAGGTAACGGATGAAAACCTCTGCCCCGCTGTATTTACCATCAATATTGATGAACCAACAGCCATTTCTGCCAATACTACCACCACTGCAGAATCTGCTCAGGGCGCAAACGACGGTACTGCAAGTGCCAACCCAACCGGCGGTAACGGCGTGTACACTTACTTGTGGAGCAACGGTGAAACTACCCAATCCATCCAAAACCTCACTCCGGGTCTGTACACCGTAGTGGTAACGGATGAAAAAGGCTGCACCACTGAGCAAACCGTGGAAGTATCTTCCTTCCTCTGCGCTATTTCTTCTTCCAATAGTATTGTGAATGTTAGCTGCGCAGGTGCGGCCAATGGCTCCGTAACGGTTGTACTGAGCGGCGGTACAGCGCCATTTACTTACCAGTGGAACAATGGCGAAACTTCAGCGTCTATTTCCAACCTGTCTGGCGGCACCTACACTGTCAGTGTTTCAGATGCCAATGGCTGTGATTTCAGCGCCAATGCAGTCGTGACAGAACCACAACCGTACTCTGACTGGACTGTAGAAACGGTAAATCCGGTTTGCCCGAATGAGGCTAATGGTTCCGCAACCGTGTCTATCACCGGCGGTACAGAGCCTTATAACTTCCTGTGGAGCAATGGCGCTACCGGCAATACCTTGTCTAATGCAACGGTAGGCAACTACAATGTTCAGGTAACAGATGCCAACGGCTGTCAGGCCTCTACTGGCGTATCCCTGACTTCTTCAGACAACGAACTGCCCACTGTTTCGGCACAAAACGGCACCGTGGCCCTGGATGCCAACGGAGGGGCAGTGGTAACACTTACTACCATCGGTGCACAATTCGGCGATAACTGCGGTATTTCAGGTACTGTAATTACTCCTTCCAGCTTCAGCTGCGGTCAGCTGGGCGACCAGACGGTTACCCTGACGGTTACAGACCTTTCCGGCAATACTGCTACTACTGCTGTGGTAGTGAAGGTGGTAGACAACATTGTGCCAACCCTCACCTGCCCATCCAACATCATTGCCTGCGCCAACGAGAACATCGTGAACTACGCCTCTCCGATTGCAGAAGATAACTGCCTGCTGGCCGGCAACGGCCAATGGGATTTGGATGGCTTGCCCAGTGGCTCTGAATTCCCGATCGGGGTTTCTCCAGTAACCTACACGTACACTGATGCCAGTGGAAATGCAGGATTCTGCACTTTCACCGTTACCGTAACCAGCCCGGTTACCTTCACCAATGTACAGGTAAACAACGACCTCAATGGCCAGGGCCTGGGTTCTATCGACATCAGCATTGATGGCGGAACAGGTCCGTATGTATTCGTTTGGACTGATGCTACTGGCGCGGTAGTGGGCAACTCTGAAGACATTGCCGGTTTGAGCGCAGGCACGTATAATGTGCAGATTACAGATGCCAACGATTGCGTGTATGCGCAACTGGACATCAAGGTAGACAACACGGTAAGCGTTAAGGAGCCCTCCTGGCTTACCGGAATCAGCCTGCAGCCAAACCCTGCACAATCTTACACCAATATCGTATTCGGTCGTCCGGTTGTTGGAACGCTGGAGGTAATGGTGATTGATGCAACCGGTCGGGTATTAATGACTGAAATCAGCGAGCAGGAAAGTGTTGTGCGTATTGATTGCACGAACCTTCCGGGTGGTGTGTACACGCTTCGTTTCCGTACCGGAAATGAGGTGGGCGCCCGCAAGCTGGTGATCAATCGTTAATAGATTTCCTGCTCTCAAAGCACTTTCGCAGGAAGTTTGCTGACATTTAGTCTTTAACACAAGCGGTTGTCTTATACCCACGTTTATTGTGGATTCTGAGACAACCGCTCTTTTTTTAACGATACCGCGGTAGCTTTGGTCATGTCCGGGCAAAAAACAGGAAACTGTTGGAACCCAGGTTATTGTTGGTTACCTTTACGGAATCATTCAACGTTCTTCTTTTTAATTTATGAAATACTCCTTTATCTTCCTTTGTTTCCTGGCTCTGGGCCTGGTAATATCCTGCCATAAAAAAAGTGTTGATGAAGTTGTTTTCGACGAAACACTTCAGCCGGGCCTTGTTGCAGACTTTTCCATTGACCATCAGAATGGTTCCGTAAATGAAAAGGACGCGGTATTGCTTACCAATAAGTCAAAAAATGCCGTTTCTTATGAATGGAGCCTTGGCAACGGAGTGGTTTCTACCGAGCCAACACCAAGTTTTGCTTATCAAATGTGTGGTAATTATACCATCACACTGAAAGTAAAGGATAATAAGGGGGTTGTGCAACAGACCAGCAAAAACATCACGGTGCTTTGTATTTTTGGTGGTGTTGGGCATGACTTCTGAGGTATAAATGCTTGTATGCACCAACCTGAACAAAGCGCCGGCCCGTCTAAACGGGTCGGCGCTTTGTTTTTGGGAACAGATGTTCATATTAAGTGTTCAACAGTCCAATGTCTTGCAGTCCAACGTCTGGCAGTCTGGTTTAATCGTTGTTCTTTTTCCACTTTTCCAGTTGTTCTCTGGAGGGTTCAGACAACGTTGCCGGGTCAAATTCAATCCTGGTAAGGATGTCAAGCAAGGTGTTGATACGCGCCTCGGTATCGAAAAATTTGTTGACTACAGCCACGCGGCGGCTTTCCACAATGCAATACCCACTTTGGAAACTGCCCTTTTCATAACGAACCGTATAATCCAGTTCGTCAAAGATGTCTTCAAGTTTTTTCAGTGTAGTTTGCGTATAGCGCATATCATGTCGGGTTTAAGCACCAAATTTGTGCCGCAAAAATAGCAGTAGTTTGAGGAATAGAAGTGGGCATTGATATTTTGCAAACAATCATAAACACAAACTTTATTCTATGAAGAAAATTCTTTTGTTCGCACTTGCGCTTTCCCTGCCTGTTTTGGCGGCAGCTCAGCCTCGTTTTAAGGCAGGAGCTGTGCTTGGACTTACGGCATCGCAGATTGATGGCGATTTGTCGGCTGGCTACAATAAACTCGGATTTCAGGGTGGTTTACGGGTAATTTCCCGTTTGAAAGGCCGGACCGAGGCCAGTATGGAAATCCTGTTTTCCCAACGCGGTTGTCAGAATGAACTGATCCCCAACGATTTTGATCCCAATCCGTTTGCCCTTACCCTTAACTATGTTGAGGTGCCGGTGCAATGGCATTTCAAAGACTGGTTGGTGGAATACGATGAAGAAAAATACAATTATTACCGGGTTTCATTCAATGCCGGTTTGTCTTACGCCCGCCTGATCAATTCTAAGGTGGACGATGATTTTAACTGGCTGAATAATGTGGCGCCGGATTACCTCACCAAAAACGACTTAAGTATTGTACTTGGAGCGAACTTTTGGGCAAACCGCCATTTGGGCTTTACCGTTCGCTGGAACCGCTCCCTGGTATTGCTGTACGATTCCCGCAAGGCGCCGCAAGGGGGTAAAAGCTGGAATCAGCATTGCCTGTATTTTCAGAGCGTTTACCTTTTCTAGTCAAGCCCTGCAGGATATTTTTTTGCCCTTAAGCCCCTGTTTTCGACGTCAAAACAGGGGCTTGCCTTATCTTGGCGCAAAAATTTACTGACCAATCATGCGAAAATTATTTACTCGTTCCGTGTTGTTGTGTTGTGGCTTGTGGCTGTTTTTTGCCTGTAATTCCCAACATCAAGCCCCTGAACAGAAGTCATCCCTGAAAATAGAGAGCAGTTTATACACCAAAACGAGCTGTATTGACGAAGCGAAAGCGAGTTGCGCTGAATTCAAGGTTTCGTATCCGATTTTTTCCGGCGGCGATACAGTATTGGCTAAAGCGTTGAATCAATCGCTGCAGGAGTTTGTGATCAGTGCTGTGGGGGGAAATGGACAATTACCTTTTGCGGTTGCACTAGATTCATCCAGCAAACAATTCTTCGAACTTTTTCAGGCGGATATGAAAGAACGGCCGGAAATGGCGCTTGAATACACTACTCAGATTAAGGATACCATTCCGTTCCTCAACCAGAAAGTGGCCACGGTGCAAATGGATGGCTATTCCTATACAGGTGGCGCACATGGAAATCCGTTTACCATGCTGGTGTCTTACGACCTTTCAAAGGCGGCCAAGCCATTGGAAATCACCGATTTGATTTCAGATACCACGGCTGTAAAACCCATTTTGGAAAAAGCTTACAAGGTTTCAAAAGGATTAAAGGAAACCGATCCACTTACTGATGTGGTTTATCCGGAAATCACCCAAATTCCGCTTCCTGCTCAGGTAGCGGTGGTTGCAAACGGGGTGGTGTTCTTTTACAATGCTTATGAGATTGCACCATATGCAGTAGGCGCCAGCGCCGTACTGCTTACCTGGGACCAACTTGGCGCCCTGGCCGATAAACAAAAATGGTTGTAACTGGCGACGGGTCCCCCTCCCCCCGTCTACCGTCCACCGTCCACCGTCCACCGTAGGCCGTCCACCGTCCACCGTAGGCCGTCCACCGTCCACCGTCATATGCTGATACGATACATCATACCCACTCCCATTGGCCGGATGGAAATCATCGGCAGCGAATTAGGGGTTCAATCGCTGAAACTGTGCGAAAACCAGTCGGAAGCGCTCGAGCCTGGTATTCAGGAGCAGGCAGTTATGCTGGAGCACCATCCGGTGGCGGAGTGTGCCCGGCAGTTGGCTGAGTACTTTGCTGGCGCCAGGGAAGTATTTGAGGTGAAGCTGGATTGGGGCGGTGCGCCTGAGTTTCACCGGCAGGTTTGGGCTGCTTTGCTCAAAATCCCTTACGGCAAAACCACCTCTTATTCCGCCATTGCTGAACAACTGGGCAACCCGGCTGCTGTGCGCGCCGTGGGTATGGCCAACCGCAGCAACCCCATTGCCATTGTTGTACCCTGTCATAGGGTAATTGGGAAAGCCGGCGAGCTCAGGGGGTATTTCTACGGACTGGACACCAAAATGATGCTGCTGAGGCACGAAAACCCAGTTAAGTATGCCGAGCAGGGTGCGCTTTTTTAACAAGGAAAGAATGTTAAACTGCTTTTGAAAATCCGGGAATTGCCGTATCCTTGCCAATAATTTTTGCTTTATTTTTGGATTAGCCAGGCGCTTTTTATTCATATAAAGCATTGATTATCTGAATTTTATAATCAATTTTTTTGTCAAACCAACCGATGTCTGACCGCGCTACCCGCTCCTCGCGCAAATTTGGCCTTTTTTTTGTGAAGGCCGTTTGCACAGCCCGGTGTTGTGGAGAGCTCCAAGACAACTAATCGAAAACATCCCAACCCTTTCCATGGCATCTTCTTTCGGCCCGAAGCAATCGCTTTCGCAGAAACTTCAACAAAAACTCTCCCCACAGCAGATTCAACTCATGAAACTGCTGCAAATTCCCACGGCTACGCTCGAACAACGTATTCAGGAGGAACTTGAAGCCAATCCAGCACTGGAAGAAGGGGATGAAACAGCTGATCTCACCGAAGGACTCAGCGATATGGACCTGTCTGATGCCGATCTGAGTTACTACGAGCGGGAACAAAAAGCAGAGAGTGGCCAAACAGAAGACGATGGCGGAAGCGATGGTGGTGAAATCATAGAAGATATTGACCGGGATGCCGCTGATGATTACGCCGACGAAGAAGAAAGCGTCAGCCTGCGCGAAGACGATGGCCCGGATCTGGATGATTACCTGATTGATTTTATTGAAGACGACCCATCTACCTACAAAACCCGTGAAGAGGGACGTGGGGATGATCAGGACGATAAACAAGCGCCACTGGCGTTTGAAAATACCTTCCACGAGTATCTGGAGCAACAGCTGGGCCTGCTCAAACTGGAAGACGATCGGGAGCAAGCCATTGCCCTGCAAATTATTGGTTCCATCGACGATGACGGCTACCTGCGCCGGGAACCATCGGCTATGGTGGATGATCTGTTGTTCAGCCAGAACATCAGTACCCACGAAAAAGAAATACGCCAAATCCTGCAAAGAATTCAGCGCTTCGACCCGCCTGGCGTAGGCGCGCGCGACCTGAGGGAGTGTTTGCTGTTGCAATTGCAACACAGGCTCCGGCAGGATGATGACTCACTCTCCCTGCAGGAAAAAACCGTGGTGCAAATAGCGCTGCGCATTATTGACCAGTATTTTGACGAGTTTACTAAGAAACACTATCCCAAGCTTTGTCGCCAGCTGGGTATAGATGAAGAAGATCTGCGTGATGCCATCAACGAAATCCTGAAACTCAATCCAAAACCAGCCAGTGGTTTTGCCAGCAAAAGTGACCGGGCGCTCAATTATGTAGTGCCTGATTTCATTGTGCAAAACAGAGATGGCGAACTGGAACTAACCCTCAATGCCCGAAATGCCCCTGATTTGCGCATCAACGACCAGTATAGGGATATGCTAAAGGCTTTTCATGAAGGCCGGAATGGCAAAAGGGCCAATAAGAAAGAAAAGGAAGCCGTATTATTCATCAAGCAGAAAATTGATTCTGCCAAGTGGTTCATTGATGCCATCAAGCAGCGCCAGCAAACCATGATGCTTACCATGGGCGCTATCCTCAAACATCAGGAAGAGTATTTCCTCACCGGCGATCAGAAAAAGATCAAACCCATGATTCTGAAAGATATTGCCGATGTGACCCTGCTGGATATCTCTACGGTGAGCCGGGTGGCCAATTCCAAATATGTTCAAACAGAATTTGGCACCAAACGCCTCAAAGAGTTTTTCTCCGAAAGCTTGAGTACACAGGATGGTGAAGAAGTATCAACCCTGGAGGTAAAGAAAATTCTGGCCGAAGTCATTGGAGAAGAACACAAGCGCAGACCGCTTTCTGATGAAAAACTCAAGTCTATTCTGCTTAAAAAAGGATACAATATTGCCCGTCGAACTGTTGCCAAGTATCGTGAGCAACTCAATATTCCGGTAGCCAGATTGCGAAAAGGTTTGTAAGCGGTAACAAATTCGTGCGTGGATCGACTTCTTTGGAGATACCCGGCATTCGGGTATTAACCTCCCTGCCTCCAAACCACTTTGGCAGGCAGTCTACAATCCAAATCAGCTTATAAAACATGAAACGCAACACTTACCTTCTCCTGCTCCTCACTTTTGTATTCCAGCATTCCTTATTCGCCCAGGGATTTGTTCAAATCGGTACGCCGTTGATCGATAACCAGGGTAGCCGTATGATAGCCCTTTCGGATGGTTCCTTCATCACCGTTGGCTTCATAGGCAATAACGCTGTCATGCATAAAACAGACTGCCTGGGTAATCTGCTGGCTACACTGGAAAAACAGGTTGTGCCCGGCAGTGCAGAATTTTTCGATGTGGTGGAGCTGCCTGATGGCAATCTGGTAGCGGCTGGCCGCGCCATTATTGCTACAGCAACAGATACACTGAATAGGGTTTTTTTGCTCAAAGCCACATCGGGTTTAACGGAAATTACATCCGGACATTTCCTCATCCAAAATAAAGCAGCTCAAAGCCATTCTCTGGCGCTGAGCAACTCAGGGGCCCTGATGGTATTGGGCGAGGTGGAATTGCCTGGACTGGATTTTTCTGATATTTTTGTACAAAAAGTAGATGCCAATACGCTTCAACCGGTGGCCGCTCCTGCTATCTTCAATATAGGACTGGATGTAACAGGCCGAATCATCAAAGCTTCTGATGGTCAGTTTGTTTTGTCGGGCCACAGCATATTCGGCAATCCCTTTGATCCCAATGAAAAAGCCGACAATGTATTGTGGCTGATAAAAATAGACGAGTCGGGCGCAAAACAATGGCAGGTGGAAATTCCGCAGGAACTTGACTCCAACAACGGTGTAGCCACCATTGCCGGGGTGCAACAGAGTAATGCTTCCGGTAATTATATGCTGGCTGGCACCTTGTATGGCGGCGATGCACAACGCGCACAAGATGGCTTTTTTGCGCTCGTTAGCCCTGACGGAGCGCTGCTGGATACTGCCTTTGCTTCGGCTCCGGGGAATCAGCAGTATTTTTCCATTCTTTCACACCAGGACAATCCCGGCTTGTTTACTGTTGTTGGACAAGGCGCGGAGCTGTTTCCCGGATTGCCAACCCTGGCCTTTGCACAGGCTTATGAATTTGCCAATACCATCTTTGTTGCCGCCGCATCTGTAGATCCCACCAATCCGGTGGTGTTGCGCGATGTGCTGGAGCTGGATCCCGGGCGTTTTGCCTATATGGGAGCTATCCCCGATAATCAGGTAGATTTTACGCAATCTGACATTATTATTGCCACTCCGGGAGTTGAAGTAGGTATTGTTTATCAAAACTGTGCGCTGGCTGCCACCTTGAATGTTACGGCAGTGGCGTTCCAATGGTATTACGAAGGTCAACCCATTCAAGGCGCCAATCAGGGCGTTTATTTCCCTACACAACCAGGACTTTATGCCATTCAGGTGCTGGATGCCAAAGGCTGTACAGGTATTTCAGACACATTTGCCTTGAACAGGGCTGGCGCCTTTTTTGATTTTACCGCCAACAACCTCACTGTGGAATTCAACAACCTTTCCACGGATGCTACCCAATACCAATGGAATTTTGGCGACGGCGGTACCAGCGCGTCCATCAATCCAACACATACCTATGCCGCCGGCGGGGTTTACAACGTAACCCTCATTGCTAAAACCAGCTGCGGCCCCGCTTTTGCCGACACCCTGACGCAACAGGTCATCGTTATGTCTTCGTCGGCTGAAGAGCCTGGAGTGCTGGATCAGGCCAGTATTTTCCCTAATCCGACTACCGGGAAAATTACTGTGCTCACGGCCTGCGATGCATCCAACCCTGCAGATATATGCCTGCACAACACCATGGGGCAATTGCTCCTGCATGAACAGATTACCGGTGTGTACCAGGCAGATTTGACAGATTTGCCTTCGGGCATCTATACGCTTAGTCTTCGATCCGGGAATGCCCTCAAAACATTCCAGGTCATCAAGCAATAAACCCGATCATGCAAATCGCCGAATTACGCCATAATCTGGAGGCTCAAATCCGTGAAGGGAAACTCCCCGAAGCGCTACAGGCATTTCTGGCAGCGCTTCCGGATAATTCCGAAACATACCGGATTGTTTCTGCCCTTGTAGCCCGTTTGAACGCGGCCAACAAAGAACGCTTCCGGAACACTATTTCCTTTGAGGAATACCAGAGAAAAGTGGATCAGGTATCGGCGGATTGTTTTGATCTGTTGGCAGGCTTGCAGGAGGAGGATTTTGCGCCACCTGCTCCCGCAAGCAAAACGGCGTCAGCCAAAACCGGCAGCGTATTGTACCGGGTACCGGGCGTAATGCAGATTCAAAAGCCCACCCGCTGTGTGGTACGTGTGGCCGTGGATGAAGACGCGATCTTGGACAATATCCTGTTGGATGAGCATGTAGAGGTGAAATCCAGGGTAGAAATATCGGATGTAATGAGTGCCGAATTGCTTGACCCGGAAGGTGGAGCATTTCAGATTTCAGCTTTGAATGCCCGTACTCAGTTAATTAAAGAAACGGGGTATACCGAATGGAATTTTCAGGTCACGCCACTACGGGAAGGTGTACACCAATTGCTGGTGAAAGTATCGATCATGGAGATAGTGCCTGGTTTCCAGGAACCTATACCCAGGGAAGTAACCCTGATGGAAAATGTAACCATCCTGGCGGAAGTTGCGGAGCGACAGCTCACGGAAGCGTCTGACGGGAATTTCAAACCCAGCGGACAAACCTTTGGTTTGAATGGGTATGCCGATGGACCGGGAGCCTTGTTTGAAAGCGCCAAAAGTATGCCCCCCCCGGCGCCTTCACCTGCGGTAATGCCCTCGCCGGCCGCTCCAGTCTCAGCCCAAAGGGGTAATCGGAGCCTTCGTGCCCTGGCTTTGTTTTTGGGCTTTTTGGTGCTGGTGCCAGCTGCTACCTGGGCTTTTGCCCCCGATATTCCGGCCTGGGTGAATGCCCATTATATTCAGGATACGCCTGAGGCTTACGCTGCATTCATTGAAAAACACCCTCAAAGCAGTTTTGCAGAACAAGCCTATTATTTGCGGGCAGAACGGAGTGAAAACCTGGCCGACCTGCGCGCGTATCAGGAGCGATACAAAGAACGGGGTGTGTATCGGGCTCAGGTAAGCAGAAAAATAGCCTCGCTGGAAACCAGGTCTATAGAAAATATCCGCGAAAACCCGGATCAGACCAAAATCCGGCAATTTGTGGACAATTTCCCAGAATCCGAGCGACTCAGCGAGCTAAAAGCAGCCGCAGAAAGCCGCACTGATAAGCGCCAAGAGCTGCAGGAAGCCCTGGAGGAAGCATATGTAAGTTCGGTGCGCAAACAACCCACCGAATCAAAAATAGATGCTTATCTGCGTGATTTCCCGGATACCAGACGACTGGATGAGGTTGAAACGGCTGCCCGTACTCGCCCGGAAGTATTCAGTAAGGTACAGCCGAAGCTGGAGGAAGCCTATTTGAAAAAGATGGAAGAAAACCCCACGCAAATCCAGTCGGAGCAGTTTATTCAGAAATTTCCTGAGCCTACCAAACGCGATAAACTGGAGCAGATTTTGAGCAAAAAACCATCGCTGAAGCGGGAAACACTGCATAAACTTGAGTCGATGCAATCTCAGCGCAAAGCTGCCGCCAGGGATACAACCAAGCAATAGACTTCCTGCGAAAGAGGAGGAGGTTTGCGTCCCCAAACCATTTTTGCAGGGAGACTAATAGCAAAATCAATTCCGGCGCTGATCTGGATTCTTTAGCATTGTGCCGGCTTTTGTGATACCTTAGACGGATGAATTACCTGATTCATTTGCTTCGTTTGCTGGAAACCCGGGAGGTTCGTTTCACCCAGCGAAACCGCCTGGAGCATTTCCAACATGCTGTGCGCCGCTTGCGTACTGCCGTTGGCGTATTGATACTGGCAGTACTTATAGGCGCCATTGGCTACCGCATCATTGAGCATACCACCTGGTTTGATGCCTATTACATGAGCCTGGTTACCCTCTCTACTGTAGGCTTTGGTGAGGTTATTCCCCTGAGCCATAGCGGCCGGATCTTTACTTCTTTCCTGATTATCTTCAACATCGGTTTTTTTGCTTACGCCATTTCAACCATTACCAGCATTTTAACTGATGATGACATTCATGCTTTTTTCCTGGATTTTAAAATGATGGAGCGCATAAAAAAACTACAAAAGCATACTATAATCTGTGGGTTTGGCCGCCACGCCACAGAGGTTTGCAAAGAATTGGCCAAAGAAAATCTGCCTTTTGTGGTGATTGAAACAGACCCCGATAAACTGGAGCAACTGCGCCGCGATACCTCTTATCTTTTCCTGCGCGGCGATGCCACCAGAGATGAAGTCCTCCAGGAAGCTGGTATAGAACGTGCAAGTTCGCTGGTAGTAACCCTTCCGGTGGATGCCAGCAATGTTTTCGTGGTGATGTCGGCCCGGCAACTTAATCCATCCTTGAAGATTATCAGTCGTTTGAACAGTGCAGAGGATGAAACAAAACTTCGGCGGGCCGGGGCCAATCATGTGGTCATGCCGGAGCGAATTGGAGGTTTTTATATGGCCACCTTGATCAATAAACCAGATCTGGTGGAGTTTTTCAACCTGATTTCCAATATGGGTACCAGCAGGGTAGTGTTTGAAGAAATTCCGGTTTCCAGGCTGAAGCCCAACTACCATTTGCGCAGTATTGCCGAAGGAGGCATGCTCGAAGATTCCACTTTACCCATTATTGCATTGCGCTATGCCGACGGTCGATATGAATTGAATCCGGGGCGCCACACGGTACTGATGCCAGATATGCACATTGTTGTTCTGGGCGATTTAGCGCAAATTCATCAGTTTTCAGCGGCAGTTACAGCATGAAGACAAACCATTACCGGGCTTGTCAGGTTGTTGTGGATATTTAATAACGCAATTGATTGCATTCTTTTATATTCGCATGTTCAATTACATCAAAATAAAAGAACATGAAAAAACAACTAGTCGCAACAATCGTAGGTGGCCTGATCCTGTTTATCTGGCAATTTGTTTCCTGGGCACTGGTGCCTATCCACAAATCCGAGTATGGCTACACGCCCAATCAGGATAAAATCCTGGAGGCGCTGAGCCAAAACCTCACGGAAGAAGGCACTTATATGTTGCCCGGAGTAAATCCTTCTCTGAGCAGAGAAGCGGTAGAGGCCGAAATGGCCGCCCATGAAGGTAAACCCTGGGCTTCAGTAACCTATCACAAAGCCATGAAAAATGCCATGGGGATGAATATGTTCCGTGGTTTTGCCATTGATCTGGTGGTAGCTTTTCTGCTCATTTGGTTGTTGACCAAAATTCCTGCTCTGGATCTGATGACAGCCGTTAAGGCATCTGTTGCGGTGGGCATAATGGCCTACCTCACCATTCCTTACCTCAACAGCATCTGGTTTGAAACCAACTCGCTGGAACACCTCGTGGATGCAGTGGTGCAATGGGGCCTTGTAGGCGCCTGGCTTGGCTGGTATCTTCCCAGAAATTGATTCACCGCGAAGTACGGGGTTTACCGCTAAGTACGCTAAGGGCGCGAAGGGAGATTTTGCGCACTTAGCGTACTTAGCGGAGAATCACTTTTGCGCACTTAGCGTACTTCGCGGTGAATCACTTTTGCGCCCTTAGCGTACTTTGCGGTAAATCACTTTTGCGCCCTTAGCGTACTTAGCGGTGAATCTCCGCCTGAAATATACTCAACCTGATACCAGAATAATGACTCGGTAAAGCCGACAAATCGCTGGGGGTTACCACACCCAGTAATTGAAACCCGTTTCGTTCGTAGATTTCCTTGAGTTTCAGGTTTTCCGCCCAGGTGTCCAGTCTTACATAGGTCTTCCCCATGGCTTTTCCATGTTCTTTTGACCATTCCAGGATGGCGCCCACAAAGTTGCGACCTCTGAAATTGGAGTGGGTTACAATCCTATGCAGGTAAATGGATGGGTCCCGGTCTTTTTCTCCCCAAATAGCAGGATCCTGATAGGCTACTACAAACACGCAGGCTACCTGGCCATCCAGTTCAATTTTCCATTGACGACCCTCTGCAATTTCCTGTGCCACCAACTCCCGGTCAAACGGCAGCCAGTGCATATTGGATACTGCTTTTTGATGGGCGATGGCCATATCGTACAACTGAAAGATCGTGTCCAGATCTTCGGTGGTGCTGGGCAAAAAAGTCATATTATCTTTGATAATCAGTTAGATAGGCAGGCAAAGGAACGTTAGGGACGCCAGATTCATCTGCTTCAGGCGTTAATGCGCTGACACGCAGTGGAATGACACCAGCCCAAACTTCCAGTTGCATGTCTTCCGGATCGTCGCCCACGCCATGTGCCCTGAATTTGACGGATGCATCCTGGATGTCTACGGCGATAAACATGGTTTTTTTCATGTCGCTCGCACTCGGTTTACGTGCATCTGCCCACCGTCCCGGCACAACGTGTTCGGTGAAGCGCTCGGCAGCCATCCAGCGCTCTTCTTCGCTTTCCACCAGTCTTGTCACGCCAAATGCCACTACAGAACGGTAGTTCATGGAGTGATTAAACACTGAGCGGGCCAATACCAGACCATCCAGCAAGGTTACACTTACGCAAACCGGAATTCCTTTAGCCATTTCCATGAAAAAATGGCTTCCCACCGAACCATGCAGGTAAAGCGTATTGTCTACCCTGCAATATCCGGTGGGAATAATAATGGGCTGTGTCTCCCGCTGAAATGCCACATGACAAACCAGCCCTTCATCCAGAATGGCATTGCGCATAGCCGGATCAAAATCATAACGTTTTGGATAATACCGGCTTCCTTCCGTTCGATGTTGTTTTGTTTTCATAGCTAGTAAAATGTCACCGCTATGCGGTTCTTTTTATGACACAAAAGTATAGACTATCCGGACTATTCAAATCGCCCGGTTTTTAAATATACAGTAGTCCACTCAATGAAATGAATTACTTTTGTGCCACCCAAACACTAAAACACCAAAACACTACAACACTTGTTCCACTCATTCACCCACTCACTCATTCACGCAATTGACAAGTCCGGCAAGCAGCCTGTGTATTTACAGATTGCCGGGGCTTTGTCTGAACACATCCGACGGGGCGCCATTCCGGCCGGGAGTCAGTTGCCGGGTTCCCGCCAAATGGCGGAATCACTGCAGTTGCACCGGAAAACAGTGCTGGCGGCTTATGAGGAATTGTTGGCGCAGGGATGGCTGGAAACCCGTAAGTCGAAAGGGACCTACGTGAGCGAGCGATTGCCGGATATGCTGCATGCGCCACTTTCCTTGCGGAGCGATGCCATACAGCCATCTGAGGAGGCCGGTTACGAATTTGAGCCGCATCCGCTGGCGCAACATCTGCCTTTGCGGAGCTCCAATGCATTGGGCTTTAACGATGGATTTCCGGATGTACGCATTGCACCCTGGGATGCCTTGAGCAGGGCATACAGAACGGCTTTGCGACAAGGATTCCGCAAAAACCTGTTGTTTTACGGAGATACAGCTGGCGAACCTGCTTTGCGCGAGGCCATGACAGATTATCTGCGTGAGAGCAGGGGACTGGCCATTCTACAGGAGCAGGTAATGATCACGCGGGGTACCATGATGGGCATCAACCTGGCCGTACAAACCATTGTCCAACCCGGCGATACGGTGGTAGTGGGCGAACTTTCCTATCAGGCCTGCAACCTCATTCTTCAGCAACGGGGCGCCCGGCTGCAAACGGTTCCGGTAGATGAGGCAGGGTTAGATGTGGAAGCTATTGAGGCCATTTGTCGGCAAACACCCGTGCGAATGGTGTATGTAACCCCGCACCACCAGCACCCCACCACCGTGATGATGCCTGCCGAAAGGCGGTTGAAGCTGCTGCAGCTGGCTAAAAAATACCGGTTTTGTATTTTGGAGGACGATTACGATTTTGATTTTCACTACGATAGTCACCCCATTTTACCCCTGGCTTCTGCAGATGAGGGCAATCATGTGGTGTATGTGGGTTCCTTGAGCAAGGTGTTTTCGCCGGCTTTGCGGGTGGGGTACGTGGTAGCGCCCAAGGCCGTGATCCAGTCTATGGCGGCATTGCGCCGGATTGTGGACCGGCAGGGCGATAACCTGCTGGAGGCAGCCATAGCCACCATGTTGCGCGATGGTGAACTGCAGAGACACCTGAAAAAGGCACAAAAAGTTTACCACCGCAGGAGAGACCTGTTTTGTGAGGGACTTCAATCTGCCCTGGGCGATCTGGTGTCGTTCCAGAAGCCCACAGGTGGACTGGCCGTTTGGGCAAAATTTGACCCGAAATTACCGCTTCCGGCACTTGCCCGAGCCTGCAAACAACAAGGATTGCTCCTTTCAGATGGCTTATACTATCATCCCACCCTCAATGCCACCCGACTCGGATTTGCCTCCGTCAATGAAGCAGAAATGCAACAGGGACTTCAAATTTTAAAGGAAGTCGCAAAGGGCTTGGTGTGGTGACACGAAGGCACAAAGACGCAAAGACACGAAGGCACAAAGGTTTCATCCTTTAGTGCTTCAGGCACGAACCACAAACGCAACGCCAACTCAAACACTCAAACACTCAAACACTCAAAAACTCAACTCATGGCCCGTTTTTTCCCTTCCCTGCTCCCTGCGCATCAGGAGTTTATCTCCAAACAACATTTGTTTTTTGTAGCCACAGCGCCGTTGGACCCTGGTGGGCATATTAACCTCTCACCGAAAGGATTGGATACATTCCGGGTGATTTCTGACAAGCAGGTGGCTTATCTGGATTTCATTGGCAGCGGCAATGAAACCTCTGCGCATACCCTGGAAAACGGGCGTATCACCCTGATGTTTTGTGCATTTGAGGGGCCGCCCAATATCCTGCGCATTTACGGTCGGGGTAAAGCAGTGTTACCTGATTCGCCGGAATGGGGTGGATTAAGCGGACTTTTTGCACAGCACCCCAATACACGTCAGATATTGGTTATTGAAGTGCAGGAGGTTGCCACTTCCTGTGGCTATGGAGTTCCTTTGTACACCTACACAGGCGAGCGCCGGATCATGCAGGATTGGGCAGATCGCAAAGGCCCTGATGGTATGCGTGAGTACATACAGGAGAAGAATTTAAAGAGTCTGGATGGGTTGGTTACGGATTGGGGGACTCGGGGGTAGGCAACTCCCCCATCACCATCCGTTCCGCGCCCGCCAGATCCTTGCGCAATTCCACCTTGCTAAACCCTTGATCCTGCAATAGTTGCACTACTTCGGATGCATTAAACTCATTACATTCAAAAAACAACGCCCCTCCCGGAAGCAACTTTTCCCGGGCAAACGCGGCGATGGTTCGGTAAAAAAGCAAGGGATCCGCATCCTCTACAAATAAGGCCATGCCAGGCTCATGCGCGGCTACATGCTCGGGCACCAGATGCTGTTCGGTAAAAGGGATATAAGGCGGGTTGGAGACAATTACACTTGCCTGGGGCAGTTTCGCCCAGTCGAGCCGGTTCAATATATCGGCGTGTAACAGATGAACCGTTTTGCCGGGCAACAAGCGTGATGCATTTTGCCGGGCAGTTTCCAGGGCAGCTTCACTTTTGTCAATGCCCCAAAGCTCCAGGGCGGGTTGTTTTTTCTGAACAGTGATGCCAATACAGCCGCTGCCTAAGCCAATATCAATTAGCTTGATCGGCGTTTCATATACATTTTTCAACCATTCCAATACCCAGGCCACCAGTTCTTCGGTTTCCTGACGGGGAATGAGCACAGACGGATTCACCAGAAATTTCAACCCGAAAAAATCAGCTTCTCTCAGTACATATTGCACCGGTTCGCCCTGCAACAACCGTGCTTCTATCCGGTCAAGTAACTCCGGATCCGGTTTCCTGCCAAAATCAAAAGCATCCTCCCAAACAATCCGCGCAATGGCACGAGCCTCCCCGGCGCCATACCTGGGCGTCAGCGCAGAAATGAGTCGGGTTTGAATGTCAGTCATGAGAACGATGGACGATGGTACGATGGACGATGGACGATGAACGATGGACGACGGGACGATGAGCGATGGACGACGGGACGATGAACGAGGGGAGATGGGCTTGCGTGGGCATTTATAACAGCGTGGGTTGTCATGCCGTGCAGCGAGGCCCACACAAGCCTGGCTGTCCACAATTCTTTTGATCAAAGAAGAACCACAAAACATGGCTTGTGTAGGTCCCGGTTCCCGGGATGACAACCCACGTTGTTATAAATGCCCACGCAATCCCATCGTTCATCGTCCATCGTCCCGTTGTTCATCGTCCATCGTTCATCCAGGTAATTCCACTTCAAATACAGTTCCCTGAGGTTGATTGTCGGACAATTTGACTTGTCCTTCATGGGCTTTCAACACGTGTTTAACGATATAAAGCCCCAATCCGGTGCCGGTGGAATGCCGGGTTTCTTCATTCCCCATGCGGTAAAACTTTTCAAAAACCGATTGCTTTTCATCATCCGGGATGCCCTGACCCAGATCAGCCACCCGGAATCTGAACTTTCCGTTGGATTGCTCGGCTGAAACAGTCACCGGAGCGCCTTCAGACGAATATTTCAAGGCATTCTCCAACAGGTTCTGCACGATGGCGCACAAACCCATTTGGTCTGCCTGAACGGGCGGCAGATGTTCAGGAATGTTTAGTTTGAAGGAGGCTTCCGGAAAACGTATCCGCAAGCTGTCTGCAGCATCCTGAACCAACTTTTTGAAATCAAGCGGCTCATGCAATGGTCGCCAATTGTCTTCCAATCTGGCGGCTAGCAACAAACTTTCTACCAGATTTTGCAGCCGGTCCGCATCCTTTAAACCATTGGAAATCAATGGTGTGCGTTGCTCTTTGCTGAGCTCCCGTTTCCCCAGGGTTTCCAACACCAAACGCATCCCGGCTATGGGTGATTTTAATTCATGCGTAATGCTCAAGAGAAAATTTCTGCGCTGTCGAGCCAATCCAACCTCCCGGAATGCGCTCCGCCGGATGACCCACAATCCCCAAATCAAACAAGCCGTGAAAAATAATCCCTCCGCTATCACCATGCGGCGACCACGTTTCCAGGTGTTTTCCGCTATGTCATACTGAATAGCATAAGTGTAGTCCACATTGGGATATTTCAACTCCAGAATCTTTTTCTCCTTCTCAAAAACCCGGTCATTTTGTCGCCACAAATGAAACGACCACCAGCCAAAGGCCAGGATCATATATCCAATAACAAGATGGGATCTGGTTGTGAGCGAGGGAGATTTCATGGGTTACTAGTCATTGAGGTCATTGAGGTCATTTATGGGGCATTTAGGGGTCATTTGGATTCATTTTAGGTCATTTGAGCGTCATTAGGATTGTCATTATTTGGGTCATTAATGTCGTTTAATCAACGTGGTTTGTCATCCCGGGAACTCGGGACCTACACAAGCCGGGCTATTCGGGTAAATTTGGCCGGGGCATTTCGGAAACCGGGCTTGTGTAGGTCCTTCGCTGCGCTCTGGATGACAATCCACGTGAGATGACAACCCAATTTGATAAAATGACCTAAATGACCCCTAAATGCCCCCAATGACCTAAATGACCTAAATGACCCTAATAACCCAAATATCCCAAACTTACCACTCCTGGCACATCGGGTGGAGCATGATCTCGTCTACCAGCACATGCGGCGGAGTATTAAGTATGTAGGAAACAGCCTGGGCGATGTCATCGGCGTGCAGGTATTCTGCCTGTTTGACTTCTCCCTGGGCTTGTCCGTGGAAATAGGTATCCACCAGTCCGGGATATACTACACTGACTTTAATGCCCAGTGAACGTACCTCCCGGCGAAGGCTTTCAAAAAAAGCGTGTTGGGCGTATTTGCTGGCTGTATACAGGCTGCCTCCGGCAAATGTGCGTTTGGAAACATCAGACGCAATACCCAAAATATGGCCCTTCCCGGCTGCTTTCATGTGCGGGAGCACGGCCTTGGTAAGCAAAAAGGAACCTTTTACATTAATATCCATCACCCGATCCCAATCGTCGGCTTCCAGCTGATCCGCGTGTTTGAATACGCCTATTCCAGCGTTGTTTACCACGCAATCAATGCGTTTGAAATCGCGCAATACCTGATTCACGGCTTCCTGCACTTGTTTTTCATCGGAGATATCGCAAGCAATGGCCAGGGCCTTGCCGCCGGCTTCGTCAATTTCATGCTCCAATTCTCCGATTTCTTCGGCATTGCGCGCCAGCACGATCACAAAATGACCTTCATGCGCCAATCGCAACGATACCGCGCGCCCAATTCCTCTGGATGCGCCTGAAATAATCGTGATTTTTTTATCCATGATAATGTAACATTTTCGGGGCTACTGGAATGTCGGGGCTACGCCCCTTTTTTGGGGGAACGGAGTTCCCCCTCTCTGAAGGAGAGGGGGCCAGGGGGGGAGGTCAAAACAGCCCGTGCAGTTCTGCCTGAACCATCTCCAGTACTTTGGCTGCGTGTTCCTTATTGCTCGAAAAATCGAGGTTATCTACATTGATTACCAGTAGTTTACCTTCTCTATAGTTGCTGATCCAGTTGTCGTACCGGTCGTTAAGTCGTTTCAGGTAATCAATACTGATGCTGCCTTCGTAATCCCGGCCACGCATTTGGATGTGTTCTACCAGGGTGGGTATGCTTCCTTTCAGGTAAATGAGCAGATCCGGGGCTTTTACCTGTGATACGATCGACTGAAACAGGGTGAGGTAGTTTTCAAAGTCGCGGCGCTCCATCAATCCCATATCTGCCAGATTGGGAGCAAAAATGAAGGCATCTTCATAAATCGTCCTGTCCTGAATAACCGTGCGGTTGCCTTGCAGGATGCGCAACACTTGCTGATATCGGCTGGATAAAAAGAATACCTGAAGGTTGAACGACCAGCGCTTCATGTCGAGATAAAAATCAGACAAATAGGGGTTATTCTCGGTATTCTCGTAATGAACATCCCAGCCGAAGTGCTTGGATAACATCTCGGTCAGGGTGGTTTTCCCGGCTCCGATATTGCCGGCAATGGCAATGTATTTAATCGTTTTCTTCTCAGAGGGCAATGAAGAGGCCATTGTTGGTTGATTTGTTTATCTGAAATCAGTGACGCGTCCAATAAAAGCGGCAGCGAAGGTAGAAAAACCAAACTATCGTTCCACCTCGATTGTGGTCAAGACCTTTTGAAAAATTTTACGCAGCCGTTCTTCCTTTTTCTTTTCCAGGATTTCGCCCGCCCTGCGTATGCCTCCACCGTAATACCGGAACAACCAGGGGGTAACCGTGGCGCCGGCATCAATGAAGGAATAATTGACGCCCGTAACTACAAACCAATATCCCAGTAAGGCGTTCAACAGCAGCGAATTCAACCCGTTTTTGATATCCCCGGCATAAAACTGTCCGGCGCCAGGCAAAAACATGCTCAATATCCGGGCTGTCTTGGGGCTTTTCCGCGCCACTTTCTCTGCCTGCCTGAACAGACGCTCAAATTCAGCCTTTTCAGCAGTGGCTTCCGGACCAAACAAGGGCAATAAATCCTGCTTCGCCAAATCAAATTCCCGAATGGAAAAATGTGCGGCGCCCAGGTACAATCGTTTGCGGGATTGCCAGGGCTCGGGCAGGTTTTTAGGCAGTGAAAGCAGTTCCAGCAGCGCTTTTTTAGGTTGCTGCTGCAACATAAGCGCCGCCGTTTTGTGAAACAAGGCCTCATACCGCAAACTGTCGGTACCGGCACTTTGGTATATCAGGTCGTAATAAAATGCTGCACGCTCAAATTCACCCAGGTTTGCATGCAGGGCGGCCAGCTGACTGTGACACTCATCGCGGTGCGTGTTGCCACCAAAAAACAAAACCCGTTGATAGGTTTTGAGGGCCAATTCGGTATGTCCTTCAGCACTTTGGGTGCGGGCAAAAGCCAGGGTTTGTTCCAGCGTCTGACCCATCAGCCAGCCGGAGGCACTAATCCAGCACAGGAAAAACAATAGCCTCCGTTTCATGCTTTAACTTGTTGAATTTCTTTTGATTATGACGACGGGCTGCTTTGTGCGCCCCGTACAGATTACCGGAGTAAAAACCCAGCGCAAATCCGCCGTGTATCCATCCCCAGAAGGTGTCAAGCCCCTCTTTATCGAATCTGCGCACGGCTTGCCAGGTGTTCACGCCCACGAACAACAGGCTGATGATTCCGTCTTTCCATTCGCCGGCGTATACTTTGCCGAGGCCAGGCACAGGCACGGATAATGCGGTGGCTACCCAGGGTTTTTTCCTTTTTTGCTGCTGACCTTTTTTAATCAGTGTTTCAATATCTGAACGCCGCGCAAGTTTGTCGGAAGCAGGAATTTGCGCCAGCGAAACACCAGCCTGTTTCCATTTTTGTTCCAGCAAATCGGCATACAACATCGTACGCCGTATCTGTGCGCTGTCGAAAATTCCTGACTGAACAGCTACAGAACGCGCCTCAGCCGGATAGCCGCCGCGAAGCAGTAGTTTGCTGTATTCTGTTTCCAGGAGCCGGGTTTTAGGTCTGGCTTCCCGTTGCCATTTAGCCCATTGCTCCAAACCTTTTTCCGGGGTATTGCCCCGCCGGTAAGCGCGCAACAAATCAGTGCGCAGGGTGTCGTTTTCAGGACGGAGAAAAATCAGACGTTCGTATTCTTCTGCCGCCAGTTTGTATTGCTGGGATTGCAGCAAATAGCGGGCATAAGCGCGGGAATGTGCGAAGTCGTAAAGATCCTGCGCCGATAATGCAGGAAGACAAAAGAAAAGAACGGGTATCAGAAGTTTCATGCAAAAATGCTTGGGAATGAGGCTGTTATGTTACCAGGAGACGGGGTCTTTTAATCGCCTCATCTTAAAATCAACCTCATATTGCTCCGGACTAAAACCGTTGCAGCGGGTAAGACGGTCGCAGGTGCAGATAACCCCTTTGATGACTCCCAGCTTTTTAACCGCTTCCAATCCGTATTCCGAACAGGAAGGGTGGAAACTGCAACGCTGGTTGTCTTGAGAGGAAAAAAACGATTTGTACACCAGGAATAGCCCGGATAACACGGCCTGCAATTCGTTGGTATTTTCCCTGCTCAGGCTGAACTGCTCGGAGAGCCGGGTTTTGCCAGGGTTACTGAATGCCTGGTGAAGCACCGTAAAATCGGCGCCAAGAGCAGGTTGCGCAGACATGGGCGCCTGCGCGCTGAGCTTAACCACCAGCAGGCAACTCAAAATCGTAATATTGATCTTCATCGGTTTGATTGATGGTAACATTTTTAAGGGCCATGATTCGCACAAACTCGCCTGATTCACGGTAATAAATCTGGTAAATTTTGCCGGGAATTGCCAGGCCGTTTTCCATGGTATAATCCTGGAAATAGAATTTGGAAACCAGCTTTTTGTCTTTGTCGTAAAAAGCTGCTGCAGTCAGACGCTTTTGCTCTGAAGCCAGAGAAACCGGGCCCAGATACTCTTTGAATTGTTCCGGAGGAAGCCATTGTGCAATGACTTGATTGCCATCCTGCTGTACATCGCCGGGGGTGTAGCCCACCTTAGCCAGTCCAAAATCACTGAGTTGCTGGCTCAGTATCATGTTGAAAATGGAAAACTCTCCCACCGGAGGCACTACCTGTCTGGATACCAGAGTGTCGGCTTTTTTCCGGTACATGAAAGTGTCGCGCACCAGCCATTGTTCCGGCTCCGGGAAACGGATGTTGTACACCGTTTTTTGCAGGTTTTTGTCGTAATAAATGGTCCCGGTAATCAAGCGACCCTGATCCTTGCCAGCCTCCTTCTCCTTGATGGAAAAGTCGGATTTAAAGCGGTAAAAATGTTGTGCCGTTAGTGTTTGTCCAGCGATGGACAATGTCAGGAACAGCAAAAATCTGAATGTCATGTGCATTTTGATGCAAAAGTAAATGGAAGAACTGAACCTTGCGCAGTATTAATTTAGCCGATACCAAACGGTGAAAGGCATTTTGGCATTCGGGCCCTGAAACATTAGAGTGTGTCTGAAAGCATCTTTTGCCTCAAACGCTACTTTCGTAGGAGGGCTATAAAATTGCCTTGATCTTAACTACATTTTATGACAGAATGACTTAGTAGTAATTTTTTAATCGGTGGGTGATGAAATGTTGTAGACCTTTTCTCAACTTCGCCGCCAAGAGCTTGTCTAAAATCTGTAGTGTATTGATATTACCCAATATCGATCAAACGGACTTTGAGTAAACTCTCAGGAAATGACCGAACATCCTAAAAAAGTAGGAGGCCAAAGCCGAAAAGCCTTAAGAAAGTAGGCGCTATCATTAAACCATTTTATATGTTCTTACGCAAATTTTTACTCACGCTTTCATTGGGTGTATTTACGTTCAGTGCGTTTTCTGCCACCACAGCTGAAACCGTCTCAAAGACACCTGTATCCATTACCCCTGAGCAGCAACAACAAGTTGAAACGCTGTTGAAGGAGTTCTCTACCCAGGATCTTGATCAGTTGACAATCAACAAGGTGGAGGAGATGACTGGTAAGGAGATGAGCTTTAAAGAAAAAGTTGCTTTCAAAATTGCGAAGATGAAGATGAAGAAAGCACAGAAAAAAGTAACAGCCTCCATGAAATCTGGTAACGGCTTTGCAGCACCAGATCTTGATAAAGGCGTTTACATTATTCTGGCAATCTTTATTCCGTTTGTGGCAGTTGGTTTGGCTACTGATTGGAAAGGAAAAGACTGGATCATTGCCCTTCTGCTGTCATTCCTTTGTGGTCTGCCAGGGATCATTTATGCCCTGGTAAAAATGAATAAGTATTACGCTTAAGCGTTTTTCCAAATTTCCTTGCATGAGCAAAGGTTGGAAAATTTAATGTTTGGTAAGGCCGTTAATGACTTCAAGGAGTCATTAACGGCCTCTTTTTACATCAAATGAGCAGAGTTGTCTTTATTGTTTTAAGGCTCTTGTTTTGGGTTGGAGTTCCTGTAATATTACTGATACTACCTGAAACTTATTTTGACACTGGCACGTCCTTGTGTCCTTCCATGCTGTTTCTAGGGGAAGAATGCCCTGGATGCGGTATGACCCGGGCATGCATGCACCTTATCCATTTTGGGTTTGATGATGCCTTTGATTACAATATGCTTAGTTTTATCGTCTTCCCAATACTTGCTTTCCTGTGGGCCAAATGGTTTTGGAAAGATGTCCAGTTATTGCTTGCTGAAAGAAATCGTACGGAGCAACTGTTCTGATAAGCAATTGAAAATCATATCGTTATTGTGCTAACAGGGTAGCAAAACAAGGCGCCAATACCTGTTTTTTGAAGTTACACACTCAAAGACACCAATAACCAAATATACAAGCCCACCCAAAGTATGGTGCCTGCAGCGCACCCAATGATCGCCTGAGATCCTTCTCGCTTTTTAGCTACCGGGTCTTCAATGGATAAGTAAACAAGGAATGTGCCTACAAAAGAGCAGCAAAATCCCCAGAGGAATCCAGGTATGCCCATCAGTCGCTCTTCTTCAGGAGTGGTAGCACCAATAAGGGTGGCATACAAATTATCGTCGGCAAGAACAGATTCGGCGAGTGGGTTGCCGGATGCCTGCAACTGACTCAGGGTGAGTCCGGTAGATTCGGTCAGAGCCTCCAGTTGGCTTAAAGCGGCGCATTCTTGTTCCCAACAGGCAGGATTGTCGGTAAAAGGATTGTCGGAGGATTTGGTACCTGCGGAGAGCAGGGTAGGGGTTGTCAAAAACAATAAAATGAGGGATCGAAACAGTTTTTTCATGGTAATTGTGTTTTTGTGTGGACAATACGACGCCTCAAAAACAAACCGGGTTGCTTCGCTGTAGCGGAACAACCCGGTTAAATGGTGGTCAGGATTGACTATCCTCCAGTAGCCCACCAAGCGCTGGCTGCAAATATACCGAAGTACAGAACTATCCAGATTACGCTCCAGATAGCACAACCAATAATTGCTTTTTTACCTTCGCGTTTCTTAGCATCGCCTTCTACAGCAACATAAACCAGGATAATACCCAGGATGCCAAAGCAGAAGCCCCACCAGAAGCCAGGAATACCCAGCAAACGTTCATCGTCCGGAGCTACAGAGCCCAGCAAAGAAGATGCGATATCGGTGTCGCTGTTTACATTTTGAAGCAGAGCATTGTTTTCAGCTGCGAGTTCGGAGTAAGTAGCATTGCGCTCTTCCACCAACTGCTCAAGCTGCGACATACCTGCGAATTCATTTTCCAGACGGCTGAGGTCATCCTGGAAAGGATTTGCCGGAGTGTTATTAGGCGTAGACGCCCACATAACGCCACCCAGCAAGGCACAAAAAGCCAGAGTCAGAAGTTTCTTCATGGATTTTTTTGTTAAATGAATGAGTAATTAGAGAGTTAAGTGTTGGCAAAAGTAGCCGTATGATTGGAATTACAAACACTGGTAAGAAATTTTTAACGGTAATTCGGTTGCTCCCGACACATATTGCTTACTGTTTGAATAGCCGGTAGCAACTTCAGTAATCAGGCCTGAGCCTTTTCCGTTTACCGAGAAACCAGATACGTTCAACGAACAAGCCCCGGCAATCATCTAACCTTTTTCCAAAGTTCAGGCATCGCACTGACCTTCACCACAGGTTTTTGAAAGGTGTGTACATTGCCCTCTCAACTTAATGCTCACGTGATATGGCAAACACCTCGAAATTTTCCTGGATCACCATCACAGTCATTGCAACCCTGGCAGCTTTGGCCGTTGTTTGGTTCTTTTTTCCACAAATCCTGAAACAAATGGTCACTGCAACAATCGCATTATTCGTATTCCTTTTCGGACTCATATTTCGGAAAAAGAAATAGGCCCCAACCCCTCAAACCCCTCAAACCCCTCAAACATCTTCCCGGAATACCATTCCGGGATACATCAAACCCTTCAAACCCCGCGTTCGGCGGCTAAACCCGCCGGTACAAAAAATACAACCCATGCTTATATCCATCAAAAACCTGAACAAAACCTACATCATGGGCCACGAAAAAGTGGAGGCTCTGAAGGATGTTAGTCTGGATATTCAGAAAAACGAATACGTAGCGCTCATGGGGCCTTCCGGCAGCGGTAAATCAACCCTGATGAACCTGGTGGGTTGTCTGGATTCGCCCACCCGTGGAGAATACTGGCTGAACGGAAAGGAAGTGAGTACTATGGACGACAGCGAGTTGGCCGAAGTTCGCAACAAGGATATCGGGTTTGTATTCCAAACCTTTAACCTCATGCCCCGTTTGAGCGCTCTGGAAAATGTAGCCTTACCTCTGGTGTATGCCGGCGTAGGTAAGGAAGAACGACTCGAACGTGCCCGAAAAGCTCTGGAATCAGTTGGACTAGGCGACCGTGTGATGCACAAACCCAACGAGCTTTCCGGTGGTCAGCGTCAACGCGTGGCCGTAGCACGTGCCCTGGTGAACAACCCCGCCATTATCCTGGCCGATGAGCCAACAGGTAACCTTGATACCAAAACCAGTTACGAGATTATGGGCCTCTTTGAGCAAATCCATAAGGCTGGTAATACCGTTATTCTGGTTACCCACGAACAGGATATCGCCCAGCATGCGCACCGCATCGTACGACTCCGGGATGGATTGGTAGAAACCGATGCAAAAAATGAAAACATCATCAGCATGGCCACCGAGCCGGCTCCCACAGAAGCATAAAAACCTTAGTTGAATACCCTACAGCCATCCCGTGATCTGCGAGATGGCTGTTTTTATTAGGTGCTTACCCCTCCCAATTACTAGCTTTGTGCCCGCATCAAACCCGTATTCGGCGGCTAAACCCGCCGCTACATCAACCCCCTCAAACCCTTCAAACATCATCCCGGAATATCATTCCGGGATACCTCACCCACCATGACCAACAAACAAATCGCCCTTTCTTTTGACGAGCTTGCCAATCTGATGGAATTGCATGAGGAGGATTCCTTCCGCATCAAATCGTACGCAAGCGCCTATCTCACCTTGCGTAAACTCGATAGCTCTTTGGCGGAAATGAGCGATGCGGAGATTAAAGCCATTAAAGGGGTTGGTCCGGCTATTGCAGCCAAAATCCGGGAGTTGCTGGAAACCGGCAAAATGGATACGTTGGAAAAATTCAGGGAAAAAACACCCTCCGGCGTGCGGGAAATGCTGGAAATAGGTGGCTTCGGACCCAAAAAAGTGCGACAGGTTTGGCAGGAAATGGGCATTGAAAGCCCCGGCGAGCTGTGGTATGCCTGCAATGAAAACAGGTTGATTGAATACAAGGGTTTTGGATTGAAAACCCAGGAAGACCTGAAGAATAAACTGGATTACTTTTTCCGCAGCAGGGGCAAAATGCACCTGGATGCCGCCCTGGCTGAAGCAGAAGCTGCCTGTCAGTTGTTGCTCAATGGTTTCCCCGGCGCCATGGCCGAGCCGGTAGGCGAGGTGCGCCGCAGATGCCAGGTAGTGGAATCCATTGAAGTCCTTACCACTGCTGATCCCGCACAACTGGCACTGGCTGAAGGAGGCGAATTCAGCAGGGAAACAGGTGATAATGGCGAAGTTTTCCTGCGCAGGGGCGAAGGCGCACGCATACGTGTCATCAACTGCCAGCCCGCAGAGTGGGGCTCCAAACTGTTCCGTTACACAGGTTCTGCCGGATTTCTGGAAGGATTTGTGCAGGCCCATCCGGGATTGGATTTCAAAGGGCTGGAACAGGAGACCCAGGTATTTGATAAAGCCAAAGCAGCTTTCGTAGTGCCAGAATTGCGGGAATCTGCTTCGTTTTTGCACTCAGGCACGCCTTCAGGACTCATCACAGATGCCGATATCCGCGGAATCCTTCACGTGCACAGCACCTGGAGTGATGGGTTGCATTCTCTGCGCGACATGTGCGAGTACACCCGCTCTTTGGGCTATGCGTACATTGGCATGACAGACCACAGTCAATCCGCCTTCTATGCCAACGGCCTGAAGCCAGACCGTGTATTGGCTCAAATGGATGAAATTGACCGCCTGAATGAGGAGCTGGCGCCTTTTAAAATTTACAAAGGCATTGAAAGTGATATCCTGAATGATGGCTCTCTGGACTACGACGATGCCTTGCTGGAACGTTTTGATTTCGTTATTGCATCGGTGCATTCCAATTTGCGCATGACGCAGGAAAAGGCAACAGAACGTATCCTGAGGGCCATTGAACATCCATGCACCACTATTCTGGGGCATCCAACTGGCCGCCTGCTGTTGAGTCGGGAAGGGTATCCGCTGGATTGGGATGCCATTATGGAGGCCTGCGTAAAACACAAGGTGGCCATTGAACTCAATGCTCACCCGCGGCGACTGGACATTGACTGGTCGCTCATTCCCAAAGCCATGTCTTTGGGAATAAAGATCAGTATCAACCCCGATGCGCACAGCAAAGACGGGATTCTGCACACCCGTTTCGGAGTAATGCTGGCCAGAAAAGGCGGGCTCACTGCAGAAGCTTGTTTAAATACCGGCCTGGATATTTTTACCTAAAAACAGGTAATGGCGCTTTTTCAGGAAAAAATACTACCCATGTAAAACAATACTTATTTTAAAAAAACAGTTTTGTAATCTGGTGAACTTGTTGAGAATCCGGCCGGTAAATCAGCAATCTATCCGACAGATTCCAATTTAGCGGAAAAAATTAATGGTCTGACCTTGTGCGCTACCATAATTAAAGCCTACTTTTGTCGAGCATAAGATGTCCCCTGTTTAATCGCTCGCCTATTTTTTCGCTCCCCCGTCCGTACTAATGTTTTACTGAAAAGAATTTGGTTACTGAAGAAGTGGCCTGTCTTTTGCTGTAAACTACTTGCAACAAAACCATTCCGATTACATAAATAACCTTGATTCCCATGGGACAAAAGCTAACAAAATCCATTTTTCGGTTTATTCCCGTCTTCGCAATCCTGCTTGCCTCGGCTTCAGCCACTTTTGTCCAGGCACAAGTTCAGGTAACGCTTACCGGAACAAATATCACCTGCCACGGTGACCACAACGGTACGGCAACAGCCAATCCTTCCGGAGGCTGGTTCCCGTACACATATTTGTGGAGCAACGGTGCTACCACGCAAACCATCACCAATCTCGGCCCGGGCAACTATTGCGTTACGGTAACCGATATTGACCTGGGTACCGGCACGGCCTGTATCAACATCACCGAACCTACTCCTCTTGGCGTTACGGTTTTTGGTCAAAGCCAAATTTGTGGCAACGCACCAGATGGCTGGGCTGCCGTTACACCCAACGGCGGTACACCACCTTACACCTATTTGTGGAGCAACGGTGGCATCACCCCGCAAATCAACAACCTCGCAGCAGCCACTTACACCGTAACGGTTACAGATGCTAATGGATGCACAGCCTCCGGCAGCTTTGAAGTTGGCTTCTGGAACGAAGGAATCTGGCTGATGGATACCGTTTACCAGGAAATTACCTGTTTTGGCGCCAACAACGGCTGGGCTCACGTGAGCACCATGTCGGGCATTGGACCATACACCTATATCTGGAGCAATGGCGGAACCACGGCAGATATTACCAATCTTGGCCCTGGCACCTACACAGTTACGGTTACAGACGTGGCTACAGGCTGTTCCAACGTTGCCTCTGCAACCCTTGAAGAGCCGGCTGCGCTGGTTTGTTCTCCGTCTTCCATTCCAGCCAACTGCGGCCTGAATGGCACAGCAACCATTTCTGTAACAGGCGGAACCGCTCCTTACAGTATCCTATGGTTCAATGGCCAATCAACGCCAAGCATTGCTGTCCCCGCCGGTACCTATACCGTTACCGTTACCGATGCCAATGGCTGCACCTGCAGCAGCTCAGTAGTAGTGGGCACTAATAGCATTGCGCTTACGGTAGATGTGATACCGACGCTCCCGGCTGGTTGTCTCGTTGGCGGAAGCGCTACAGCAGTGGCTACTGGTGGTACTTCAAATTATGCCTATACCTGGGATAATGGCCAAACTACTGCAATAGCTACCAATCTCTCTGCGGGTACACATAAAGTGACGGTGGTTGATATAACAACTGGTTGTCAGGGTCTGGGTTCTGGCAATATCCTTCCAGCCACGCCAATTGTCCCGGTTGCTACACCTACCAGCCCGGCAACTTGTCTTACCGGCGGTACGGCTACCGTATCTGCATCCGGCGGTGTTCCACCTTATACCTTTAAGTGGGATAACAATCAGACCACTCCTACCGCCACTAACCTGTTGGCCGGACAACACAGCGTAACAGTAACCGATGCTTCCGGCTGCACAGCTGTGGCCACCGTAACCATCGACCAATCTCAGGGACCAAGTGTTTCTGTAGTGATTAATAACCAGGCAACCTGCGTTTCCGGCGGCACTGCTACAGCAGTGGCTACCGGCGGCACTACGCCTTACATCTATCTGTGGTCTGCTTCAGCAGGTGGTCAAACCACTTCTGTGGCTACCAACCTGCCTCCTGGCACCCACAGTGTTACGGTTACTGATGCCAACAACTGCTCTGCAGTAGGCATGGCTACCATCACTGTGCCTAATGCGCCGGTGGCCGTTATTTCCAGCAGCACACCTTCTGCCTGCGGCAACAATACCGGCTCTGCTACAGTGTCTGTTTCCGGTGGTACCCCAAACTACACCTACAAGTGGAGCAACCCGGGTATGACCACAACAGCTACCATCAGCAACCTGGGCGCAGGCGTATACACCGTAACTGTTACCGATGCTGCCGGTTGTACCGCAACTACCTCAGTAACCATTGGTTCTTCACAAGCGCCAAACGTGGTGATTGTAGCTTCTTCCAATGCAAACTGCTCTACTCCGGGTAGCGCAACGGCCAGCGTTTCCGGCGGTACTCCGGCTTACATGTACAACTGGAGCAATGGTGAAACCACGGCTACGGCTGTTAACCTCCCGGCAGGCAGCTATACTGTTACCGTAAAAGATGCCAATAACTGTACCGCCACCGCCACCGTAACCATCGGCTCAACAAGCAATGGTATTAAAATTGGCGACTGGGTATGGTACGACGATGACCAAAACGGCTTCCAGCACCCAACCCTCGAAACCGGTGTGCCTAATATTCAGGTGAAACTGGTGAAAGCAGGGCCTGATGGCGCATTTGGTACGCCAGACGATGTGGTGGTGGAAACTACCACAACCAATAACGCCGGTTTCTACTTCTTCAACTGCGTAGTGCCTGGCACTTATGTGCTGGAATTCAGCAACAAACCGCTGGGCTACCAATGGACCAAAAAAGACTGGGTTAACAACGACTGCAAAGACAGCGACGTGAAATCCAATGGTAAAACGGATCCTTTCACCATCGTTGCCGGTCAGCCAGACGATTTGTGCTTTGATGCAGGTATTCACACCATTTGTGAAAACATCACCAATGCCGGTGTAATTTGCTGCAGCCAAACCATTTGCGAAGGCGAAACGCCTGCGCCAATTACAGAAACAGTACCTCCTGTGGGCGGTAGCGGTCAGATCCAGTACCTGTGGATGCAGTTCATCCAGATCGGACAGGCTCCACCGGAATGGGTGGCTATCCCTGGCGCTACCGGCTCCAGCTATGCTCCGGGCCCATTGTTCGAAACGGCTAAATTCATGCGTTGCGCCCGCCGCGAAGGCTGTCCTTTCCTGGAGTCCAATATTGTAACCATCACCGTATTGCCTGCCGGTACTCCGGGCTGCGATGGTTTCAACCTGAACTTCAACCTGCAACAAACCGGTCAAACCGGTGTGCTGGTTAACTGGACCACCTTGCCTGAAGCCACAGAGTATTCCTACACGGTGCAACACTCCACCGACATGCAAAGCTGGACCAACGTGACTACCCTCATGGGTAAACAGGATGCTGTAAATCCGAACGAATACAGCTTCATGCACGAAACTCCGGCTATTGGCCGCAACTTCTACCGTATTCGTCGCCTGAGCAGCATGGGTCAGCAGGCCTTCTCTGAAATCCGTGCTATTGAAGTGCAGTTCTCCCCATCTAATGGTGTGTTGATTGCACCGAATCCGGTGGTGAAAAGCCTGCGCATCATGAACGCTATTTCTTACGATGAAGATGTAGTGATTCAAATCACAGCTACCAACGGCGCGGTATTGCACACCATTACCATCCCTGCCGGCAAAATGCACCTGGAAGATCTTCCGGTACAAGACCTGCCTTCAGGCATTTACATGGCCAAAATCCGGTTCGGAAACGGCGAGGTGAAGACGCTTAAGATCGTCAAGATTTAATAGCTTAGCATAAAAGATAACAAGCGGCTGCCTGTAAACACAGGTGGCCGCTTGTCGTTTTTAACGCAGGGTACGGGTACTCGTCGTATTGGTACAGGAAGTCAGATGATTTTTGTTATCCTTGCAGCCCTAATTTTTCTTCACAATCATGAAACATTACTTACTCCTGGCAGCTTGTTGTTTGTTCTTTTTCCCTTTGTTGGCACAAAGAAACAAGCCAGCGGCCCCAAGTCCGACGTCCACCCCTGTAGTTTCTGAACAGCTGTTAACTGTTATGCAATACCGGAATGTAGGCCCGTTTCGGGGTGGACGCTCTGCGGCGGTAACAGGCGTGGCCGGCAAGCCTAATCTGTTTTATTTTGGTGCAACAGGAGGCGGGGTTTGGCGCACTACTGATGGCGGCCGCACCTGGGAAAACATCTCTGACGGCTTTTTTGGAGGCAGTGTTGGCGCCATTGAAGTAGCGCCTTCCGATCATAATGTGATTTACGTGGGCGGCGGGGAATGTACCGTGCGCGGTAACGTGAGCGCGGGCACAGGTATGTGGAAAAGTGAAGACGCCGGACGTACCTGGAAATCTGTTGGTTTGAAAAACAGCAGGCATATTCCACGTATCAAAGTGCACCCGGCCAATGCCGATATAGCCTATGCAGCCGTTTTAGGCGATTTGTTTAAAGATACGGATGAACGGGGCCTGTATCGAACCCGCGACGGGGGCAAAACCTGGCAGCGCATACATTTTGTCAGCAATCAGGCAGGCGCCGTGGATGTTTGTCTGGATCCTACCAACCCACGCATCATTTATGCCTCATTTTGGAAAATACGCCGTACGCCCTATGATTTATCCAGCGGCGGGGCCGGCTCCAGTCTTTGGAAAAGCACAGACGGCGGAGATACCTGGATGGAACTAACACGCAATGAGGGTATGCCTACCGATACAATTGGCATTATTGGCGTGACGGTGAGTCCGGTAAAACCAGATCGGGTATGGGCCATTGTGGAAAGTCAGACTGGTGGCGTATTCCGTTCGGATGATGGCGGCAAAACCTGGGTAAAGGTGAACGAAGACCGGAATTTGCGGCAACGCGCCTGGTATTACACCCGGATTTATGCTGATTCCAAAGACGAGGAAATGGTATATGTGATGAACGTAGCCTATCACCGCTCTAAAGACGGGGGCAAAACGTTCCAGTCCAAGTATGCCCCTCATGGCGATCACCACGATTTTTGGGTGGCGCCGGAAGATCCCAAACGTATGATTATTGGCGACGATGGTGGCGCTCAAATCAGTTACGATGGCGGCGAAACCTGGAGTACCTACCATAACCAGCCTACTGCCCAGTTTTACCGGGTAACTACCGACAACCATTTTCCTTTCCGGATTTACGGTGCACAACAGGATAACTCCAGTGTCCGTATTTTTCACCGGACCGATGGCGGCGCCATCACCGACCGGGATTTTGAGTCAACAGCCGGCGGAGAAAGCGGCCATATTGCCGTAGACCCTGAAAACAACGACATCGTTTACGGGGGTGAGTATCATGGATTTATGAGTCGTATTGACCACCTGAACAAAACGAGTCGCCCCATCAATGTGTGGCCTGAAGACAACATGGGACACGGGGCCGAGGATGCCAGATATCGCTTTCAATGGAATTACCCCTTGTTCTTTAGTCCGCACGACCCCAATAAACTTTACGCAGCTTCCAACTTTCTCCATGTGAGTCGGAATGAAGGACAAAGCTGGGAAACCATTTCGCCAGACCTGACAACGAATGACAAGAGTCGGCAGAAATCTTCCGGCGGGCCTATCACACAGGATAACACCAGCGTGGAGTATTACTGCACCATTTTTGCTGCGGCTGAAAGTCCCAGGGTAAAAGACCTGCTTTGGACCGGCAGTGATGACGGGCTGGTGCATATTTCCAGAGATGGCGGAAAAAACTGGACCAATGTGACACCTCCGGACCTGCCCAAATGGACCATGGTTAATTCATTGGAACCGGATCCGCATCTGGATGGCGGTTGTTACCTGGCTTGTACCGGATACAAACAGGGCGACTACCGCCCATATCTTTTCCGAACCAGAGACTTTGGTAAAACCTGGACAAAAATTACCGATGGCATTAGCGAGGAAGACTTTACAAGGGTAGTCAGGGCAGATCCCAAACGCCAGGGATTGCTGTACGCCGGCACGGAGCAAGGCATGTACATAAGTTTCACCGATGGCAAAAACTGGCAAAAATTTCAGCAGAACCTGCCCACAGTGCCCATTACAGACCTGACCATTAAAGAGGATCACCTCATTGTGGCCACGCAAGGGCGTGCATTCTGGATTATAGACGACCTAACACCCTTGCATCAAATCATGGCGTCGCCAGATTTTTTGAGCAAGGGTGATCTGGCACAAAAACCGCTGCATTTGTTCCAGCCAGCCAATGCATACCGGATGCGCGGCGGTTCGGGCAAGGGCTCCAAGACCAGTGGTGAGAACCATCCCAACGGAACGGCAATCCATTTTTACCTGAAAAACAAACCAACAGAAAAGGATACCATTTGGCTGGCAGTGCTGGAAGCAGACGGCGATACCATCAAATTGTTTACCAATCAAACCTTGCCGGCAGCCTGGGAAAACAAGGGCGGTAAACTCTCTGATTTAAAAGCAGGCGGCAACACCTTTCTGTGGAACCATCGTTACCCTGATGCGGAGAAATTTGAGGGTATGATCCTTTGGAGTTATGATCTGGAAGGCCCCAAAGCAGTGCCGGGCGCCTATAAGGTGCGAGTGAGCGCCGCCGGAAAAACAGAAGAGCAACCTTTCCGTATCCTGCCCGATCCGCGTTCCGGCGCCACAGCCGATGGTTTTGCCCGGCAGTTTGAGTTTGTGCAATCGGTTGGCGCCAAGTTGACAGAAGCACACCGGAGCATCAAGGAAATCCGGAATGTGCGCAATCAAATCAAGAGTTTGAACTCCGGAATACCCAAAGGTGAGTCTGTCAAGCCTGTTAAAGACATGATTGCCCGCCTGGATTCCAGCATGACCCGTATTGAAGAAGCCTTGTATCAAACCAAAAATCGGAGCAGCCAGGATCCGCTTAATTACCCGGTTCGGTTGAACGACAAGCTGGCTAACCTCATGGGCCAAACAGTGGAAGGCGATTTTCCGCCCACAGATCAAGCCATTGCGGTGCGGGAAATGCTGTTCCGATTGACGGATGAGCAGTTAAATGCCTGGAAAAACATCAAACAAACTGAACTCCCGGCACTGAACCGTATGGTTCGGGAATCGGGCATAGATTTGATCAGAATCAAATAGGCATGGATGTTCAAATCATAAAGCAGTTCATCCCGGATGCTGCAACCCATGGCGCTCCTGAGCCCGTAGGCAACGGTAACATTAACGATACTTACCGACTGGATTTTAGTCTGGAGGGTAGAGGGCAATCCATCATTATTCAGCGCTTAAACCACCAGGTTTTTAAGCAGCCGGAGATGGTGATGGAAAACACCCTGAAGGTATGCCAGTACCTATTGGCGCAGGATTATCCTTTAGAAGTACCCGTGCCGTTACCCGCCAATAGCGGCGCTTTTTTGATCGAAGATGCACAGGGTAATTTCTGGCGTGCGTTTCCTTACATCGGCCATTCCTACACACCGGAAGGGCTGGCCACGCCTGAAATTGCCCGGGAGGCTGCAAAGGCTTACGGGGCTTTTGCCCGCGCCCTGCGACATTTTCCGGCAGATACCCTTGCTGAAACCATCCCGGGTTTTCACGACACAGACCAAAGATGGGCCGTGTTTCTGGAGGTTTTGGAAAAGGATCCGGTGGGACGTGTAAAGGGCGTTCAGGAGGAAATAAAAGCCATGTTTGCGGCCAAACCCTTATTTGATTTGATTAGTGGATTGAAACAAAGCGGGGCTCTGCCGCTTCGGGTGGCGCACAACGATACCAAGGCGGGAAACGTGTTGTTCGACGAAAAAACGCACCTGGCCAGGGCTGTTATTGACCTGGACACGGTTATGCCCGGAACCATATTGTCTGATTTTGGAGATATGGTGCGCACTTTCGTGCCCAATATATCTGAAGATGGCCGGGAGCATCCGGGCATGCGCAGGGAGATTCTGGAAGCTTTGAAAGACGGATTCCTGTCGCAAACCGGCGATTTCATTGCTGATACCGAGCGAGAGCATTTGTTGACTGGCGGAGCCTGGATAATCGGGGAGCAGGCGCTTCGGTTTCTGACAGACTGGGTTGCGGGGGATGTTTATTACAAAATTGCCTACCCGGAACACAATCTGGTTAGGGCCCGCAATCAGTTGCAGGTTCTGCAGGCTGTGCAGGCTATGCTGTAAGTGATTCCAGTATTACTCCGATTTGCGCGGGAAGGAAACGCTGAAGAGCGAGGATTTTTCCCCACGGTTGTTGAGGGAGTAACAAAATCCATCTTCAATAAGCAGGGTTTTCATAAAGCCCTGGCGCAGGTTCTCCTCATGGTATAAATCAATACAAATCACCCGGCCGTGGTAATTGGCGGTTAGATCCGGTTGAAGCGTATGGCCTATAACCATTCGTTTGGCGCCTGCAAACTGCAACGCATACGTGATTTCGGCATCGGAGGCCAGGTTGCGCGCTGCGCCGCGATACCAGAAAATTCCGGTTTGCAGGTCAAAAACAGCTTTGGCCTGCTCGCTTAGTATGTCTTCCTGTGCTTTGCCCAGGTTCTGGCGACAGATTTTGTTGATTTCTGCCAGACTCAGGCGTGTGCGCGCAAGCTCAGGGCTTATACCACCGTGGCAAAAAACGTAATCGCCAACTTTTTCAATGGCATTTTTAGTGCGCAGCCAGCGTCCCAATTCAGAATTACGGTCAAACCAAACCTTGTAATCTTCACCAATTAAACGTGCATTTTCCAGGTATTTGCGCCGCACATATGCACTGTTGCCTTGCAGATTCAGGATTTCATGGTTGCCCAAAATGAAATGGACTTTGCCCCCGGCAGCTTCGGCTTCAGATTCCAGTTTGTAAATCAACCACAGACATTCTGTTACCTGAAGGCCACGGTCAAAGTAGTCGCCCAGCAACACCAGATGGCCATCTCCATAACTCCAGTTGAGTGAAGCGTCTATTACGCCAGCACCCTGCAGCATGGTTTTGAAGCCCAGGAAGTCGCCCTCTATGTCAGAAAGTGCTAAAATCCGTGGAGCAGCCGGATAGATGCAGGCCTCAGGCTGCAACTCATCCTTTAGCAGAAAAGAGAAGGAATCTCCGGTTTTTGGAACCTGGCAGGTAAGTGAAATCTCTTTTTTATTGGCATAATCCAGTGATTTAGCCACCACACCGGAGTCCCTGCGCAAGATGTACTTTACCTGAATCTTGCTGCCCCGGTAAAATACATGTGGTCCGTCTGTATCAGCTTTAGAGGCGTCATTGGGCTCATCGCCGGTGGCATTGACTAAAAGGGGCATGCCCAACAATAAAAGGGAGAATAGACGCGAAAGCATGACTGGACGGAACGTTTTTGTTCAAATAGCAGGCAAAGATAAGGTATTAACCCCAATATGCCTGTTTCGTTCAGTTCCTATGCATTATTTGACAAAACGGAGACGGATGGCTGGACGTTTGAATGCTGGATTTTAGACGTTGGATCTGGGCTCGGGGTAATTGATTCTTTCAACTACATCGAGCCCAAGTCCAACGTCCGGCAGTCTAACACCCCCAATCAAGTTCTCGGAGGACCGAGGCGTTTGATCTTGATTTCCAGGCGGTTGTTCTGCTGGTGTTCTTCATCCGAACATTCGGCGCTTTCCACGCAATGGTTACGCGGTTGTGTTTCGCCTTTACCTACGGCCTTAATCCGGGCTTCATTGATGCCTTTTGCCACGAGGTAAGTTTTAGCATTTTTAGCGCGCACCTCGGTTAGTACCATGTTCATCTGTTCGTCGCCACGAACATCCGTATGAGCGGTAATTTCAATTTCCATTTCCGGATAATTGCTCATGTGCTGCAGCCAGGCTTCCAGGTGACGAACAGCGCCCTGGTTCAGGGTGGCTTTATCCTTTTCGTAGAAGATTTTATCCAAAATGAAAACAGAGCCTTCCAGCAAACCATTGGCCAGCGGCATGGTTTCGGCAATGGTCAAACCTTCTGTAAGCGGTTTCAAACGGATCTCGTCGTAAGCCGCATTGCCCCTGGAGGCATTAACCCTGTAGGTTTCTGCCCGGAATCCTTTCAGCTCTACCTTGGCAATCCATTCTCCATCTTTAGACAAGCACACATCGAATTCCCCGTTTCGGGTGGTACGGGCGGTTTCAATGGCGCCTGTTGCCCGGTGCTCAAAGCGAATGCTGGCATTGGCTATACGGGTATTGTGCTCTGTGGTGAGCACTACGCCGCCTGCCCGCAGGCACGGAGGCGCTTCTTTCATTTTGAAACTCAGGTTCAGCTCATCCTCGGAATCAACCACCATAAAGCGGTCGCGGGAGGTATAACCCTTTGCACTAACCATTACCAGATAGTTACGGTAGCGGGTGAAATCCGTTTGGGCATAACCTTCTGCATTGGCATATAAATCCGGTTTACCCATGTCTTTGGCGTCTTTTCTCACCAGTTTGAAAGTGAAAACATCTGGGCGGTCCGGGTCTGGCTCATAGTCGAAATCGTAGAAGTCGTTATTGCCGGAAATGAAACCATCGTCAGTTGGCTGGAAAATGCGGATTTCTGCTCCCTGCAGGGGAAGTCCGGTTTTATCGTCAATGACACTAATTTTGGCCCGATTAGTTTCGGGTTTCCCGGTGCCTTCCAAACCTCTTGGTGCAGAAAAATAGTAGATATCAGTTTTCCCATAATTGTTGTCTTTCCGGTTGCTGGCAAAATAGCCAGTGTGCCCGTCAGGATCTGTTATGAAACTGTAATCATCTTCTGGAGTATTGAATGGTTCCCCCAGGTTAACTACTTCTTTCTCTTCACTTTTTTCCAGCGGATTGTTGACAAAGTAAATATCCATACCGCCAAGATTGTTGGATCTGCCATTGGAGGCAAAGAACAAGGATCCGTACTGGCTCATAAAGGGAAAGAGGTCCTGCTTTTCTGTGTTGATGCCCGGGCCCAGGTTGATGGGCTCGCCCCATTGATTTTCACCCAGTCTCTCTACCGCGTACAGATCAAAACCTCCGCTTCCACCGGGCATGTCGGAGGCAAAAAACAACCATTTTTCATCCACACTCAGGCTGGGGTGCATGCAGGAATAATCGTCGCTGTTAAACGGCAGATCAATGGGAGGAGTCCAATCCGGGAACCCGTAAGACATCTGGTAAATCTTCATGGAAGATTTGCCGTTTTTGCCACCCCGTAAAACGCCATCATCATTGTTGTTGCGGGTTACAAATGCCGTTTTGAAATCGCGGGTAAACGCTACGGGGCCTTCGTGAAAATCGGATTTTTTGCTGGCGTTGAACTCAAATTTGTTTGCTGCAACCAAATTGCCAGCCCGGTCGAAGGTAGACAGGTAGTGTGCCTCGAATGTTTCTCCGGTTCGATCGCTTTTTGGACCTTTTTTGCCCCGGGCTGAAACAAACAGTATCCCGTTATCGTAGATGACAGGTGCATAATCCGTACCTGGCTGATTTAGGTTAGCAGGATTATCAATCTTTACCGGATACCGTCGGTCGTCTTTCTCCCGGAACCTGTCTTTGGATTTGCTTTTGGACGAGCCGGAGCCCTGAGCCGCTAAGGTGAGTGTTCCCAATAGCAGGATGCTCAGCAGGATTAATTTGTTTTGCATGGCTTGCACAAAAAAATTGAGTTGAATGGGCGGTGAATGTTCTGGGTATATACAAACGTCACGAAAGTACAGGCATTGCCCGAATACTGCCGGCGCTATAAAAAAAGGTTAACATTTCGACCAGATTACACCGTCTCTTTACGCCTTTCCTTAGCCAGTTCAATGCCGGCTTCCTGGAAAGTGGTACGCAATGCCTCATAAAAATGTGGCACGGTATCTTCGTAGTGCTGCCCCAGGGTCCAAACGGCCACCTGGGTTTTCATATCATCCCGGGTCAGGCCGGCTACTTTAACTTCTACAGGCTTATCCGGTAAAGCGTGTGGACATTTGCCCGCAGCTTCCTGGGCAGCTTGTTGCACTTTCAAGATTGGCACACCGGGTTGCAGCAACATGGTGAGTTCTACCTGTACCTCGCTGCTGTCGGCAATGTTTTCAATGGGGCCTTCCGTCATTTTTCCGTTTGGAATGATGATTTTTTTGCCTGTTGGGGTCCTCAAAATCGTGCTGAAAATCTGTATTTCCACCACTTTGCCGGTTTTATCAGCCACTGTTAAATAATCGCCCACCTTGAATGGCCGGAACAGCAGAATCAATACGCCACTGGCAAAATTGCCTAAACTGCCTTGCAACGCTAATCCTACAGAGAAAGCAATAGCCGAAAATATAGCAATGAAAGAAGTGGTAGCGATGCCCACCATGCTGGCAACCATCAGGATCAGGGCTATTTTCATGCCCGTATCCACCAGGGAGGTAAAGAAAGGGCGCAACCCTTCGTCCACTTTCCGCGCTTTCAGAAAATGCTCAAAACCATTGCTCAAACGGCGTATAATCCAAAGCCCGCCAAACAAAATGGTTAATGCAGCTAAGGTTTTGGGGCCGTATTCCCAGGCCAGGGCAATGGATTTATCAAGGATAACCTGTGTGTCCATGAAGGAGTAAGATTGTTTTTGGCAGTAGAAGGTGAGGGGTTATTGAATGGCCTGCCGAATCCGGACCAGCTTTTCCAAAATGCGCTCCAACTCACTGAGTGGAAGCATGTTGGCGCCATCTGATTTGGCTTCTGATGGACGAGGGTGTGTCTCAATGAACAAACCATCAGCGCCGGTGGCAATGCCCGCACGCGCAATGGTTTCAATCAGGGCTGGCCGGCCGCCGGTAACGCCGCTGCTTTGGTTGGGTTGTTGCAGGGAATGGGTGCAATCAAGCACTACAGGCACCCCAAAGGAGCGCATGGTAGGAATTCCCCTGAAATCTACAATCAAATCCTGGTAGCCAAAGGTGGTACCCCGTTCCGTCAAAATGACGTTCGGATTGCCTTCTTCCTGCACTTTTTCGGCGGCAAACCGGATGGATTCCGGACTCACAAATTGTCCTTTTTTGATGTTTACCACCTTGCCGGTTTGAGCAGCAGCCACCAGCAAACTGGTTTGCCGGCAAAGGAAAGCCGGTATTTGCAAAATATCCACGGAAGCCGCGGCCAGGGCTGCTTCAGGCTCCGTGTGAATGTCAGTAGTAGTGGGCACCTGGTAATGCTCCCCGATTTTTTTCAGAATAGCCAGGGCTTTTTCATCGCCAATGCCGGTAAACGAATCCTTTTTACTACGATTGGCTTTTCGATATGAACCTTTAAATATGTACGGAATTTTCAGTCGGTCGCAGATTTCGGAAACCTGGCCGGCAATATCCATGGCCATTTGTTCGCCTTCGATGGCGCAGGGACCCGCAATGAGGAAAAAATTGCCGGAGTCTGTATGTTTCAATCTTGGCAGTTGCAGCATGCTGTGTGTGTTGTGTAAAATAATGGGTAAACCAATTTGGCTATGCCCTGGTTGAGGGGCAAAGGTCGAAAGACTCGAAAATATGTCTGCCGATTTTAATAAAAACCTTTTCTTTGGCCTGATAATTGGTTCTATACCTGATGCGAATGAACTTTTTGGCCACCTGTTGTTGCTGTTGTTATCCATCCTTTCCGGAAAAGGGACAGGCGTTGGTTGGCATTTAAGCAAATTCCAAGCTTTACACCGCAACAAAGCCCCCTTTTCCGGACACGGGAAAGGGGGCTTTGTTTGCATATCAGATTACAGAACTGATTAGCTGTCAGCATAAATACCCATTCACATGAAATTGCATCTCGAAAATTTCTTTCAAACACTTGAACATCAGTCTATTACACAAAATGTTCAAATCCCGCCCAAGGCAGAAGCCCAACGGCTCGCCGATGCTTTGTTTTACTTCCTCTTTCCCATGCTGAGTGAAGACCCCAAGCCGGCAAGGGTGCAATATGCTTTGTTGCGACACGACTTAATGAAGCTCCTGTACCCGCTCACCAAGGATGGGGGAGAATCGGTGGGCACTATTGCCAATGGCTTTTTTGACGAATTGCCTGCTGTTTACGATATGCTTTTGGAAGATGCCCAGGCGTTTTATGCTTTCGATCCGGCGGCCACCTGCATCGAAGAGGTGATTGCTACTTACCCGGGCTTTTACGCCATTGCCAATTACCGTATTTCCAATTTGTTGTACCGGCTGGGAACGCCCATGCTTCCGCGTTTTTTTGCAGAACATGTACACGGTAAAACCGGCATAGATATTCATCCGGGCGCCACCATTGGCCGGTCTTTTTTCATTGACCACGGCACAGGGGTGGTCATTGGCGCCACCGCCACCATAGGCAATAACGTGAAGATTTACCAGGGCGTCACACTCGGCGCTTTGCAGGTAGATAAGTCGCTGGCCAATGTAAAACGCCATCCAACTATTGAAGATAATTGTGTGCTGTATGCCAATTGTACCATTTTGGGTGGTAAAACGGTCATTGGGCACGATTCAGTTATAGGCGGCAACTCCTGGCTGACAGAGAGCGTACCGCCGTATTCCGTGGTATTGCACCAAAGTCAGGTTAAGGTGCGCACCCGGCCGTTCGACGAGCCGGTCAACTTTGTGATTTGAGGCTGGTCAGAATTTGCTGATGAATTTGCCAAATCTGGGGCAAAAGCAGGTGCTGGCCGTCGTTATACACCACAAAATCGGCGAGTGCCAGTTTGTCGGCTTCAGGCAGTTGCCCGCGTATACGCGCCTGAACCTGCTCTGCGCTTAGTCCATCGCGTTGCACCACCCTTTGAATGCGCAGAGGCTCCGGGGCGCTTACTACAATAAGAAAATCCAGGTGCAGGTGGCTTCCGCTTTCTACCATCAGGGCAGCTTCCTTGAGGGTGTAAACGGCGCCTTTTTGGCTTTGTTCCTGATGCCAGGCCAGACTGGCTTTTTCCACCGCAGGATGTACCAGAGCGTTCAGTGCCGCCAGCTTTTCCGGCTGGGAAAATACAATAGACGCTACATAAGCCCGGTTGTACTGCCCCTCCCCGGTGTAAGCCCCGGCGCCCAAAAGCTCCGTTATGCCTTTCCTGAGGTCTGGGTCTTCCACAATGAGCCTTTTGGCTTCGGTATCGGCGTAAAAAACGGGAATGCCCAGGGCTTCCTGGAAAATCTGGCATACGGTGGTTTTGCCGCTGCCAATGCCTCCGGTGATGCCTACCCGGGCTGCAGAACTGATGGAATCGGATGTGGCCAATGCAGGGAATGGTTTGAAAACAGGCGACAAAAGTAGGGTTAATCAAAGTAAGCAAGCAACCGAACCTTGCGGTATGCACACAAGCTTCTGTTAAATCGGTCGATTACTTTTTCAAAGGAAGTAAATTACACCGACCTTACCACCTGATTCATGACACCGAACAAATCTGCCTTAATTTGGCTGTTTACAGGCCTGATTCGGATAATGGAGGCACAAACGCTGCTGTCCAACCCGGTGGATTTTGTTTGTCGTGATTGTAAACCCGCCGATGCTCTGGTAGCTTTGAGTAAACAAAGCGGTATAAACATTGTATTCAGCAACCGGTTTTTTGAGGATTGCCCTGCCCTTCAACTGGAGTTCAAACAGGAACCTCTGGAGCAAATTCTGCAGTCAATTATTCCCTGCGGCCGGGTGAATTACCGGTTGCTCGACGATCAGATCGTGGTGTACCGCAAGTTGGTCAAACACACCTTGAGTGGTTACGTGCAGGATGCCGAAACCGGAGAGCGACTCATTGGGGCCGGGGTGCGAGTGTTGCAGGAAAACCCGGAACAGGGCGCGAGGGCAATTACCAATGAATTTGGTTTTTTTAGTTTGAAACTGGAAGAAGGCGCGCACATGCTTCAGATATCTTATGTGGGCTATCAGTCGCAGCAATTGCCCGTGGAGGTACTGATAGACAAGATTATCCGCGTCCGACTGAAATCGTCCTCACTGTTGCAGGAAGTATTGGTGAGCGCCAATGCCGAACAGGAAACCCGGGAAAGCAAGAGCGGCAGCCCGGTTTACCTGGACCTCAAGGGCTTGCGTGCCTTACCCATGCCTGGCGGGGAAGCCGATTTGCTGCGGCAAACAGCGCTGCAATCCGGCATTCAAACCGGCGCTGACGGCCTGGGTGGCTTGCACGTGCGGGGCGGCAACGCCGACCAAAATTTGTTCCTTCTGGATGATGTGCCCGTTTACAGTCCGAGCCATGCACTGGGTTTGTTTTCCATTTACAATCCTTCCACGGTGAGCAGTGTGCGGTTGTGGAAAGGAGATTTTCCTGCCAGGTACAGCGGCCGGGCCTCTTCAGTACTCGATGTGCGCACACGCGACGGCGATTCCCAAAGGTTCAGAAGTGAGGTGTCGACCGGGCTTTTTGCGGCATCCGCGCTCACGGAAGGGCCTTTGAAAAAAGATAAGGGCTCCTTTTTGCTGGGAGGGCGAATGACGTATTTTGATCCCTGGGTAGACTTTTTCAGCAAACGGGGCAATTTGCTCACGTTTTCCGGCGACGATATCAAATACCGTTTTTTTGACCTCAACCTGAAGCTGAATTATACCATTGGCGATCACGACCGGGTCTTTTTTTCCTTGTATCAGGGCGGCGATTTGTTTCAAAATGCCTTCATCCAAAACTACGATGATCCGAATGGTTACATCACGGATGAGTCTAAACTCAAGACAGATTGGGGTAATAATATAGCTGCATTGCGCTGGAACCATTTGCTGCGGGAAAACCTGTTTACCAATACTACCCTGCGCTATAGCCGGTTCTTTTACCAAAGCACCCTGGCTTTCAAATCTAATATCCTGTATCCAAACGGCAAGCAGTTTGTTTTGGCGGATTATGGTCAGTCGTACCAGACCCTTATCCGCGATTGGTCGGGCAAAACGGATTTTACCTTTTACACATCAGAAGATCTGACCCTTAGGTGGGGCTTTTCTTTTACTTCGCATGGATTTCAGCCGGGAGCCTTATCGGCCAACTTCCTGCAGCCGGGTCAGACGCAGGAAAACGTGGATTCACTGGCCAATATCCTGTTGAACAACGAGCGTCTGGATGCCGACGAAACGGAAGGTTACATTGATGCGGAATGGGATTTTGGTAAATATTTCAGGCTGGAATCAGGATTGAATGGTTCTGTTTTTCAAACCAAAAACACGAATTACCGCTTGTTGCAGCCCCGGATACGCCTCAGGCGGGATGCGCCTTCCGGCTGGAGTCAATGGGTTGGCTGGCATAGAATGGCTCAGAACCTGCACCAGATTGGCACCTTCAATGTGAGTTTGCCTTTTGAGTTGTGGGTGCCCAGTACGCGCAGGGTTCCTCCGGAAATTGTGTGGCAAACCTCGGCGGGTATTGGATTCAAGCGCGGTAAATGGGCGGTACAACTGGAGGCTTATACCAAAAAAATGCCCAGAGTGCTCACTTTTATTGCTGCCAACGACGCTTTGCTCTCGGGTGGCGCCGTGGATGCCAGTGGCTGGGAAGACCGGATTGCCGTAGGCTCCGGTTCGAGCCGGGGGCTGGAGTTTAATCTGGAAAAAACCAAGGGGCGGTTCCGTGGTTCTCTTGCGTATACACTTTCCCAAACAGAACGCTTTTTCCCGGATTTGAACGCCGGACGTCCCTTTCCGTTCCGTTTTGACCGCAGACATGATTTAAAAATAACCCTCAGACAGCAAATTGTACACTGGCTGGAGGCTGATCTTATCTGGGCGGTTGCTTCCGGCAATCCGATTACACTGGCTGGCGTGAAATTTCTGCACCAGTCTGTGGAAGGTGATGTAGCCCGTGATGTGTATTTTTACACAGAGGTGAATGGCTACAGGTTGCCCACTTACCATAGGCTGGATGCTGCTTTGAATGCCCATTGGGAAGGCAAACATTTTCGGCACGGCATGCAAATTGGCGTGTATAACATGTACAACCGCGACAACCCTTTTTACCTGTATGTAGATGCAGGCAGCAGTGTGCGGGGAAAAGCAATTCAGTTTACCCTGTTGCCGGTATTGCCGGCTTTTCGGTATGAATTGAAGTTTTAGCGCTTATTGAAAGTAAAAAAGCTAAAGGCTACTCCACCACCTTAAACGTTGTCCGCCGGTTGGTCTGATGCTCTGCCTCTGTGCAGGATGAGCAGGCGCAAGTAACCGCCGGTTGACTCTCGCCATACCCTTTGGCTGAAAGTCTGGTGGCATCTATGCCTTTGGAAATCAGATAGTTCACAGCACTTTGTGCGCGGCGTTGCGATAAGGTCTGGTTGTAGGCATCGTTGCCCCGGCAGTCGGTATGGCTGCCCAGCTGAATGCGGATATCTGCATTTTGTTTCAATACTTCTGCCAATCGGTTGAGCGTTGGCTCGGCATCCGGGCGGATATCCCATTTGTCGTAGTCGTAGTAGATGTTTTCCAGCACGATTTCCTTGTTGCGGAAAATCTGGTCGAGCACAATTTCTATTTCAAAGGTTTGCACCGGGTTGGCCGGGTCTTTGGCAATGCCTTTGGTACTGAACCTGGCGTTGTTAGACAGGTAGCCTGCCAGACTGGCATTAAAGGCATAATCGGTGTTTTCGGCCAGTTCCATGCGGAAAAAGCCGTCTTCCTTCACTGTAAAGCTCTGTTTTTTGCCCCCTTCCGTCTTCACTACTGCTCCGGAAAGCGGTTTTCTGCCTAATATTTTGCTGTTTGGGTTGCTGGGGTCTGCATAGATTTTTTCCAGAACATATCCTTCCAGAATCAGCTTGTAGGCCAGAGGTTGTGGTGGCACGGTATCCACTTTGGGTGGCTTGGGTGGCGGAATACGCTGTTCAAACCGGTAAATATCGTCGCCGCCTTTTGCGCCCTCGGCTTTTCTGTTGCTGGTGAAATACCCGGATTTGATCAGATCGCCGGGTTTGGAGGCTTTTTTGCCCTCAGTCACTGATTTAGGATCTACCAGGAATCCAAAATCATCGGCGCCGCTGTTGATGGGCGATTTCAGGTTGTGTGGAGGCGACCAGGCGTTTTTGTCGGATTTGTAGGTGCGGAAAATATCCAGCCCGCCCATCCCGGTATGGCCATCGGAGGCGAAATACAGGGTATCCTGATCAAAAACAGGAAATAACTCATTCATCGGGGTGTTTACACTTCGGGGCAACGCCTTGGGTTCGTCCCAGCCGGTTTCAGATTTGGGGTTTTTCTGCACCGACCAAAGATCGTATCCGCCCCATCCTTCCGGATCATTGCAAGCGTAATACAGGGTATTTCCGTCCGGACTCAGCACTGGGTGGAAGTAGTTGATTTTTTCTTTTTGGAAAGGCAATGGTACGGGCACCGACCAAAGTGCATCTGCCCGGCCTTTTTCTGTTTGGTAAATTTTGCAAAAGGCATCATCGCCCTTGTATGCTCCTACCGAGCGTACAAAAAAGGCTTCAGTAGCTGCTTTATTGAAGCAGGGGGTGCCTTCGTTTGAGGCTGTATTCCATTGACTATCAAATGTTTGTGGGCTGGCGCTATTGATTTCGGTAATGAAAACATCCATGAATTTATTGCCGGTCCAGAGGTAGTTTTCTTTGCCGGTACCCATATTGCGGTCGCTGGTAAAAACCAGACGGTTATCAAAATACCAAACAGGGGCAAAGTCGTTTTGCTGGCTGTTGAAGGGTGCTGGATCTGTAGTCCAGCCATTATTGGGGCGTTCAGATAGCCAGCCTTCCGCTACGGTACAGGCGGTAATTTCTTTTCGGTATTCGTAGGGTGATCCGATTTCAATACCCAGGTTTTTAAACGCTTCTCTGGCTGCCGGGTATTTTTCCAGCTTTTTTAAGGTATAAGCCTGTGCTTTCAAAGCTTCCGGTCCGTAATTGAAATTGCCTGCGTTTTCAAACCATTGCAATGCTTTTTCATCGTTGCCGGTTTTGAGGTGTGCATCGCCCAGCATATAAGCCAACTGGCCTTTTTCTTTGCGCGTTTTGGCTTTGTTAAACTCCTTTTCCAGTAATGGAATGGCTGTAGAGAACTGTTTTCGGTCAAAGGCTGTGCGGCCATCCTTGACTTTCAGCGTGTAAGTGCAGCCGAGCATCAACAAAAGTCCAAAGATTGGGACCAACGGCAAGGGTGAGGGGAATCGCATGGAAATAGTTGTTTTTGTGGTTTTGGTCATGGCCAGGTAAGCTGTAAGGAGGGGGTAAATACCTTTCCGGTTGTATCCGCACAGAACAAAGGTGTTGATTTCTGCTGAAATATTTCCGGCAGAGATTTGCACGAATATGGAACACTATTTGAAAGCTGTAGTTTTGCGCCCTTAAAAAACTTTTTTCCGGGATGGGTAGCCATCTCCGTCACATTAAATAACGTTGTTCATGCAAAAAATCTTTTTCCTGTTGGTGCTTGCCGTAATTTGGGTATCCTGCCAGAATACTCCCAAGGCTGCATCTGAGCCCCAAACTCCTGCAATATCCAACTCTGCTGTTCCTACACCAGTGTCGGCGGCTCCCGAAGCGATACAGAATACCCTAACCAGCGTTAGCTCAGCCAGAGAAGCCATGTTGTCCATGCGTCAGAAAATTGACGGGCTGCCAGACAAAGTCAAAGCAAAACACAAGGCAGAAATTGATGCCATGTACAATGATCTCGAAGGTATCATTGAGAAAAGTGGTTTCATGATGAGCGAACTTCAATCCGGATCTGCAAAGCAGGAGGGTTCTGCATCTGAGGATGTTGCTGCGCCCAAGGTTGTAGATGAAGCCACCGTAAACGACTTCAAGTCAAATATGGAAGCCTACAACCAATACCTGAAAGAAATGGAGGAGAAGATTAAAGCAATGGGAGGAGGGAAGTAGAGGTCATTTGAGGGTCATTTTGGGGTCATTTGAGGGTCATTTGGGGGGGGCATTTAGGGGTCATTTGAGGGTCATTTTGGGGGGCATTTTGGGGTCATTTAGGGGTCATTTGAGGGTCATTTGAGGGGCATTTGAGGGTCATTTTGGGGTCATTTGAGGGTCATTTGAGGGTCATTTGAGGGTCATTTGAGGGTCATTTGGGGGTCATTTTGGGGTCATTTGAGGGCCATTTTGGGGGGCATTTTGGTGAGTGAATGGGGCTGAATACCAGACTTTGTCATTCTAGCCAAATTCAGGATAATAAAATCTGGCAGGGTTAAGTATGCTTGTAGCTCCCAAATGACCCCTAAATGACCCTCAAATGCCCCCCAAATGACCCCTAAATGACCCCAAAATGACCCTCAAATGACCCCCAAATGACCCTCAAATGCCCCCCAAATGACCCCCAAATGACCCCAAAATGCCCCCCTAAATAACCTCAAAATGACCTCAAATGCCCTATAACAGTATCTATCATTTCTTTGGATACATCTAAATGAGTAACAAACCGAATGGTTTGTGGGCCGAAAGCTGAGGCCAGAATGCCTTTCTCTTTGAGTTTTTCCAGAAAAATTGCAGGCGTTAACGGCGCTATCAGGTCGAAAATCAGTATATTGGTCTGAACAGGTCGTATATTGGTTGCCCAGGGGCAGTTTTCAAGGGCTGCTGCCAGCCTGCGGGCGTTTTCATGATCTTCTTTCAATCTGGCTACGTGGTTGTCCAGGGCATAAATACCGGCTGCTGCCAGATACCCGATTTGCCGCATGCCACCGCCCATGGCCTTGCGCACGCGCCTGGCTTCTTTGATAAAGGCTTGATTGCCAATCAATACAGAACCTACCGGGGCGCCCAATCCTTTGGAAAGGCAAATGCTGATGCTATCCATTTCCCTGCCAATTTCTCGCGGAGTATCGCCGGTTTCTATCAGTGCATTGAACAACCTGGCGCCGTCCATGTGAAACGCCAGCTGCCGCCTGCGGCAAACTTCGCCTATCTGGCGTATAGCTTCCAGGGTGTAGGTGCTGCCTCCGCCCTTGTTGCAGGTGTTTTCTATCACCACCAGAGTGCTTTTTGGCAGCCAGTCGAAAGGTAATTTGATAGCGGCCTCCACCATTTCCGCCGTCAGGATACCGTTTTCGCCTTTGAGCAAATTAACGCCAATGCCGGAATGAAAAGCATACCCACCTACTTCATATTGGTAGATATGGCTCATTTCGTCGCAAATAACCTCATCCAGGGGCCTGGTATGCACTTTCAGGGCAATCTGGTTGGCCATGGTTCCGCTCGGGCAAAACAAGGCCGCTTCTTGTCCGAACAGGTGCGCGCATTTTTCCTCCAAAGCCGCCGCGGTAGGATCTTCTTTAAAAACATCGTCGCCTACTTCGGCAGACCACATAGCTTGCAACATGCCCGGCGTGGGCTTGGTAACGGTATCTGAAACAAGGTTGATGAACATAAAAAGAGTAGTGAGGGTAAACGGCCTTTTCAGCCTCAGTATTTATCAGACTATCTTGCTGCGCAGCCAATGATCGGCCAGCACGAGCGCTGCCATGGCTTCTACAATGGGAACAGCGCGGGGTACCACGCAGGGATCGTGCCTGCCTTTGCCTTTCAGGGCTACCTTTTCGCCATCGGTATTGAAACTTTCCTGCTCGCGCATGATGGTGGCAACGGGTTTGAATCCAACCCTGAAGTAAATATCCATACCGTTGGAAATGCCGCCCTGAATGCCGCCTGAGTGGTTGGTGGTGGTGGCCAATTGCCCGGTTGTAGCGGTGCTAACAAACTGATCATTGTGCTCGCTGCCCCGCATGCTTACACCGGCAAAACCGGAGCCGTATTCAAAGCCTTTGGCGGCGTTGATGCTCAGCATGGCTTTACCCAGATCTGCGTGCAATTTATCAAACACAGGAGCGCCCAGCCCGGCCGGGCAACCCTGTACTATACAACTAACCACGCCTCCGATGGTATCGCCTTCCTTGCGGATTTTTTTGATTAAGTTGATCATTTTGATGGCCATCACCGGGTCCGGGCAGCGTACCTCATTCTGCTCTGTGAGGCTAAGATCAAGCTGTTGGTAGGAGGGTTTCAGGGCAAGGTGCCCAACCTGGCTCACGTATGCCTTAATGGAAATGCCTGCCTGCCGGAGTACCATTTTGGCAATGGCCCCGGCGGCTACTCTTGCTGCGGTTTCGCGGGCGCTGGTTCTGCCGCCGCCGCGATAATCACGGTGTCCAAACTTGCTTTGCCAGGTATAATCAGCATGGCTGGGTCTGAAGGCCGAAGCCAGGTGATCGTAATCCCGGCTGCGCTGATCTTCATTGGGAATAAGCAGGGCAATCGGTGCGCCGGTAGTTTTGTCTTCAAATACACCACTCAGCACCTGCACGGTATCTGATTCCTTACGTTGGGTTACAATACTGCTTTGCCCGGGTCTGCGCCGATCCATTTCATGCTGGATAAAAGCCTGGTCAAAAGACAAGCCTGCCGGACACCCATCTACTATGCAACCAATGGCAGGACCGTGAGATTCCCCAAAGGTTGTTACCCTGAAAACTTGACCAAATGTGTTTGACATACCGCAAAGGAACGAGGAAAGTGCCAATGCTGATGAATGGGAAGGGAGCAAAAAAAAGCAGGAGGCCAAGAAGGAGGCCACCTGCTGCTGCACTGATGATGATGAAAATGGATTATAGAACCGAGTTTTGAAAAAAAGAACCGAAAAGCATAAGGGGGAAAATGAAGTCAGCCCTTGGCTAGCCAGACTGGCTAAGGTGTGGTGAGGAGACCAGCCCTACCCCCCAGATGGACTGGTCCCTCGCCCACGGGCTTAAGGCCACAAGGACCTTAATCTCTAAAGCGTTTGTTCTCGTTTTTCAGAACCGCTTCCGTGCAATCACCGGCAGCAGCGTTCGTGCCTTTACAGAGGCAACTTCTGTGCCACAATTAACAATTGTGCAACATTTTTTTTGAGCCAATGAATGCCATTTCGTTGCATTACAGACATTGTTTATCTTTTAAGTGTTTCATTATCAATTTATTAGATGGTTTTTTGTCAGATTCGGTCATTTTGTCAGCATTCCTGCAATGGCACATACTTTGAAAACCCTGTGTGGTCAGCATTAACCATTAATTCTCAACGCACATTTATGCAAACCGGAACTATTTCTGTCCAAACGGAGAATATCTTTCCCATCATCAAAAAGTTTCTCTACTCAGATCATGAAATTTTTCTGCGGGAACTGGTGTCCAACGCCGTAGACGCCACTACCAAACTTCAGGTACTAGCCCAACGCGGTGAAGTGAAGCATGAAATCGGCGACACCACCATCGAAATCATTCAGGAAGCCGATCAAAAACGCCTCATTATACGCGATCGTGGTATTGGCATGACCGAAGAGGAGGTACTGAAATACCTCAATCAGATCGCTTTTTCCAGCGCCACGGAGTTTCTGGAAAAATACAAAGACAGCGGAATCATCGGTCATTTTGGCCTGGGTTTCTACTCCGCATTCATGGTGGCAGATAAGGTTGAAGTGGTAACCAAATCCTGGCAGGAAGGTGCAGCCGCCGTTCGCTGGACCTGCGCCGGCGACCCTTCTTACACGCTTGAACCAGCGCCTGAAAAAACGGATCGCGGCACCGACATTATCCTGTATATCAACGAAGAGAACAAAGACTTTCTGGAAAAATACAAGCTGGAAGGACTTCTGGATAAATATTGCCGTTTCTTACCTGTCCCTATTCAATTTGGTACTCGTACAGAATATGTAGAAACAGGCGAAGGCGACGACAAGAAGGAAGAGTCTGTTGAGGTGCCAAACATCATCAACGAAACCCGTCCGATCTGGAAAAAACAGCCATCGGAGCTGAACGATGCCGATTACAAAGCCTTCTACCGCCAGCTTTTCCCCATGGCCGGCGAGCCAATGTTCTGGATACATCTGAACATTGATTATCCCTTCAACCTGACAGGCGTACTTTATTTCCCCAAACTCGGCGGCAGCGCCATGGAACTGCAGCGCAATAAAATCCACCTGTACTCCAACCAGGTTTTCGTTACAGATGATGTGCGCGATATAGTGCCAGAATGGCTGCAATTGCTGCACGGGGTAATTGATTCTCCGGATATTCCGTTGAATGTTTCCAGATCTTACCTGCAGGCAGATGGCAATGTGAAGAAGATCAGTGAGCACATCACCAAAAAAGTGGCGGATAAACTCCACGAACTGTTCAAAAACGACCGCGGCGCATTTGAGCAAAAATGGCGCGATTTGGGCGTATTCGTGAAGTATGGAATCATTTCTGACACTAAATTTGAAGACAGGGCCAAAAATTTCGTGCTGGTGGAAAATACCAAGTCTGAGTTTTTTCTGCTGAGCGATTACAAGGATAAAATCAAGGATACTCAGACCGATAAAAATAGCAAAACGGTGGTTATTTACACCAACGACCCCGAAGGACAACATGCCCAGATTGCGGCAGCAGAAGCCCGTGGCTACGATGTGCTTAAACTGGATACGGTGCTGGACAACCACTGGATGCAGCACGTGGAGTATCGTTCCGAGCTGGGATTAACTTTTGTACGGGTGGATTCTGCAACCACCGACCAGTTGGTGCAGAAGGACGACAAGCGGGAGTCTGTGCTGTCTGAAACAGAGCAAAACGATTTGAAAGGAGTTTTTGAAACAGCTATAAACGGCCAGCCCGGGGCTAGTGTAGAACTTTCGGCGCTTTCGCCGGATGAACAGCCGGTTCAAATTGTAAAGCCTGAATTCATGCGCCGCATGAAAGAAATGCAGGCATTGCACGGCATGGGCCTGGGCGATATGCCAGACTCCTATCAGGTGGTGATTAACTCTAACCATCCGCTATTTGTTAACAAACTGCTGAAAGCCACTGACGAAACCGAAAAACAGGGATTAGCCAAATACCTGTACAACCTTGCGCTCCTGCAACAGGGTATGTTGCGCGGCGAAGCGCTCACCGGTTTCGTAAAAGAAACCTTGTCCAAAGTATAATCCTTTCAACCACTGTCATGCGTCGAATGTGGTACATCCTGGTTGCAATATTGCTCATCTGGCTTTTGGCCGTGCAGCTGGGATGCATGTCTATGCGCACTTCGGACGCAGCATGGAAGCGAAAGGCTAAGGAAAAAGCGCCAGCACTTGAGCCAGTTTTCCTGGATGTCAAAGACCAAACAGGCCGGCGTATTCATGCAGTGGCAATGTCTGCTTCGGATACCTTACCATGTTTGGTGCTGGTACACGGTTCGCCCGGTTCTTCAGATGCTTTTCTGGACTACCTGGCTGATGAAACCATGGCTTCCGCCTTCCGTATGATCGCCCTGGATCGTCCGGGGTTTGGTTATACGGAAGGCTTTGGCAAGCCGGAACCATCCATGCAACGTCAGGCGCTTGCGGTGAAAGCCCTGGTAGACGCCTTTGCACCAGATCAAAAAGTGTTTTTGGCTGGTCATTCGCTGGGTGCGCCGGTGGTGGCCCGTTTTGCCATGGATTTTCCGGAACAAACAGCCGGCTTAATCCTGCTCGGAGGCTCCATTGATCCTGCCCAGGAAGAGCATCCCTGGTGGCAAAAAGCGGTAGATAAGGCTCCCTTAAAATGGCTTACTCCTAAAGCTTTGTGGACCAGCAATGCGGAAATTATTCCGCTGGAGAAAGAATTGGAATTCATGTTGCCCGGCTGGGAGCAAATACGTTGCCCGGTATTGCTCATCCATGCCCGAAACGACCGGCTTGTGCCTTATGCCAATGTAGACTTTGCCCACCGGATGTTGGTGAATTGTCCGGATTTGCGGGATAAGACCTTTGACAAAGGCGATCATTTTGTCTTGTGGTCTCAGCCTGATACCGTTAAAAAACTGATACTGGAAATGCGGTAAAGCCGTAATTAGTTCTCCAGCGCCCGGAAGGTCCAGCCCTCCTGCCCGAGTTGTTCCAGCACTTTAGGCAAAGCATACCGCATACGGGCTTCTGCTTTGAGGCTGTCGTGAAACAGGATAATGGATCCCGGCCGGACATTGTCCAGAACATTCTCCAGACATTGCTCTGGTGTAATTTCGGGGTCGTAATCTCCACTCAATACATCCCACATGACAATCCGGTAGCGGGATTTCAGCGTACGCGTTTGGGAAGGGCGCAAGGCGCCATACGGCGGCCTGAACAGTGGACTGTCTACCATTTGTCCGCAGCGCTGTACATTTTTCAGGTAATCAAAAGTTTGTGTTTTCCAGCCATTCAGGTGATTGTAGGTATGGTTGCCTACGGCATGGCCTTCCTGTAAAATGCGCTGGAAAACCTCCGGATGTTTGCGGACGTTATCCCCGACACAAAAGAAAGTGGCTTTAGCGCCGAATTGCAACAGCAAGTCAAGCACCCAGGGTGTGGCTTCCGGTATGGGGCCATCATCGAAAGTCAGGTACACTACCTTTTCGGAGGTGGGAATGTGCCAGATGTATTGTGGCAGCAGGGCTTTGACCAACAATGGGGTTTTCGCAAAAAACATGCGCAGGGTAGGGTGGGGTTTTGCGCGGCAAAAGTAAGAAAAAAAACGCGAATTTTTGCTTTTTTAATGCCAGAATCCGACATGTTTGCAACTCTGGGGTTTTCATGAAAGAAAACTGCTATTTTTGCGCCCTGTTCACAGCCGGACAAGGCCCGGACATTCTATGCGGGCTTTTCGGGAAATCACCAAACATTATTCATTCCAACTACCGGGATTTGATTTGCATCCTGCCCGGTTTCACAGGTTTTATCTTAATGGCAGTCAGGGTACGTTTTGCTCCTTCACCAACCGGCGCACTCCATATTGGAGGTGTGCGCACCGCTTTGTACAATTACCTCTTTGCTCGTCAGCAAGGGGGCACCTTTATTCTTCGTATTGAAGATACCGACCAAGGACGCTATGTTCCCGGTGCGGAGGAGTACATCATTGAAGCATTGAAGTGGGTGGGACTGGTGCCGGATGAAGGTGTTGGATTTGGGGGTAATGAGGGTCCGTACCGCCAAAGTGACCGGAAAGAAATTTACCATAAATACGCCCACGAACTGGTGGCACGCGGCCATGCCTACTATGCATTTGATACACCGGTAGAACTGGAAGAACGCAGACAGACAGAAGAACATTTTACGTATAACCACCTCACCCGCAACGGATTAAACAATAGTCTGGTGCTGGATAATGCAGTTGTTCAGCAGCGCATCAGTCAGGGCGATCCTTTCGTGGTGCGATTGAAAGTGGAGCCTGGGCGCCGTATCCTGATTCAAGACCTGATTCGGGGCGAGGTAGCTTTTGAGAGCAGCGAATTGGACGATAAAGTGCTCTTAAAGGCAGACGGAATGCCAACTTACCACCTGGCCAATATTGTAGACGATCACCTGATGCGGATTACCCATGTGATTCGTGGTGAGGAGTGGCTGCCAAGTACTGCACACCACGTGTTGTTGTACGAAGGATTTGGCTGGCAGGATACCATGCCCAGGTTTAGTCACCTGCCCCTGATTATGAAGCCGGTTGGGAATGGTAAACTCAGCAAGCGCGATGGTGCGAAGTTTGGTATGCCCGTGTTCCCGCTGAGCTGGAAAGGCGAAACAGAAGAAGACAGTTTTGAAGGATTCCGCGAAGCCGGGTTTTTGCCTGAAGCTGTGGTGAACTTCCTGGCACTTTTGGGCTGGCACCCTGGTGGAGATCAGGAAATTTTTTCCAGAGAGGAATTGATTCAGGCTTTTTCCATTGAGCATATTGGTAAAAGCGGTGCGCGGTTCGACTACGAAAAAGCTAAGTCGTTCAATCAGAAATACATACACGCAAAAGATAATGCTTCGCTGGCCGCCATGGTACGCCCATTGGCAGCCGCCAAAGGCTATGAAGTGTCTGATGCATTCCTGGAAAAGGCGGTAGGTCTGATGAAGGAACGTGTTACCTTTTTGCAAGATTTTGTCGAAATAGGGTATTACCTCTTTGAGCCGGTGAAATCTTATGATGAAGAAACCCTGGTTAAACGATGGAATGGCGACATTCCGGCAGTTTTTGCTGCATTAACGGAAAAAGTTGCTACTTTTGAAGAATTCAATGCGCAGGCGTTAGAAGAATCAGTGAAAGCATTTATTCAGGAAAGAAATTTGAAACCCGGAGATATTCTGCCCTTGCTTCGCATTGCACTGGCAGGCACCATGAAAGGTCCGGCTGTATATGAAATGGCGGAGTTGCTAGGCAAAAATGCGACAATAGAAAGGCTGAAAGCACTCTTGGCCAGTCGGTAAATAGACTTGTTTTTTTAATCTGTTAATCCCCTTTGGTTGCAGTGTTCCCAAAGCTGCTGCCAATGAAACTGTGTAAGAACTAAATGGGGCGCCCTTTGTGCGTCTTGTGAAACCCAACCCGTCCGTATGATAAACCGGTTACGCAACCTTTTGCGGGCAAAGTCTTTGATTGCAGGTCTTTGTCTTTTTTTATTCCCAACGGCATGGCTACTCGCGCAGCCATCATTCTTTAATTTCAGCTACAACGGTCCCACCACCCTTTATGTTGATCAGAACTGCACATCTATGCTGCAAGGCAATGTGCCCAACCCGGTGGTAACCTCAACCGTCAACGCCAATATCATCCTGTCGCAGTTCAATCCCATTTTATCGGGCTTTACCTATAACGGATTGTTCACGGCAGGCACAGTGGCCCATGTTTTCTGGGATGTGGCAGATGATCAGGGGCATTCCCATACCTACGAGTATTTCATTAATTTCGTGGATAATCTGCCGCCAGCCTTCGACCTGACAGGCGTACTGGATACCCTCGAATTTAGCTCCAGTGCTGCGGTTCCGCCGCAAGTGGCATTGCCGGTGATGGACAACTGTACGGCGGTGGTGAACGATACGTTCTACCAAACTACCCCGCCCCCTTTATGCCAGTCGGGTACCTTTACCAGGACCTGGAAGGCTACAGATGCTAACAACAACACGGCTGTTTATACCCAAACGATCATCATCTACAAGGATTCGCTTCCTCCCCAGATAACGGGCTATCCTCAAAATGGTTCTGCGCCCTGCGAACAACTGGCAACCGCATATCCGGCCTGGTTGGCAGCCCAGGCAGCCATTTTTAATGCTACCGATCCTTCCGGGGTTCTTTCCCTGACCAATAACGGCCCTGCGTCTTTTCCTCCAGGCTGCAAAGTGCCGCTGACGGTACGTTTTAAGGCTGTTGACAACTGCATGTTCCAGATAAATGTTGACGTAACATTCAGCACCTCCGATAATACCGGTCCGGTAGTGACTGTGCCTCCCAAGGACACGGTAGCTTATTGTTCTAAAACCGACAATGAATTTGTCAAACTGGGCGAGTGGATCAACAAAAAAGGATATACACAGGCCATAGATGCATGCTCCGGGCCGTTGTCGTATTCCATGAAAATCGGGACTACGGTGGTAGACTCTGCTCAGGTGGTAGCTGCTTTTCAGGCAGCTTTTGCCAGCGGGTGCAATACCCGGTTCATTGGCACAAAGAGCTATCAAAAGGTGCATGCCAAAATTACCGTCAATTTCTTTGTAAAAGATGCTTGTGGGAATGAAACACCCATGGGCGATGCTGATTTTGGCGCCATTGATACCCTGGCGCCTACCATTACCGGTATCAATGTTACAGAACAATGCGGCGGTGGCAATGACCAGTCTACCCTGCAATCCTGGATCAATGCTCACGGTAACGCCGTGGTAACTGAAGATTGTTCCGGCTTCACCTGGACCAATTTTACCTTTGTTACCTCCACCGGACAAACCGGCGATGGTATCTTCAACTCAGGGCCATATCCAACTGTTCAGGCCAATAATTGCAACTGGTACGCAGATGTAACTTTTAAGGCAACCGACGATTGTAATAACTCGAATACCATTACCCTGCGCTGGAGTATTGTGGATACCCAGGGCCCTGTGTTTACCGGGCTTCAGCCTGATATTACAGTATACTGTCCAAATCCACTACCCAATGTGCCGGCTGCTACGGTAACGGATAACTGCGACGCGAATGTGGCCATCACTTTTGCAAGGGTATATAAAGACAGTATTTGTGATGGCTCCTACACAGTAGAAACCACCTGGACCGCTACGGATGATTGTGGTAATACAAGCATTGCGCTGCAAAACATCTTTGTACGAGACACCACCAAACCGGTATTCACCCTGGTGCCGGGTCCGCTGACCTTCCGCTGCGATACCTTTATGTTGCCGCTTGTTCCGGTGATGGGCATAAACATTATGGCAACAGACGTGTGCAGCCCGGTTGTTTCTATTACTACCGCCACACAATCTTTCCAAAATCCGGATCCTGCCGAGTGCGGGCATTATGCCTACAACATCTTACGCACCTTTACCGCCACCGATGAGTGTGGCAATACCCAAACAGCCACGCAAGTCATATCCGTCATTGATAATCTTGGGCCAGTGCCAGGAGGTGTTCTGGATACTACGGCACTTTGCAGTGCGCTAACACCATTCCCTGCGCCAGTACCGCTGGCTGTGGATGCCTGTAGCGGACCAACTGCTGCGCCGGTAAGTTCCGGCCAAACCATTGATCCGGGCTCTTGTGCAGATCAATATACCATCCGGGTGCATTGGAGTGCAGAAGATGTATGTGGTAACAAAACGGCCTTTGACCAATTGGTGCATGTAGTGGATACCGTAGCGCCTCAACTGCTGAGCGTGCCAGCCAATATTACTGTAGAATGCGATGCCATTCCTGCGCCACCGGCCAATGCATCCTTGAATGCTCAGGATAACTGCATGGGGCCGGTAGGGATCCTTCTGGCAGAAACCGAAATCAGGAATCCGGACACCACTACCTGCGAACACTGGACAGATTATATTGTAAAGCGTGAATGGACAGCTACCGACCAGTGTGGCAATGCCAGAACCTACACACAACTTATTCAGATTGAAGATACTACGCCTCCGGTAATCATTCCGGACCAGCCATTGGTTTTAGAAAATGATCCGGGCATTTGCGGGGCAGAAATTCTGATCCCCGGCCCCATGTCGGTAACAGATGTATGCAGTAACCAGAGCGAGTTTGTGGTATTAACTGATATGAAGCCGCTGGTAGCTTCCGGACCGGGATCTGCCTTTGTGGTGCCTGTTGCGGCCATGACATTTAACCTGAGTACCAGCAAAACGCCGCCTTTTTCACCTGCGGTTGGAGCTGCTACCCTCAAAGTCATCATGGATAACGCCGATGCAGAGGGCGCCACGGAGGATTTCAACGTATTGGACGAAAACGGAAACCTGCTGGGAACAGCAGACACAGACTCTCAGTGCGGTGATAAAACCAACAATTTTGTATTAAGCCCCATTCAGGTCAACAAATGGCTGAGAGACGGTACTGCCACCTTCTCTGTGGTACCCAACGGCTCAGGCGCCACGGCTTGCAACCCCATTTGCCCAAATGGTAAGGTTACGCTTCAACTTTCCTACACCAGAGAAAGTTCTGATGTCCCCATTACGCTGCAATACTCGGTAGATGGTGGTCCTCAGCAAAATTATCCGCCCACTGTACCTAATTTGTTGGGAACCGGTGTGCATACGGTAGTGTACACAGCCACAGATTGTGTTGGCAACTCTTCTACGGCTTCGATGCAAATTACGGTGAACGACACAGAGCCGCCCAGCCTGGCAGCTCCGGCCAATATTACTGTATTTACATCCCCAACCAATTGCGAAGGAGTGGTTATGCTGCCATTCCCGGCTATTACAGAAAACTGTGCCATGTCGGCCAGCTTTAGTCTGAGTTCTGCGGTGTTGCCCTTGAATTTTATCAATAATGTAGATTTGGGCATTATTGCATCAGATATATCCATTCCGCTTTCCGGACTCATCCCCAATGCTGTGGGTAATGGCACCCTGCGTATCAGGCACAAGGGCGACAATGCAGAGGCGGGAGAGTTTTTCAATGTATACGATGAGCCTGGCAATCCACTTGGATCCACCACGCAGGGAACGCCAGCCAATGAGTGCGTTGGTTTTTGGGAAACCATCATATCAATTCCCGCAGCTGATATCAATGCATGGGCATCCAATCCGCCCTTTGGCAGTACTTCATTTTACCTGGAAACCAACCTTGACACGATATCCGTTGGCAATTGTGCTCCCTTGTTGCCTAATGGCACGGATGGTGTAAGCCAGGTGCAGGTTGTGTTGGAGTATAGCTACGCTATTGTGAATTACTCCATCAAAAATGCCGCGAATCAGGTAGTTTCTACAGGCTCCATCACCGGAAATATTACTAAAGATACTTTACCTCCAGGCAATTATACTGTGATGTATCAAACCACGGATAATGCCGGCCTGGTGGGTATGACCAGTTTTTTGGTCACTGTTCGGGATACGGTAAAGCCTAAAGCGAATTGCCTGCCAGCCTACATTTTACAGGTAGATCCATCTGGCACCCCGGATACGCTGAAGCCTTTCCAGATCAACAATCTGAGTTTCGATAATTGCACACCTGCGCCCAACCTGACCTATGCAGTTTCACCCAATGTTTTCACTTGCAGTCAGGCAGGAACCAGTCCAACCGTTACCCTCACTGTTACGGATACTTCCGGCAATTCTGCAACCTGTAAGACGGTAGTAGGCATCTTTAACAAACCCCCTAAACCTGAATTTACTGCGGTTTGTGAAAACGGAACCTTGCAGTTGTTTGCCAAACCACCATCCATTGGGCCTTATCTGTATGAATGGGAAGGGTTAAACAACAACTTCTTCAGCACGGACGCTGATCCGATAGTGACCACCAATGCAATGGCTATTCACAATGATACCTATTGTGTAACCATTACAGGCGCCACGGGATGCACCTCTTCTGCTTGCGTCCAGGTTCAGTTGGCTATTTTGTCGCAGCCAGCCTCGTTGAATGCTATTCCAACCTCTTACTGTCCCGGACAAAATGTGCTTCTTTCCACGACTACCTATCAGGGACAGAATGTGAAGTATCAATGGCTGCAGGATGTAAATGGCACCCCAACCGAGATTGGTGAGACATTAGTGAATAACTTCACGGTGACTAACCTCGCTCCTGGTACTTATACCTTCTATGTCAAGGTATTTGCCAATGGTTGCGCCACCGGCTTGTCTAATTCCATTACCATTACCATGCATCCAAGGCCGCCAGCAGATGCGGTGCCGGAAATGCAGTTGATTTGTGAGGGGCAATCGCTCTCGCTTCAAAGTTTAACGCCGCCAACGGGTGGTTTGACCTACTCCTGGACTGGTCCTCCCGGCTCTGGTTTTACCAGCACCCAACAGAATCCGGTGGTAACCAATAATTTGGTGGCCAGTCAGCACGGTGGAAAATACATTCTGGTAACCCAGCAAAATGGTTGTTTCTCCATACCTGATACGGTGATGGTAACCCCAAGCATCAAACCGCCCAAACCTGCTTTGGGAGGTAATATAAATGCTTGTGCCGGGCAGACCGTAACACTGGTGTGCAATAACCTGAATGCTTCCCAATACCTTTGGACAATACCAACACTTTCCGGCCCGGTAGATATTACGACTAGCGTGAACAGTCTTCAGATTCCGAATGTAAGCAATCTGAATGAAGGATGCTATTCGGTGATTGTTTTTGCCAATGGTTGCTTTTCAGATGCCTCCAATCCGATTTGTCTGGATGTACACGATATTCCGGTGGTTACAGCAAGCGCAAACACACCCATTTGCAAAGACTCGCTGCTGCAGCTAAGCGCTACATTTTCGTCTGAAGTGCCGCTTAACTGGTGTTGGACTTTCCCGGATGCTTCACAACATTTTACACAGAATATCACAGTGCCAAATGGGGCCAGTGGCATCTATCAGGTGGTGGGAAAAACCTCTTACGGATGCGCCGATACCTCCACCGTTTTGGTAACCAACGTAACGCCGCCGGCTATTGGCTCCATCAGCAACAATGCCCCTGTTTGCTGCGACGGTACCACGGATGCGGTGCTGACGGCCAGTATTACTTCCCCCAATACGCCGTACACCTATTTGTGGACCGGTCCGCCGGCATTCGGAACTTCAACGCTGGCTAATCCGGTGATCCCGGATGTTTGTACGCCTTTTAATGGTCAATATACGCTGGTGGTAAAAGACTCCTTCGGGTGCCCGTCATTGCCTGCCACTACTGAAATTAATATTCAGGCGCCGCCGGTAACGCCCAGTTTGAGCGTAACCCAGCAACCAGTTTGCGCCGGTGTTACGGTTACGCTAACCATTGGAAACCCTACGCCCGGCGTATCCTATTTGTGGAACCGTCCGGGCAATTTGCCAGATACTACTACGCTTGTACCCACGCTGGTGATACCCAATGCCCAAACCTGGCATTCTGGTAATTACACCGTCATGGCAATATCTGCCAATGCGTTGTGCCAATCCGGCATTTCCAATACCGTTACTGTTACGGTGAACCCTATCCCACCCACTCCGGTCATTAGCTCAAGCTCTCCGGTTTGCCAAGGTGGTGTGCTGAACCTGTACAGTAATACGATACCGATACCCATGGTCAATTATTTCTGGACGGGGCCAGCTGGTTTTATGAGTATGGCGGAAGATCCAACCATAAGCCCGGTAACGACCAATATGGCTGGTGAGTACAAATTACATGTAGAAGCACTGGGATGTAGCTCCGGAGAGACTTCCTTGGTGGTTTCAGTGGTACACACTCCTGTTACCCCGGTTATTGTACCGCCACCTATGGCCATTTGTATTGATGCGCCTATCAGTACTTTTCTGAATATTGCAAATCCCGTTAGCGGCATGGAATACACCTGGGAAGATGCTGGTTCCGGATTGGTGCTTCAAGGACCATCAACCATCAATACATTGTTCCTGGGAGATTCACTGGTGCAGGCCCTGGGGCCAGGCTCGCATACATTCCGGGTAGTGGCCAGTACGCCAGACACACCATATTGCAGGTCCATTTATTCCAATGTAGTAACGGTTCGGTTTGATACCATACCTGAAGGCGTGAACGCATTTGCCGGTTTAAATCACCCTGCCTGTAACAGTACGCCTATCGTATTGAATGCTTTGCCAAACCCATTGCCCGGAATGGTGAAGGGTTTATGGTCGCAAATAGGCACCCCTCTTGTAGCGATTGATAATGCCGGTTCACCTGTTGCTTCTTTTTTTAGCACTGATACAGCCACAACCTACACCTTTGTTTGGAGTTTGTCCAATGGAGAATGCCGGAATTTCAGCAGGGATACTGTGGAGATTACAGCACAATTCCCTGAAGTTGCCGATGCCGGTGAAGATCAATATATTTGCGATCCATTCATTCAGCTTCATGCAACCCAGGGCGTGAACACGCAAGGGGAGTGGGGGCAGTTGCAGCCTGGTTTGGGATTAGTGATTGATGACCCTTCGAATCCAAACACAACGATCAGTGGCAATATCCGCCTTGGACAAACCTATTCGTTTTATTGGGCTATTGGCAACCCTGGGTGTGGTGTAAGTTCAGATCCGGTAACCATTTATGTACATAGTGGAAAACCTCAAACGGGGCCAAACCAGTTTATTTGCAGTAATGACGACTGCACGGTATTGACGGTTTCTCCTCTGGCCTCCTTTGAAACAGGCCAATGGACTTGTCTGAATAATCCATTGGCTACGTTTACTAATCCTTTTAATGATACCACTGTCGTTTGTGGGTTGGTAGGAGGTTCCAATATTTTCGTTTGGACAGTTAACAGGGACTCCTGTGACCTGAATTTCAACAAAGATACCCTGGAGGTTTATTACGAAATTTTTCCAACGGCGTTTGTGGATAATGTGAATGTGACTTTTGGTTCTTCATCCCAATTCAACGTGCTATCCAACGATGATTTACCGGATGCATTTACCGTAAACATCACCACACAACCTGTAAATGGCACCATTGTAGGGAATCCATCAATTGGCACCTATGTGTACCGCCCCAATACCGGCTTCACAGGCAACGATGTTATGACTTACCGGATTTGCAATACACAATGTCCGGACGCATGTAGTTTTGCCAATGTCAACTTTACGGTAGGCGGGGTGCCGGAGTGTTTCATCCCTACCATCATTACGCCTAATGATGATGGCTTCAACGATGTGTTCAGGATACCGGATCAGTGCACCCTGGGTGAAGGCGCCGCCAATCTGGAAGTAACCATTTACAATCAGTGGGGGGATGTGGTTTTCCATGCTCTTCCATACCAGAACAACTGGGGAGGCACCTACAATAATGAGGATTTGCCAGCTGGCACCTATTTCTTCCGGGTGAAACTAGACACTAACTCAGCGCCAAGAACCGGCTTTCTGTTGATCCAAAGATAAACCTCCCGCACCATGACAAAACAACCATACCTGATATTGACTTTCCTTTTGTTCGCGGGCGGTGTATCGGCTCAGCAAGAACAAATGTACACCCAGTTTATGTTCAATAAGCTGGCTTTTAATCCGGCTTATGCCGGCAATTTCGTGTCGCCAACGCTGACAACCATCTACCGGAATCAGTGGATGGGCATGGATGGCGCCCCCAAGTCCATGGCGCTTTCTTACACCCAGCCCTTGTTGAACAACCGGGTGGGAATTGGTGGAAACATCTCCAGACAAAGCATTGGGATCAACACCAATCTGACTTTTGACATTGCTTATGCCTACCGCATTTATATGAAACGCGGGGTTTTGGCGGTTGGTCTGCAGGCTAGTATGCGGAACTTTCGTCAAAACTGGGCAGATTCCCGCATTATTCCCATCGATCAGGGCGATCCGGGTATACCATTGGATCCTAAAAGCAAATTTGTGCCAAATTTTGGCGCAGGCGTTTATTACAACGCCTACAACAACAAATGGTATGCAGGTCTAGCGCTGCCCAGAATTGTCAACAACAGCATTGATTTTGCCGAATTTGGCGAAACTCTTTCCCGCGAAGTGCAGCATTTTAATGCCATGGGAGGAATCCAGCTGGATGCTACAGAAGATTTAAAGGTTACGCCTCAGGTGCTCATACGCTATGCCTTGGGTGCGCCTGTGGATGCTGAGGTGAATGTTAGCGCTATGCTTCGGAACAAATTTTATGGCGGCTTAACCTACAGACTTGGTGGCGACATCAATTTTGCCGGTGAAAGTGTAGATGTGGCATTGGGCATTCAGGCTATTGATGAGTTGTTCTTTTGTTTTTCTTATGATATAGGACTCACGCGTTTGCGCAGACATCATAATGGTTCTATAGAAGCCACTGTGCGCTGGTACATCAATCCTCCGGATGAGGTAGTAGCCGTAAAACCTGCGCGCCCCTTCTGATTGGAAGGCACGAAGAAGAAACACGAAGGCGCAAAGGCACGAAGGCGCAAAGAGGTTAGCAGCTTCGCTGCTGATTTAAAACACTAAGGGCCGGCTTTTAGCCGGCCCTTAGTGCCTTAGTGCCTTAGTGCCTTAGTGCCTTAGTGTTTATACTTTGTGCCTTTTACTTGGGGTCGTTGGCAGAGTTGGCTACTGGTTCTGTAGCAGGAGGTGTGGCAGAGGGGGCTGAGGAGGTAGTCTTGGGCGCCTTTTTGATGGTGCAGCCAACGGATTTAGTACTGGCTGGATCTGGGTTTTCCCCATCCATTAAGGCCTGTATGGCATTTTCCAGGAATCGCTGGGTAGTTGGGCCAGGAGCCTCGGCATTGTTGTCTATGGCGCCGATATAACGCACTGCGCGTGTTTCGTCGAGCAGGAAAACATGTGGGGTTCTGGTGGCGCCAAACTTTGGATAAACCGTTTGGTGCTCATCGAACAGGTAAGCGAACGGATAGTGCCGAACTTTGGCACGTTCCTGCATTTTTTCGAAGCTATCTTCTGGCGCTACAATGGGGCTGTTGGGGTTGATGGCAACCACCGGATATCCTTTTGGCGCGTATGTCTTGTGCAAGTCAATAATCCTTTGCTCATACAACTGAGCAAATGGGCAGTGGTTGCAGGTAAATACTACAATCACACCTTTTGCATCCTGATAGTCGGAGAGCGACACAAAATCGCCGGTCACACTTTTCAGGGTAAAGTTTTCGGCAACATCGCCAACAGCGTACCCTTTTGGGGTAGTTGCACTTTGGGAA
>DATGWL010000221.1:0-10262 GCA_035299505.1 Saprospiraceae bacterium | reverse complement strand
AAATGCATCCAGCCATGGCCATTCGCAGTCAGGCCGGCGATGCATTCGGACGGCAGCGACTGGGCTGGCGGGCGGTTATGACAGTGGGGCAATTTGCCGTTTCACTGATCTTTATGATTGTGGTAGGCGGCATTTGGCGGCAGCTGGATTTTTTCACCGTAGCCGATTATGGATTCCAAAAAGAAAACCTGCTCACGGTACCGCTCTACAATAACAAACTGGAAACCATGCGCTCGGCCATGGCACAGGATCACCGGGTAAGCGGTATTTGCGCCTCCTCCATACTTATTGCCGGCAACAGCATGCAAACCACAGCCTTACGACGCAAACCCGGCGCAGAGGGCCAAAACATCGCCATGCTGGATTGTGATCCGAATTATGTGCCGGTCATGAACCTGCGACTCGTGGCAGGAGAAAATTTCGGGCCTCAAGGCAGTCAAAATGACAAAAACACCCTGTTGCTCAACGAAAAAGCCCTACCCCTGTTCCAGTTGGGCACACCCGCCGAAGCCGTTGGACAAACCCTTTGGCTCAACGACACCACCCCGATGCGGGTAGCCGGCGTACTGGCCGATTTCCATTTCCGGCCCATGAAAGAAGCCGTTTCGCCCCTGGCCATCTTCAATCGACCCCAAAATTGCGGCATGCTGCAAATCCGCCTCGTTCCCGGCGACCCACGCCAGCAAATAGCCGCCCTGGAAAGCATCTGGAAACAAATAGACCGCAACCATCCGTTCGAGGCCGTTTTCATGGAAGAAAAAATGCGCGATGCCTTCTCCGACATCGAGTTGCTTGGCGGCCTCATAGGTTTCTTTGCCGTGTTGGGCTTGTCGCTGGCCTGCCTGGGCTTATTAGGCATGGTGGCACACACCGTTGGCGCCAGAATCAAGGAAATTGGTATACGCAAAGTGCTGGGCGCATCTGTGGCGCAGGTTGTCCTGTTGTTATCAAAGCGTTTTCTCTGGATGCTCGGTGCAGCCACACTCATCGCCCTGCCCCTCGGTTGGTATCTGTCAGAAGCGCTCCTCAGCAACTTTGCCTACCACGTAAGCCCGGATTGGATCATGCCCCTGAGCTGTGCCGGCATCATGTTGATTTTTGGACTACTCGCCGTAGGTATCCAATCCATCCAGGCGGCCTTATCCAACCCCGTCGAAACCCTCAAGAGTGAGTGAGTGAATGAATGGGGACTTGTTTCAAAAATCTGCGTAAAATCTGTGCAAAAAATCTGCGTAAAATCTGTGCAAAAAATCTGCGTAAAATCTGTGCAAAAAATCTGCGTGGAATCTGCGCGAAACATCTGCGTAAAATCTGTGCAAAAAATCTGCGTAAAATCTGCGCGAAACATCCGAATGAATGCCTGGTGTATATTTGCTATCCTAAAGCCTGTATACTATGCGCAAACTATTTCCAGGGCTCCTACTGCTTGCGCAGATAGGCTTCGCACAATCACCGATTTGGCGGGACTATACCACCAACAAATACGGCATATACAACCCGCATACCAGAGAACCCATAGTATTTCCTACTTATGACATGGCTACCGAGATATCACCGGCAGACACCCTGGTGATTTTAGGCAGCGGTCAACTTTGCGGCGTAACATCCATTTCCGGGCTGACAGTTATTCCCCTGGAATTTGCTACCATACAGACAACAAACACAGGTGCAGAATACGGATTTCTTGTCGTTTCCAAAGACGGCAGGCAAAGCCTCTGGAATACCCATACCAGAACAGCGGCACTTCCATTGGAGTTTGAATACACCCGGGCTATATACCCGGATTTATTAGTGGGAAAACGCCCCGGTAGTCCTCTCCTGGAGTTCTATGATGAAAAAATACAAAAACGTTTTGAAACTGAAGGCAGCACTGCATGGCCGGGTTTTGATACTAATACCATAGAAATAATCAGCAAATCCGGCGAACGCAGATTTGTTGACAAAGCAGGCAATACCGTATTCTCCCCGCCGTTCCTGAACGCACGTTGGACCGATGGTCAATACATCGTTGTGCGCATGTCTGCCTCTAACGGACAAGCTGAAAAAAACGCACTTCTCACAGTAACTGGCGACACCCTCTTGCCGTCTAATTCCTGGAGAGTTAACGCGCATGGGGAGGGACTATTTATCGTAGCAAGCACTGGCGAGGATAAAAAATCCGGCATTTTTAATGCTCGTGCCCGTGTATGGCTGATACCCATGGGTGGATACCAGATTATGACCCTGGGCGAAATGCTATTTGTACAAAAATATGGCTACGCCGAAGGCGATGTGTATAATGCTCAAGGGAAACAAATCCTGTCCAACTGCCTGTTTATACGATTCTTGCCAGAGTCTCTGAAAGCACAGCAAGGCGCCGATTATCGTCCATTCCAATATGTTCAGTTTTTCTATCCGCAACAGAGCACAAAACGGGGGCTGTTCGATGCTAACGGGAATAACCTTTTGCCCTTTGAATTTGCACAATTTTGGTACTTCTCTGAAAAACACCCCGTACTTGCATCGCGTCAACATCCCGATCGGCCGAACTATAAAGTTATGAATGCCTTTGACTTGAAAACCGGGAAGCCATACTTCAAGGATGACTTTGAGGGGTTGATTTTTACCCGCAATCCCAATCGATTCTGGGCCCAAAAAGAGGGTAAATGGGGCCTTGTTTCTCCGAGCCAAAACGGCCGTTTCCTCTACAACAAACTGACACCCTTACCCAACCAATGCTTTGCAGCGGAAAAAGACTACCAGTGGTACTTTTTTGACGCATCCGGCGAGCATGTCATCCAGCGCGGATTCGACTGGCTGCAGGCGCCACTGCGGGAGCATTACGAAGAATACCTGGCTTCCGGATTAGCTCAGGGTAAAATGCTGGCCATGGGCGGTGATAAAACTAAGCCCCAGGGTTGGTACGCCATAACCCATCGGAATTCCTTAATTTTCATCGAACCCACAGCCTCAAAATCAGCCAGAGAAAAAATAATTCAAGAGAAATCAACAGAAGGCAGGGAATTGCAGGAAGACTCAAAGTTGGAGACAGAAAAGGTAATGTTGATGGTAGAGCAAAAACCAGAATTCCCGGGCGGTGAAACAGCTATGCTGGATTTTTTGAAAAAGCATATCCAATACCCGGAGCAAGCCAAAAATGCAGCCATAGAAGGTAAAGTGCTGCTTCAGTTCGTTGTAGAAAAAGACGGCTCAATTACCAACATCATCATCCTCCGCGACCCAGGCGCCGGCTGCGGCCAAGAAGCCATCCGACTCATCAAGACAATGCCCCGCTGGAAACCCGGCAAAGACAAAGGACAAACGGTACGTACCAGATTCACCCTGCCGGTCACATTCAAGCTAGAGTGAGTGCCCCCCAACGTTGGCAGATGGTATGTTTCAAAAATCTGCGTAAAATCTGTGCAAAAAATCTGTGTGGAATCTGCGCGAAACATCTACGTAAAATCTTCACGAATCATCTTCACCAAACATCTGACCTCCCTAACATATCTTAGCGTGACGTTCTTCACATCCAAAACAAAACGGCCATGCATCCAATCATTAAAAACATCCTGGCAGTAATTGCCGGCATCACCGTGGGCAGCATCGTGAACATGGGCATCATCATGATCAGTGGCTCCATCATTCCACCCCCGGAAGGCGCAGATGTAACCACCGAAGAAGGCCTGAAAGCCTCCATGCATTTGTTCCAACCCAAACATTTCATCTTCCCGTTCCTGGCACATGCGTTGGGCACTTTGGCAGGCGCATTTCTGGCCGCCAAAATGGCCGCCAATCACCACATGCGTTTTGCCATGGTGATTGGCGTGTTTTTTCTGTTAGGCGGAATCGCCAGCGTGTTTATGCTGCCCTCGCCTATGTGGTTTAATGTACTCGACCTCGCAGGGGCCTATATACCGATGGCATATTTGGCCTGGAAATGGGCGTCTAAAAACTGATTATCTTCCTTACAGCCACCCGATCGTTTAAACTAACCCGCAGCAGGTATTGACCCGCCGTAACACCAGGAAGTACCACCTGGTCCTTTCCGCTGGATAGTCCTGTCCACACCACACGCCCCAGCATGTCCAGCACTTCCAGTTTGGACTCTGCCGGGGATTCCAGCCAAAAAATGCCGTTGGCGGGATTGGGATAAACAGCCAATGGAAGCTCGGCTTCAGCGGGGTCGTTGGTTCCCGTTGTTGGATAGGAAAAATACAAGCGATAGTGTTGGTTTAGGTTCAACCAGTCGTCGTCACAGGTAAGCGGACAGGTTTCACCCGGAGCATAATGCAAGGTCCATTTAGTATTTACGGTTCCGCCACCTTCAGGTAAGTTAATGATCTCATCAATCCGGTTCATGTATCCCAGGTTGATGGTTTTTTCACGGTCAGACAGCCAGGCATTGTTAAACCAATGATATTGAACCTGCTTGGAAGTAGAATCTATATCATTATAGAAATACGCATATTTTTCAGAGAGCACATTGGTTGTTGCATCTGTTGATATAATGGTGCTGATCCGGTTATTGGCGTCGTAATTAATATCGCTGAATTGAACCAAAGCTACAGTAGGTTCAGTGGTGTAAATTTCTATACGAATCAATAAGCCGGAGGCATCATAAATGCGGGTTTCAAAACCAGACTTTATCCAGGGGGCATTGGATTGGGTGCGGTAATAATGCTCGGTTGTAACCAGCCTGTCGTTTTGATCATACAGAAAAACATCACGTTTTCTATCTGAATTGGGGCCCAATATGGTAAGTGAATCGAGCCAGGGGCTATTACCGCGGTAATAATAACGTTTGCTTTGGTACACTACCAAGTTGTTAGGTGGAGGATTTGGATTTGGACGCCGTTCTTCGAAATAGATCTTGCGTCCAAGCGTGTCATATACATGATTATACCCTCTGTCAGACAAAAGGTATCCTTTCGCTGTCACGCTGATAGTGCGTTGTTGCGTTGAGGAGGAAAAAGAGCTGGAGATAGTGCGTTGATAGTAATGTAAGTTAGTATCTCCATTAGTTAAAACAACAAAGCGACCGATTTTGCTCGGAACGCAATGCTGGTCTTCCCGCCAATAAACCGTGGTGGGGTCTTCATGGTAAGGGTAAAGCTCACTTATGAGCTTTGGAAAGGTTTGCGCATAAAACGAGCTTGTGTTTAGGCAAAGCAGCAGCAGTAGTAGTTTTGTGTACGTGTTCATAAGCAAGAAGTTGAAGGTGTATGTGAATTACCTGACAAATATATCTCCCTGCCAAAAACGCCGGCTTTTATGTTATACAATTGCTCAAATTATACATATTATGATATGGAAACCGCTACCCAATTCCATACCTGATTGCTGCTTCAAGTGTTTCCAGGTTGATATCCTGAAGTTTTTTGAAACGGATACAATAGCCCGTCACCTTTGCCTTGCCCAGGTTGCTGCCAAAGGTTTGGGCAAGATAGGTTTTGTCTTTGATGCCCAGGATATACACCGAAATACCGCCTGTATTGCCACTCAATCCAATCCGATAAAATTCCCGGTTGCTGCCATCGGCGTATTGTATGGTGTAGTTGCCATAGCCGATATTAGGATTGCTGACGGTTTTACCCTCATCGTTCTTGCCATCTTCAAACCATAATTTGCCCTCCGGCAATAGCTGAAGTATGCGTTGATGCAGGGTTTGCATATCGCTTCTTTTGGGCTCAGGCTGACTGGCTATGTAGGCCTCAATTTGTGTGATAATATCCATCTTAAATCAAGTTTTAGGAGGATAAAGTGGCCAAAAGTTGGTCCAGATTGCTCAGACTCATGGTAAAACCTTCCTTGAAGCCCATTTCGATCATCTTTTCCAGGCGGGCAAGGGATTCATTGTAAATGGCAATGCGTACGGTTGTTTTGCCATCCTGTTCGCTGAAATGATAATCCCATTCAGAGCCCGGCAGCTCAGGGTTTTCGTCCTTGTCGGCAAACGCATTGCTCAGTTTGAAATGCGATTTTGGATTAATAGACAAGTATTCCTGTATGGCCCAGCGCTCGAAACCCTCCGGACTAACCATGGCATAAAACCGGCGTCCGCCCACTTTAAAGTCCATATATTTGGTTTTGGCAGTCCAGGGCTTGGGCGCTACCCATTGATCCAGGATTTCTGCCGTGGTAAATGCCTCCCAAACCAGAGATTGATCAGCATCAAATTCCCGGGTGATATAAACTGTTTGTGCAGCTTTATCAACGGTTAGGTCAAAAAACAGGTTTTTATTCATCTTTTCTGTTGTTTAATAGTGGAAAGTAACTGATCAAGTTGCTCAAATTGGGTCTCCCACATCTTTCTGAACTGAGCCAGCCAGAGATCGAATTCCTGCATTTTTTGCGGATTGAAATGATAATAAATCTCCCTGCCAGACTGCTCCGGCTGGATCAAAGCACATTCCTGCAATACCTTAATATGCTTTGATACCGCCTGCCGACTCATATCAAATTTCTCCGCCAGGGCATTGGGGGTTAATGCCTGAACAGCAAGCAAGGTTAAGATGGTCCTCCTTGTAGGGTCTGCAATGGCTTGAAAGATATCCGGTTTCATAAATTCAATCAGATGTGCAACTTTTCGGTTGCAAATATATGCGCAACTTTTTGGTTGCACAAAATGAATTGGTTATTTTTTTGGACGGCCTACGGTGGACGGTTGACGGTAGACGGTGGACGGCCTACGGTGGACGGTGGGTGGGTATTTAAACTTAAGTGAGTTGTCATGCCGAGTACTCGGCACCTACACAAGCCGGACTGCGGACAATCCTTTTTGCCAGGGGATAATCTCGCAATCTGGCTTGTGTAGGTCCCCTGCCGGGGATGACAACTCACATTAGTAAAGCTCCCACGCGCCGTCCACCGTCCACCGTCCACCGTCTACCGTCCACCGTCTACCGTCCACCGTCCACCGTCTACCGTCAACCGTCTATCGTCCACCGTCCACCGTCTACCGTCCACCGTCCACCGTCCACCGTCCACCGTCTACCGTCTATAAAACCTTAAACGCATTGGCCACAGCGTGATGCAGAATGGTGGCGTGATTCTCCTGCGGCAGGTAGTCGAATGAAACTTTCAGCTGTTTATTTTTGGCGCCCATCAGTTTGTCGGCCAACAAATTGGCGTCTACTTCCATCACCCGTGGGATTTTTGTAGGCGTCAAACCTTCCTTTCCAACACCTACATAGATGCTTGTTGGCTGCCGGAATGTTTCTTTTAGCAGATCAGCATCGTGTTGCAGGAGGGAACCGTTATCCCACCATAAACTGGGACTTACAATAATGTATTTGTTGAAAAGTGTGGGCCTTTTTAACAATACCTCAGTGGCAAACAACCCTCCTAACGATTGACCGATAAGGGTTTTGTCGTTATTCGTTTTGAATTTTGAGGCCATAAAAGGTTGTAGCTCTTTTTCAATAAAGGATATAAACCTGTCTGAATGACCAGAAGTGGGAAACCGTTTCTTTTGGTCTGGGTCCGTAGTTGGAAAGGTAAAATCCCGTTGCCTGTCTACCGATGCAATACCCACCACTATAGACTTGGGTAACTGATTGATCCATTCAAAGTTATAGAACTGTACAAGTCCTACAATATGTATAAAATCTTCATCCGCAGAGCCATCCAATAAGTAGATGACAGGATATGTGACGGTATCTGCAGGATTATACCCTGCCGGCAGATAGATATTTAAAATCCTCTTTTCGGATAATTCCCTGGACTGAATTTCTTCAATAATGCCCAACACAAAGGGTTTGGCTGAAGTAGTTTGAGCAACCACAACATTGCCTGTGAGGAATAATGGGAGCGCAAAGGCCAGCAAGACGACCAGTTTTTTCATTGTTAGCATGGCGAAAGGTAAAAATCAATTCGTATCATCGCCAAACCATGGATAAACCACGCTGCCGGAAGGCGTTAAAGTTCTAACCAGGCTATCCCTATTCCATGGAATATCCTGATACTTATAGGATTCAAACAGCAGATTACAGGCAGATTGATGGAAACCTAATTGCCTCAAGGTGTTAAAATCCTGCAAAGCCTGGGCCGGGGTTAAAGGCGTATTCTGATAGGTAATTTCCAGTAGCGACTTCAGGGTATCGTTCACAATGGAATGATTTGTATGTTGTTGTAGAGCCTCCGCATTTGCTTTTTCTTTACAGGCATATTGAATATCGGAGAGGATAATAAAAACCACACTATCGTTTTGCTCCTTTTCCCGTCTTGTCCAGAATTCTCTATAGTACTTTGTTGCCCGCTCCCGTTGCCTGTAAGTCAAAACCAGACTATCAAGCAGGTTGTACCCATATTTATTGATATAGATATCCTGCACAATAACCGGATTATTGGCAAGTTGATTGCCCAGAATCTTAGGATATCCAATACTTTTGAACGTTTCGTGTATAGAAAGCAGATTTTCAGGCTTTCTGATCCATGGGTTTGTCAGCCAATCGCCATGCCGCAAATCAAAAAAGCTTGGTTTACTTTCAATAAATGGTCCCCGATTATACTCCGAAGGACCATTACAGCCTGTTATAAACAGCACTGTGATAATACAAATGGGGGGGAGTTGCATGGGTATTTTTAGAATTAAGGGGTGGGTAATATGTAAAGATATGAAAGTGCCAGAATTAATTGCCAAATAACAATTCGAATACGCCCAAAATGCCTTGGTGTGAAGCATTGTAACCTTGGTTACGAAGACTTGTCCTGAGTGGGGAATGGGGCATTAGTTCACCAGCCTGGCATTGTTACTTTTCTTTTTGCTTGCCCAAAAAGAAAAGTAACCAAAAGAAAAAAGGCAGTCTTTCCGGCAAAGCCAACGACCTGCGGGGATTGCGCTGCTTTTTAACCGCGGACCGTCGTTTTTAGCATCATCGTGCTGTACTGCCGGTTAAAAAGAAGGCGCTCCCTTCGGGACCATCCCCTTCGGTCGGGCTTGCCTCGCAGACGGCGGGGGCCTGAGCAGGGGATTTGTGGGAAAATCTGGGGTCCAATTTTGTAGGTAATCAATGTCTCGTAAACGTAACTATGCGGAATACACCATTTTGCTTCAAGTATGGCATTCTCACTCGCCCTTTCCCCTGCCTCTCCCAAAAAAACTCAAAAATCCGTCTGATAAATATTTTCCATTTGTTTCAAACTCATCCGATTGGGAATACAGCGCATGGCAATATCCCGAACAGCCACTAAACCGGGTTGCGACAATTGGGCAATACGTCCCATTTGCCATGAACGGTTCACTATCATAGTGGTACGCGAAATACGCCGCTGTTCAAAACGCGTGAATATATGCTCCAGCTCCTGTTCCGGATGTTTTTCCAGCTCGTCGAGCAATACTGCTGCATCTTCAATGGCCTGACACGCGCCCTGACCCATATTGGGCGTGGTAGCGTGCGCTGCATCGCCCATGAGCAACACCCGCCCAAAGGCAAAATGCCTGATAGGCGCAATGTCTATAATATCGTTCCACAGCAATTGCTCATCTAAAGTAGCTGCCAGTATTTGTGGAACAGGTGCGTGATACCCCGCAAACCGACTCAGCAAATCTGCCGCAGTCATTTCCCGCATTTCAGGCGAATTAGCCGGGGCGTTGATGCAGATAAACCAATAAATCTTGTTGTCTTTGAGCGGCACAATACCCACGCGCCCGCTGGCGCCCCAGGTTTCGGTGGCGCCGGGCAGGGCCAGGCCGGGATTGTCTACCAAAGCGCGCCAGCAGGTATAACCGGCATAACGCACCTGACTCCCGGGCAATAATTGCCGGCGTATGGAAGAATGAACGCCGTCAGCTACTACCACGTATTGGGTGCGGTGCGTACTGCCATCCTGGAAATTGATGGTGACCGACTGCGGACCCTGTTCCAGGCTGATGGCGCGTTTGCCGGTTTCTACCCGCACATAAGGCAGTTCGCCAAGCAGAATCTGGTGCAAAGCGCCCCGATGAATGGCAAAATTATTCAGTCCGTATTTCCGACTCAGCACACTGCTGTCCATCTCGCTCAGGATGCGCCCGGACTGCGATAAAACCGTGAAATGACTCAGCTGATGGCCCATTGGCGCTACCTTTTCGGCAATACCTATGCGCCCCAGGCCTTTCATGGCATTGGCTGCCAGCAATAAGCCAGCCCCAAGAGGTTTGATCTCGGCAGCAGCCTCAAAAACGGCAACTTCATGGCCGGCCCTGCGCAGGGCAATGGCAGCCGTGAGTCCGGCAATGCCTCCGCCAATAACGGTAATGGATTTTCTGTTCATGAAATAAGATGGTTTTTACCGTGGAG
>DATGWL010000220.1:0-24633 GCA_035299505.1 Saprospiraceae bacterium | reverse complement strand
CGTGAAAAGCTGGTTTCATGTTTAGACGGTGGACGGTAGACGGTGGACGGTGGACGGTGGACGGTAGACGGTGGACGGTAGACGGTGGACGGTAGACGGTGGACGGTAGACGGTAGACGTCCACCGTCTAATACCCGTTCTCTCCTATAAATGCGGTGAAATCTTCGAGTTGTTTGCCTTTGAGTACGCGGGGAATTTTAGCCTGCCCGTTCATTTTGCCGCGTTTGCTGAGCCAATCCAGGAACACCTGATTGGGGAGCATTTGGGCGCGTACGTTGCGCAGGGCATACCGACGTTCAACGGCGTAATCGTCATTGAGTCGGCAGAGTTCCTCATCAAGGGCTTTAATGAGTGTTTCTTTGCTAACAGATTGATTTTCAGCTGAAATATACCATTGGTGTGCCCAAAAGGTTCCTTCACGCAGTCCTGTTACGGTAAACTCGCCTATACCAGCGCGCAGCTTTTCATCTACGGCGCGAACGGCATCGCAGAGATTATCTATGGAGATGTGTTCGCCGCAAGCAGACAGGAATTGTTTGGTTCGGCCGGTGATGCGGATTTCTGCTTTTTCCACATCAGTGAACTGCACGGTATCGCCCAGGAGATAACGCCAGGCACCGGCAACGGTGCTAAGCAGTATGGCGTAGTGTTTGCCGGTTTCTACCTCAGCGAGCCCGAGGCTTTTAGGCTGATCGGTGCGGAGGTCGCCGTTATCATCGAAATACTCATCTTCAAACGGCACAAACTCGAAGTACACGCCACAATCGTTGAGCAGTTTCATAGGGCGGTGTTCGGGGCGTTCCTGGTAAGCCAGGAAACCTTCGGAGGCGCCATAGCTGTCCATGTACAGAATGGGCTTATCGAACAGTGGTTCGAGGGTTGGCTTGTAGGGTTCGATGGGTACCCCGCCGTGTACGAGTACGTTGAAAGAAGGCCAGATTTCGTTGATATGGGCCAGTTTATGTTTTTCAATAATGCGCTCCAGGATGAGTTGCAGCCACATGGGGTTGCTCACAGAAAATCCGATATCCCACTGTGGCGCTTCATCGGCAATGCGTTCAATTCGTTCGCCCCAATCCGGCATATCGGTGATGTGGCGGGCCGGGCGGTAGGCGCGTTCCATGATGCGCGGGCGGTTCATGCCCATGATACCCGACAGATCGCCTTCCCAGTGGTAGCCTACGCGTTTTTGTTGGGTGCAGGAGCCTACCATCAGCATTTGTTTGGTGTAATGCTCGGGCGCCAGGCCGTAGTTTTTGGCCATATCATAAAACAAGCGCCGGGAGCCCCGTTTCATCATACGGAGCAGGTCTTCCGTGAGTGGAATGTACTTAGTGGAAGATTGGCTGGTGCCGCTGGAAAGGGCGTAATAAGGCACAATACCTGGCCAGCACACATCCGGCTGATCTTCCAGGTGAGCTTTAACCCACCATCGGTCGTAGATGGTTTGGTAATCCATCACCGGAACTGTTTGTTTGAAAGCAGCCTCCACATCGGGCTCTTCCAGCAGGCGTTTGAAACGGTATTCTTCGCCAAATTCGGTGTGCCGGGCTTCGTGCAGCAGTTCGCGGAGTTGTTGTTCCTGAAGTTGTGTGGGAGATTGGCGGGGTTTATCTACAAAAGCGCCAATTTTAGCACTTTGTTGAATGATGGTTCCAATAATGTAGGACATGCGCGGACGAGATGAAGGAATTTGGGGATAAAGGGCCGTAAAATTTAGTCGCCGGCGATACCATCTACACAGTTTTCAAGCCCGCCTGATCCATGCCGCCAACCAAATCCGCGCGAAGGTAAGACATGCGGAGAACACAACCGGACATTTTGGGTTTAGAGCTGTAAGGTTTTTGGCAACCCCGTGGAACATGGCCATCTTCCGGGATAAAAGCTCATGACTGCTATCACAAAAAATCCGCACCTTAGCCGCGCTCTACGACCGTTTTTCATGAAAAAAACTCTCCAGCTCCTCACGTTTTGCCTTTGCGTACACCTTGCACAGGCGCAAGGGTTTGTCAGCAGCAATCTGCCCATCGTACTCATCAACACCGACAACAATGCGCCCATACCTGACGAGCCGGGCGTGTTGGGTACCATGAAAATTATTTACCGGGGCCCGGGATTGCGGAACTACGTGACCGACAAGGATTCTGCTGCTTTTTTGAACTACAACGGTCGGGTGGATATAGAAATACGCGGTTCCTATTCACAGGCTTTTCCCAAAAAAGCCTATGGTTTTACCACCTTGCAGGCTGATAACATCACCAATAACAACGTGAGCCTGCTGGGCATGCCGGAGGAAAACGATTGGGTGCTGCATGGCCTTAGCTCCGACCCTTCCCTGATTCGGGACTACCTCTCGCACAACCTTTCCAGGCAAATCGGGCAATACGCCATCAGAACCATGTACTGCGAAGTAATGGTAAACGGAGATTACCGAGGTTTGTATTTCCTGGGGGAAAAAATCAAGCCGGATAAAAACCGCGTAAACGTGGTAAAAATCAGCCCGACCGACCAGCAGCAGCCGGCGCTCTCAGGAGGATACATCACCAAAACCGACAAACCCACCGGCGGCGACCCGGAGTCCTGGTACATGTCGAGCCATATCGGGTTTAACGACAACGGCTTTATCCACGACTGGCCCGATCCGGAGGATGTAACGACGGCGCAGAACAACTACATTAAATCTGTTTTTGTGAACCTGCAATCGGTGTGTACGGCCAATAACGCTTCTATTACCACAGGGTTTCCGGCCATAATTGATTTGCCTTCATTTGTGGATTTTATCCTGATCAATGAACTGGCCAGCAATGCCGATGCATATACGTACAGCACCTATTACCACAAAGACCGGGATGGCAAACTGCGCGCCGGACCGATTTGGGACATGAACCTGACTTATGGGAACGACCTGTTTGAATTTGGATTTGACCGGAGCAAACCGGATGTATGGCAGTTTTATAATGGCAGTAACGAGGGCCCCAAGTACATCCGTGATTTGTTTAATAATCAGACGTTTAAGTGCTACATGGCTCGTCGCTGGAATCAGCTTACACAGCCTGGTATGCCCTTGAACCCGCTGCGTTTGGAGCAGTATATTGACTCCACGGTAGCCATCATCGGCGAGGCGGCTGTGCGGGAGAATGCCCGTTGGGGCACGGTGGTAAATCATCAGTTTGCTGTAAATGTGTTAAAAAACTGGCTTGATCTGCGCATACCCTGGATAAACTCCAAACTGAACAACTTCAGCGCCTGCGCCAATGTGAGTACCCCGCCGCTGGTGATTTCCAAAATCCAGTACCATCCGGAAGCTACGCCGGATATTTTGGAAGAAGACCGGCTGGAATTTCTGGGAATCACCAATGCCGGCTCCGATCAGGTAAACCTTACGGGCGTGTATTTTGGCGGTTTAGGTTTGGCCTATCAGTTCCCTTCCGGGGTATATTTGGCTGGTGGCGAGACGGTATTTTTGGCCAGCGATGCCAGCGCTTTTCAACAAACCTATGGCTTTGCGCCATTTGGGCAGTTCAGTCGGAATTTATCCAATTCCGATCAGTTGCTTACCCTGTTGGATGCTTTTGGCAATGAAATAGACCGGGTGCATTACCGCGACGATGCCCCCTGGCCGGATGCCGACGGGAACGGGCGTTATTTGCGGTTGATCAGTGTGGATTTGGACAACAGTCTGGCCTCCAGCTGGGAGGCCGTGGGGAGTCCGTTGGTGGGGGTGGATGAGGTAGATTTGAGTGCGAACCGGATTACGGTTTTCCCCAATCCGGCTGGCGCGCGCCTGCGTGTAACCGCCACGGAGGTGATGGATGTATTGGAACTTACCGACCTCCATGGGCGGGTGTTGTACCGGGGAGAGCATGTGGGAACGGAGTCCGAGGTGGATCTGACGGATTGGCCTTCGGGGTGTTATTTGCTGAAGGCGGGCGTAAAGGATGGGGTATTGTTTAAGGTGGTGGTTAAAAGATAAATACTACAATGCTTTTAAAGATTTAACAGGTCAATTGCGTGATTTGGCTGTATATTTGATTGTATGTATAAAACTTGTACTGTTGTATGGGTTTTGCCAGACACACTCTAATGGACATAAAACTACTTTGCAGATGAAAAACGCCATTTATTTGAAGATTTTGTTTGTTTCGGTTCTACAGGTAGCCATGTTATGCTCGTTTAAGGCTAATGCAACGCTATTGGGAGACCCTCCGGGGGTACACACGGTGAAACAAGACTCTTCTGAAAGAGTATTGGGGCACTGCCAACCGCATATCGAGAAAAAATTTAACTGTACTGAAGGCACCATTGAGTTGTCAGCTTATGTCCTATACTTATTTACAGGCCAAAATGAGCCACAAACAGTTCTCTGGAGTACCGGGCAAACGGCGCACAAAATTGTGGTAACACCGCCTGGAACCTGGAGTTGGGATGCATCCAACACCGGCTGCGAGGTGTATCACTTCAACACTTCTTTTAGTGTGGATGCCATTGATCTCGATACCCCAACTGTACCACTTTTAATTCAGCCGGCAAATGGTGCAACAGGCTTTAATAAATATACCCCTTTAGTCTGGAGTAAAGTTAAAAATGCCGATGTATATCTATTGGAAGTTGCCTTAGACCCAATATTCTCCTCCGATAATTTAGTCAACTCCTTGACGGTACCGGATACAAGTATCCTTTTACCACTTGCAGATAAAGTTGTTTATTACTGGCGTGTGAAGGCTGTAAATCATTGTAGTGAAAGTGACTATACCCCTGTATACGCTTTTCAAACCGGCTTTCCACAGTGTAATCAGGTATTTACCAGTACAGACCTGCCAGGTACATTTCAGCCATTACCGGATGGATCCAATAGAATCATTTCCAATATAGATGTGCCCGTCTTTCGGGAAATGGTTGATGTAAATGTTTCGCTAAATTTTTCGCATCCCTCCACCGGAGACCTGTCTGCCCTGCTTGTTTCACCAGAGCAAGATACTATTACGCTGTTCGACAGGCCTGGAGTTCCGGCTACGGCAAATGGATGTGGCAATGGAAATGGGAATTTGATTTTTGACCAACAGGCTACGCAACCAGCAACTACCCTGGAAGCGCAATGCAACAATACTCCACCTGCACTAAATGGAACATTTCGTCCGGTTGAAAGCCTTGGCTTACTGAATGGATCTAATGTGGATGGACAATGGCAAACGATTCTGACTGACCACAATGGAGGGGTGGATACAGGAGCTATCGTATCCTGGAAACTGACTTTTTGTTTTTCAGCTGCCATTCCTCCCGGCGTGCTATCTGCCAACAATCCATTATACGTTGTTACAGGAGAAGGCGATACTATTTCTTCCTTGTATTTGAAACATCAGGCAACCGGGTCCCCTGCAGACATTCGGTATGCGCTTTTGACAGCGCCCTTACATGGAAATCTTATGTTAAATGGGATTCCTTTAACCGGTGGGGAGTTTTTTACGCAAAATGATATTGATTTTGGCAACCTGGTCTATTTGCATAATGGCGATTCAGCAACAGCAGATGAGTTTAAGTTTGATGTAGTAAACGCCATTAACTATGCCTGGCTGCCCAATCAAACATTTCATATCATCATCCTTCCTGAACCTTTTACCGCCGTTGCCGAGATATCCCAACCCATTTATTGTCATGACGGATCAGGTGAAATAACGGTTCATGCCGATGGTTTGGGCGGAATTTACACCTTCAGTCTTAACGGTGGTCCAGCGCAAACCAGTAATGTGTTTCAACAACTTGCTCCGGGCACTTACATAGTAACAGTTACCAGTCAATCCGGGATTATCATTACTACGCTTCCAGTGACCCTTGTAAACCCTCCTCCTATCTCTATCGGAACAACGATGGTATGTGATCAAATTACCATCCAGGCAACGGCCGCTACCCCGCCCTTGCAGTATAGTATTGATGGCGGTGCATTACAATCTGATAATAAATTCAATGATCTTGCTATTGGCCCCCATGTGCTGTTTGTCCAGGATGTACATGGATGCGAAGGAATCGATACGGTATCAGTTTCATACATTCCTCTTGACTTGTCAATAGCCACGATAAATCCAAAATGTAATGGCAATCAGAATGGTAAAATTACCGTCACGCCAATTGGTGGCCAGGCTCCATTTGTGTATAAACTAAATGGCGGTGCCAACCAAAGTTCGGGCATATTTAACAATTTGTCGGGTGGAACATATCAGATCCTTATATCAGATAACCAGGGTTGTAAGGAAACCTCAGAGGTCCTTTTGATCAATCCGCCAACCCTGGAAATAGCCGTACAACTAAACGGGAACAATATCAGCATACAGGCGTCGGGGGGGACAGGAAGCTATATGTACAGTATTGACAATGCAGCGTTTCAGGCAGATAGTCAATACTTAAATGTACCTAATGGAACTCACCAATTCAGGGTTAGAGATGCAAACGGATGTATCGCCTCTACACAGGTTACCATAAATGTCTTATCCGGAGTCATTCAGGGCTCTCACAATGTCTGCATAGGAGAATTAGTTGACCTGACCGTAAATGCCAACGGCGGAACACCACCTTACGAATATCAATTAAATGGCGCCGGTTTTCAAACGAACAACATTTTTGACAGCCTTGGCCCTGGCATATACATCGTAACGATTAGAGATTTTTCAGGTGCTGAAATCACCCTAAACCCGTTCGAATGTATTGAATACGATAACCCCTCGATTCAGGTTACGACCCATTGCGATGAGGCTACTATTACGATCTCGGGCGGGACACCTCCTTATGTCAGCAACCCTTCCGGAATGCATCTGACCGGATTACCTAATGGCGTTTATCCTGTTACTGTTACAGATGCGAAAGGGTGCAAAGCTGACACCTCATTCGAGATCAATGCGCCTCTGATTACCACGGTTGTACAAACCGTAGACGTGATCTGTTATGGCGATAGCACAGGCGCTGCAACTATAGAAGCTATGGGTGGCACTGCACCCTATTTATACAGCCTGCTGAGTAGCCCATATCAATCTGACAACACGTTTGAAAACCTTCCGGGCGGCTGGTATTATTATGCCGTTCAGGATAGTGAAGGATGTGTTGAATTTTTTGAACTTTATATTTTGCAACCCGATTCATTAGGACTCTTGACCACAATCATTGGCAACACATTAATCGCGGAAGCTACAGGAGGAACAGGATCTCATAAATATAGTCTCAATAACGGGCCAGAACAATCCAGCGGAACCTTTGATAATTTAGCTGCCGGAATTTATTTCGTGACGGCATTTGATGAGCTTGAGTGTTCTGTCAAATCGGAGGACCTGGCCATTGCGGTTAATAGTACAGAAGACCACTCATCTCTTTGGTCAGTAAACGTATGGCCCAATCCAGGCAATGGCCTGTATAATCTCCATATCGCAACTGTTCTGGACGTGATTTGGATAGAAGTATTTAATATTTCAGGCCAGTTGCTCCAACAAAAAGAATTAGAGCCAGGGAACGGCGCACTGGACACGACGGTCAACCTGACACAGTTACCTGACGGGGTATATGTTTTACGGTTAACTGATGGGTCCAACGCTGTTCATTTGCAACTCTATAAAAACTGATGTCTAATTTTAAAATGAGCAGGAACTATCAAGGTGCCATTTTCTGCCTGCTTTCCCTCTTTTTGCTCCCTGTACTTCAGGCGCAAAACCGCTTTGAAGCCGAAATCCGGGCTTTTGAGAAGCAGGACTCTTTGAACAAACCTGCTCAGGGCCAGGTATTGCTGTACGGTAGTTCTACCATGCGACTTTGGACCACCTTCCAGGCCGATTTGCCGGGTGTAAAGGTGGTAAACCGCGGTTTTGGCGGCTCAGAAATGGAGGATGCCATCTACTTCTTTGAGCGGGTGGTAGTTCCGTTAAAACCTTCCTTGATTCTGCTGTATGAAGGTGATAACGACCTGGCCAACAGTGGCAAAAGCCCGGAGCGAGTGGCAGCTGATTTTCGGAATTTTCTGGATCTGGTGAAAAAACATCTGCCCGGCGCCAGGGTAGCGGTGTATTCAATACGTCCGAGTTTGCTGCGGGAACATTTGATGCCCAAACAGCGGCAGCTCAACGAGTTATTCCGCAAGATTTGCCGCAAACGTAAGGGTGTGTACTTCATTGATGCCACGCCGCGCCTGCTTGACGCGCAAGGCAGGCCCAATGCGGCGTATTTGATGGAAGACAACCTGCACCTCAATACAGCGGGGTATCAGGTTTGGGCAGAGATTACACGGGCGTTTTTGGCGGGAATGCGCTAATTTACCCCCTCGCAATCCAGCCCCGCACAACATGAAACACCTACTACTACTTACCTTGCTGCTACAGTCCTGCCTGCTGCTGTCTCAACCACAGCTATCGCTCACTGCTGTGCCGGCTTCAGGATTAAACGCGCCGCTTCAGGTGGTGAATGCCGGTGACGGTTCCGCACGTTTTTTTGTGGTTCAAAAAGGCGGTACTATCCGGGTGTACGGCCCTTCCTGGGATTTTCTGGACAATTTTCTCACGGTTACCAATCTGGGCGGTTCTTTTGAAGGCGGATTGTTGAGCTTGGTATTCCATCCGGATTATGCCTCCAATGGATTCTTTTATGTGTATTATACCAATACATTCGGACAACTGGAGCTGGCACGTTACCGGGTAAGCGCCAACAACCCGGATAAAGCAGACCCGGACACAAAAGTGGTTCTGCTCAGCATCCCTCATCCTAATTTTAATAACCACAACGGCGGCGAACTGCATTTCGGCGCTGATGGCTACCTGTATCTTTCTACCGGAGATGGCGGCAATCCATTGGATCCGGACAATAATGGCCAACATACGGATATACTGCTGGGCAAATTGCTGCGCCTCTCGGTGGATACCTCAGCCATAGCGCCTTACTACAGCATACCAGCCGATAATCCGTTTGGCAATGAGGTATATGCCACAGGCTTCCGAAACCCATTTCGCTGGAGTTTTGATCCGCTCACGCAGGATCTCTGGATTTCTGATGTAGGTTCCAGCATTCGGGAAGAGATCAATTTTCTGCCGGCCGGTGCAGGCCCGGGGGCCAATTTTGGTTGGAGCTGTATGGAAGGTGAGTTGATGCTGAACACCGGTTTTTGCGAGCCTGATACCCCGTATGTGCTACCCGTGTATACCTACATCACACTCCCTCCGGTAAGCGTCATTGGCGGTGTGGTGTACAGAGGCGCTGAATGGCCTGATTTACAGGGGTATTATGTATCGGCAGATCATTATTCCGGCAATTGGTTCCTGATTTACCCAGATGCCACAGGGGGCTGGGCAAACACCATTCAAACCCTGCCCGTCAAGGGAATTGCTGATTTTGGCCTGTCGGAAAACGGGGAGGTATATGTGGTATCCATAACGGAAAACATGATCTACCAACTGAGCACTACCACTTCATCCACTGCCAACCCTTTTGAGGATCGGGCTTCGCAAGTGCAGCTGTATCCAAGTCTGGTGATCAGCCAGGGTGCTCTTTATGTAGGCTTGCAGGGCATTCCGTTTCAGTGGCTTCAACTCTGTAACCCTGCCGGCGAGATTCTGCTCACACAAGATATCCAGAACGCGCCAGATCCACTCCAGCTACATCTTCCGGCATTGCCATCAGGGGTGTACTGGCTGAAACTCAGCGCCCGGGATGGCACTGTGGTGAGAAGGTTTGTGGTGAAATAACCCTCAAAAAAAAGGAAGGGCGACCACTTTTTGGTCGCCCCGCCTATACATCAATTCATCAAACCTTAGCCCCCAGCCCCCAAGGGGGCTTGCCCCCTCAAACCCCTCAAACCCCTCAAACCCTTCAAACCCCTTCAAACCTCGCGGCGGCTGAACCCGCCGGTACAGCGTAGTTTATTTCCAGCCGCCGCCCAATGCCCGGTAGATATTCACCTTGGCATCAAGCTGCTTCATTTTGATTTCTACCACATCCATTCTGGCCTCCAGAGCTTCCCGTTGGGTGAGCAGCACCTCGGCATAATCTGCCCGGGCTGAATTAAACAGGGTATTGGCAATCTGGGTAGACTGGTTCAGGATTTCCACTTCCCGGTTTTTGATCGCGTAACTTTGGTTAAAGTTCTGCACCTTGGATAGCTGATTCAGCACGTCGGTGTAAGCATTTAGTATAGACTGCTCATACTTGTACACAGCTTGAATCTGCTGCGCGGTAGCTGTGTTGTATGCCGCATAAAGGGCATTTTTATTCACCAGGGGCGCCATCAGATCGCCGGCCAGATTGAACAGGATGGAGTGTGGATTTACCAGATATACCGGGTTGAATGCCTGGAATCCCAGATCAGCCCGAATGCCCAGCGAAGGCAGGAAATTTGCCCGTGCCACCTGAACATCCAGTTTGGAAGCCGCCAACTGTAATTCCGCCTGACGGATGTCCGGACGGTTCAGCAACAGCTGTGCCGGCACCCCTGCCGGAAAAGAATCGATAGGCATATCCAGATACCGGTCAGAACTGCGCACCACGGGCCGGGGCATGCGTCCGGTAAGGAAATTGATCTTGTTTTCCGTTTCCGTTATGTGCTGCCGGATGGCGAAACGAAGGTTTTGCGTATTGAGCAACTGGGCCTCGAAACGGTTAACCGCCAACTGGGTTACCCTTGCCGCATCTTTTTGCTGCCTTACCACTTTCAAGGCGTTCGACTGGATATCAATGTTTTGATCAATGATTTTCAACAAGTTATCCATAGCCAGCAACTCGTAGTACGAATCGGCAATTTCGGCAATCAGGTTCGTGACCATGAAATTTTTGCCCTCCGTACCGGCCAGGTACCGCATCATGGCAGCCTTTTTGGCGTTGCGCAGCTTTTTCCAGATGTCTACCTCCCAGGAAGCTGAAAGCCCAAGGGCAAAATCCTGCAATGGCTCTGGAAATGCCTTGCCTGGCTTCACCTCCAGCTGTTCTTCCAAAGCGCCAAAACGGGTGTAGCGCCCCGGCTTTTCCGATGCTATGCCGGCGCCCATATTGACGAACGGCTGGTATTCCCCTTTTCTGGCCCGCACCTCGTTTTTCAGGATTTCAATCTCCTGCAATACGATGTTCAGCTCCTGGTTGTTTTGCAAAGCGGTATCAATCAGTGCCACCAGATTGCTGTCGGCAAAATAGGTTCTCCAGTTCAGGTCGGCCACATTTTGGGCATTCTCCTGCTGGCCGGAATAGGCCGAGGGAACTGTTTTATTTTCCTGTTTCAAGACCACCTGAGGGACTTTGCAGCTCCCGATCAGCAGGAGCAGCAGCATTCCCCCAGCCAATAGTCCGAGTGATTTATTATTCATTGCCTTTCTTTTTCCGGTTAACGATTTTTAAGAGTACGTTCAGTTTCTGGATCTTTTTGAGCAGTGAGGCTTCAGAATCAGCTTCCACAAAATCTTCCGTGAGCGGGTTCTGATCTTCGTCCTGGATCAGTTTTCTGCCTTCCGACATTTTTCCAAAAACATAATACAATCCCGGCACCACAATAACCCCGAAAATGGTACCCAGCAACATACCACCCAACGATGAAGAACCGATGGTACGGTTGCCTACTGCACCTGCCCCGGTAGCCCGCACAAGCGGCACCAAACCAGCAATAAAGGCAAATGAGGTCATCAAAATGGGTCGGAACCTCGTTCTGGCGCCTTCCACGGCCGCCTCGATCAGTGTAGCGCCCTGGTTGTGCTTTTGTATGGCAAACTCCACGATCAACACCGCGTTTTTACCCAACAAACCCACCAGCATGATCATACCGATCTGGGCATAGATATCGTTGTTCAAGCCCATCAGTTTCAACAACAGGTAGGAACCGAAAATACCCGCCGGGAGTGACAACAGTACGGCAAACGGAATGAGGAAACTCTCATACTGGGATGCCAGTACCAGGTACACGAAAATGAATACGATGATGAATACATACAGCGCCTCGTTACCTCGGTTGGCCTCGTCGTAGGAAAGTCCTTCCCAGGCAATATCGTAGCCGTGCGGCAGGGTTTCTTTGGCCACTTCCCGGATGGCCTCAATGGCTTCGCCGGTGGTGTAGCCCTGGGCTGGCACCCCGCGAATGGCCGAAGAAGTGTACAGGTTGAAACGTGTGATCTCGTTCGGGCCCTGCGTTTTGCGCATGGTGGCAAAAGCAGAATAAGGCACCATTTCTTCCCGGTCGTTTTTCACGTACAGATTCAAAATATCGGAAGGCAGACGACGGTATTCCGGACCGGCCTGGGTGTACACTTTGTAGAAGGCATTGAAGCGGGTGAAACCCTGTTCGTAGGTACTGCCAATCAGGATATTCAGGTTTTCCATGGCGGTTGAAATGGAAACACCTTTCTGCATGGCCTTTTCGTTGTCGATCTGGATCTCGTATTGCGGATAATTGGCCGCATAGAAAGTGAACAGGCCCGACAACTCCTTGCGTTTTTTCAGAGCATCCATAAAGGCGGTGTTCACCCGGTCAAGCTCCTGGTAATCCACGGTACTGCTTTTATCCAGCAAACGCAGCGAAAAACCATCGGATGAACCATAGCCCGGCACGGCCGGCGGCTCGAAATATTCCACTACTGCGCCCAGATCTTTGGTTTTTCCCTCCAGTTCTTCAATCACTTCCTTGGCCGAATGGTGACGGTGTTCCCAGTCTTTGAGGTTGATCAAACAGGTACCGGCATTGGAACCGCGGCCCTCCGTGAGGATCTCATAACCGGCCAAAGAGGTAACGGATTGAATGTCTTCAATCTCCTCGGCTATTTTCTGCAGCTGTCTGGATACCTCGTTGGTGCGCTCCAGTGTACTGCCCGGAGGGGTTTGCACGATGGCGTAGATCTGCCCCTGGTCTTCGTTGGGAATAAAACCTGTGGGCAGGGATTCGTTGATCTTGAAAATACCCAGTCCAAAAGCGAACAACATACCGTAGGTGATCAAACGCCGGTCTACAATCAGGCGCATTAATCCGGTATATTTGTAGGTAACGCGCTCAAAAACCCGATTGAACCACAGGATAAACCGGTCGATAGGCGTCATTTTGCGGAGTTTTCCATTGTGCGGATTTTTCAGGATCATGGCGCACAATACCGGCGTGAGCGTGAGTGCCACCACCCCCGACAGGATGATAGAGCTGGCCATGGTGATGGAGAACTGACGGTAGAATACGCCCACCGGACCAGTCATGAAGGCAATGGGCACGAATACCGCCGTCATGATCAGGGTGATGGCAATAACCGCACCGCTGATCTCGCCTAACACCTTTTGCACCGCCTGATAGGGCGATATGTGTTCCTGTTCCATCTTGGCGTGCACTGCCTCCACTACCACAATGGCATTATCCACCACAATACCGATGGCAAGCACGAGTGCGAACAGGGTGATCAGGTTGATGGTGAGGCCGAACATTTGCATAAATACAAAGGCGCCCACCAACGATACCGGCACGGCAATAATGGGAATGAGCGTAGAACGCCAGTCGCCCAAAAACAGAAATACCACCAGCGCCACCAGCACAAATGCCTCCGCCAGGGTGTGCATTACCTTGTCGATGGAGGCATCTACAAACTTGGATACGTCGTAGTTGATCTCGAGTTCCATACCCGGAGGGAAGTCTTTTTTAAGTTCCTCCAGCTTTTCCTTGGATTTGGCGATTACCTCGCTGGCATTGGTGCCGAAGTTTTGCTTCAATACAATGGAAGCAGAGGCGTAACCGTCCTTATTGGAATAGATATCGAAAAATTCGCTGCCCAGTTCCACTTCTGCCAGGTCTTTCAGGCGCAGGATCTCCCCTTCCGGATTGGCCCGAACGATGATGTTTTCGTATTCCTCGGGTTTGTTGAAACGGCCTTTATAGGAAAGCGTGAATTCCAGGGATTGCGCCGTTTTGCCGGATGCCTGCCCCAAACGACCCGGGCGGCCGATGATACTTTGCTCCTCCATGGCTTTCATCACTTCCTCGGTAGACACGTTGTACGCGCGCATGCGGTCGGGCTTGAGCCATACGCGCATAGCGTAGGTGCGGCTGCCCAGGATTTGGGCGCGGCCCATACCCTTGATCCGTTGCAATTCCGGGATGATGTGTACGCTGGCGTAGTTGTACAGGAACTTTTCATCGGCATTTTTGTCCGTGCTGTACAGGTTCACGTACATCAACATACTGGGCTGTATGGGCGTGATGATGATACCTTCCCGCTGCACCAGGGGCGGCAGGTTGTTCATGATGGCATCCACCCTGGTTTTTACGTTCACCACCGCCGCGTTGGGGTCGGTGCCCGGCTCGAATACGATCTGTATGGTAGCCTCGCCCGCACTGGTGGCATCGGAGGTAAGGTAAAGCATACCCTGAACGCCGTTGATGGCGCGTTCCAGTGGAATGAGGGTGGATTCCACAAGCACCTGCGCGCTTGCGCCCGGGTAAGCGATGAAGATGTTCACGCGCGGTGGCGTGATGTCCGGAAATTGAGAAATCGGCCTTGTCTTGATGGCCAGAAGGCCCAGAAAAACCACTGCCAGCGAGATGGAAATGGCAAGAACCGGCCGTTGTATGAATTTACTAAACATGGTAAATTTTTTAGAGGTTCTTGCGGATTATTCCGCGCGCAGGTTTTGCATTTCCTGCACCACTGTGTAGAAAGGTTTCTGTGTGAATTTGATCACATCGCCGTTTTTCACTTTGCGAATGCCTTCTACCAGCACCTTTTCAGTTGGCATTAAACCGGCAGATACCGCGTAGATGTGCGGCATTTCATGAGCAACGGCAATTTCGCGGGCGTTGATTTTGCCAGCCTCGTCTACCACATACACAAACTTTTTGTCGAGGATTTCGTAGGTGGCAGATTGCGGCACCAGGGTGGCGTTTTTCACCTGCACCGGCATCAGGATTTTGCCGGTTTCGCCGTGCCGCAGGAGTCCTTTGGCATTGGGGAACGTGGCGCGGAAAGCGATATTACCGGTTTCGTTGTTGAAATCGCCTTCAATGGTCTCGATCACGCCTTCTTCATCGAAGATCTCGTTGTTGGCGAGTTGCAGTTTTACTTTGGGAGCTTTGCCCGATTGTGCTTTTTTGGCGTAACTGATGTATTCAGCTTCCGGCACGTTGAAATACACCCAGAGTTTGCTGTTGTCGGAAAGGGTAGTGAGCAGTTCTCCTTCATCGAGCAGACTGCCCTTTCGGATGTCGTTGAAGCGGCCTACGATGCCATCGAATGGAGCCCGGATTTCGGTGAAACCCAGGTGTGCCTTGGCCAGTTCGTATTCAGATTTTACTTTTTGCAGTTTGGCATTGGCCAGGGCCAGCTCGTTTTTAGAAACGATGTTGCTATCGGCCAGTGCTTTCGTGTTTTGGTATTCAATTTCGGTAAAATTGAGTTCAGCCTGGGCTTTTTGAGCTTCAGCCTGATACACAATAGGCATGATCTGGAACAACAGTTGTCCTTTTCTAACCAGTTGTCCTTCATCTACATAGATATTTTGCAGATACCCTTTTTCCAGCGCGCGCAGTTCGATGTGCTGGATGGAGCGGATTTGGCAAACGTAATCGCTCAGCAATACCGTGTCTTTTTGAATGGGATTGGTGACTACGAAAGTGGACTCCTCCTGGTGTGTTTGATGTTCATGTTTACAATTGGCGAAAACTAATGCCAGGAGGGGCAGGATGAATGGAATAAACTTCATCTCGGGATATTTTTATGATGAGTAGTTGAATGGCGATGAAAGGCCGGGCGGATGCGCAAAAGCATGCTACACAGGGAGTTGAAGGCAACTCACCGGCAAATAGAGCCAGATATGGAAGGGGAATGCGGTAATTTGTTAGTGTCGGGGTGACTGGCAGTCACCCCGACACTAACAAATTACTGCAAGGGGCACTCAGGACAGATAGCCCTGATAGGAATGGAAAAGGATAAAAATAGCCGGCGCGTGGAAAGAGCGCAGCAGGTTAATTTGCGACTGCCGAATGGAGGCAGACTGGCAAGCGCATACTTTTTCGAAACCTCGGAGATCTTTAAGACCTGCGAGGTTTGAAAACTCAGGCGCATCATCGCCATCAAAACCATTACCGGAGAGATCTTCCGGATGGAAGGAATCTTCTGTGGATTCGTTTTCTGCTTCCGAAACCTGTTCAACGTTGCCCCAGGGATCGAGCACGGCCGCCTCTCCGTTCATCCGTGCAAGGGCGTTTGATCCGAACAAGCCGGTCAAGAACAGGATGATGACAGATTGTAAGAGCAGGCGGGTGTATTGCATGTGTGTAAACCAGGTGCAAAAGTATTACCTTATGTATCTGATGATACAAGTGGGGGAGACATAACCTTTTGTTAATGTGGTTTACGAAGAGGATTCACACAGATTTATTTCGCACAGATTTCACACAGATTTTTTGCACAGATTTCACACAGATTTTATTTCGCACAGATTTTGCACAGATGCTACACAGAAGGCGCTTCTGGAGATTATGTATCGCTAAATGCATTTCTGAATCACACGCTCTCTTTACCTTTCCCCAAAAAAAATCTGCGTAAAATCTGTGCACAGAATCTGCGTAAAATCTGTGCGAAATAAAATCTGTGCGAAATAAATCTGCACGAAACAAACCCATCCGCGTGACACATTCCCTAGCCGCCCAACACTTCAACCTAATCGCCACCGCTACCCCACTTCCCGGTGAAATAGACCAGAATTTCCTGCTCCAAACTGCCGATGGACAAAAATTCACCCTCAAAATTGCCCATCCGGATACCCCGCGCGAATACCTGGAGTTTCAGCACGCACTCATACACCGCCTGCATGCCGCCAATCTCGGGCTCGCCATTCCGCTGCCATTACGCTCCGTTCAGGATCAGGAAATTGTGGACCTGCCCGGCCCGCAATTCCTGCGCGTGCTCCACTGGATCGAAGGGCGCTGTTTAGCCGAGGTAAACCCCCATACCCCCGAACTACTCGAACAAGTAGGCGCCATGTGCGGCAAACTCAGCCGGGCGCTGGAAGGTTTTGATCATCCCGCCGCCCATCGTTTTTTGAAATGGGATGTATCGCAGGCAGAATGGACCGCCGCGCATGTTCACTTGTTTGAAGACCCCGCCCAACAGTCGCTGGCCCGCTATTTCTACCAGCTTTTCGCCCATTCGGCCACAGTGGAACTCCGCCAAAGTGTTTGTTACAACGACGCCAACGATTACAATATTCTCGTTAGTCACGATGCCCTGCACCCCACCGTTCCCGGCGTGATTGATTTTGGCGATGCTGTGTACACCCACACCATCAACGATCTGGCCATTGCCTGTGCCTATTGCGCCATGCACAAACCCGATCCGCTCAGCGCCATCGCTGCGCTGGTGCGGGGATACCACACCCAATTCCCACTCACCGAAGCAGAAGCCGGGGCGCTGTTCGCGCGAATAGGCGCACGATTGCTGATCAGCGTAACCTGCTCGGCTCAAAACCGGGTGGAAAATCCGGAAAATACCTACCTCCAGATCAGCGACCAGCCGGCCTGGACGCTGCTGCAACAATTGCGCAATATCCCTCCGGCCCTGGCTCATGCCACCATTCGCCACGCATGCGGATGGGAGCCCTGCCCGCAACAACAAGCCTTCCGGCAATGGCTGCAATCCGCCCCTCCTGTGCATCCGTTGGTTGCTACCAATCTCCAGGCGCCGGAAGTGGTTTGGCTCGACCTCAGTGTGGGCAGCCCGGATCTGGGCAATTACGCAGACATTGAAGACGCCGACCGGCTCCACCGCCGTATTGCAGAGGCGCAGGACGGCGCCCCGGGCATTGGCCGATACAACGAGGTGCGACCCTTTTACACCACCGATGCCTATGCCGTACATGGTAACAACGGCCCGGAATGGCGCAGCGTTCACATTGGGCTGGACGTATTTTTGCCACTCGGAACGCCTGTTTTTGCGCCGCTGGCGGGCAAAATCCACAGTTTTCAGGATAATGCCCACGAACGCGATTACGGTCCCACCATCATTCTGGAACACCAAATGCCCGGCGGACTGGTGTTTTACACCCTGTATGGTCACCTCACCCGCACCTCTCTGGAAGGCAAAGTGGTAGGCCAAAGCATAGCCGCAGGCGAGTCCTTCTGCCAAATTGGGCCCATGCCGGAAAATGGCAACTGGTCGCCGCACCTGCATTTTCAGGTTATACTGGATATATTGGACAAAACAGGCGATTATCCCGGCGTGGCCTTTCCAAGTCAACGCGCCGTATGGACCAGCCTTTGCCCCGATCCCTGGCTACTGCTCACGAGCCAGCCCTCCCCGCCCCCTCCGCCGCAATGGAGCGCCGAAACCATACAGGAGGCCCGAAGTGCGCATCTGGGTAAAAACCTGAGTCTTTCGTACCAGCGTCCGCTGCACATGTTGCGCGGCTGGCGGCAATACCTGTTCGACCATCAGGGCAGGCGTTATCTGGATACGGTGAACAACGTAGCGCACGTGGGCCACGAGCATCCGCGGGTGGTGCGCGCGGGTCAGCGTCAAATGGCTGTTTTGAACACCAATACCCGCTACCTGCACGAAAACATTGTGCGCTTTAGCGAGGCCTTGCTGGAAACCTTCCCACCAGAGCTTTCGGTAGCTTTTCTGGTGAACAGCGGCAGCGAAGCCAACGAACTGGCTATGCGTCTGGCCAAAACCTACACCGGACAGCGGGATATGCTCACCGTGGAAATTGGGTATCACGGCAATACCCAGGCCTGTGTGGATGTGAGTTCTTACAAGTTCGACGGGCCGGGCGGCTCTGGCGCGCCTGCGCATACACACGTGACCCCCATTCCGGATACTTACCGCGGCCTGTACCGGGGCAACACACCTGAAACCGGCCTGAAATATGCCGCCCACATGGGCGAAACCCTGGCAAAACTGCGCCAGGCCGGGCGTGGTCCGGCAGCCTTTCTATGTGAATCGGTGATCAGTTGTGGCGGACAAGTACCGCTGCCGCCCGGTTACCTGCAGGAAGCGGTGCGGCAGGTGCGCGCAGCCGGCGGACTCTATATTGCCGACGAGGTGCAAACCGGATGCGGGCGCCATGGCACACATTTCTGGGCCTTTGCGGAGCACGGTGTTGTGCCGGATATTGTGACCATAGGCAAACCCATTGGCAACGGGCACCCGCTTGGCGTAGTGGTTACCACCCGTGCCATTGCCGATGCTTTTGCCAACGGCATGGAATACTTCAACACCTTTGGAGGTAATCCAGTATCGGCGGCCATAGGGCTGGAGGTGCTGCGTGTAATTCAGGAAGAAGGTTTGCAGCAAAATGCCCTCGAAACAGGCGATTATCTCCTGCAGCAGCTCCGGGAACTGGCCCGGCAATTCCCCCTCATCGGCGATGTACGCGGCGCGGGTTTGTTCCTCGGATTTGAACTGGTGCAAGACCCTGAGTTGCTTAGCCCTGCGCCGGCCCCGGCGACTTATTTAGCCAACCGCATGCGGGAGCTTGGCATTTTGATGAGTATAGATGGTCCGCACCACAATGTGCTGAAAATCAAGCCGCCGCTGGTGTTTAGTCGGCGCGATGCAGATTTTTTGGTGGAAGGGTTGGGAAGGGTGCTGCGGGAGGATGGGATGCGCGGTTGATTTGCCGGAAAGGGGAGGAAGCCGGAGAGGGGGGGGCGCAGATTTTCACAGATTTTTCCGCAGATTTCCGCAGAGGCGTTGGGTTGGGTGGTTCACGAAATTTGGCGAAAAGGTGATTAGTTTTCCATTATTCAATATCCTGTAATAACAATGCACACATTTTCAACTTGGAAAAAGAGGCTACCATTGGGTGGGGCAAAAAGTTGCCACGCCCTTTAGGGCCTGGAACTTCGCGCTCAAATAGCCTTTACCCTTTCAGCAACTCCAACAAATATGCCTTTTTCCGTTGAGCAACGGGCAATAGGGCGCCGTCGCTCATCTCTACTTCTCCGGAAAAACGGTTGTAATAGCGTTTGAGGTGATCCATATTGATCAGGTGTGATTTGTGTATCCGCTCAAAAGCATACGGGGCCAGCATAAGCTCCAGGTCTTTTAGGGTTTTGGCCACCAGCAGCTTGCTTTTATCTTCAAAATGTACAGTGGCGTAATTACCGTCGGAGGCGCAGCGCACAATGCTTTTTACATAATGCAGGTGAATTCCATCGGCGGTAGCCAGGGCAATGCGGGGAGGGGCAGCACTCTGGTTCAGTTGTTGCATAAACTGCCGGATTTGGTCTTGCATATCGCTTTGTTTGCCCTTCGATACTTTGTCTACTGCATCCTGAAGTTCCTGAGCGTCTATAGGTTTTAACAAATAATCGAGCGGCGAAAACTTGATAGCCCGCAAGGCGTATTCGCTGTAAGCCGTGGTAAAAATAATCTTCAGGTGATCGAAATTGATCTGCTCCAGCAAATCAAATCCGGAGCCATCGGTCAGTTGGATGTCCAGAAAAAGCAGTGTGGCATGCGGGTTGGCACGCACTACTTCCATGCCTTCAGCCACCGAGCCGGCTGTGGCAATCACGCGTATTTGCGGGCAATGCAGTTCTATTTCCAGTTGCAGGGATGCCCGGGCTGCTGGTTCGTCGTCAATGATGATAGCGTTGATCATGTGGTTCCTGTTGGTATTGAATGGGTATGCGCAGGGTGACCAGGGTACCGGTCGGCCGGCCGTTATCGTATAAATCTTCTATTTGCAGGGCTGGTCCGGGGGCTTCTTTGCCGCGTATCAGTTCCAGTCGCTCCAGTGTTGTTCGGGTAGCCAGGGGTTTGTGCAGGTTGCGCAATTTGGATTGGGCTGCTGCCTCGCGCCCCACACCGGTGTCCTGAATACTTACCCACAACTCCTGTTCATGCAGGCGGAAAGAGAGCAAAACCTCGCCCGGGGTTGACTTGGGAGCCAGACCGTGTATGACAGCATTTTCCACAAAAGGCTGAAGCAGCATGGATGGGATCATGACATCCATAGGGTTGATATCGGGTGATACATCCATGCTGAAGCTGATTTTATCCGGATAACGTATCTGGCTCAATTGCAGGTAAATACGCAGCAATTCCATCTCCTGATCCAGCGGAATCAGGGCATCGGAATAGTCCAGATTGAGGCGCAGCAAGCGGGCAAATTTGCCGATAAATGCATTAGCCTCCACCATTTTATCCTGACCATAATAACCTTTAATCGTATTCAGGGCATTAAAAATGAAATGGGGGTTCATCTGCAGCCGCAAAGCCAGCATTTTCAAATCGGCAATTTTTTTCTGCAACTCGGCTTTTTCTCTGCTGATTTCTATCCTCTCCCGGTCTACCTCATACGCATGGCGCAAGCGGTTTTCGCGCCAGCGAATGTACCCAAACAACAGCAACCCGGCCACTGCAGCCAACAGAATGTAGAACCAGGCACGCAACCAGAAGGGCGGCAACACCTCAAGCAGCAAGACGGCAGGCTGCGGACAAACCTCCCCGGCGCCATTAACAGAAAACACCTCAAACCTGTACTTTCCTGGCCGCAAACTGGCAAATTCCAGGGCTTCACTGGCCGTTTCGCGCCACAAGGTGTCCAGCCCGCTCAGTCGATACCGATACCGGATATATTGCGGCTCGCGGTATGAAAGTCCTTCAAAAGCAATGTTCAGTGAGCCTTCTCCGTATTGCAGCACGAGCGACTGGCCGTCTGGCCAAACCCTGGGCTGGTTGTTTACCTGCACTGATTTGATCAGCACGGGCGGCGAAGGCGGCGAAGCCAGCAGAGTGTGCGTGGGAATGGCCAGCAGCCCATCGTCTTTGCCAATGTACACCAAATTGCCAACCACCTCTACAGCATTGATTTTATCCCAACCCAGCCCCAAAACGCCCCAAAAATTGGTCAATTCCCATTTCCCGCCCCGTTCCTGTACCATGAACAAGCCACTAGCGGTGCCTATCCATAGTTTGCCGGCATCGTCTACACACAAATCTCTGCAAATCACCTCTCCAAACTGATTGCGAATGGCGATACTGTCCTGAATCTGCCCGTCTTTGATCAAAAACAGGCCACTGGACTCCGAAAGAGCCCAGAGTTGCCTGGTAGATGCCTGAAAATACAAGTCGCGGATACTGTGGGGCAGGATTTTTTGTTCGCGGGCCGCAGAATCCACCCGAAACAGCCCGTTGTGGGTGCCCACCCAGCCATACCGCTGGTCGTCGAATTCAATTTTTTCCACCTTGTAGCCTTTGAAATTGGCCACATTGGGTATACCGTACCAGGAATTATCATCCGCTACGTCCAGGGGTGCATGTGCGGGCAAGGATTTCCGTCGGGCCAGGTCTGGCGAAACGATATACAGACCGTTCAAGCCTCCCCACAGGTTGCCATCCGGCGCTAAAGCCAGGTCCGAAGCTCGGTGAATCAGAAGTTCCTCGCGGTTGGGGCCCAGGATCAGGGTGCCGGCTTTGCTGATCACCAGTGTAGTTCCATCAGGGTAATGCCGGATAACCCGGATATTTTTATTGGTTACTATTTTTTGAAAAATGACCCTTGACTGAATGGTTTTCCCATCAAAAACAGAAAAAGCGCTGCCTTCAGAGCCTATCCACAGTCGCTGTTGTGCATCCCGGCTAAGGCAGGTGACCCGTTTATACAACAACCCGTCGGAGAGGGAATATTGGGTAATAGCAGGGTCTGGCACGTAAAAGAGTCCTTCTTCAAAAGTGGTGAACCAAATGCCGCCTTCGCGGTCTTCGAGTACGGAAGAAACTGTTCGGCCGGGCAGGTATTGTTTTTCAAATGCCTGCGTTTTGGCGTCCAGCAAGTAAGCGCCACTGCGTGTACCCACCCAGCGTTTAGCGCCGGATTTAGCCATAAAAATGAATTGATTGCCGGGCGGCAGGCACTCATTTGCGTGTAAAAGTTTCAGGGTTTTACGGTCAAAGGTGTACAAACTGCGATTGGAACTTACCAGCAGGGTATCGCCCTCCGGAAGCGCCTGCACCGCCTGGGCCATTCTGGGGCAGGAGGAAACCATCCTGAAACCATCCGGTTCAACATACCCGATTTCCCAATTTGCCCCTCCGATTCGGTTAGCGGATTCTTTCCACACCAACACTATTCCTGAATCAGTACGGCGCTCCTCCACCTGTCGTTTTTCCAGGTCAATCAGCATGGTTTTAAAGGTTCCGGCATACACAATACGCCCATCGTCTTGCTGAAAAAGCCTGATTGTAAGTCCCTTGAGGTTGCATTGCCGGAGCAGGGAGTCGTTATGTTCATTGTACATACGACCGTTGTAAAAATAACCGCTTTTACCGTTCAGGGTAGCAAACCAGATACGACCATCGCGGTCTTCCAGCATGGAAAACACCTCATTATCCGGCAATCCGTGAGAAGTATTGAAATTGGTAAAAGACTGGCCGTCAAAGCGACTGACGCCCACATCTGAGCTGATCCAGATGTATCCGTTTCGGTCTTGCAGCACGAAATACAGGTAATTTGACGGAAGCCCGTCGCCGGTATGGTAGTTTTTGGTAAACGAATGTTGCGTCAGCCCCGGTTTCAATGAGCTGAAGAACAGGAAAAGGATCAGAATTCCGTGCCGCATTTCAACCGTGAAGGTAAACGGGTTCTAAGGCATGAAGGTAAGCGATAACTCAGTCAATGCAGGCGGTGGATAGGCCCCATCACTTCCCTGCCCGGTCCAGCCGGTCATTGATGGCTCTGCCGAGTCCGGAATTGGGAAATTGTTGGGCGATGATGAGATCCAGGCCCATTTGATCCAGTCGGTGCATGGCGGCGTATAGGTGCATGGCTGCTTCTTTCAGATCGCCGGAAGGAGAGAGTATTTCCTGGTGTGTGGCGTTGGGCGCCTCCACTGCCTGGTCAAATAGCAGGAGCCCGATTTTCAAGTCGGGGTATTCGGCGGCGGTTTGGGCCATGTGCGCTGAGCGGATGGTGCGGGTGGCTGGCGCGTAATGTCGGGCGAGCATGCCGGGTGCATCCGGGGCGTTTTCCTTGTGGGTGATATAGGCCAGTTGGCCCAGCACTGCCTCAATATCTTCAGCCGGGGTGGAGCCATGGCGGTACAAGGTAGGTACGCCATTGGGGAAACCTACGATAGTGGATTCCACCCCACGCGCGCATGGGCCTCCGTCGAGCACCAGTTCGAGTTTATCCCGGAAATAATCGGCCACATGTTGGGCGGTGGTTGGACTGATGGAGCCAAAGGGATTAGCGCTGGGGGCCGCGAGCGGATACTCCAGGGCTTCCAGCAATGCCAGGGCCATGGGGTGATTGGGCATGCGCACTGCCACGGTGTTTTTACCGGCTGTAATCAAATCCGGTATTCCCGGCCTGCGATCCAGCACCAGTGTAAGCGGCCCTGGCCAAAAGGCAGCAATGAGGGCATAAGCCTGTTCCGGGATGTTTTGGGCAATTTGTTCCACTGCCTCCGTCCGACCAATATGCACAATCAATGGATTGAACAATGGCCGTTGTTTCATGTCAAATATCTTTCTTACCGCCTTTTCGCTATAGATATTACCGGCCAGCCCGTACACCGTTTCAGTAGGCAAACCAATAATTTCCTCCCTGTTCAGGCAGGCTACCGCTTCGGAGATATTTGTGGAAATATGGACCATAAGTGGAGGATTTTACCGTACCGGCGGGTTTAGCCGCCAAGGGTGTATGAATTTATAACCTAAG
>DATGWL010000219.1:0-26409 GCA_035299505.1 Saprospiraceae bacterium | reverse complement strand
GATACTTGTCGCAGTAGTACACCGGACCGGCCATGGCATTCCGGCCGCCGGTACCAACCAGTGGAAAATCCGGCGAATTGCCATAGGGATACCAGATAAAGGCTGATTGAGCCGGCGGCAATTCACGCAGGCCCGTGTTGTTGGGCGAGTTGTTAATGGGGTGTTCCGGATCGTGCAGCGGACCGTTTTTGCCTGTGGCAAAATCGTGCTCGCGGTAGGGTTTGTTGTTGCCTACAAAATAAGGCCAGCCAAAAAATCCGGCTGCACGGGCCCGGTTTACCTCATCGTGGCCTTGCGGACCACGGGCGGTATCAGGTTCGCCGGCATCCGGGCCCACTTCGCCCCAAAACAGCAGCTTGCGGCGCTCGTCGATGGAAATCCGGAAAGGGTTGCGGCAACCCATTACGTAAATTTCCGGCCGTCCTTTTTGCCCTTCCGGCATCACTTTGTATTCCGGCCAGCTGCAATGCAGCTCTTTTTCGGTATTAAACAAATTGCCCGCCGGGCAGATATAACTGCCGTCGGGTAAAGGCTTGATGCGCAGGATTTTACCCCGCAAATCGTTGGTATTCGCCGATGAACGCTGTGCATCCCAGGCACTGCGTCCGGCGCGCTCATCGGAGGGCGAATAACCTTCCGATGCAAAAGGATTGGTGTTATCGCCCGTGCTCAGGAACAGGTTCCCGTCGGGGTCAAACTCCAGGCAACCGCCGGCGTGGCAACACTCCTCGCGCTGCACCGTTACCTGCAGAATGATCTTCTCCGAAGCACGATCCAGCGAATCGCCCTGATAAACAAAACGCGACAGGTTATTCACCGCTTCATTGCCTACGGGCGAGTAATAGAGGTAAATCCAGTGGTTTTTTTCATAATTCGGGTCCAGGGCAATGCCCATGAGGCCGTCTTCCTCCTCCGAGTGAACCGGAAGTTTGCAGGCAACATTAACCAGACCGGTAGTTGGATCGTACACCTTAATGTTGCCGCGGCGTTCAATGAAGATCACCTTTCCGTCGGGGAGCAACTCGAGTTCCATCGGCTCGGTGAGTTCTTCAGCCAGCACCGTTTTTTGGAAACGGGTGGGGTCCGGAATTTCCGGGGTGCGGCAGGCGGTGTAATCCAGGCGCTTTTGTTTGCCAATAGCGTAACGGATGCCACCCAACACGTGTTTCAGGAAATCAGGCTCTGCGTAGCTTTCCTTAGTGTGTCCGCCTGCCGTGTAAAATGCACGGCCGCCATCGTACTCATGGCACCAGGCTGCCGGGTGGCAGGATTTTGCCGCACCGTCTTTACAGTTGGTACCACCCTGATAGGAGGACTCGTCCAGACTGAGCAGCACCGTAACGTTGGGGTTGAGGTTTTTGAAATTGTACCACTCATCTTTTCGCTGCCAGGTATCGCCTTTGAGGTGACAGGTGGAGGGGTGATCGTGGTTTTCGATGTTCAGGGTGGCATCCTGAATGGCCGGGTGGCCGTTGAAATAGCCGCCCGCCAGGCCGCCATACCAGGTCCAGCCATACTCGGTGTCGGTAGAGGAGTGAATACCAACATAGCCGCCTCCGGCCTGAATATAGCGTTCAAAATCTGTTTCCTGAGCCGGGTTGAGTACATCGCCGGTGGTGCATAAAAATATGACGGCGTTGTAGCGGCGCAGGTTTTGAGCATTAAAATCTTCGGCATCCTCGGAGGTATCCACTGCGATGCCGTTTTCCAGGCAAAGTTTCCGCAAAGCGTCAGTGGCTACAGGTATACATTCATGCCGGTAACCCTCCGTTTTGGAGAAGATAAGGATGCGTGGAGGGATGTGATCAGAGCAATTTGGCAGAAAAATGGTGAGGGCGAGAAGGGCAAAAAATAACCGTACAAATTGCTGCATAGACGACGCTTGTTTTAAAGGGGGAAAAGTAGCAGTTGTTTTTGCTTTTTCATGCTTTATTTTTGCCGAAATTAGCCCATTAGAAAAGAATTAAAAAACCTGTTCCGGGCCCTAATCACCTCATTTACACAGAATTTTGTACCGGATTAATTCAAATCCGGTTTTCTTTAAATCGTTCATTATGAAGGTAAAATCACTCTTGCTTGCCATTGTAGCTGTGCTATTGTGGCTGCCCGCTTGCCAAAACGGCAGCAACGAATACCAACAAAAAGCCAACAACGCCGAGTTTATTCATGCCGGCGTTCGACGCATTACCGACATTATCCGCCACGACATTTTTGCGCCTCCGGTGTCGTCCAGGATATATGCCTACTCAGCAGTAGCCGCTTATGAAGCGCTGGTGCCGGGTTTCCCGAACTACCAAAGCCTGGCCGGTCAATTGAATGGGCTTACGCCGGCGCCTCAACCGGAAGCAGGTAAAGATTACTGCTTCCCCCTGGCCAGCGTGAATGCCCAGTTGATTGTGGGCAAAGCACTGGTTTTTTCTGAAGGCGATGTGGAAGACCTCAAGGAGCAAATCTTCGAGGATTTTAAGAAAATGGACATCCCGAAGGATGTATATGATCGTTCCATGGCTTACGGCGAGGCCGTGGCCAAACACATCATTGCCTGGTCTAAAACCGACAACTACGCCCAAACACGCAGCGCAGCCAAGTTTACCATTGACGTGGAAAATCCTTCCCGCTGGCGCCCAACCCCGCCAGCGTATGGCGATGCACTGGAACCACACTGGCCAACTATTCGTCCGTGGGTGATGGACTCTGCAAGCCAATTCCCGGCTGATGCTCCGGTAGCCTTCAGCAAGGAAAAAAACAGCGAATTTTACAAACAGGCAATGGAAGTACACGATATCGTAAACGAGAAAAACCCGGAAAAAGAAGCCATTGCCTGGTACTGGGACGACAATCCGTTTGCCATGGAAGTAAGCGGCCACGTGGCCTTTGCCAAAAAGAAAATCAGCCCGGGCGGCCACTGGATGAACATTGTTGGGCATGCCTGCCGCAAAGCCAACGCCGATGCCATGTTATCTGCCGAGGCTTATGTGAAAGTAGCCTGCGCCCTGGCCGATGCTTTCATTGCCAGCTGGGATACCAAGTACAAAACCAACCTGATTCGTCCGGAATCTTACATCAACCAATACATTGATCAAAGCTGGCAACCGCTGATCCAAACGCCTCCGTTCCCGGAACACACCAGCGGCCACAGTACCATTTCAATGGCTGCAGCAACCACTCTGACTGGTATTTTTGGCGATAATTTTGCATTTACCGACAGTACCGAGGTGGAATTTGGTTTGCCAACCCGCTCTTTCAAATCATTTACAGAGGCTTCAGAAGAAGTAGGTATCAGCCGTTTGTATGGCGGCATCCACTACCGTCGGGGCAACGAAGCGGGTTTGAAAGTTGGTAAACAAATCGGCGAGTATGTTCAAAAAGAACTGAAGACCCGCAAATGACCCTATGAGTCAGTTGTTCTTCACACCGAAGATTGAAAACGGTTTCGCTATTTTTGAAGAAGAGGAGGGCCGGCATCTGAGCACGGTTTTGCGCAAAAAAACGGGCGACAAGCTCCGGCTCACCGATGGAAAAGGTCATTTTTACGAAGCCGAACTGGCTGATGCGGGCAAGCGACAGGTGCTTGCCCGCATCATTTCCAGCCAGGCCGCCCCTGTGTTTACGCGCGGGCGCCTGCACATAGCCATTGCGCCAACCAAAAACATGGATCGCCTGGAGTGGTTTTTGGAAAAAGCCACGGAAATAGGCGTGGATGAAATCACACCCATCCTCTGCAAACATTCAGAACGGGAAACACTGCGCCTGGACCGGCTGGAGAAAATACTGGTTTCGGCTATGAAACAGAGTCTGCGCGCCTGGCTGCCGCAGCTCAACCCGCTCACGAAGTTTACAGATTTTGTAAAAAAAACAGGCGAGACGCAAAAGCGCCTCGCCTGGTGTGGGGATGAACCCATGCCGCATCTGAAAAACACCCTTCAACCGGATCAAAACACCGTGGTAGCCATTGGCCCGGAAGGCGATTTTAGTCTGGAAGAAGTAACCCTGGCGCTTTCCAGCGGTTTCCAGGCCGTCAGCCTCGGCGAAGCGCGCCTGCGCACCGAAACGGCCGGTTTGTATGCGGTGACGGTGTTTGCGACGGTTGACGGTTGACGGCCTACGGTGGACGGTGGACGGCCTACGGTAGACGGTAGACGGTGGCGTTGCTCTTAGCATTCGTTTGGACTTTAGGAAAAGTAAAGAACAAATGGCAAATGCAACGCCACCGTCCACCGTCCACCGTCTACCGTCTACCGTAAACCGTTAATCCATCTCCAGATCAATATCCACCTGTTCGTGCCAGGGCAGACCGTCTTTGTTGAGACGATCCATGAACGGATCCGGATCCATTTCTTCTACGTTGAATACGCCTTTGCCGGCCCATTTTCCTTCCAGGATCATGCGGGCGCCAATCATAGCCGGAACGCCGGTGGTGTAGCTCACCGCCTGGGTACCGGTTTCTTTATAAGCATCTACGTGTGAGCAGTTGTTCCAAACGTAGTAAGTGCGCTCTTTGCCGTCTTTTACCCCTTTAATGCGGCAACCGATGCTGGTGAAGCCGGTGTAATTTTCGCCCAGCTCTTCCGGTGCTGGCAATACAGCTTTGAGGAATTCCAACGGGATGATGTCCATACCCTGGAATTTGATTGGCTCAATGCCGGCCATACCGATGTTCTGGATCACGCGCAGGTGCGTGAGGTATTCCTGACCGAAAGTCATCCAGAAACGCGCCCGGCGCAGGGTCGGGAAGTTTTTCACCAGACTCTCCAGTTCTTCGTGGTAGATCAGGTAAGAACGTTTTGGACCAATTTCCGGATAGTTGATGTCTTTCCAGATCTCGTGCGGCTCGGTTTCAATCCATTTGCCGTCTTGCCAGTAGCGCCCCTTTTGCGTTACCTCGCGGATGTTGATTTCCGGGTTGAAGTTGGTGGCAAAAGCCTTGCCGTGGTTTCCGGCATTGGCGTCGATGATGTCGAGCTCGTGGATCTCATCAAAGTAGTGCTTGGCGGCGTATTTGGTAAATACGGAAGTTACACCCGGGTCGAAGCCGCAACCGAGGAGGGCCATGATGCCTTTTTCGCGGAAGCGATCCTGATAGGCCCACTGCCAGGAGTACTCAAATTTGGCCTCGTCTTTAGGTTCGTAGTTGGCGGTATCCATGTAGTTTACGCCGGTTTCGAGGCAGGCGTCCATGAGCGGAAGATCCTGATATGGCAAAGCCACGTTGATCAGCAAATCCGGCTTGAACTGGCGGATAAGTGCTACCGTTTCTGCCACATTGTCGGCATCAACACGGGCTGTTTCTATTTTTTTGCCACCATAAGCGGCGTGAATGGCATCTGCGATGGCGTCGCATTTGGATTGGGTGCGCGAAGCGAGCATGATTTCGCTGAAAACATCGCGGTGTTGGGCGCATTTGTAGGCAACTACGCGGCCTACACCGCCTGCGCCAATAATAAGAACTCTTGACATGTAGTTAAACGATGAACGATGAACGATGGAGCGGTGAGTTTCTTGAGGTCATTTGGGGTCATTTAGGAGTCATTTAGGGGTCATTTGAGTCATTTAGGAGTCATTTAGGAGTCATTTAGGAGTCATTTATGGGGCATTTATGGGGCATTTAAAATGATTTCTAATGACCTCAAATGACCCCTAAATGACCTCAAATGACCCCTAAATGACCTCAAATGACCCCTAAATGACTCAAATGACCCCTAAATGACCTCAAATGACCCCTAAATGACCCCAAATGACTCAAATGACCTCAAGAAACTCACCGCCGGTTTCATTGAAAGCGCAAAAGTAGGGAAAAACGCTGTTCGTTTTGGTGCAGTTGCAGGTTAAGTCTACATTCGCGGGCCCATTCATCCATTCATCGAGCTTTCATGATCGGTTTTAACTTCAAATTCTTTGGTATTATTCTGTTTTTCTGGGTTCAGTACCTCTGTACACATGCCCAGAGTGTACTTCAAACCGGTACCGTGCGATTTTCTTTCACGAATTTGGCCACCAAAGACACGGGCAGTCAAATCATCTGTTTTAAACCGGGATTTGGGGCATCGGTAGCCATTAAAGACAAGAGTTCTCCAGGGTTTCGCTCCATTTATGAGTTTACCACAGATTCTGTCTATCATTTTCTGGTAAGTAATAAGTTTATTTCCGTTCCGGCCATGAGCATTCAGCAACAATTGGCTGCAAGTCATACCAAGTACTCGTACAAGGTTACCATTGGTAATGAAAAGAAAAAAATTCTTGGGTATGAGTGTTTTTCTTTTGTTGCTGAAGCCAGTTCCGGGAAAGACAACACGGTTATAAGAGGTTGGGCCACGAAGCAAATCCAAACCCCAATGGGTATTATTATGGATCCGGATCTGTTATCGATCGGCTTTATTCTGGAGTTTACCATTTCAGATAAAAGCGCTTCCACCAAAAAATCCTTTGTTTTTTCTGCTGATAGGCTGGCGCCTGAAGTAGACGAACGAATATTCAAATACCAGAAATAATTAATGCACTTTATTGTATGAATCCACTTTGGCATGGCGTTTATCCCGCCCTCACCACCCCTTTTACCGAAAACGATTCGATTGATTTCCCTGTCTTTGCCCTGAACATGGAAGCCCAGCTTGCTGCTGGTGCGAGTGGTCTGATTCTGGGCGGTACCCTTGGCGAAGCCAGCAGTCTGCTCAATGAAGAAAAATACGAACTGGTGCGCTTTACCGTGGAAAATGCCGCCGGACGCGTGCCGGTGATCATGAATATTGCCGAACAAACCACCCGCGCAGCCGTAGCCGCCGCAGAAGAAGCCCAACGCTGCGGCGCCTCCGGACTCATGCTGCTGCCGCCCATGCGGTATAAGGCCGACGACCGTGAAACGCTGGCCTATTTCCGCGCTGTAGCCGATGCCACCCCGCTGCCCATCATGATCTACAACAATCCGGTGGATTACAAGATCCTGGTAACGCTGGATATGTTCGAAACCATGGCCGATTGGCCTACCATCCAGGCCGTAAAGGAAAGCACCCGCGATGTAACCAACATCACCCGTATGCTCAACCGATTCGGCGACCGATTCAAAATCCTGTGCGGCGTAGATACCCTGGCGCTGGAATCGCTCCTGCTGGGCGCTCATGGCTGGGTAGCCGGCCTGGTAGATGCCTTCCCAAAAGAAACGATGGCCATCTATCAGCTCGCTAAAGCCGGAAAAGTGGAAGAAGCCCGCCGTATTTATCAGTGGTTTATGCCCCTGCTGGAACTGGATATCCACCCCAAACTGGTGCAATACATCAAACTTGCAGAAGTAGCCACCGGCCTCGGCACCGAACACGTACGCGCGCCCAGACTTCCGCTGGAAGGTGAAGAACGCGCACAGGTGTGGGGAATTATTCAGGACGCGCTGGCGAAACGGTAGACGGTGGACGGTGGACGATGGACGGTGGACGGCCTACGGTGGACGGTGGCGTTGCTCTTAGCATTCGTTTGGACTTCAGGAAAAGAAAAGTACAAATGCCAAATGTAACGCCACCGTAGGCCGTCTACCGTCCACCGTAGGCCGTCCACCGTCCACCGTAGGCCGTCCACCGTCTACCGTAGGCCGTCCACCGTCTACCGTTGCACCACCACCCAACCGCTTAAACGACCGGCATTAGTACCCAATTCAATGAGGTAAAAATAGGTGCCGTCGGGCAGTTCCTTGCCGTTCCATTGACCGGTCCAGGGATCGTTGTTGGTATAACCTTTTTGCTCGTATACCAGATTGCCCCAACGGTTGAATATCTGCACTACATTGTTGGGGTATTGCTCAATGCCCGGAATCAGCCAGACATCATTTTTCCCGTCTCCATTGGGCGAAAAGCCCTGATATACCTGCAAACTATCGCTCGTGACGGTGGTTACCTGTACAATCAGGAAAAAATTGGCGCATTCATCCAGCGCATTGCACAACTGAACGCAAAGGGTATCCATACCCGGGTTTTGCCCGGTTACCTGCACACACCATTCAGGCACATCAAATCCGTAACCAATAGTGTTACTGCCCTCGTCTTCACAAATATTGACAATACCGGTTACCGGTCCCGTTACTGTGGTGGAATCGAGGCAAATCGTAACCGTACTGCCCACTAATACTGAAACCGGTATGTACTGCTCGCTGATTACTTCACTGCACTGCACCTCCACCAACACATCCCATTCACAAGTGGTTGATGGGTTAAAAAAATGCAGCTGGTGCATCCCGGTATCCAGGTTTAAGCCCACAAAATTGCCGCAAAGGGCAAAATCCAGAAATGGAACTCCATTGTCTGTTACCTGATACTGACCCAGTTCGGCATTCAGAGCATTGGTACAAAAAATGGTGTCTTTCAGACAATCAGAAACCGACCACCGCACCATTCCCTGGCCATTCAGCGGATAACTGTGGATGGGCGGACAATCCTGACACTTCACCGAAAGCAGCATGGTATCTGAACAGGCGGTTTGCACATTCCGGAATACTACCTCGTGCGGGCCTGGCAAAAAACGAAGCTCAGCGCCTTTAAAAATAGTCACTACCGAAGGCATATACACCTGAGTGGCGCCCGTGGCCGATTGTATGGTAATGGCGCCGTAATTGCCGCCTGGCTCCCCGCCGCGTATCTGACCCGAACCCTGTACCGACCAGCCGTTGGGCGGCGGGTCCAATTGATTCATCAGGTTGAGCAGACCATTGAAATTGAGAAAATTCCCGTTGTAGGTTTGTCCGTTAATCAGCCAGCTTTGCAGCAGGTAGGGCCCGCCCCCGGAAGGTAAAACCCCAAAATCGTAGCGGGTGGTCAAACCTTCGTTGCAGCCGCTCAGGCCGCCGCTGTACAAAGCCCCGTTGTCTATAATATTGTACTGCACCATTTCGTCCAGCGGAATGGGCACGCAGGTGCTGGCTGGCACATCGCAATCGGTGGTAGTTAAATGCAGGGTATCTGTACCCAGTACCAGATCGGTGGAACAATCGTATTCCGGTAAAATGGTGGGGTAATACGTGATTTGGTGGCAACGGTTGTTCAAGGTATCCAGCACGCCAACCCGAATTTCATCCACGTTGTTGCCGGTGTACTGGTTGGCAAAAAACGCCAGACAGGCACTTTGCGCATCAATCTGGTATTGTCCAAACACATCGCTTGTACCGCTCAGGCCTGGCCGACCCAACTGAACCACATGTTTGGTACTGAACCCCGGCGGAATAGTGCCGCATGCACTGGCCGATTCATCCACCTGTACCGTAAAAAATACCGCCTGCTTGCTAAGCGCCTGTTGGGTAATACTCACCACCACACAAACCGTATCATTCAGGCCCAAAGCCGCCGCGCTGCGTTTTACACAAATGGTATCTACCGCAAATCCTGCCAGGCTACCCGCCTGGTAGGTCAAACACCCATTGTTGTTAAGCACCCAACTGCCGTAAGCAGAATTGCCATTGCTGCCGCCGCCAACCAATCCAAACACGGTACCCGCCTGCGGAAGTCCTACCGGCCTGGGCACACAATACACATCCGAACTGTTCACCGGCAACACCAAATGCACCAGACCAGTGCTGTTGCACTGCGCCAATACCTGAATATTGTTCAGAGAATACGCACAAAAAAGTGAGTCGTACACCACCGCCGAGTAAATACCGGCCGCCAGGTTCAAACGATCCTCCGGATTATCATCGCCCGGCATATCTGTCCAGTTGACCAAAAACGGCGGGCCATTACCGCCTGAAATCTGGAGTTGTATCTGCCCTTTTTCTGCACAGGTTTCCGGAAAAGCCAGCACCTGGGCATTGAAGGCCGGCGGCTCCTGAATCACAAACGTTTCTTCAGGCAAAGAGCAGCCATCGGCGTCCAGAATTTGAAGAAAATATTGCCCTCCAGGCAAACTTCCGGGCGAATAGCTGTTCCCCAGGGCGTCTTCAAGGGTAAAAACGTAGGGTAATGTAAAATTGGCGCCTGGCGTAACATCAAACGATACAAAACCACCCGACTGACCTGCGCATTTGCCGTTATTGGGCGTTACACTCACCGAACCGCTCACCGGCAAATCCTGAATGGTGAAACTCACCGAACCAGAACAACCAGTCACCAGATCCAGCACCTGCACCGTATGATTGCCCGGCGCCAGGTTGTTGTACTGCGGACCCGGACCCGGAATGTATGTGTATTGCCCGGAACCTCCGTTTACGCTCACCAGTGCCCGACCATTGTTTTTGCCGCATTTAGACTGGTTTAGCACTTGCGCGCTGACGTTTAACGCGTTTAAATCGCGGGGTACGAAATATTTAAACACGGAAAAGCAGCCGTTGGCGGGGTTGGTTACCGTTACGTAATAATTCTTGCTCTGAAGTCCGGCAATGGATGGCCCGTTGCCGCCGTTGCTCCAGTTGTACAACAGGTTGGTTGGGGTTAAACTGATGGTTCCGTTGTTGGCCAGGCACTGTGCCGCGCCGATGGTGGCCGTAACCTGCGGACCATTGCTGTTGTTCACCAGTATAAGGGTGTCCAGTGTACAATTGGGATTGTTGTTCCGGGTAATATGCACCTTGTAGGTGCCTGCAGCCAGGTTGAGCGCTACGTTGGAATTGGATACATTGGGTGTCCAACCATAGGAATACGAGCCGGCATTGCCATTCGGCGTAATGATTACCGTGCCGGTAGACACGCCACAAAGGGTATTGGTAACCAAAACACCATCCAGGGTAATGGGATTCGGACAGCTTTGAGCGGTAAGCAGTTGGGGAAGGCAAAACAGGATTCCCCCTATTAGTAATCGGATATTCATGGGACGTTGGACATTGGACCTTGGATTTGGCGGACCAACCAGCACAAAGTTGGGCGGAATGCGCCAATAAACAAGGATTTATTGTTGAGTATTACCAAAAGAATGCCATTATTTAATTTAAACAAATGCAGTTTATATTATTGTAAATCAATTAATTACAATATTTATTTCAAAAATTTAACCCCGACAAACCTGCAAAATTGTCCTTTTACATAGAATTTGGCCCGGGTACTTTTGTCCTATCAATTTCATTAATCAACGTAAAAACTAACGCCCATGGACAAGAATACTAAGATCAACTTCCTGAAGAGTTTGCCCATGTTCGGTTCACTGAATGAAACGGAACTGGCGCAATTGGCGGATGCTGCCCAATTTAAAACAGCTCCGCGTTACCACTTCGTGTTTGTTCCCGACGAAACGGCTGAGCACCTGTACTTCTTGGTAAAAGGCCGGATCAAAACAGGCACTTTTTCCAGCGAAGGCCGTGAAATCATCAAGGAGCTGATTGCTCCGGAAATGATGTTTGGCGATCTGGCTCTGGCCGGAGAAACCAAACGCAGTGAGTTTGCCCAAAGCCTGCACGACGGCGCAGAATACCTGACCGTCAAGCTTACCGATTTTCAACAGTTGATGCAGGGAAGTCAGCGATTGGTTTTTGCCTGCATGACACATATGTCCCAACGCCTGCAGCGTGTGGAAGAACGCCTCGCTAAGTTGGTGGTCAAAGACGCCCGTGAGCGCATCATCGAATTTCTGCAGGAAACTGCTACCCGCGAGGGTCGGCGTGTAGGGTTTGAAACCCTGGTGAAACACCACCTAACCCAGCAGGAAATTGCCAGCCTCACCGGCACCAGCCGCCAAACAGTGACTTCAGTATTCAACGAACTCAAACGCTCTAACCTCATCTATTTCAACCGAAACAGCATCCTGATCCGCGATGTGGAAAAGCTGGCCTAATGAACACGCGGGACTACAAAAGACCATAGTTGCCCTTACATAATAAACACAAAAAAATTCGCTGCAAGTTTGAATGCGTGGAGGCTTCCCTGCCGAGGGAGGCCTTTCGCTTTTTCAGAGCATTACCCGGATAGTCTCAATCTTCCGGTCGCTCACCAGCTCCAACAGAAATGTTTTTCCATCCAGCGGGATGCGCAATCCCTGTTCCGGAATGGTTTGGGTGGCCGCCACGATGTAGCCGGAAAGTGTGTTGTATTCGCCCGTGGGGATGTTGAGTTGCGGGTATTTTTCGTTGAGGTATTGTACCTCCAGTCTGCCGGAAAAAATAAATTCGGTATCCGACACCTGAGCCTCAATGAATTCTTCCTGATCGTGTTCGTCGTCTATTTTACCAAACAATTGCTCCAGCGCGTCTTCCAGTGTCACCAGCCCGGCAATACTGCCATATTCATCCACCACGCAGGCAATATTGGTGCGGTTTTTCACAAACTTGTTCAGCAAATCATTGGCCTGAATGCTCACCGGAACAAAGGTAATGGGCATCACCATGTTGTGAATATCGCGCGGCTGCCTGAATAGCTGCTGCACGTGTACATAGCCCAACACCCGGTCCAGATCGCCGGCTGCAGTAACCAAGATACGCGAAAGACTGCTTTGGATAAATAATTCCCGTAATTCCGACACCGGAGCATTTACGTCAATATGCACAATTTCATTGCGCGGAGCCATGCAATCGTGCGCGCGCACCTGTTTGAGGTGCAGGGCATTTTCCAGCAACTCCATTTCCACTTCTTCCTCGCCCGGAGTACCAGAATGGTTTTGCTGCACCAGATACTCCAGCAGCGCTGCTTCTCCATCCAGATGCGGGTTTTTGTATATACCCTTGAAAATGAGGTTTTTAAACAATAAAATCCCTCCAAAAATTACCACCAAAACCACCAACTTAGCCACCCAGCCCGAACCCAGCACATAGCTGAACATTGGCAACAACCACCAGCTGGCGCCCACAGCAATCAGCAAAAGCAACAGCGTTGCCGGAAAGGAATGACTTCCAATCCGCAGCGCTGATAACCATCCTGAAAGTTGTTTATTCACTTTTTGAGTGTTTGAGTGTGGGAGTTTTCAAGTGTTTGAGTTGGCGTTCGGTTTTATGGATCGGGGAATTTAAGGTGATGGCATTAGGGTGCTTGAGAATGTTGGGGTGGGGGTGTTTGCCGGCGACCTTATTTCTATCCTGGCATATCCAACCGAACGCCAACTCAAACACTCGCACACGAAAAAACTCAAACACTCAATTCTCCACCTTTATCTTCCCTTTCGGAACCAAAATGCGCCAGTAAAAAAAATCCTGCTCGGCTTCCAGTCCGAAGCCGTAAATCACTTCGCCGGGCTGGCTCACCTTGACAAATTTATCGGTGCGGATTTTGGCAGTTCTTTCATCCCAGATCAATTCTTCTGTTTCCAGCTTCTCCTGCTTGACAGTGGTTAACACAACACTGTCGCGCACTACAATACGTCCTTCTGTTTGAAACCGGGTGGCTGCTTTGGCTGTCAATACACTCCTGACGCTCAAATCGGGCATCAAAAAGTCCATTTTGATGCCTTCAGGAAACTCCTGGCGCGGCTTTTCCCGATCGGAATAGTTGTGCAGCAACGGGCCGGTAACCCGCACACGCACAAAAGCACTGTCGGAATACAGGATTTCTACCTCCTTGCCAACCTCCACAGCTACATCGTCCTGGGTAAATACCTGACGGGTTTCCTTGATGGAATCTGTGCAGCTCAATAGTACCAGCACCGGCACGAAGCACCAAAAAATTGATCGCATCAGGATGATAAACGTTTGAGTCCGAAGCGGACAATGAGCAGCAGGGCTGCAACAATCAGAAGCAACCATTGAACCGGCACATAAACCCAGGCCACCAGATGGAGCCGGTTGAGAAAATACATCAACACAAACACCGTCACAATGGTCATGATCAGATCTGTCAGCTTTCCAAAGCCCGGGATGTATCCAAATTCCACGTTCCTACGCACTACACCCAGCGTTACCAGCATGGCGCCAATGGGCAATACCTGGGTAAGCAGGTTGAGGTTGTAAATACTGCCTCCATTTTCAAATAAAAACAGGTAAACAGCCAATGCAGCCGCAAAAATTCCAGGCACACATACCAGATAAACAATGGCGGCATACAAATACTTCCAGGGACTCTGGTGACCTTCGCCGCGGCCCATCATACCTGCCAGGAAGGCCGTAATCAGGATCAGCAGGAAATAGCCCACCACTGTCAACGGGTTGGCGTTCAGGTAATCGAATAGTTCGCGAAGCGTCATAGGCGGTTTTTTCTGCGCACAAAAATAGGCACAAGCATCGGTAAAACAACGGGGGGCGCCTGAGGAAACTCAGACACCCCCCGTTTTTGCGCCAAAGAGATGCTACGGTAGTGCGAATTAGTTAATGCGCACAGCACTGCGATAGCGGCGACCCACTTCTTCCCAATTCACCACGTTCCACCAGGAGGTGATGTAATCCGGGCGGCGGTTCTGGTAGTGCAGATAGTAGGCATGTTCCCAAACATCAAGGCCGAGAATCGGGCGACCCTTTTTGTCTGCAACATCCATCAGCGGGTTGTCCTGGTTAGGTGTGGAAGTAATGAAAAGATCATCGTTTTCGTCCACACAAAGCCATGCCCAGCCGGATCCGAAGCGGGTGGTAGCTGCCTGAGCAAACAACTTTTGCATTTCCTCAAACGAGCCGAAATTTTTGTTGATTTTGGAAGCGAGATCGCCCGTTGGAGCGCCGCCGCCATTGGGTCCCATGATTTCCCAGAACATGGTATGGTTCCAGTGGCCGCCACCGTTGTTGCGCACAGCCGGCGGAAGTTTGCTCATCATTGCGAAAAGCTCTTCCAGGCTTTTTCCTTCGTGCTCAGTGCCCTGCAGGGCCGCATTCAGGTTATTAACGTATGCAGCATGGTGTTTGCCGTGGTGAATTTCCATGGTCCGCGTATCCACATGCGGTTCAAGCGCATTGTGGGCATAGGGTAAATCTGGTAAGGTGAATGCCATTTTATGGAGATTTTGAATAATTTGAGAATGATATTCTTAAAAACAGCCCGAAAAGTAAGTTGTTCAGCAGAATTGGAAAAATCGGGATAATGAAATGCTCACAGACGCCTGACCGGCACCCACACTTCTTCTTCAGATTCCGGATCCCCATTCCGATACTTTTCGCCCAACACCTCAAAATGCGGCCGCGCATCGAGTATCAGCCCCGAAGCCGGTATCCATTCCTGCAACACATATTGCAAACGCGCCACAAATGCAGCCACATCCCCCTTGTGTATAAAGGTGGCATAATCCCCTTCCGGCAACTGAAACAACGTCATGCCTTCCGGCGCCTCCGTACCCGGCGCCACCTCCACCAATGCCCACTTCTCAAAAACAGTGGCCGGATTAAACCGCTCATAGTACCCCTCCGGATATACCTGCAACGAATACATCTCTTCACCCACACGCCCCCCAACAACATGCCGACGCGGCATAAACTGCCGCCAAAGTTCAACCGTTCGGTTGTCTATCAAGCTCATCGACATGGAAATACCCACAAAAGTTCGGGCAGGTGTATGGGTTAATTGCATAATTGGCCTGTTGGATCTTAGACTAATGGACTTTAGACTGGTAGACGCTGGACTTCATCCCGGGAAATGGAATATTAAAGGTACACATTTTTAATTTGGCAGGTTAGGCCCACTTTTGCCCAGTCGCGAAGCGACCCCAAAAAAACCGCGTAGCGGTGACATTATAGTAAAATCGCCCGCTGCTCCATTGAGCGGCGGGCGACTAAATCTGCCTAAGGGATAATTAGAACCGGAAGATTCCGTGCGCTGTACTTCAGACCTGTATATCAAAAGTTAACATAACACGGGTCCACCTTGAGGGTCAACGACATTACGCCGTGAAGAAAGGTTTAGAACGAAGCCATCAAATAGCAATCTGCCTATTGAGAGCAATGAGATACAAAGTTGGGGGGTAGGGCAAAAATTGTTGTAATCGGTAGTTGAAATGCCCGACACAAAAGTCAGGCAAGTTCTATTCCCATATATCAGGGCAAAGCCGGGTTTTATTTTCAGGGTTTTCCCTGAGTTTTTCCCAGCGGCACGGTTACCACAGTGCTGGTGCCCTGCCCTATTGCACTTTGAACACTCAACTCTGCCTTCAGAAACTGCGCCCGGCGGGCAAGATTATCGGTTCCCATACCCTTTTGCGTGGTTTTTGGGTCAAAACCCTTTCCATCGTCTTCCACATGCAGCGCAATCTCGTCTTCCGTTCGGGTTATTTGCACCAGAATTTCTTTAGCCTGGGCATGTTTCAGACTGTTTTGCACCAATTCCTGTATGATTCGGTAACAATTCAGGGCCAAATCCCGATCCAAATCACTGAAATCGCCAAAATGCTGAAACGTAAGCTGGGGCATACCTTTACCATGAACCCTGGTTGTCAGGTCGCGTAAGGCCGTCACCAATCCAAATTCCAGCAAGGCGCTGGGCTGCATATTCCGGGCAATATGCCTGGTTTCAGATACCGTTTCATCCAGCAATTTCCGGATTTTTAACCAGTCTTCATCCCTGGATAAAGCCGGCTCTTTGGCATTCATGGTTTCCATCTGCATCTTCACCGCCGCAAGCAATCCGCCCACACTATCGTGCAAATCCTGCGCTACCCGCTGCCTCTCACTTTCCTGACCGGCCAGCATACTTTGCATGGTTTCAATTTTCAGGTTGTTCTCCAAATCCCGTATTTTCTGCTGGTCAATTTCCTGCTGCTGATCAGCCACAATTTTATCCATCCGGATGCGGTGTTTGTAATCGCGCACCACTACAAAAAAGGATAAAGTCAGGGCTGCAATAGCTACCGCCATCGTAAACAACCCTATTCGTTGTTGTTTCGACTGCTCTTCTACCGCACTTTTTTCTTTCTCCAGCTGAGCTATTTCCTTGCGTTTTTCCCGGGTATCAAATTGCAGGGCCACCCGATGCAGGGCTGCTTCCCGTTCCTCAGCAATAAGCGTATCCCCTATTTCAGTGGTTCGGTTGGCATAATACAAGGCCAGTTCCAGACTATCCAGCGAAGCATATGCCATGGATAATTGCCGGCAAATGTCGCGGCGCAAGGCTACATTGGTTCTGGGCGCCGATTTTTCCGCTTTTTTGAGAAAAAACAAAGCCATATTGTAGTCGCGGTCCAGAATACTGTACTTCCCCACAGAATATTGGCCCCAGGTAATGAAATCCGGCCTTTTGATTTGTTCCGCCAATCGGAGCGCATTGGAGGCCTCGTATCGCGCTATGGCGTATTTCCCCAACAGCCCGTTGTGCTCTACCTCATATTTGGCCACAATTATATCCAGTACGGTGTCTTTAAGCGCCTGGTTTTCTTTGGTAAACAGGCGCCGGAGTGTGGTGGATTTTTGTGCATCGCCTTTGTCTGAATAAATCCGGCTCAAACGGGCGAGCAAGTGGGTTTTCAGGTACAGATTGTTGGTTCTTTCTGCAAACGACAAGGCTTCCTGTTGTATTTTAATGGCTTCATCCCGCAGTCCACGTGCCGCCATCCGGTCGGCCAGATCTGCCCGCGTGCGGTGATAGGCCAATGAATCGCCGGATTTGCCAAAACGATCAGCACTCCTGGCCAGATATTGAAAAGCCGAATCGGAAAGGCCGGTTTGTTCCTCATCGTAATACGCCCAATGATACCAGGCCAGCGCCTGTTTACGCAGGTCTTTCTGGTCTATACCCTCCGTCAGCATAGCCTTGATCTGATCAAAATTCAGGCGCTGATCAAATTCAGGTTGAGCATGCCCCGCAAACGGAAGCAGCAGAAACAAGGCGTACAGGATTTTTTTCATGGGATACATAACTAAAAAAGGACAAGGCAGGCGCTAAGATAACGCGCCCACCTTGTCCTTCGTGTCTTTAGCGGATATTGGAGTTTATTCCACCTCCGTCACTTTCATCATATTCGTTGGCATCCGTTTGCCCATGGGCATGGAGCCCGTGTTGATGATGCTGTCGCCCGGTTTTACATAACCGCTTTCCTTCAGGATATCCACACAATCCTGAATGGTTTCGTCGGTTGTAGTGAAACGGTTGTAGTAAAAACACTGCACGCCCCACAACAAGTTGAACGCACCGAGTTTTACCTGCTGGTCACTAAAGATGAAAATATTGGATTTCGGACGGAAACTGCTGAGTTTGAAAGCTGTATAACCCGAAACGGTGTGCCCCACAATGCCCTTGGCGCCAATTTGTTCGGCTACATTGCAGGCGCTGAAAATGATCACATCCGAATGGTACAACATAAACTGGGGCGAAGGCGATGGCCGACGGTTGCTGATCTGCGGCCAGTATTGCTTTTCTGCCTCAGTAATGATTTTCGACATGTACTGAATCACCAGTTTGGGGTATTTACCCACGGAGGTTTCGCCGCTCAGCATCACCGCATCGGCGCCATCCAATACGGCGTTGGCTACGTCGGTTACCTCCGCGCGCGTAGGCGAAGGGTTGTTGATCATGCTGTCCATCATCTGGGTGGCTACAATAACCGGACGGGCATATTGCATGCACATGTGGATGATGTCTTTCTGGGTCATGGCCAGTTTTTCAATCGGCATTTCTACCCCGAGGTCGCCGCGGGCCACCATGATACCGTTGGAAGCGCGGATAATCTCGCGCAGGTTGCGTACGGCTTCCGGCTTTTCAATTTTAGCCATCACCTTGGCCTGGTGACCGGTTCTTTCCAGGGCATCTTTCACCGGCTTGAGGTCTTCTGCCCGGCGAACGAACGACAATGCGATCCAGTTTACGTCCTGCGTCAGGATGAAGTTGAGGTCTTCCTCGTCTTTTTCCGTAAGTGCCGGCAGTTTAACGTTTGTATCGGGCAGGTTTACCCCTTTATTGCTGCTGAGCACGCCTGCGTGAAGCGCTTTGAGCCGAACGGTGTCTTTTTTATTGGTTTCAACCACCTCAAAAATCAGCTTGCCGTCGTCCATCAAAATACGCTCGCCCACTTCGCAGTCTTCCGCAAACTGATCGTAAGACATATAAATATTGTCTTTCACGCCGGGCGCTTTCTCATCGTTGGTGATGGTAATGATATCGCCTTCTTCCAGGGGCAATGCATTATCCTTGATTTTGCCCACGCGCAGTTTTGGGCCCTGGAGATCGGCCAGAATACCAATGTGCAGGTTATGTTCGCGGTTGATGGCCTGAATGCGCTGAATCACCTGCAGGTGGTCCTGATGCGATCCGTGACTGAAGTTGAGGCGGAAAACATCCACCCCGGCTTGAACCAAATCAAGCAGTTTATCCGGTGCGCTGCAGGCCGGACCAACGGTGGCTACGATCTTGGTGAACTGCGAGCCGTCTTTGCGCAATCCCGATTTATTTTTTTGAAGCAATGCTGCCGCTTCCGTGAGAGTCATGTTGAAGTGTTTAAAGTGTAAAAACTACAATAAGTTCCGCGGGGCAAAAATAAGGCATAATATGTAGTTCCCCAACATATTTCACGCTGTGTTACCGACCAATATTTGAAATATTTTCCGGTTCGTCGGATTTGCCGTTCAGGGTAAGTGTTTTTTTTACAAAAAGTTAGCCGGAAGACATTTTAGCGTTTTGGAAAAAAATAAAGCGGAAATCTTTGATAAAGCTAGCGGTTGGCGTTTCTTTGCACCCTGAAAAATTGACTTTTTTTCACCAACTAGTTTAGAAAAACATGGCAAACGTAGCCGACCGCGTAAAAAAAATCATCATTGACAAGCTGGGTGTTGACGAATCTGAAGTGACCCCAGAGGCAAGCTTCATCAACGACTTGGGCGCTGACTCCCTCGATACCGTTGAGCTGATCATGGAATTCGAAAAAGAATTCGATGTATCTATCCCGGACGAGCAGGCAGAAGGTATCCAGACCGTAGGTCAGGCAATTTCCTACCTGGAGCAAAATGTAAATGCTTGATTTTTAAAGGGTTGGCTTATTAAAAGCCCTCCTTTTGCAAAAAACGGTTCAATGCAGTCTCGCATTGAACCGTTTTCGTTTTCAGGCGTATTCCATTTCCAGCGCCTCTATCGCATGATCCAAAAACGTTGGAATCAGGGTCTCAAACGTGCGCTGAATTTTCTGTGGATTAGCCAAATCCCGGATCATTCGGTTGTACCTGGATTCGCCGTGCTCTTCCACAATGGAGTTCTTGCGCTCCTCCTCCACAAAATAACTCAGCAAACCCTCCGGATCAGCTTCCGGGTGAAATTGTGTGCCAATCATCTCCGGACTAAACCGTACCGCCATGATGGCCCGCTCAAATTGTACGTGCGGACGTAATTTTTCCAGGCAAAGAATTTCAGCCCCCATTTCCCGGAACCGTTTGTGGTTAGGCTTCGTAACCTGATACCGCCGGAAATCGGCAATGTAAAACGGATCAGGCAGATCGCCAAAGAACGGCTCCTCCTTGCCATGATGGGTTTTATACACCGGATAAGTACCAAACGACATCTTAAAGCGCTGCGACACCTCGCCCAGGTTGAAATGGTGGCAAGCCATTTGGAAGGAGTGGCAAATGAAAAAACAATACTTTTTTTCACCCAAACCCGCCTGATTGTGCCGGTAAAGCCGTTCAATCAGCGAAAAATAGGGCTCCTGCCACTTTCCACCTGTTTCCAGCGGATCGCCCGGGCCACCGGAAAAAATATAGATCTGATAGGAAAGATCCGGAACTTCACACTTCGCGCGAACATCGAAATGATCAAATTCAAGTACGTCCTGGTATCTACCCAGAATACTTTTGAGCATGGGTATGCCACGGTTCTGTTCGCCGTTGTACATATCCAAAAGAGCGGCACGAAGCATGATATTGTTAGCTAAGTGATGAACAATCAGGAAATTTGCTTGTCATTTGATCCTCAGGAGCATTCATCCCTTTATCATAACGAAAAAACTTTCACATGTCACTCGTACAAGAATTCAACGACTACCGTACCCGCATGAATGAGCGCATTCTGGCGCACGACAATAAGGTAATCAAACGTTTCTGGAGCCTCGACAACCAAACCTACCAGGAAGGCGCCCTCGATGTGCGCACCAAAGAACTACTCGGTTTGGTAGCTTCCATGGTGCTTCGTTGCGACGACTGTATCAAATACCACCTCGGCAAAAGTCACGAACTGGGCGTTACCACCGAACAAATCTTTGAAGTATTCGCCGTTGCCAATATGGTGGGCGGCTCTATCTGCATTCCCCATACCCGCCGCGCCGTAGAGTACTGGGAGGAATTGACCGGAGACGGTGGACGGTAGACGGTAGACGGTGGACGGCCTACGGTTGACGGTGGACGGTGGACGGTGGACGGTGCGTGGGAGCTTTACTAATGTGAGTTGTCATGCCGAGTACTCGGCACCTACACAAGCCAGATTTCGATATTATCCCTTGGCAAAAAGGATTGTTCGCAGCCAGGCTTGTGTAGGTCCCCTACCGGGCATGACAACCCACCTTGCTATAAATACCCACGCACCGTCAACCGTCAACCGTCCACCGTCCACCGTCTAATCCACCACCACCACCTTGCGAAGCAAACGCAAACCAATGGACAACTCCACCGTGGTATTGCGAATTCTGCGCTCCGGTATGCTGAAATTCGGACCATTGAAACAGGTATCAATGACGTTATTCACGGCATTGGAGCGGTATTGTGGTGTAACATCCGGATTGACGGTTAGTTGCACCTGGGCGCCTACCAGCTCCGAAAAATCAAGTTCTATGCCGCCGCCAATTGTAAATCCACCCATCCAGCGCTGAACGCCTACCATAAACGGGTAATATCCCGGATTACAGCTGTTTTGCTCCGCCAACTCATCAATATTGGTGCTGTAAGTGTAATCGCCGCGCAAGCCGCCCATGTAAAAATACCGGACGGTGCCAATACTATTCTCTTTAAAACGCTGTTTGAATCCGAGCGCAAGAGAAAAGTTGTTGAATTTGAAACGCTCCGTGGCCGTGCCGGAAGGCGCCCCGGAGTTGATGTTGAAAAAACGATACCGCGTGGCGCTGCCCTTCACATGATAGCCCAACTGCATGTAAAAAGACCCGCGCGGGTCTTCATTGTTGATGCCTTCCATGCTGATGGCCCCGTGATACTGAAACAACGGCTCCCTGCCGGATGAATTATCCCATTTTTGCAATCCGGCCGTTGGACCAAACTGAAAGACATAAGCCGTACTTTGGGCCCCAACCAAACCTTGGCCCGCCATACAAATCAAAAAACAGAGTAGTAAACGCATCATAACGCTGATTTTAAGGCGAAAGTAACAATTTGGTCGGATTTACCGCCGTTTGCTTTGTTAGCACCCTTTCCACCCGTAAATTTTCCCTTATTTTTGCCAATCCTTAACCCCCTAACCAATATACCACGCTTATGACCCACAGCCTATTGGCCCCGCCAGCGGCCATCACATTCGACGAGTTTCCTTACGTCCGTCCGGATATGGAGGAATTGAATCAGGTATTTGAGAAATACCTGCAGGATTTCACGGAAGCCAATACAGCCGCGCAACAGGAAGAGGCCCTATCCGCCATCGTAGCCCTACGGGCAGAGTTCGGATCCATGTACAACCTCTGCTATGTACGGCATACCGCTAATACCGCCGACCCGTTCTATGAAGCGGAAAACCAATACTTCGACGAGCAATCGCCCTCTTTCGAAGCCCTGAACAACCAGTTGTACAAGGCCTTGCTCAACTCCAGGTTCAGACAGCAGCTGGCCCAAAAATTCGGCGTTCACCTGTTTACCCTGGCAGAAGTTTCCCTCAAAACCTTTCAGCCCAGTATTCTGGAAGATTTACAGCAGGAAAATGCGCTCAGCACAGAGTACACCAAGATAAAAGCACGCGCCAAGGTTGATTTTGAAGGAAACTCCTACAACCTCAGCAGCCTGCTGCCCATAGAACTCTCCAACAACCGGGAAACCCGCCAAAAAGCTACCAGCGCCAAATGGCAGTTTTACGCAGATCACGCCGAAGAAATAGAACAAATCTTCGATGGTATGGTGAAACTCCGGCATGCCATGGCGCAAAAACTGGGCTTCAAATCCTTCACCGAAGTGGGTTACGCACGCATGCGACGCTCGGATTATACCCCCGAAATGGTGGCACGATTCCGCAAACAGGTGCTGGATCATATCGTGCCCATTGCCTCGGAATTGTATGAAAGGCAGCGCAACCGACTCGGACTGGCCTCGCTGAAGCACTACGATGAAGATTTCAAGTTTGCCAGCGGAAACCCTAAACCCATCGGCTCGCCGGAGGAAATAGTGGCCAATGCCGCCAAAATGTATCAGGAACTAAGCCCGGATACCGACCTGTTCTTCTCGCACATGCAGGAGGCCCGGCTCATGGATCTGGTAAACCGCGACGGAAAAGCCACAGGCGGTTACTGCACCTATATCTCCAAATTTGAAGCGCCGTTCATTTTCTCCAATTTCAACGGCACCAGCGGAGATATAGATGTGCTGACCCACGAAGCCGGACATGCCTTTCAGGTGTGGAGCAGCAAGGATTTCCCCTTCGAAGAATACCACTGGCCCACCGCCGATGCCGCTGAAATACATTCCATGAGCATGGAGTTTTTCACCTGGCCCTGGATGCACCTGTTTTTTGGCGATCAGACAGAAAAATACCGCTTCATGCACCTGGCAGGCGCCATTCAGTTTCTGCCCTATGGCGTAGCCGTAGACGAATTCCAGCACCGGGTGTACGATCAACCCGACATGACGCCCGCCGAGCGCAATCAGGTTTGGCGCGAACTGGAGAAAAAATACCTGCCTCACCGCGATTACGATGGAGTGGCGCACCTCGAGGCGGGTAGGTTCTGGCACAAACAGAGCCATATCTTCAATTCGCCTTTTTATTATATTGATTACGCACTGGCGCAAATCTGCGCTTTCCAGTTTTGGGTAAAAGACCGGCACGACCACGCTTCTGCCTGGGCCGATTACCTCCGACTTTGCCGTGCTGGCGGAAGCGATTCGTTTCTCAGTCTGGTAAAACTTGCCAACCTCAAATCGCCGTTCGACGACGGCTGTGTGCAATCTGTGGTGGGAGAAATTCAGGCATATTTGAACCGCGTGGATGATTCCAGGTTTTAACCCCAAAAAAATGATCCAACCTATGCGTTATTGCTTATTGGCCCTGGCCTTGCTGGCCTCGTTTGCTTTTACCACCCCGCCTACCCTCAAACTGGCGCTCCTGAAATACAATGGCGGCGGCGACTGGTACAATGATGTCAATTCGCTGAAAAACCTGGCCAAATTTTGCAACGAAAACCTGCGCACCAATTTTGAAGTGAACGACTACGCCACCGTAGAACCCGGCAGCGCAGAAATCTTCAACTACCCCATTGTGTACGCCACCGGGCATGGCAATATGCTGTTCAGCGACCTGGAAGCCCGCAACCTGCGCGCCTACCTGGAAGGCGGCGGTTTTTTGATCCTGAACGACGACTTCGGCCTCGATCCTTTCGTGCGCCCGGCCATGAAAAAGGTGTTCCCGGAGCTGGATTTTGTGGAATTGCCTTTCAGCCACCCCATTTACCACCAGAAATACAATTTCAACAACGGAATGCCCAAGATTCACGAGCACGACGGCAAACCGGCCCAGGGCTTCGGACTGCTTTATCAGGGCCGATTGGTGTGTTTCTACAATTTTGAAACCGACCTTGGCGACGGCTGGGACGATGTGCACAACGACCCCAAAGAGCTACGCACCAAAGCTTTGCAAATGGGGGCGAATATTGTGCAGTTTGTGTTTGGGCAGTAAAAGTTACCGCTTCACAAACTTACCACTCCATACCTTTTCCTTACTCCGCAGCACCAGATAGTACATGCCGGCCGGCAACTGCCGAATTTGCACGGTTGCGCCTTCTTTTGACTGTGAAACGGAAAAAGAGTGCATTTCTCTGCCGGTAGCGTCAAAAATCCGGAGTGTTTCAATGGCCGTTTCTGTTTGCAGGTGGAGGGTTTCGCCAGCGGGATTAGGATATAACGACCATTCTTCCTTAACCGCCTGATACTCCGTGGAGCTAAGCGCTTTGACCTCTATTTCCTGGCAAGCTGTATCGCAGGCATTGGCATTGCACACGGTTAAACACACTGAATACAGCCCGGGCGCCTGGTACAAATGCACCGGGCTTGTATCCTGACTGGTGGCGCCGTCTCCAAAATCCCAGTGCCAGGTAGCAGGCTCGTAGTAAGACAAGTCTGTAAATTCCATCAGCTGCGGAGCGAGCGTATCCACTACATCCGGGCGGAAATGTGCAACGGGCAAATTATCTATCCCAAGGGTATCGCATGGACTACCATCTATTGGCCCGAGCCGGTAGTTGGGGAAATTGGGCTCGAAATCGCTGCCCCGAGCAGGAAGTTTAATGCCATGCTGTTCCACATTACAAGCAAGACCTTTTTTATCCGGATGATGAATTACGTGTAAAATATCGTTATTGGTAGTGGTATGGATATAAATTTTACCATCTGGTGCAAGTTGTGCATGAAAGAAGAAGGTGTGTTCCGGAGACATAAAACCATCGTATGTTGCTACCACTACCCTGCTTCCTAACAAATCCGATGCCTTTAGATCTAATTGAGAGATTTCTCCTCCTGTGGTCAGATAAAGAAAACGATTATTATACGACATTGATACTCCCCCGGATAAAGATGGCATTGTATCATAATTCCAGTATACCGGATTAGAAAAAGTACCGCTACAACGGTCAAAATCTAAAATTAGCATCCCACCGGGATGACTCCGAAATAGGCGACTGCCATCCTGTGTAAAACGTGTTTGGTTGCAGCAATAAGCGCTGTCTACCTCCGTAAAACCCACATCCTGCATGCCCATGTATTGCACCGTATCTGCCGTAACCAATGTTACATGCATGTCACTATGGAAGCGGCGGGTTACCACCACCCACCAGTCTCGTCCGTTGGCATGTTTGGTGGCGGTCACAAATGAACCCAAATATATGGAATCACTCAAAACTTCGATATTTTTTCGGACAACTGCCCCATCTCCATTATCGCCTCGCACATCTATTTCAGAATATAGCAAATTCATGGGGTTGTAGTATTTATTATCACTCCTCAGGTGGAAAAGGTAATAATTGCTGTCGCTTCCTGGTTTGGGTAAAAAAATGCATGGCTGAATGACTGGATAAAAATAAGGCAAATTGCAGTACACATTGTATACCTTTCCTGGGCTTAGCGAGTCGCCATTTAACATCAATTCTTTGTTCCGATTGGCAATTCTGCAGCCATCTGTAAAGGCTACCAAATGCCCATCCTTGTCCGCTATAGAGGCAAATGGGTAGTCCGTGACGAAATCATGGAGCGTAATGGTTGGCGGATTTGTATTAAAATCCAACATACTTCCTCCAAACACCGAACCATTCCAGGGAATTATTTTGCCGTTGCCGCAAGGCCAGAAGTAATCATGTTTGACTTGTGAAAACAGCACACAAGGAGCAAAGCTCATCAGGAGAATAAAAGCGGGTAGAGATTTCATGATAAAAGGAAATAGCCGCCCGCGACCTTTCGGTCACGAGCGGTTAAAGTGGTGTAAAATGTAATTATTGCCCCAGAGG
>DATGWL010000218.1:0-58635 GCA_035299505.1 Saprospiraceae bacterium | reverse complement strand
GAAAGAGGGCCGTACAATCTATTTTACGGTTACCAAAAACAATCCGGATATCCTCAAATTACCCAACCTTAAAGCCGGGGATGATTACGAGATTTATTCCCGCCGCCTGGCCAGAATCGGGCTTAAGCCGCGCATAGTAGCCCGCGCTGCCGATCCGGGCGTAGGCCCCAATACCATCATCGCGGTTATTTATAAAGGGGATACCATTACAGAGCAATTGCGCATCAAAGACGTCCCGGTGGAAATGGGCGCCACCATTGATTTTGTGGTGAGCGAAGAGGTGACGTTAACTGTGGTTATGCCGGATTGTGTTTGCCATACCCTTAGTGAAGCCAAGTTCAAGCTACAGGTAAGCGAACTCAGCATTGGCGCTGTAATCAAAGATGCTACGGTTACCGACGAGGAAAATGCTTACGTATGGCGCCAGAGTCCCAAATTTGATCCGAACGGGACGATGCGGAAAGGCGAAAAAATGGATTTGTATATCACACAAAATAAGCCTTCAAGCTGTGCCAGTAAGCCTGATGAAGGGTTTTAAACAATACCAAAGGAGCCATCCCGAAATACCCGGAATGGCTCCTCTTTATTTATCTCAGCGCCTCGGCGGTAAAAAGCCTAGTTACACCCCATCTCAATCCGGGAAAGCGGATCATTATTGGGGAAGCAGTTGCCAGACATGGTGGCACTTGGTACGTAACGATTCATATTTGGATCAAACAGCCCATTGGCCAGGAACTCTGTGAGATCGTCTATTTCCGCAGGTGTAAGTCCGAGCGGACGCAACAAGCCGGTTATTTGGCTGGCAGGTACTACCGGGTTTTCAGGCACACCGTTGTTGAAGTATTCCACTACCTCGCGAAGCGTGCGTTTGCTGGCGCCGTGGAAGTAGAAACCTACATCACGCAGGTTATACAATTGCGGTACTTTAAACTTAAACATGTCCTCCTGACGCTCCGTGAAGCCTCCGCGACCAAACACGCGTTTGTCGGTTGGGCCGGTACGGAATACCTGGCTGCCGCCTGTTTGGTACAAATCATTTACGCCTAGTGCAAAAAATTGGTGTGGTTGACTGTTCAGCGATGGGCTGTTGTGGCAATCCGCACAACCCGCTTTACCGAAGAATAACAAGGCGCCTTTTTTCTGTTGTTCAGTCATGGCTGCCTTGTTGCCTTTTAGCCATTCCTGAAATGGCGCTTCATTGGTGAGGATGGTACGGAAATAAGCTGCGAGTGCGAAAGCAGCCGTCAGACGAGTATAACGCTCGCTAACCGGAATTTCCGGGAATGCCGCATCAAACATAGCGGTATAGCCCAAAGAATCGGTTACCGCTTTGTTGATCACCTGGCGGTGTACTGCCAGTGCGCGGGCGTTGTTGGCTTCCAGGCCTTGCAATCCTTTAAAGTTAATTTCAACAAGGGTATCCTGATGCCATACATTCTCAGTTCCAACGTTAGCATTAAATGAACCGAAAGTGCCTGCCCAGAGTGCATTGGTCACATAGGTAAGGTTCATTGTTGGGAGTGGGCGAGCACCTTGAGCATCAACCTCATCACCCAGATAAATGGGATTTTTTGAGCGCAGCTCGCCGCTCTCGCCGAAGCCAACAGCGCCGTCTGCCACACCCTGAATACGACCTGCTGTAAATCCACGAGAAGGTACGTGGCACGTACTACAAGAAAAGGTACCTTTTGCCTCCGGATATTTGTTTTCCAGTGCAATCCCGGTTTCGTAAAACAGCATTTTGCCGAGTTCAACTTTGGCCTGGGTGACCGGATTTTTTTCACTTTGGTTGGGCAATAGTGCAAGATCAGTGCCATCAGGCATGATATAACCTTGGAAAGATCCCGTAGCAGAACGGAAATTTAACTGGTCCTCCAACAGTTGATCAAAATTGAAAGCCGGATCGTGCACACACGACAAAAAATAGGTGCTGCCGGCAATCACAAGCAGGAAAAGTAAAGAACGTTTCATGAAGGAAAGCAAGAAGAATGGATAAAAAATGGTTAATAGCGGTTGAAGGAGCTTAAAAGTCAAATAGAGAGGTGTTATGCGCAAACAAACATGCGCAGGTGAAGACTCCCGAGTAGACCTAAAATGTTCGCAGGGGGAATGGAACACAACTATGAAGGCAAAACTAATGCCAAAGAAGACTTATTTAGACCGATTTTCATTTGGAGACAAAATTTAATTTTTATGCATGATTGGTGGCATAGATTTGAGGCATCCCTTCATTTTTTTCTACCTCAAATATGGTATAATTCCCTGAAAATGAAGCAACAACAGCTTCTATGCGTTCGCGTTGGGTATCGGTAATAAAGGTTTGTCCGAAGTTTCGGTGAAATAAAAGTCCCACCAACTGCCGTACCCGCTGGGCGTCCAGCTTATCGAAGATATCGTCCAGCAGCAGAATAGGTGCAATATTTTTCTCCTGCCTCAATATATCGTATTGAGCCAAACGAAGGGCCAGCAAATAAGACTTCAGTTGGCCCTGTGAGGCAAATTTTTTCACCAGTTGGCCATCCATAAACAGGCGCAAATCGTCTTTGTGTGGCCCTACGGTACTTCTTTGCAGTATCCTGTCTTTTTCCAAGGCCTCTTGCAACAGCAGGGCGAAATCCCCGTCAGTCTGATCAGCTTCATATTGAACGCTTACGTTTTCCCTGCTGCCGGATATTTCTGCGTAATAGGATGCGAACAGGGGTTCAAAGTCTTCTACAAATTTTTTTCGGTGTGCGTATAATACCGTTGCAGGTCCGGGCATTTGCTGATCCAGACTTTCCAGCAAGGTGGCATCAAATCGCCTGTGTTCGGCGAACAGTTTGAGCAAGGAATTGCGCTGCTTGAGCAAGGCATTGTAAATCAACAAATTGCGCAGATAATCCGGAAAAATCTGCGACAAGGTAGCATCCAGAAACCGTCGCCGGTCTTCACTCCCTTCCTGTACCAAAGCCACATCATCAGGCGCAATCATCACCACCGGAAACTGACCTATGTAATCTGACAGGCGTTCGTATGCCACCCCATTGCGTTCCACTTCTTTTCTTTGTCCAGCCAGGTACTTGACGACCATTTTGACACTTCCGTCAGAGGTCTCAAATTTACCCTCCAGCCGGAAAAACCCTTCCCCGTGCCGAATCAGGTTGCGGTCGTTTAAGCTGGTATGACTCCTGCAAAGGCACACAAAATGAATGGCATCCAGCACGTTTGTTTTGCCTGCGCCATTGAGTCCCACCAGGCAATTCAGCCCGGGTGAAAAGTCCAACTTCTGCGACTCGTAGTTCTTAAAATTAGTAAGTTTAATCCCTGTTAAATGCACGCTGTAAAGGTAGGTAAAAACGGTGAACGGTGGGCGGTGGGACGATGAACGATGGGATTGCGTGGGGGTTTATAGCAACGTGGGTTGTCCTCCCCCGCCAGGGGGACCTACACAAGCCTGGTTTCCCGGCAAACTGATTCCCCAAAAATACCGCATAGCCTGGCTTGTGTAGGTGCCGAGTACTCGGCATGACAACTCACGTTGCTATAAATACCCACGCAATCCCATCGTCCATCGTTCATCGTCCATCGTTCATCGTCCCATCGATTTTTCCTACCTTTGCGGCATGGAAAATATGATTCAAGTTACGGTTTTGGACCGTGAGGGCGGGGAGCATTTACTGGATGCACCTACCGATATGAATATGAGTATCATGGAGTTGTGTAAGTCCTATGAATTGCCGGTAGAAGGAACTTGCGGCGGCATGGCCTTGTGCGCCAGCTGCCATGTGTATGTACTGAGCGATCATGAACTACACGAACCAACAGATGATGAGTTGGCTATGCTGGATTCCGCTTTTTTTGTCAAAAACAACAGTCGGCTGGGTTGCCAGATTAAGCTGAGTGATGAGTTGAATGGACTGAAGCTGCAACTGGCTCCCGTTGGGGGTTAAGCGTATGTTTGGATAATTTTGGTCAAAGTGCAGTACAACCTTTGACCTTCCTGGGTTTCCTTGTACTTTTGTCTTGGAAACGCCCTATCCTATTTCGCCCGTATTGCGGCCGGAATAGGATTTTTCTTTTGAAAGCAAAACTTCACTCTGTTTATGTTCCAAACGTCCCGATTCCTCTTACGCTCTATCACCGGTTTGATTTTATGCCTGGTGGTTTTGACCGACTTAACTGCACAGGTTAGTTGTATCCCGGTTTTTCCCAATGCGGATGATCAGGTAACCATCACTTTCGATGCCACCCAGGGCAATGGCGCACTTGCCGGCATTGGCCCAGTGTACGGCCACTTTGGGGTGATTACCAACCTGAGCACCAGTCCTACCGACTGGAAATACGTACAAACCACCTGGGCAGTAAACAATGCTGCCGCACAAATGACCAACGTAGGTCCTAACCTATGGAGTAAAACCTTCAATATCAGCACATTTTTTAATGTTCCGGCCAGTGAAACAGTACTTAAACTGGCGTTTGTGTTCCGTAATGCCAATGGCTCTGTTGTTGGACGCGCCTCTGACGGAAGCGATATTTTTTACGAGGTTTATCCGCAAAACACGCCCTTACAAGCCATTTTGCTACAGCCCGCCAATACTTTGTTTCTGGCGAGTTCCGGCCAAAATATTCCGGTGAAAGGCGCCTCTTCAGCACCAGCCAATTTGAAATTGCTGGATAATGGCGTGCAGCTCACCTCTGCCAACAATGCAGAACTGCTGGATTACACCATCAATGCCTCTGGCGCCGGCGTGCACAAAATCGATTTTATTGCCACCACCGCCAATGCTGCTGATACGGCCTCTTTTACGTACATTATTCCCGGAAATGTGGTTACCGAAAACCCTCCTGCCGGCACGGAATGGGGCATTCAATACCTGGCTGCCGATAAGGTGCGCCTCTCTTTGTATGCTCCCACTAAACAAGCCATTTATGTAATTGGTGACTTCAACAACTGGCTGCCTACATCTTCGCATCTAATGAAACGCAGTGCCGACGGAACGCTATGGTGGATCGAATTGAGTGGGCTACCTATTGGTCAACCTGTTCGTTTTCAATACCTTGTAGATGGTGTTCTTCGCATAGCCGATCCACTGAGCACCACTGTTTTGGATCCCTGGAACGACCCCTTTATTCCACCATTTACTTACCCCAACCTACCCTCCTACCCTACCGGTAAAACATCGGGCATAGTGAGTGTACTTCAAACCAATCAGGCGCCTTTTGTTTGGACCGCCAACCAGTATCAGCGCCCTAAAAATACAGATTTGGTAGTGTATGAATTGCTGATGCGCGACTTCATTGCCCGGCACGACTACCCTACCCTGCTGGATACGCTCAACTACCTGGAACAATTGGGGGTAACAGCCATTGAGTTGATGCCCGTGAACGAGTTTGACGGAAACATCAGCTGGGGCTATAATCCTGCCTATCATAAATCGCTAGACAAATACTATGGCACGCCTGAGGCACTAAAAACCTTTGTGGATGAATGCCACAAAAGGAATATTGCGGTAATTCTGGACGTAGTGTTCAATCAAGCCACCGGAGCCAGCCCCCTGGCTCAACTGTATTGGGATGCTGCCAACAACCGCCCGGCTGCAGACAATCCTTGGCTGAACCCTGAAGCAAAGCACGATTTCAATGTATTCAATGACTTCAACCACGAGTCTCAGGCTACTAAAAAGTATGTCAAGTATTGCCTTGAGTACTGGCTGAAAGAATTTAAGGTAGATGGTTTCCGTTTCGACCTGTCTAAAGGTTTTACACAAAACAATACCATTGGCAATACAGGAGCCTGGGGCCAATATGATGCCAGCCGGGTGGCCATCTGGAAAGATTACGCTGATTTTCAATGGTCTGTGGACCCAGGTAGCTACGTGATTCTGGAACATTTTGCTGAAAATACGGAGGAGATTGAGCTATCAGCATACGGAATGATGCTCTGGGGCAAGATGTTTGAAGCTTACAAAGAAACGGCACTGGGTTATTCAACAACCGCTGATTTAAGTGGCATTTCCTACAAAGCCAGAGGCTGGACCAACCCGCACCTGATTGGCTACATGGAAAGTCATGATGAAGAGCGTATCGCGTTTGAATGCAAAACCTATGGAAATCAGGTGCCCACGCACAACATACGCACTGTGCCAGTGTATGCCCAACGCATTGCCATGCTGGAAAACCTGATGTATACCGTACCAGGTCCTAAAATGCTGTGGCAGTTTGGTGAGCTGGCATATGATTTCCCCATTAATTACTGTGAAAATGGCACCACTGATCCGGGATGCCGTACCTCACCAAAGCCCATCCGTTGGGATTATTTCGGGGATCCGTACCGCCGTAAACTGCACGGCATCACTGCTTCATTATTGCAATTGCGCAAAAACCACGAAGTTTTCGAAACCACTGATTTTCAATTGAATATCAGCACCGGGCAGGTTCGTAGTATTTTCCTCAACCATCCGGATCTGAATGTGGCGGTATTCGCCAACGTAGGCGTACAAGCTACTACAGTTAATAATCCAGCATTCCAGCACATTGGCGAATGGTATGAATATTATACGGGTGATACGCTGTTGGTTACCTCAGGCGTACCCACTTCGTTTTCGCTCAAACCCGGCGAATATCGTTTGTACCTGGATAAATACGTGCCATTGCCTGAAGGCGTGGTAGTTTCCGGAACAGCAGAAGCTGTTGGCGCGCTGGATTTTGTGGCAGTGCAACCCAATCCTGCCACAGATTTCCTGCAGGTAGCTTTTGTTTTGACGGAAAACACCGATCTTCGGATGGAAGTAACCGATGCTTCAGGCAGAAGGGTGTGGATGGAACAATTGCGACAGGTTCAGGCAGGCGCACAGGCGATGGATATTCCTGCAAGTGATTGGAAACCTGGCATTTACTTCCTTACGGTTTACGACGGCAAAGGCGGTAGGATGGTTAAAAAAGTAGTCAAAATCTAGGAGCATGTTGAAAAATCTTCAACTTCCTTAAGATAGCGGTGGAACCCTTGCCTTTGAGCGGGGCCGCCGTCGTTCCATCCTGCCAAGGCGGGATGTCCTTATACCTGGGGCGCGCAGATATCACTGCTCGCCCCTTTTTTTAGAGCGTGTTTAAATTTCCATCGCCTGGCTGCAAGCGCAAAATTTCATTTTATATTGCGTTACATTTTTTCATCGTAACTGCCTGCTACGCCTGCAAAATGTGCCTTATCTAAAATAAAATTTTTCAGCTTTCGCTCAGGCATAGAAATTTAAACACGCTCTTAACCTATGCCACAGAAACAGTTATTGATCATTAGTCCGGGTTTTGCTGCCCATGAGGCGGATTACAACTGTATTCCTCCCTTACAAATGCTGATTCAGGCATTTTTGACAGAAAACATAACGGTACAGGTCATAACCCTGGAATATCCTTATACCCAAAGCGAATTCAGCTGGCATAGTGCGCAGGTTTCACCAATGGGAGGCAGGAATTCCATTTGGCGCAAGCCACTTACTTTATGGAAGGCTTACCAAACAGCCGTTACCTGGGTATATAAAAACAAAAATGCGGAATGTGCGGTATTGAGTTGCTGGCTTGGCTGGGCGTCCTTTGTCGGGGAACGCCTGGCATCAAGGTTCCAACTCAGACATTTTACCCTGTTAATGGGACAGGATGTTTTACCAGCCAATGGATGGCGTCTTAAGCGCCTGCGACAGGAACGATTCCAACGGTTGATTGCCGTTTCTGCATTCCAAAACCAGGTGCTGCAGGAACAAACCGGGCATTTGGCCGGTCATGTTATTCCCTGGGGAATACAAGGGTTGCCAACAGCAGGAAATTCCGGGCGCTCCCCCCTTATTCTGGGTGTTGGAAGCCTTATTTCATTAAAAAACTGGGAAAAATGGCTACAAACACTGGCCCATTTTTTACCGGGGCATCCCGACTATCAGGCCATTCTTATCGGTGATGGTCCGGAAAAAGCAAGGTTGGAGCAACGTTGCCGGGCACTTCAGCTGGAGCACAGCGTTCGTTTAATTGGAAGTTTGCCCAGGCCGGAGGTGATAGCCTACATGCAGCAGGCAAGCGTGCTGTTACATACTTCGGAGTACGAATCTTACGGTTTTGTACTGGCTGAGGCAATGGCTTGTGGGGCGCAGGTGGTTAGCACCCCTACCGGTATTGCGACTGAACTGGGCATAACCACTGGCAAAACACCTGAACAGTTAGCAATGGCATTGGGTAGTGTGCTGATAAAACCTGTTGTTGCCAACACACTACCCAATGTTCAATCGATGGTACAGGCTTACATTACTCGTTTATTCCCCCCCGAAATTACCCCTTCACCACCCATTTAACCACCGACTGCTTACCAAACTGGCATTGCAGCCAATAGTGTCCCTGCGGGAGCCCCTGAGCCTGGATGGTTTGTGTATTTAACCAATATTGGAGCCGTTTTCCGGTAGCATCATATAAAGAAACCTGATCAGGTACGGTTGCAGACTGGATTTGCCAGGCATCCTGTGCCGGATTGGGAGAAATATTCAGGGTAATGCCGGTTGGAGTGTTGGTAGCCACAGACTCGCAATCCAGTTCATTGAGGTATTCCCACAAGGCATTGTCAAACTGGATGGGCACAGAACCGCCTCCCGGTCCGGTAAAACCTGCCGAATCTCCCTGACGGATGACTACCCAGCCTTTGGAAGGTACCACATGGATTTTCTGATCGTTTTTACCCAGGGCTGCAAACATATCATCGGGTGCATTGGAGAGCAGTTTAAAAGGAAAAACCAGCTGTAAATCAGGCAGCATAAAGCTGGGCTGACCGTTCAGCCACCACAGGTAGCCGTAGCTTTTATTCAAATCCTGGGAGGTGTGGGTCATGTCGTAAAAATACTGCTGATCGTGCAGCAGCGTATCGCCATTCCAGACGCCTTTGGCCAAAATGAGCAGCCCATAACGAGCCATATCGCGCGCCCGGGAGTACATGATATGATCAAACCAGAAGCCTTTCATCCCGATGCGATCCAGCACCCGGGTTTTGGTAAAGTTGTTCAGGGTTACGCCGCTGGCCTCTTCCAACACGTTGTGAATCAAATGATAAGGTGCATTATGGTAATCCCAGCGCGTACCAGCATCAGCCATATAGGTGAGGCATGAAGGTTGGGTACAATTATCATCAGAGCCTTCGTCGTTCAGTCCGTTGGTCATAGTCAGCTGATGGCGGATGGTAATCAGATCCTCTTTTTCAGGCGGGGCACTGGTCCAGCCCTGACCGAGGTATTGGCTGGTTTTGTCGTGAATATCGAGCAGACCTTCTTCCTGGGCCTGACCTACTAGAAAGGAACTGAGCGACTTGCCCGCCGAAGCCCAGTACCAAATAGAATCCTGCACAAAAGTGCCAAAGTATTTTTCCAGCACAATCTTGCCGTCTTTAAGCAGGATAAATGATTTGGTATTTTTATCCTCCAGAAACTGATACAGGCTATCAATCCGTTCCTGGCAAAATCCCAGATCAGCTGGGTCAATGGTTTGCCAGGTGGTTCCGGTTTTGGGCGGGAAATAAAGATTTTGGGCATCGGCCAAATGAGCCAATCCAACCAAAAGAAATGCGAAAAGCAGGCGTTGTGTCATAATGTAACAGGAATTGTAAAGGGACAGTAGGTAGACGACAAAAACGCTCAAAGGTTTATTCAGGCAGCTGGAATTTCGCGCTTATTTTTGCCCAAACAAATGATCCATGCGCTACCTGATCTTTCTGCTGCTGTTTGCAAGTACAACTCTTCACGCCCAAAAAATGATGGAATCGCACGAATGGTGCGCCAAAAAGCATATGGTTATGCCGGAACGACTGTTGAATTTGCAGGATGGCAGGAGTGATTCCATAGATATCATCCACATTTCCGTAAACCTGAACCTGATAAACGTGCCTCAGGTGCATGCAACTGCCGTGTTGGATATTTCGAGTAAAATCAATGGCTTGAACCAAATACGATTGGATCTGGAGGGGCTCACGGTGGATTCCGTAAAAACCAGCACCGGCGAAACGCTTGCGTTTTTTTACAATTCACCCGCGTTGACTGTTACACTCCCGGATGCGCTGGATGCCGGCAATGCCATGAGTATGTTGGTGTATTACCGGGGCGTACCGCCTACAGATGCCAGCGGCTGGGGGGGCTATTACAATACCGGTGGTTACACCTTTAACCTGGGGGTAGGTTTTGCTGCTGATCCACACTCCTATGGCAGGGCCTGGTTTCCCTGTTTCGATAATTTTGTAGAACGCTTTACCTTCCAGCTCACCACTCAAACACCACCGGCAAGGAAGAGTTATGGCAATGGAGCGTTGTTGTCGGAGTCAGAAAACAATGGCATTTTGGAGCGAACCTGGCGTATAGATCATCCGCTCCCCTCTTATCTGGTCTGTTTTGCCGTAGGGCCATACGTATCTTTCAAGCGCACTTTGACTGGTGAAGGCAATGTGCAGATTCCGGTGGAAATAGCCTGTGCAGCTGCGGATACCAATAAGGTAAAAGGCACTTATCAGCGTTTGCAACAAGCGCTGGAGGTATATGAATACTGGTTTGGTCCATACCAATGGAATAAAATTGGTTATTCGCTGGTGCCGTTTAATTCCGGTGCCATGGAGCACGCTACAAATGTGGCCATTGGCCGGGTTTATATTGACGGCACAGCCACCTACGAAACCCTTTGGGCGCATGAGTTGACCCATATGTGGTGGGGCGATTTAGCCACCTGTTCTACCGCGGAGGATATGTGGTTGAACGAGGGTTGGGCGAGTTATGGCGAGCATTTGTTTACGGAAAAAGCTTACGGTACCACCGCTTTCCGGAATGCGGTGCGCAGCAACCACCTGAACGTGCTGCAAAATGCGCATGTGGGTGAAGGCGGTTACCGGGCCGTTTCCGGATTGCCTCACAGTTTGACATATGGCACACATGTGTACAACAAAGGGGCATCTGTAGCCCACAACCTGCGAGGTTACCTGGGAGATTCCCTCTTTCGGATTGGTTGCAGAACTGCCATGGCTAATACCCCATTTGAGGCCTGGAGCAGCGCTGATTTGCGCGATAAACTAGAGGCTGCAACCGGAAAAGACCTGCACGATTTTTTCAATGACTGGGTTTTTGCTGGAGGTTATCCTGACTTTACGATTGACTCCATGGAAGTTGAACTGTCGCCCATTGATGCGCCTACGCGTGTTCAATTGTTTGTAAAACAAAAACTACGCGGAGCGCCGCACCTGCACCAGAATGTGCCCTTGGAGTTTACTTTTTTAATGTCCGACGGTAGTCGGGCACATCAGACGGGGCTGGTATCCGGGGAACAAACTGTATTGGATTTCTATTTCAATGCCTGGGGGCCGCAGCCTATGAATGTGCTGGTAAACACCAATCTGAAACTGCTACAAGCCCGAGGCGATGGGGAAAAAATGATTAAAAGCACAGGAGGATCCAATTTTGCTGATGCCAAATTCAATATGACAGTCAACAGCCTGGGGGCAGATTCCGTGTTTGTAAGGGTGGAGCACCACTTTGCGGCGCCGGATAATGCAGGCGCCAATCCGGAAGGATTTGTGCTGACCAATAGGTACTGGACGGTGCAATCTACCACTAAACAATTCCCGGCAGGATTTGATGCTCAGGCTATCGTAATTTTTGATGGCAAGGGGCAGGCTGATCAACTGGACAGGGAATTGTTTCTGGCCACCAGTCCGTCTGAAGATAGTGTTGTGTTATTGTACCGGCCAGGGGCTGGCCATGCATGGCAGGAATGGGGCAACTACACCAAATTAACCCTTGGAAGTAGTACGGACAAATACGGTCAAATACGCCTCAACCAGCTCCAGCCGGGTGAATATACCATTGGCAAAGGTGTATCTACGGTGGCCGTAAGCAACCTGAAACCACTGGGTAATATCCGCGTAATGCCCAATCCGGCAGGTAATCAGCCTGTGGTGATTCAAACAGAAATGCCCATGCAACAACTTATGCTCATCAATAGCGAGGGACAAAATGTGCAGGAATGGCGCCTGGATGAGGTTACAGAAAAGCAGCTGGATCTGAGTGGCGTGCCTGTCGGAATGTATTGGTTGCTGTTGAAAGGGAAGCAAGGTCAGGCGGTAGTGCCGATCCAGAAGTATTAGTGAGTGAGTGAATGAGTGAGTGAGTGTGCAAAACCTTTAATCACACATATTACCATGTACCAACCCAACCGATTACTGGGGATGCCTTTGGCAGCCTTTGCTTTTGCTTTTCTTTTGTTTTTACCGCTTTTTTCTGAAGCTCAGTCTAGTATTTCTTCCAACAGTGTTCATCCGGATACGCTTGCGGTGCGGAACATTGCGCGGGTTGTGGCTGATTCTTTTGGGGCTAGTTTGGAGTTATTGGAAACATTTATGTTTGAAGCCATTGCCATGGAGCGGGAGGAGGGAATTCCGGCAAGTGCCTTCATCGGCATAGCGATTCTTGAAAGTACTGGATTTACCAGTTATTTGTTCAAAAACGCTATGAATCCATTTGGCATGCGAGCTACCCGTATTTGGAAGGGGCCCACCTTTATGATGTGGCATGAGGGAGAGGATTCCGCCTTCAGGAAGTATAATTCTCCTAAGGAAGCTGTGCGGGATTTTGGTCATTTTTTGCACAGCAGGGTCTGGTTTAAAGATGCTTTTGCCTGTAAAGATGCCGACTTGGAGTGTTTTTTGACTGCTTTAAAACCTAATGCAGCTTTAAGGGAACCGGGATATGCGGCCGATCCGGAATGGGCCAATAAAGTGCGAAGGGTTATCCGCACCTATGGCCTGGAGGCCCTTTAAAAAAACACTTCCTGAGCTACTCTGAAGGTATTGGCGTGGGCTTCCACGATATCGGCTATTCTGTGAGAATAACCGCCCCCCATACTGGCTACCACTGGCAAGCGATGCGTTTTGCAGGCGGAGAAAACGATTTTGTCGCGCTCGCGGCAGCCTTCTCTGCTGATGTTTAGTCTGCCGAGTTTATCGGTGGCCAGTATATCTACGCCGCTCTGATAAAAAATAAAATCAGGTTGAAAGTCATCGAACAATCTGGGGAGGGTGTTTCGCAGTATGGCGAGATAATCCTCATCCTCCATGCCATCCGGCAATCCGATATCCAGGTTTGATTTTTCTTTCCTCACAGGGTAATTTCTTTCTCCATGCATGGAAAAGGTAAATACCCGAGGCTCGTTTTCAAAAATTTTGGCGGTGCCATTGCCCTGGTGTACATCCAGATCAATGATCAGGATACGTTTGGCCAATCCTTGTTGAAGCAACCAGTTGGCAGCTACTGCCTGATCGTTGAAACAACAATAACCTTCTCCACGATCTGCGAACGCATGGTGGGTGCCACCGGCAATATTCATGGAACAACCATGTTCCAAGGCATATCTGGTGCACTGTATGGTTCCGTCAGAGATGTGCCGGCCTCTTTTCACAAAGGTTTCGTTGATGGGAAAACCAATGGCGCGGATTTCTTTATCAGACAAGCGCAACTCATTCATTTTCAGCCACCAGTCTGGTGTATGGGTAAGCAACGCTACCTCCTCAGTCAGTAAATCAGGGTGGAAAAAATGTGCTTCTGAAACCGTGCCTTCCCACAGTAATTGTTCCGGCAGTAAATCGTATTTTGCCATGGGGAAACGGTGACCTTCCGGCAAAGTATAGCGGTAAATGGGTGAGAAAGCAATTCTGAGCATACAGCGGCAAAAATAGCCTTCCACAACGAGGTAAATCCTGTTTTGTTCAGTCCAAAAACGAAAAGAGCCGTCCCGGGAAAGCGGACGGCTCAACTTTTCTTACCGATTGGTAGTGATTAAAACTTCAAGAGATTATATGTTCAGCAAGGCTGAGCAAGATGTTCTTTTAGAAACCAAAACCGTGCCAAATTGGGAGATTGAAGAGGGTTTTTCACACAGAATTTTCGAATAGATTTCACGCAGAATGTTCGCACAGATTTTACGCAGATTGGGGGCACAGATTTTACGCAGAATTTTCGAATAGATTTTACTCAGAATGTTCGCACAGATTTTACGCAGATTGGAGGCACAGATTTCACACAGAATTTTCGAATAGATTTCACTCAGAATGTTCGCACAGATTTTACACAGATTGGGGGCACAGATTTCACACAGAATGTTCGTACAGATTTTACGCGGATGGGGGCTGGATGGTTATTGAACTTTGAGTACCCACACGTATTTGCCGGTTTCTCGTACGTTTTTAGGAATGCGAATTTCCACGCCATCAGGGGTATTTTTCCATGCGAGTCGTTTGGGGCTGCCAAGCATGCCAATTTCCTGGCCTTTTTCCATGGGTACTTTAGTAAGCGTGAGAAAATCGCCGGGCTCGTCAAACAGAAATACATATCGGGTTTTTCCGTCTTTGGACTGGGTGAACCGGATTTTATCGCCTTCTTTGAAGGTGGTGTACATACGGGAGCCGTAAATGGCCTCGCCATTGATTTTCATCCAGGCGCCAATTTCGGTGAGGCGTTCGTATGCCTGTTGGTGCCAGGAGCCATCAGGGCCCGGGCCAATGTTCAGCAGATAATTGCCTCCTTTACTCACAATATCCACGAGTTTTTCAATCAATTCCTCCGTTGGTTTGTACTGGTCGTTGGGCACATAACTCCAGCTGCCTGCCATTGTCATGCATGTTTCCCAAGGGTAAGGCAATCCTTCTTCCGGAATATGTTGTTCCGGAGTGAGGTAGTTTTGGTGAATACCTGGCACTGCCCGGTCTACTACAATCAGACCGGGTTGTTTGGCTCTGGCCATTTTTACCATTCCTGCCATATCAATATCCTGACTTTGGGGGTTTCGGGTCCAGCGACTGTTTTCGTAGAATTCGTTCAGTTCGGCTTTTACTTCGTCATCTGTTTTGGTGCGCACCCAGCCGCCATCCAGCCAAAGGATATCCATTTTGCCGTAATCGGTCATCAACTCTTCGATTTGTGTATGGGTGTAGCGCACAAATTGCTGCCATTTTTCCGGGTATTTCTGGATAGAATAGTTGCAATTCCGGTCGCTGGGCGGGAAATGGCGCCACCAGTAATCATCTGAATGCCAGTCGGGTTTGGAGAAATACGCGCCGGTCCAAAGTCCTTCCTTGCGAAAAGCCTGGAAAATTTCTTTGGCCACGTTGCTTCTTGGGTGGTCGCGGAACGGACTTTGAGAGCCTGTAATTTTGTAATCGGTGGTTTTGGTGTCAAACATGCAAAAACCGTCGTGGTGCTTGGTGGTAAACACCACATATTTCATACCTGCTTCACGAGCAGCGGCAGCCCATTTTTCCGGGTTAAATTGAACCGGATTGAAGGTTTTAGGCAGGTTTTCGTAGGCCGTCAGGTAATCCTGATAGGTATAGGCTACGCCTTTTTTCCGGCCGCCAGTTGCCCATGACAAGTCTTCAGGGCAGATACTCCAACTTTCTACAATTCCCCATTGACTGTAAGCACCCCAATGCATCAGCAACCCGAATTTGAGGTCTTTCCATTCTTCAATACGTTGGCGAATAGCAGGGTCTGGATCTGGGAAATAAGCTTGTTGTTGTGCGTTGAGTGGAAAGAAATAAGCCAATAAGCCAATGATTATCAATCCATTACGCAGTTGTTGCAAAAGTTGCTTCATACCGTTTTGTTTTATCGGCCGGCAAGTTCAGGACTTTCACCGGTATCCCTACCCTATTTGAGCTTGAAACTTTTTTGCTGATGCAATCAGGGTGAATACCCGTTCATGGTGTCTCCTTATTAAACGACAACAACATTCAATTCTAACAACAAGATTCAGCTATGAAATTTTTGATGATGCTCGCCTTTAGCGCCCTGATGATGATTCAGGCTCAGGCACAAACGGAACAGACGCTTTTTCAGAAATCCAAAATTCGCGGCGGATTTGGTGGTCCGATCTTTACTTACGGCAAAGTAAAAGGCAATGGTGGTTATGGAGCAGGCGGCGGCGGCGGTCTGGTATTTAATCAGTTTATGCTCGGTGGATTTGGTCAGGGAGAATTATTTACTGTGCCGCAGGTAGACCAGCCGGACGGCGCAGTGGCACTGGGATATGGTGGCTTGTGGCTGGGCTATTCCATTCCAACCCAAAAAGCGGTGCATGGTTATGCTTCCATGAAGGTTGGTGTAGGTGGAATCGGAATTACCAACGATTACGATTGGTGGGATGAAGATCCGGATTTTGACACGTACGATAAGGCTATCATGGTGCTTATGCCAGAGGCCGGTGTTGAGGTGAATTTATTTCACTGGATGCGGTTGGCGGGCACCGTTGGCTATCGGTATGTGAATGGATTTGAAGTTGGATTAGGTTTGGGGAAAAAGGATTTGAATGCTCCCGTATTTGGATTGACCATGCGCTTCGGCTGGTTCGGACATAGGAACGCGGGGACGAACGCGGATTGAACGCTGATTTTTGGGAACGCGGATGACGCGAATGACGCGGATTTTTGGTTGGGAACGCGGATGACGCGAAGGACGCGGATTTTATATGCTGCCTTCGGCAGCTTTCTTTCAGGGAATTAGAAATGCAGTAGCTTTCCCATAACCAAATTGCCGAAGGCAATTTTCAAAATCCGCGTCATCCGCGTCATCCGCGTCATCCGCGTTCCAAAAAGATCCGCGTTCAATCCGCGTTCTAGCCACGCGTTCTTAAATATGTTTGGCGCCGAATTTGATTTCGTCTACAACCTCGGGATTGAGGAGTGTTGAAATATCCCCCAGGTTGGAGGTATCGCCTTCGGCTATTTTGCGGAGGATACGGCGCATAATTTTACCAGATCGGGTTTTAGGCAATCCGGGTACAATCTGAATGACATCCGGCTTGGCAATGGGTCCAATTTCTTTGGTAACCACCTCAAGCACTTCTTTCCTGAAATCTTCTGTGTGCTCAATGATGTGGTTGGTGATTACATACGCGTAGATACCTTGCCCTTTAATATCGTGCGGATATCCAACTACAGCACTTTCAACAATGTTTTCGTGCTTGTTAATAGCGTCTTCCACCTCGGCGGTACCGATTCGGTGTCCGCTTACGTTTATCACATCGTCTACACGGCCAATGATGCGGTAATAACCGTCATGGTCTCTGCGGGCGCCATCACCAGTGAAATACAGGTTCTTGAAAGCTGCAAAATAGTTTTGCCGGCAGCGTTCATGATCGCCCCAGGTGGTGCGCAGAATACTGGGCCATGGATATTTGATACACAGCAGGCCTTCCACATCGTTACCTTTTAATTCCTTGCCATTGGCATCTACCAGAATTGGCTGAACGCCTGGCAGGGGCAGGGTGGCAAAACAGGGCTTGGTTGGCGTAATGCCTGCAATAGGCGTAATCAGGATGCCTCCAGTTTCGGTTTGCCACCAGGTATCCACAATGGGGCAACGTTTTTTACCAATCCGCTCGTTATACCAGTTCCATGCTTCCTCATTGATGGGCTCTCCTACAGTACCCAATACTTTTAATGATGGCATGCGCCGCCCTTTTACAAACCGGTCGCCGGCAGCCATCAAAGCGCGAATGGCCGTTGGGGCCGTATAGAAAATATTCACTTTGTGGCGTTTGATTACATCCCAGAAGCGGCCGGCATCCGGGAAAGTGGGCACCCCTTCAAACATTACGCTGGTGGCGCCGGAGAGCAACGGGCCGTAAATAATGTAGGAGTGACCAGTGATCCAGCCCACATCAGCAGTACACCAATACACATCTCCTTCGCTATATTGGAACACATTTCTAAACGTAAATTCTGTGTACACCATGTAGCCACCGTGCGTGTGTACCACGCCTTTGGGTTTTCCGGTGGAGCCGCTGGTATAGAGGATGAACAACGGATCCTCGGAGTCCATTTGCTGTGCCTTGCAGGTTTTGCGTTTCCCGGCAATGGCATCATGCCACCAGATATCCTTGTCTTTGTGCCAATGCACGTGGTCGCCAGTATTTTTGTGCACAATCACCGTTTTTACGGAATCGCAGCCCAGTGTAAGCGCCTCATCTACAATGGCTTTTACCGGAATATTTTTAGCGCCACGCGCATTGAAATCAGAGGTAATAACCGCCACACACTGGGCATCTTTGATACGGTCTGCCACAGAAACAGCGGAAAAACCAGCGAATACCACCGAGTGGATAGCGCCAATACGGGCACAGGCAAGCACTGCAATAGCCAGTTCTGGTGTCATGGGCATGTAGATGCACACACGGTCACCTTTTTTGATGCCTTGGGCTTTCAGTGCATTGGCAAATTGACAAACCTGCTGGTAGAGTTGCTTGTAGGATATTTTGCGTGGTTTGTTTTTGGGGTCGTTCGGTTCCCAAAGAATGGCCGTTTGTTTGGCCCGGGTAGCCAGGTGCCGGTCAAGCACGTTTTCTGTAATATTCAGTTTGCCGCCCAAAAACCATTTCACCCTGGGTTCTCTGAAGTTCCATTTCAGCACATGTTTCCATGGTTTTTTCCATTGAAATGTGGCAGCCTGTTCAGCCCAAAAGGCTTCCGGATCTTCCACAGAACGCGCATAAACTTCGCGATATTGATCAAAAGATTTAATTTGCAATGTCATGGTTGGTATGATTTCGTTGAACAATGTCTGGTAACGGCTTCCGGGGACAAATATGGTAAAAGCGCCGACATTCAGTTGAACCCAGGGGTTGGAAAGTTGCCTCTCCTCCCCCGGGTGATGTTCAACTAAAAATCAAAACAAAACGTATTTCACCAAATGAATTCGTTTAAGCAGCTATAACTGCCGAAAAACTTGTTTCTCACACACTTCTCCAATTTCATCCAGTACCGTAAGATCTTCTATGGTTGAAGGCACATGGTAAGGCTTGTCGTCAGCAATATGGCGCATCACCCTGCGCAAGATTTTACCACTGCGCGTTTTGGGCAAACGTTTGACTATCAGAGACTTTTTAAAACAGGCTACAGCCCCAAGCTGGTCGCGCACCATTTGTATGAGGTCTTTTTCCAGCGATTTCTCTGTAATGTCGTTTCCGGATTTCAACACTACAAAACCCACCGGAACCTGCCCTTTCAACTCATTTTCCACCCCAATTACAGCACACTCCGCCACAGCCGGGTGCGCCGCTACGATTTCTTCCATGTCGGACGTGGATAAACGGTGACCAGCCACGTTGATCACATCATCTATTCTTCCGGTGATATAGGTATAACCATCGGCATCCTGATAACCACCGTCGCCTGTGAAATAGTGGCCCGGGTATGCATCCAGGTAACTTTCCTTAAACCTGTCTGTGGCTTGCCAGAGAGTAGGCAAACAGCCTGGCGGCATAGGCAACTTAATGGCCACCGCTCCTTCTGCACCGCGAGGCAAAACATGCCCGTCATGATCCAGGATATGCACCTGAAATCCGGGCACAGGCTTCCCGGCGGAACCAGGTTTAACCGGGTGTACAACTCCCTGATCAATGGGGGTGGCCAACATAGGCCAGCCGCTCTCGGTTTGCCACCAATGGTCAATAACCGGAATATTCAGCAGGTTTTGCGACCATTGAAGGGTGGCAACATCACATCTCTCACCTGCCAGGAACAAGTATTGCAGCGACGAAAGGTCGTATTTATGCTTCAGTAATCCCTCCGGGTCTTCTTTTTTGATGGCACGAATGCCCGTTGGAGCGGTAAAAAAGGTTTTTACTTTATAATCTGCAATGACCCGCCAAAATGCGCCCGCATCAGGTGTACGAACCGGTTTCCCTTCATACAGGATGGTTGTACAACCTGTTATCAGAGGTGCATACACAATATAGGAATGACCAACTACCCAGCCCACATCACTGGCCGCCCAGAAAACATCGCCGGGCTGTACCTGATATATTTGCTCCATGGAGTAGCGCAAGGCCACTGCGTGCCCGCCATTATCCCGAACAATACCCTTCGGTTTGCCGGTGGTGCCGCTGGTATACAGAATATATAGCGGATCGGTGGCTTTAACGGGTGTGCAACCAACAGGTTGAGCATCGCGTACCAGCAATTCCCAATCCAGCTCGTTATCTTTTTCGAGCTTGGCCCGATGCATCCAGCGCTGGTAAACCACCACTTTTTCTACCTGATGCTGCGCCTCGCTCATAGCTTTGTCTACAATGGGCTTGTAGGGCAATATCTTGTCTACTTCAATACCTGCCGATGCGGTCAGGATAACTTTGGGTTTGGCATCGTCAATGCGTAAGGCCAGTTCGTGGGCTGCAAAACCACCAAATACTACGGAGTGTATGGCGCCCAGTCTGGCACATGCCAGCATGGCAAACACCACCTGCGGTATCATAGGCATGTAAATGATCACGCGGTCGCCGTACCCAACACCTAAAGCGTGTAATGCACCAGCCAGGCGCGCAGTTTCCTGCAATAAATCATTGTACGTATATCGGGCGAAACCAAGTGTAACGGGCGAGTCGTAAATCAGGGCATCCTGATCTCCCCTGCCATGAGCCACGTGATAATCCAGGGCCAGGTGACAGGTATTGAGCATGCCATCTGAAAACCAGCGGTATAATCCGTCCTGGTCTTGTGTCAGGATTTGTTTGGGCTGTTCAAACCAATCGATATGCTTGGCTTTTGTTGCCCAAAACTTTTCTGCATCCTCCACACTTCGATGGTATTTTGATTCGTAGTGCATTGGTCGGGCTTTTTGATTTTTAGTATGAACTATCCAATTGTAGTGTGCTTAATGACTGAGCAAAGATAAAAAACAATACATATAGTTATCTATATTTTTAGAATTATTTTTCAAAAAAAATGCTTTGACCCAATCATTGTGTCAAAGCATCTCGTTACCAAACAATATTTAATGGAAAACAGTGGCAAGTTATCCGTAAGCCATCATTTCATTCACGGCGGCCACGAGTTCTTCATTATCGAAAGGTTTGATCATATACATCTCGGCTCCGCTGGCGTAACCGGTTTCCTTATCGCGTTGGGTGCCTTTTGCGGTGAGAAATATGATTTTAGTGTATTCCAGTGAAGGCATTTGCCTTATTTTTTGTCCTACTTCAAAACCATTCAGGCCCGGCATCATAACATCAAGGATCAGGATATCCGGTTGAAAGGCTTCCGCTACTTCCAGGGCCTGGATACCATCGTAGGCTTTTTCTGTGCGGTAACCTTCTCTTTGCAGTAAAAATTCAATAGCCAAAACAATCTTTGGCTCATCATCCACTATAAGGACTTTTGCAGCATCCATTGACCAAATTAATGTCGGGTTATTTTGAAACTGAAATTCGGTCTAAATGTAGGCATGTAGCGAGGTATCGTGCAATGATTCGAGGTTTTTTTTCACGCTACCTGGTTAAAGTGGCAAACGCACCTCAAACATGGCGCCTTGTGGTACGGCTACAGAATAACTTTCGACCCGGATGGAGCCTCCATGTTTTTCCACAATACTTTTAGTAATAAACAGGCCAAGGCCTGTTCCGTGAGGTTTACCCTGAGTTTGACTGTGCAATTGGGTAAATTTTTCAAAAATCAATTGCTGCATGGTTGGTGGAATACCCGGGCCGTTATCCCGCACCCGAAGCAGCATTTTATCGCTGGCTTGTTCCAGTTCCACATCAATCTGACCATCTTCCGGGTTGCAAAACTTAAGAGCGTTGGAAAGTAAATTCACGATAACCTGCATGAGACGATCGCGGTCTGCCCTCAGGTTATTAGATTTATCAGTGCCATGCAGCCTGATGGTTACCTGTTTTTCGGCAAACATCTGCTCCATTCCTCTGGCTGCCTGGCGCACCAGATCACTTAAATTAACTGTTTCGAAGTTGAGTGGAGCTTCGTTTGATTGTATCTTTTCGATATCCAATACCTGATTGATCAGGCGACTAATTCTATCACTTTCCATGACCAGGATGCGCAGGTATTCCTGTTTTCTGTGATCATCCAGTTCATCGGAGTAATCCAGAATAATTTTGGAAAGGGATTTTATACTTGTAACAGGCGTTCTAAGCTCATGGGTAACAGTGGTGATAAAATCAGCTTTGAGCCTGTCCAGGTTTTTTAGCTGGTCGTTTGCGGTGGTCAGTTGCAGGGTTAATTTTTTCAATTCCGCATTTTTAGCTTCCATGAGTCTGCCATGCTCCACTGCTTCGCGGGTTTGTTCCAAAATACGCATAACCTCATCCATCGTGATGGCTTCTTCCTTAACCACACTGTCGAGCACCAGTCTGGCCGATGCAGCGCCAACGGCTCCTGCCAGATGTGTTTCGGCAAAATTGACCAGATCGGCCTGCGCCAACTGTTGCTGCCCCAGTTTAACCTGGTTGAGGGATTCGTATTCCTGAAACATAGCAATGGTGCGCTGCTCTCCCAGGAAGCGATTCAGCATATTACGCAATTCGCTCACTTTTGCTTCTCTTTTGAGGATATCAGAATCCTGGCGACCAATGTATTTGCCAATATTGACGAATAAATCGGCCTGCGTCAGGTTCAGCATGGAGGGCTTGGAATTGATGGAAACGATGGAATAGAACCAGGCATTAAACAACAAACTCCAAAAAGCAGCATGGGTAATGGGATCCAGACCGCTTAATCCAAAAAGCGAATATGGTTTCAGGAAAGACAATCCGAACAAGCCATTTTTAACAAAATCATCAGAGATGATCCCGGCCTGAGCCATACTGGGCAAGGGCAGGCAATAAGCCCAGAACAAAAAGCCAATGGCTAATCCGGTAATGGCGCCCTGGCGGGTGCCACGTTTCCAGTAGATTCCGCCAATTAAGGAAGGCGCCAATTGAGCTGCCGCTGTAAATGAAATCAGGCCCACCGATACCAGATCGTAGGTGCTACCCACTGATTTTTGATACAAATAGGCTAAAAAAAGCATCAGCATGATACAAATCCGGCGGATATCCAGAAGTCTGGATGCGCCGTCTACCATATCTTTCCCTTGTCCGAACAAGCGTGTTTTGATCAGAAGTGGCACTACCACGTGGTTGCTGAACATGATACTCAAGGCAGTAGCTTCTACTACCACCATGCTGGTTGCTGCTGAAAAACCACCGATAAAAGCTATCAGTGCCAGCCAGTTAGCACCCTGGGAGAGTGGAATACTCAACACATAGGTGTCCGGATGCACGGTGTCGCCAAAAGCCATTTTTCCTGCCATGGCTACCGGCAATACAAAAATATTGATCAGCAAGAGGTACAGGGGAAATACCCACATAGCCTTGGTAATTTGGCGTGGGTGCGTGTTTTCCACCACAGAAATATGGAATTGTCTGGGCAGCAAAATGATGGCAAACAAGGAGAGCAGCATGAGCATGTTCCAGGAGAATGGCGTAATTCCGGAACCTGAAAAAGTGAACATCCGCGCAGTCTCTTCCTGCTGCAAGGCTTTACCAAACAAATCATCGAAACCATTGTAAAGCCCGAAGGTTACAAAGGCTCCAACCATAATAAAGGCAATAAGTTTGACAATACTTTCGAATGCAATGGCAGCCACAAGGCCTTCATGCCGCTCGTTGGGATCCAGTTTTCTGGTACCAAAAACTACGGTAAACAAGGCCATGGCCAGGGTTACCCAAAAGGCAGCATCCTGCCAAAAATGTGGTTTAGGCGCCGGAGCTGCTTCACCAAAATGCGTGAGGGTATTTATTCCGAAAGTAACCGCTTTCAGCTGTATGGAAATGTAGGGCACTATGCCAAGTACCGCAATCAGGGTTACCATGACCCCAATGTTGGTACTTTTTCCGTATCTGGCAGAAATAAAGTCGGCTATGCTGGTAATACGCTGATTCTTGGAAATGAGGATGATTTTCCGCAGCAACATAAACCAAAGTGGCGCCAGCAGCGTTGGGCCAAGGTAAACGCCCAGAAAGCTCAAACCGCCGGTGGTAGCCCGACCAACAGAACCGAAAAATGTCCAGGCTGTACAATAAACCGCTAATGATAAAGCGTACACATAGGGACTACTCACAATACCCGGCCTGAGTTCGGTGGCTCGTTTGTCCACCCACCAGGCAATCAGAAAGAGAAGGGAAATGTAAGCCAGTGAGCAGCCTACGACAACGCTGAGTCCCATGATTTCGACGCGATTTCAGCGCAATATTTTTAATTTTTTGGGAATAGACCTATTTTTTGGTCATGGTTTCTTTTTTCGCTGTTTTACAATTTGGGCAATGACAAAAATCATGACACCCCAAACCAGAAACATATAGAAGTATAAAGCAGGAAAACCAAACCACAATTCGGTTTTGTCCACTATGGTTAATAATGGATAATTTAGTAGCAATAAAAAAAGGCAAAAAGTAAGGAGTAGCCTGGCGCTTCTATCGTCTGCCATGATGGTGGGCTTTTGATGGGTTATTTGGGGCATTTAGGGGTCATTTAGGGGTCATTTAGGTCATTTGGGGGTAATTTGGGTCATTTAGGGGTCATTTAGGGGTCATTTGGGTCATTTGGGTCATTTGGGCACTCACTCCGCCGACAGCGAAAAAACCAACGGTAACCTTTAGCCGATACGGCAGGGTGAGTAACCAAATGACCCCTAAATGACCCAAATGACCCGTAAATGACTCGTAAATGACCATTAAATGACCCCTAAATGACCCCCAAATGACCTAATATCGCTAAACGACTACAAGAAAATATGTGTCTGAAGAATCAATTCGCCGCGGTATTCCTGGCGTTCTATGGCACTGGTGGTAGCGTTAAGCTTGTACACCGGACGTGTTTGATACTCCAGTGTTATTTTGGCGTGGTGGCCTGTTACGAAGTAGTTGAGGCCAAGACCAAACTGGGTGGATGGATCAGCAAGGGCTTCAAAATCTTTATGGGTAACCGTTACATAAGGCATGAAGGCTGTGCCATTTTTCAGCTTTGGCAACTGGTAGCCTGCCTGTACATAGAAGATATTGCCGGAGCCGATGGTCGGTTGTGCATTTCCGGCTCCTGCCCAACTGTTGGTAGTTGCCGCTGAGCCATGAAGATTAAGGATGCCCAGGTTGCGAATGTAGTTGGTGCCAAAATCGTAGTTGTAGAAGGTAGCCAGCACACTAAGTGCCGTTCCTTTGGCTTTATTGATGGGCATATCCAAGAACAAATCCGCTCCTAAGGCAGTATTACTCTGGAATGTGGAGTCTCCGCGGGTTGTTTTATACAGGGAAGCCTCCGGATGGTGGTAAAAGCCTACGCCCAGATTTAATACTTTCTTAGCGCCCAGGTATGAGCCTACGAAAAATGGCAACTTATTGCTCTCTTTATCCCAAAACATCCAGTTCACATAACCGCTGCCTGCCCAGTTCTCATTCAATACATTGACTGCGAAACCATCTTTTTTCACAGCCAAAGGCGTTGCACCATTGGCAAATGGCTTGTTTAAGGCAAGACGGTAGTCAAGTCGGCCCAATTGACCTTTGGCATACATACCAAACTGGCGTGCAAACTGGTCGGTACTCTCGATGGTCGGCCAGTTGAATATTGGCGCGTCCAGGGTCATGAAATTAAGGGTGGAATGACTTGTCAAACGGCTGATGCCGTTCCAGTATATCAAGCCGGCTCCCAGGTAAAGTTTGTCTTTGGCCACCTCAAACTCCGTCCAGGCATCGTGAATAAAGAGCGCTGGTTTTTTACCGTTGTTGGATGCTGTTGTGGTGGCGTTGGGGCCGTTTGGCGCGGTAGCCCCGCCAATGAAACTTTGATTGTTGATCCCCCAGTGGGTGAGAATCATGGCACGCGGAGAAATCTGTGCATAAGCCAGGAAACGGGAACGACGCAGGGCGATATCTGTAGTCCAGGCGCCATCGGCATTATCTGATCCATCAATCAATTTGCCTTGCACATCACGGGTATCCGGGTTATTTTGAGTGGCAGTCATCCAGAATTGGTGCCACATAATGAAGCGGACGTATTTGCTGCCGTCTTCGTTCAGTTTAAGGGTAAGTGGTTTGTAGGTGTGATCAGCGGGTTTTTTAGCAGGTGCTGCAGTGGTGGTAGTAGCAGGCGCTGGCGTGGCAGAAGGAGGCGTGTTTCCAGACTGTGCCAATGAAGCAACATTCAGGATTGCGCAAAACAAAAACGGAAGGTAAAATTTCGCATTCATACTTGTTGAAAATGAGACAGTTGAAGTAAAAAATTGGTCCATCCCGGTTCACAACAAGGCATACGACTGGCCAGCCCGGACTGATACGAGATCTGTCTATGCCAGGTTGTTGCTACCGAAAAAGTGTTGGAAAAGTTCCTGGAGCCGGGTTCAATCCTGGTCTAACAGACCAGGATTGAACCCGGACCAGAGCAGGCGACTAATCAGCTCAGATGTTCAGAATCTCTGGCGATTACATCATACTCGCCTTTAAAGGCATACCAGCCAAACAAGAGCAGGCCAAGAATAATGGGCAGAAATATGGGAATGATGATGTACCAGAACATCTGCGTATCCAGCAACGGTCGTTTACCGGCTACAGCTTCAGCAATTTCCTTCCCTGCCTGCGTAAAAAGCAGGTATATAACAATGGCGCCAAGGGCTATCCAAATAAAGCCCGCAAGACGTTTTAGTGAATTCATGATAAAGAGATTTTAAAGTTTGAAGGGTTTGAAGGGGTTTGAAGGGTTTGAAGGGTTTGAGGGGTTTGAAGGGTTTGAGGCACTCAGGCACTCAACAACCCAGGCACTCAAACACTCAAAAACTCAAACACTAGTCAGATACATCCTCGTCGTTTTTGCTTGGGAGGTAGAGTAAACCGATGACGAAACAAACACCGGCAATGAGGATTGGGTACCAAAGACCGATGTAGGGGTCGCCGCCGGGATTTTCAGTTGTTTTGCTGGCATCGAACAGACGAGTTGCGATGAAAGGCGTGAGGCCACCAAAAATACCATTACCGATGTGGTATGGGAGCGACATGGATGTGTAACGGATACGTGTTGGGAACAACTCAACGAGGAATGCCGCGATTGGGCCGTAAACCATGGTTACATAAAGGATCTGAATAAACACGAGGAACATCATAAACCAGAAGCCGGAAGAGTTCAGCCAGAAGGTTTTGGTTGTTTCAGCCTTAGGCGCTGGCTTGGATTTGTCGGCCAGTTTCACCTCTTTTTTCACTATTTTGGACGTACAACCGTCGGTGTAAGCCTTTACGGTAGTAGTGGTGATGGTGGAGTCGCCGGCAGCATTTACGGCTACAGCGGTTCCGGTGCTGCTGCGGTCTGCTACTTCCGTTTTGGCCTTTGGATCGGCCAGGCCGTACATGGTTTTGTAAATCGGGAAGTAGGTAACGATGGCAAGCAGCATACCGCCAAGCATGATGGTTTTGCGACCAATTTTATCGGACCACGCGCCAAATACTAGGAAGAAGGGTGTTGCCAGCAGGATGGCAAAGCAAAGCAGGTAGCGCACCTGTTCAAATTCAATGGAAAGGGTTCTTTCCATAAAGGTTTGTGCATAAAACTGACCTGTGTACCATACCACGCCCTGACCCATAACAGCTGCAAAAAGTGCCAGCAATACCATTTTGAGGTTGGCTTTTTTAGCAAAGGATTCTTTCAGCGGGTTGGAAGAAATTTTACCCTCTTTCTTGATTTTGGCAAACAAGGGAGATTCTGCCATTTTCAAACGGATGTACACCGAAATAGCGATCAGGAACACTGAAACGATAAATGGAATACGCCATCCCCAATCGTTGAACGCCTCAACACCTACAGATTTACGGGTAAGGAGGATGACGCCCAGGGAAAGGAAAAAGCCCAGGGTAGCGGTGGTTTGAATAAAAGAAGTGAAGTAACCGCGGCGCCCCAGCGGACTGTGTTCGGCTACATAGGTGGCTGCACCACCGTACTCGCCACCAAGGGCAAGACCCTGTACAAAACGAAGCAGCAGGATCAGTACAGGCGCCCACATGCCAATTTTAGCGTAGCCGGGCACCAAACCAATGGCAAAAGTAGAACCACCCATCAGCAACAGGGTGAGCAGGAAAGTGTATTTCCGGCCGATGACATCGCCAATACGACCAAAAACCAGTGCACCAAATGGTCTGACCACGAAACCTGCCGCGAAAGTGGCAAGCGCCGCCAGAAATGCAGCCGTAGGGTTGTCTTGCGGAAAAAATTGTTTGGCGATGATGACAGCCATAGCGCCATAAATGTAAAAGTCGTACCACTCAATGAGTGTACCTACAGATGACGCTGTGATTACCTTCATCAACCCTTTGGGCTCGATGCCCTCGTTCGTTGTAGATGAGTTGGCCATAAAAGTCAGATTTGTTTAAATTTTGATCGTTGACAAAAAGACAATGTTTTGTTTCTTCATTTGAGCGAGACAAATGTATATAGATATCTGTATTTGTTGTTTTTTATTTTTGAAAAATTTTTCCTCAAAAGCGAATAAAGTTTTTTGAATCCCGCTCATTACAGGATTTTTTTAGTTTTATTCTGAAAAAGCAAACGAATTTTACGTTTTTGAAATTTAATTCTGCGCACACACCCTGCCCTTCCAGATTGAAGGGTAAAAAAAAGGTCGGCTCGAATACTCGAGTCGACCTCAAAATTTTATTTGTCGATAAGGCAATTCGACCTTGTTGAACAAAATTTACTCCTGCAATTGCGCTTATTCCGGCACAACATGCTGTAAAATGCCCAGGATTTTGGCGTACTCCTCACTCACCAAAGAATAATTGCTGTTTTTCCCGTCTCTGCGCACCTGCACTATACCCCTGTCTTTTAGAATGCGCAGATGGTGACTGGCAACGGCTTGTTCGATACCCAGGTTTTCGTAAATTTCTGTAACATTCAGGGATTGCTGGCGATGCAACATATCAATGATCAACAGCCTGTGCGGATGCGCTACGGCTCGGAGCACTTCCGTGGCGGTTTCCAGAAAAGGGAAGGAAAAAGGGAATTCGGCAGGCATGGGCAACAGGCGATTTTAGGCGAAAGGTAAAAAGAAAACCTTTAACTCGATTTTCAAACATAAAAGTATATATTTAGTTGTATAATTCAGCTAAAAAGGGAATTCCTTTTTCAGATGATTAAGCATTTATTACACCATTTTATCCATTATGCTACCCAAAAAAGGTTGCCTCACGAGCCCATTTTCACCGAAGAGAGATACCATGCCGAAAAAAATCATCCTGCCCAGCTCTTCTGCGGAGAAAAAACCTCATGAGACAACCCTTTTACCCAAACGTGCGTTATTTTTTTGCCTTTTGTTTTACCTGAAGGTATAATTCGTCCAAATATCCTTTTTCATTTTGAACCCGAATCCAATTGATTGGATCCTGATAAATGGTGGCAACCTCCGGAAATTTATTGACATCAATTCCTTTTTCAACTAATCGTTCACGGGCTTTGGTGAAAGATTGTACAAATACATCGCCATGTTGATCCAGCAATTCACTCAACTCCAACTTAACGTTGGTGGTATTGGATTCTGTTACAGGCAGTGAGCCGGGGTTGGTTACTTCAGCTTTTACCTGCAAGTTAACCGGTGTAGCAGCAATGGGATATGGAGGAGCCTGACCAAGCAAGGCATACAGTTGATTGAGTTGCTGCTGCATATCAGAAACCTGAAGCGACAGCTCATCAATGTTTTTTTGTTGTTCCATAGCCTTGCCTACCCAATCCTGAGAATTAATACCAACCGCTACATTCACCACGTTCATTGGAAAAGATTCTCCAGATTGCCAAGCCACACCTACCATTTGGGCAAAGTCCTCAGGCCGCATGTTTTTGGGATGTATAGCCTTTGCATAGCCATCGTTATTGCCAGAGGCAACAATATAATCACCAATGGCTACCTTACCCATCACTCTCACCGGCACCTGGCCCATGAAGGCCACCTTTTCAAAGTCTTTTTCCTTTGCGGCAGATGGCATATTGCCTAATACTATCGGCGACATTGATACCACCATAATATGATCGGCTCCATGTGTGTTTCTGGAGATTCGTCCGCCTTTCACCCCAACTATTTCACCAAAATTGATATCCTCACTGGGGTTTTCACGTTCCAGCCATTCAGCGTAATCACCAGAGCCGGACTCAAAGAGCACTCCGACCTTATTCGTAATTTCAACATTATATACGATCCATTCAGCCGTAATGATTGCTGCTTCTGCTCCCCAAACGGCCACTTCGCCGAAGTCTAGTTGAAATCCGCATGCAATGGCCATTGCAATAGCAAGAGCTTCATGTGCTGCCGACATGGCATTCGACCAGATAAAATCAAAACTGGTGGTTAACTCACCGTATGTCTGCCCTTCTATTCTGCCTTGCATGCCGTTGTCGTCCCAGAATGACGCATAATTATTTGCACTACTTCTGCTTCCATCCACCTTAATAGCAATTCCCTGAGAGCCACCCTGAACCAATACCGGGTAGTTGTCTAATGTCTGATCGTCGCCGCTTACACAACTATTCACCACTAAACGGCAGTTTGCTGTGATAGGGTTCTCCACCTGAAGGTTTCCGCCTACATACACATCGTTGGTTACGTTTAGGTTATTATTAATGGTTGTGTTGTTGTCTACGTACAGGTTGTTGTTCACCGTTACATTTTGATCAACATTGATACTGTTGTCAACATTGATATTATTGTCAACATCCAGATTAACTCCAATGTGTACGCTATTGTCCACATTAATGTTGTTATCTACGTCAAGGTTGTTGCCTATGTGTACATCAACATCCACATTCAGATTCCGGTCAATGTCTGCGTCCCTACCAACACTGAGGTCGCGTTCAACCACCAAATCAAGGAAAGTGCCCGTGCCATCCACGTCCAGATCGCCCAAAATGGAGGCGTTGTTCCGGACAGTAAGATCATTGTCAATGTTCACATTATGATCTACATCAAGATCATTGCCTATATGAACATCTTCATCCACATTTAAATCGTTATCGATATCTGCATCTTTACCTACGTGCAGATTCATGTCGATATTACCATTGCCATCCACATCAAGGTCGCTGCCAATGTGGGTGTCGTTATCCACATTTAAATTATTGTCAATGTCGGCATCTTTTCCCACATGCAGGTTCATGTCGATATTACCATTGCCATCCACATCAAGGTCGCTGCCAATATGGGTGTCATTGTCTACGTTCAGATTCCGATCAATATCAGCATCCCGACCAACATGCAAGTCAACATCAATGTTACCGTTACCATCTACATCCAGATCACTGCCAATGTGGGCATCATTGTCTACATTTAGGTTATGGTCAATGTCTACATCATTGCCTACGTGCAGGTTTACATCAATATTAACATTAGCATCAAAATCTGCATCTTTTTTCACGTGAAGGAACCCATCGATGTCCAGGTCTTGTCCAATGATCATATTCTTCTTGAATACAGCATCTCCAACCACTGTCAGATCGCCATTTAGCAGTGTTTCTCCTTCCACTGTTAACATTCCCAGCACCCAAACATCCTGCTCAGCGAGTACATCTTCCTTAATTTGTACCAGCGCATCGTGTTGATCACTGGCAAAACCTTTGGTAATCCGTATCCGCTCTGTATCATGGGTTTTAAAAATCAGGTCTGCGTAGTTTTTTGAACCCAAAAAGTTGATTGTTTCATCTACTTCCAGATTTCCTTTTAATTGCCAATCGTTTTCACCCATAACATCGCCCTCATCGCCATCTGCACTCTGGGTGCCATTCTTCACTGATTGATCTGCTGTGCCGGCTCGTTCAGCATAAAAAGCGTAAGGAACGGAGAGCATCTGTGTGCTGCCTGTTACCTCATAGGTGCCGTTATTGTCTGTATCGTAGGATACTTCCAGCCAGGTATTGGCCGTAGACCAGGGAATATCTGCGAACTTGCCCTTCTCTGGTGTTCCTCCGCCTACTACCAAGGTAAAAATACCCACCTGATTAGTAATTACCTGATGTGATTCTGTGTAGTAATAGTCGCGGGCATCCGGATTAAAAACAGATATCCTTAACCGGATAGGTTGGCTTGCAATGATTTCACCATCATGGTTACGCAAAACGGCCTGGTAATTGATTCCTGAGGGCACACCTTGGGCGTAGGCTGAAATGGTAGCCAGGAAAAATCCCAGCACGATGAAAAATAATTTATTGAATGCCATAAGTTGGTTGCGTTGAATCTTTTATGGTGCTGTCTGTAACCATTAGGACAGCTAAACCACAAGAAGAAGGGTTAAAGATTGATTTTTGAAAATGGGAGGATAGTTGAACGAATGTCGTTTGCACGATGAACGACGATCCAATAACTGCCGGGAGACAGGTGTTGGATGTCCAGGATGGTTTCAGCCAGCTGAGTTTCCATTTCGAGTTGCAAAACCCCACTTGCATGAAACACCCTAAGTTTAGCAGGATTAGACACCGATGCGCCCGAATAAACCTGAAGTATGGTTGTTGCGGGATTAGGGAAGAGCCCGAAGTTTTCTGAATATTCCAACCTGTTACGGTCAACCATGATTTCAGGAGCTGAAACAGGAAGTGGTAAAAAACCTTGCTGGAAACCCAATGTGCCCAGGTGACTAAAGCCTGGATGTATCCCGATAATTGGCTCGCCTATTGTTGCGGATATGGAGATAGTTGGTCCGGAAAATTGCTGGCCTCCACTAGCCAGAACTTCCAACACCTGGCTCCAAACAGGACAGGGGGAAAGGAAAAGAAAACACCACAATAATTTTTTCATGATGAACAAATAGGTTGATGAATGTTAGGGAGATACCTATTTGTTTGACCAGTGGAGTAATCGTTACATCAAGATTGAAAAAAAAATTTAAAATCCTGTACTTTGCAGATCAGGATCGAATTACATGACAAATACAGCCTATATTCAGGGAATAGTATCCGGAGACGCCAAAGTGCTTCGGCACATGTACCAGACCATATACCCAGGTATTTTGCGCATGGTGTTGCAGCAGGGAGGATTGGAGGCCGATGCCCGGGACGTGTTTCAGGAAGCCACCATTGTACTGTATAACCAGGCTTTGCGTGCTGATTTTTCCATCCAGCATCAATTTACTACTTATTTCACGGCAGTTTGCAGAAACATCTGGTTCAACCGGCAAACAAAAAAATCGGCATCGAATGTAACAATTGGCGAGGAGGCCAAACTATTAACAGATGAGGGGCAAGTGGAACTTGATTTTGTGGCGCTTGAACGCCAGGAATTATTTGACACTGCCTTTCTTAAACTTGGAGAGGATTGCCAAAAATTGTTAACCCTGTTTTTCGAAAAAGTAGCTATGTCTGAAATTGCCAAAATTATGGGTTATGCCAGTGAGGGATATGCACGTCGGCGTAAATTTCAGTGTAAAGACTATTTAATGGAACAGATCAAATCACTGCCCAAATACCTGGAACTCATTCAGAAATAACCGTGAATAAACAAACTTTACACGAACAGCTGGAAGCCTACCTGCGTGGCGCCTTGTCGCCTGAGCAAATGGCTATTTGGCAGCAAAAGATAGAAAGCGATCCGGCATTGCAGAAGGAACTTGAGCTCCATCAGGCCATGGATACTGATTTTGATGCCGGGAGAATCCGTTTACGTCAACAATTGGATCAGGTTATGTCTGGATCAGCTATTGGCGACAGATCAAAGCGGAGGCGCCTCCTGATTTTTTTCATTGCCGTGTTGATATCCGGAGCCTTGGCAGGATGGTATTTCTTTAAAAATCAAGGCACTACCCCACCCTTGCCAGAACTACCCAATAGTCCAGTCCGGCCAGACAACGTTCAGAACCAACAACCTGCGGCTCCTGTGATGGAAAAGGATCCGCCACCTATTGCCAAAGTATCTCCGGATCGCTTTGCCCCGAATCAGGCCATGGAAGCAAATATCAGGTCCGGAATAAGAAGTGAGTCTGTTCAGGTAGTTTTGAAACCCAATGCAACAAACGCTGTATTCAAACGTGATACCAAGGGACAGACTCGGTTGAATTTTGAAGGGACATTAATGGGTACCGGGGCAAATTTGGAACCACTGGAATGGCTTATTTTTGACAACCAAAATAACCGTCAGCCCCTTACTACCCTGTCATTTTCCCTGGTGGCCACAGGTGAAGAATCCTATACATTTTCCCTGATCAAAACGGTAAATTTCGAGCCCGGGTTGTATTATTTCACCCTGGAAAATCCGGAAAGTGGCTCCATCCTTTACACTGGTAAATTCCAAATCAGGTAATCATTTGCAGTCATTTAATGAACATGAGAAAATACTGTATTGGCTTTATTTTTTGTTTGACCTTTCTACTGAACGCTGGAGCACAACAGTCTGATTCTCTACAAATTATACGGCAAGCAGACAGCCTATTGCGTTCATTGCGCCCCTTATTGGAGGGGCAAAAGCTGGATCAGGCACAAGTGGCGCTACAACGGGCCGAAGACATCATACAGCAATCATTCGGGTCAGAACATCCGTCCTTTGCCACTTGCCTGGCATATAGGGGCAAAATAGCGCAACGAAAAGAAGCTTATTCGGAAGCAGTTCGGTGGTATAAGGAGGCTATGGTATTGCAGGAAAAACACTTTGGCAGAAACAGCCCGCAATTTGTCATCAGCTTGAGTACCCTTTCCACCATTTATCTGGCTATGGGCGATTATTTTCAGGCTGAGCCGTTGATCGTCGAAACCCTGAGCATCCGGGAAAAGTTGGTGGGCAAAAAACACCCTGATTATGGACGAACCCTGGGCACTTATGGATCCTATTTTTTTCAAAAGGGGAATTTTGGGAAAGCTGAGGAATTGTACCAACAGGCTCTCGACATTTTAGGACCAACACTGGGGAAAGCCCACCCGGAATATGGCTTTGTGCTTTCTAACCTGACCAGTATTCACATGGAAAACGGGAATTATGAAAAAGCGGAGGCTGTGATGCAATCTGTTTGGGAAATCAACCAGAGGGTTTACGGTGGCAAACATCCTTTTTCCTTGAAAGCAATGAATAACCTGGCTACCCTGTACCAACAAACAAACAATATTTCAAAAGCCCGTGAGCTGTACGAAAAGCTTGTCGCCAGTTTTTCAGATGATTCGGAAAAACTCTCTGAAGACTATACACGCGCACTGGGAAACCTGGCGAACGTTTACATGATGCAGGGTGAATTAGCCAAAGCGGAATCATTGGTTATGGAGGCAAAAGAAACCAATGAAAAGCTTTTTGGTCAGCGTCATCGGGAATATGCATGGGCAATAGATAACCTGGGGGTGTTTTTTACGTCAAAAAAAGCGTTTTCCAAGGCAGAACAGCTTCTCCAGGAAGCATTAAGCATTCAGGAAACGGAGCTTGAGGCAGATCATCCGGATATTATATTGTCGCATTTCCACCTTGGACTCCTGTACATGCAAATGGGTGATACCAAAAAGGCCGCTTACCATTATGTGCAATCGGAAAAGCTCTACAGAAGCCGGGCTGTGAAAATTACCGGCTATGCCTCGAATGCCGAGTTGGAAAAGTTTATGGTCAAATTTCGAGAGCAATCCGGCTATTACATGTCGTTCATGCAAGATCATGTCGAATCAGGTATACAGGCAGAAATCTATAATAACATATTATTTCACAAGGGCTTTTTGCTCAATGTGGGCTTTCAGATTCGCAACAAAGCGGCTCAAGACACTGCTTCTGCGCTGATATTATCGCGCATTACACAAGTCCAACAGCAGTTAAGTTACCAGTACACCTTGCCAATCGGAGTACGAATGACAGATAAAATAGCAGCCTGGGAAGAGGAGGAAAAGATTCTGCAGAAGGCACTGGCCAAAAGGCTGATCGGGTATGAGGCTACATTAAAACAAGTAACCTGGCAGGATGTGCAAGCCGCATTAAAACCTGGTGAGGTTGCTATTGAGTTTATTCATTACCCTTACCACAAAGCTAACGATTCCAAAACCGATAGTATTTGTTATGCGGCTGTGGTGATTCGAAAAGACAGCCCGGCGCCCGTATTTCGATTTTTATTTGAGGAAAATTCGTTGCTACAGGTATTAAAAGGTGCTTCCGGCAATAATTATCGTAAAATCAACCAATGTTACACACAGCCCGAATTGCTTTACCCATTAATCTGGAAACCCCTCGAAAGCGATCTGAAAGGAGTTACCAAAGTATATGGTTCGCCGAGTGGTTGGCTACATCGGGTAAATATGGGCGCCATTGCAACAGCTAATCAAAAAACGGTTTCTGACAAGTTTCAATGGGTGAACTTAGGCAGTACCAGAACACTTGCGCTGGAAAAACCTGCGCGAAATGTGCCTAAAACGGCCAAATTAGTTGGAGGAGTACAGTATTCACTGCATAACGCTGAACCGGCACCAACATTAGATGCCGCAGCTTCAGATTCCCTATCCAGAAGTGACCGGTGGCACTTCCTGCCATCCACGCTACAGGAGGTATTAACCGTAAAAAAGGTGCTGGAAACTAAAAACTATCAGATTTCGCTGGATACCGGATTTCAAGCTACTGAAGAATTGATAAAAGCTATTAGCGCCAACAAACAGGATAAATCGCCCGGAATCCTGCACTTTGCCACCCATGGCTTCTTTTTTCCCAATGCCGTTTCGACTGGCCACGACGAAAAACTGGTTTTCAAGCAGGCGCACCATCCATTTTTGCGCTCCGGTTTGATCCTTGCAGGGGCGCAGCATATCTGGGATACCGGGATTCCTCCTGCTAACCGAGAAGATGGCGTACTTACTTCCCAGGAAATCAGTTTATTGAACTTGAGCCAAACCCAGTTGGTAGTCTTGTCTGCCTGCGAAACCGGCCTGGGCGATATCAGCGATTACGAAGGCGTTTTTGGTTTACAAAGAGCTTTCAAGATAGCTGGCGCACAGTATATCATCATGAGTCTTTGGAAAGTCAACGACCAATCAACAGCAGCCTTCATGGGTCAATTTTATCATTTCTGGATAGAAAAAGGTCTGGAGCCTCCCCGGGCATTTCAGGAAGCACAGCTTGCGCTAAGGACCAAATATCCCAACGACCCATATCATTGGGCAGGCTTCATTTTGGTAGAATAAAAAAGAGGCTGCCCTGTATGCAGGGCAGCCAAAGATTGTCTCCATTGGTAGTAGTACACTTATTTTTTAGCCTGTGCTTCCACCTGGGCTTTCGCTCTGGCTACAGCCTCATTAAGATAGCCCTTTTCATTTTGTTTTTTGATCCATTCAATTGGCTGATCATAGATCTGGGCGATTTCAGGGTATTTGTTCACATCAATGCCTTTTTCGAGTAATTTCACTTTAGCTTGTGCAAATGCGCTGGTGAAAACCTCTGGTTTGCTTTCCATCATGCGGGCAAGGTCCTGATTTTGCAGGGTTCCCTGTTCAACCACTGACAACACCGGAACTGGAGCAGCAATTGCAAGGCCCGGTTGCTCTTCGTAAGGCGCTTTCTGCCCAAGCAATGCGAACACCTGGTTCAGTTGTTGCTTCATGGTGTTGATTTCTGCCTGTTGCTTCAGCAACTGCGCGCTCATGTCGTTTTGGTTCAAACCTACAGCTACATTCACCATGTTGAGGGTTGAAGCCTGACCGGCCTCCCAAGCTACGCCTACTATCTGGCTGTAATCTTCCATTTTCATGTTTTTCGGCGCTACAGCTCTCGCCAATCCGTCGTGGAAACCAGAAGGCAAAATATAATCACCTACAGCCACCTGGCCCATTACGCGAACAGGCACCTGACCCATGAAAGCTACCTTTTCATAGTCCTTTTCCCGGGTTGGCTCCGGCATATTACCCAGCACGATAGGCGCTTTGGAAACTACCATTACATGATCTGCTTCGCGGGTATTGCGACTGATTTTTCCGCCACGAACGCCAACGATTTCACCAAAGTTGTAATCTTCCTGCGGGTTGCTGCGCTCCAGCCACTCTGCATAATCGCCTGAGCCGGATTCATAAGCTACGCCAACATTTTTAGTAATACTTACATCGTATTCAATCCATTCGGCGGCTGTAAACAAACCTTCAACACCCCAAACAATTGCCTCCGCAGCGTCGAGCTGAAGACCACAGGCAATAACCATTGCGATAGACAAGGCTTCTTCAGCTGCATACATGGCATTTGACCAGATAAATGGGAAACTGGTAGTCAACTCAGAGTACGTTTGGCCTTCTATTCTACCCTGGATACCACTGTCATCCCAAAAAGTAACGTAGTTGTTATCATTACTGCGTGAGCCATCCACTTTGATGGCAACACCCTGATTACCGCCCTGTACCACAACCGGGTAGCTGTTAATATCTCCGTCGGATCCGGTTACACAGCTGTTTACTACCAGGCGGCAATTGGCCGTAATAGGGTTGTTTACATTGAGATCACCGCCAATGGTTACATCGTTGGTTACATTGAGGTTGTTGCTGACTGTCAGATTTTGCTGCACTGTCAGGTTATTTTCCATCGTTACAGCACTTTCGAACAGAGATGTGCCTGTTACGGTCAAATCATCGCCTACTGTGACATCATCAGTTACAGTTAAATCAACTCCCACTGTTACCGAGTTGTCTACATTGAGGTTGTGGTTAATGTCCACATCATTCCCCACGTTCAGGTTATTCTGAATGGCCAAATCGTAAAAAGAGCCTTCGCCGGTTACATCCAAATCACCCAGAATATAGGCGTTGTTCTGTACGGTGAGGTTGTTATCAATGTTCACGTTCTGATCTACATCCAGATCCTTCACCACGTGCAGATTCATATCGATGTTGGCGTTTCCATCTACATCAAGATCGCTGCCAATGTGGACATCATTGTCTACATTCAGGTTGTTGTCAATATCCACATTCTGGCCAACGTGCAGGTTTACATCAATATTGGTATTACCATCTACGTCGAGGTCGCTGCCAATGTGCGTGTCATTATCCACATTTAAGTTGTTATCTACATCCACATTCTGGCCTACGTGCAGATTTACATCAATGTTGGCATTGCCATCCACGTCCAGGTCGCTGCCAATGTGGGTGTCGTTCCCTACATTCAGATTGTTGTCTACATTCAGATTATTGTCAATATCGGCATCCTTGCCCACGTGGAAATTCATATCCACGTTGCCATTGCCATCTACGTCCAGATCGCCTCCAATGTGGGTGTCGTTGTCTACATTCAGGTTGTTATCAATGTCTGCATCGTTTCCAACGTGCAGGTTCATGTCAATATTTACATTAGCATCGAAGTCTGCATCTTTCTTGACATGCAGGAATCCGTCAATGTCCAGATCCTGTCCAATGATGATATTTTTCTTGAAAACAGCGTTACCTACTACCGTCAGGTCGCCATTGAGCAGCGACTCGCCTTCTACGGTCAACATACCCAGGATCCAGACGTCCTGTTCTGCCAGCACATCTTCCTTGATTTGCACCAATGCATCGTGCTGATCGCTGGCAAAGCCTTTAGTGATGCGTATACGTTCGGTATCGTGTGTTTTAAACACCAAATCAGCATAATTTCTTGAACCCAGGTAATTGAGTGTTTCATCTACCTCCAAATTACCTTTCAGTTGCCAGTAATTCTCTCCAATGATGTCGCCGCCGTCACCGTCGGCGCCCTGGTTGTTTGGCTTAACGGACTGATCTGCTGTGCCCGCACGTTCAGCATAAAAGGCATAGGGAACTGATAGCATCTGGGTGCTGCCGGTAATTTCATAGGTACCGTTGTTATCGGTATCGTAAGCTACTTCCAGCCAGGTATTGGAGGTAGCCCATGGGATGTCGGAAAACTTGCCCTTCTCGGGTTGGCCACCGCCCACAACCAGGGTAAACAAACCAACCTGATTGGTTGTAATCTGATGCGTTTCGGTGTAATAATAACTGCGTGTTTCAGGATTCAATACAGAAATGCGCAAATGAATGGGTTGATCTGCAATAATCTCGCCCTGCGCATTGCGCAAAACGGCCTGATAATTTATGCCCGGAGGAACACCCTGTGCATTCAGGGAAACAGCTGCGCAAAAGAAAGCAGCCAGAAGAAGGAATTGCTTGAAGCTTCTCATAAACAGGATGACGTTTAGGTTTAAAGGTTGATTTTGGAAAAGTGGTAAGAATGAGCGTCGGTTTGATTAGAAGGGATTAAAAGCAACCAGTAGGCTCCTGGAGCCAGATGTTGGATGTCTAGTTGCAGGCTGGCTTCGGAGGTTTCAGCCTCCAGTACCAGTGCTCCAATACTGTTGATGATCTGAAGGCGACAGGATTGATCTTTAGCCAATTCAAGACTTACCTGCAGGAATTCCACCGCGGGGTTAGGATAAATCCGGGCGCCCCAATCAGCAGCGGTGATGATCCGGTCAACGGCCAAATCAGGAAGTTCTGGTCCAAGGAAACCCTGTTGAAAGCCTTCTGTGAACATTTGTCCACTTCCAATTGCCAGGGCAACAAATGGCTCACCGATCGTTACAGTAACCTGCAGTTTGGCATTTGCCTGCTGCATACCGGCGCTGGATAGAACCATCTGCTGTTGAGCTGCTACCGAACCTGGCAACAAGAGCAGCAGAAACCACCATTGTTTTTTCATAGATTAGACGTTTAGTAAAAAAGGGAAAAATGATCGCGCATCTGAGTGGAGGTATTTTCATGTAAACCTTTCAACTCAACTGCTGAGGCAAAAGTGCAGGCAGGACCGGGCCAGGCATTCCCACCCTCGTTCCAAAGGGGTGGAGCCAGGTTCCAAACGGGTGGACTCAGGTTGCAGAATGGTGGACTCAGGTTGCACAGAGAGCACAACCAATTGATAATGAATAATTTAAAAAAACAGGTGAATTAAGGCCTGAAATGGCTGGGGGGTACACCAAATACTTCTGAAAATACCCTGCTGAAATATTTGGGGTCGTCAAATCCGCATTCGTAGGCCACTTCAGAAACATTCATCTTGGTTGTCTGAAGCAGTTGTCGCGCTTTTTGAAGTCGCAAATCGCGGATAAACAGGGTAAGTGGCAAGTTGGTCAGGGCTATAAGTTTTCGGTATAAATTAGTTCGGCTCATCCCCATTTGCTGGCAAATAAAATCTTGTGACAACTTTGGGTTGGCCAGGTTTTGGTTGATTAGTTCCCGAAGTTTTTGCAGGAATTGTTCCTCCATATCATTCGTCGGCACAGTTGGACCCGGCTGGTCATCGAGGTGCTTTCCGGCGTAATAGGTACGCATTTTATTCCTCAATTCAAGCAGATTTTGCAATTGTACCATCAGCTCCTCCTGGTGGAAGGGCTTCGACAGGTAGGCATCAGCGCCACGCCGCAAACCGGCAATCCTGCTGTTGGCATCAGCTTTTGCGGTAAGCAATACGATAGGTATATGACTGGTTCGGGAATCGTTTTTTAAGGTATCGCATACTTCAAAACCATCTTTTTCAGGCATCATCACATCAGAAATGATGATATCTGGTACCAGCTCAAGTGCTTTTTCAATGCCTGCTCTGCCATTAAAGGCATATTCCGTCTGGTATGTATTGCCCAGGCAAAAGCCCAGGTATTCCACCACGTCCGGATTGTCTTCAATAATAAGAATCCTGGGCAGTCCATCATGCGAGGCTTCTTCTGCCATGGGTGGGTCAAACAACGGTTGGCTTTTTTCCCAGTCTGGCATTTTCGGCATTTCCAGTGCAGAGGCTTCGTTTTTGATGGGCATGGTAACTGTAAACCTGGAGCCTTTACCAAGCGTGCTTTCTACCGAAATCTCGCCGCCCATTGCGCGCACCAGCTCGCGCGTGAGCGAGAGGCCTATGCCGGTGCCGCCGACCCCCGCCCCGGCCCGGCCCGACAGGGATGGAGAAACGTGTTCCTGGTTTTTGGCCTGGTAAAACCGGTCAAATATCCGGGGCAATTCCTCTTCCGGAATTCCCGCGCCGGTGTCTGTTACGGTGAGTTGCAGGTTTCCGGCATGGATTTCCGCCTGTAAAACCACTCTGCCCCCCGAAGGTGTGAATTTGATGGCATTGGACAACAGGTTGTGCACCACCTGTAAAATCCGGTCAGGATCGTAGTCCATCCATATGGAAGACTCTCTGCTTTCCACCCGTAACATGACGTTTTGGCTATTGCTCAGAGAATGCAAACTTTCTGCAATGTACCTTAGGTAGGCCAGTATATCGCCTTGCACATATTGGATGTTCAGGCTATGGCTTTCCAGTTTGGCCAAATCCAGGATCTCATTAATCAGCCGAAGCAGATTCTGACCGTTTCTACGGATTAAACCGAGTTTGGATTTCAGGTCTACTGATGGTACTTGTCCTTCAATTTGCTCACTTACACCTAAAATAACGGTTAGTGGTGTGCGGAATTCGTGGGTAATATTGGTAAAAAAACGCGACTTAAAGCCATCTACCTCTTTCAAATGCTGGTTTTCGTGCTCCATTTTCAACCGCCTTTTCTGGAAACTCCAACCCAACCAGAGCATTCCTGCAACGCAAAGGAGATACAACACATAAGCCCACCAGGTTTTGTACCAATACTCCTTAACAATTAGTGGTATGGCCAGTTCTTTGGAAGACCAGCTGCCATTGGGAGGGGCAGATTTAATGCGCAGGGTGTATTGGCCGGCAGGAAGCAGAGGAAACCTGAACTCGTGTTGATTCCCCATCATCACCCAATCTTTGTCAAGACCTTCAATCCGGTAAGCAAAAACATTTTCTGCGGCGTTGGTCATATCAAAGGCCCCAACTTTTACAGAAAGGTACCTGTTTTCAGCAGGCAATATGATGGCCTGTGCAGGATCCCAAACCTTGAAGTTTTGGAACGCATTGTCTTTAAAAAAACTGAGTTCGGAAATAAACATACCCGTTTCTTCAACAACCGGCAATAAGTCCTTTTCTGAAAAAACGCTCACACCATTCATACCCCCGAAATAATACTGACCATCCCGGGCTTTAAAAAAGGAATATCGGTTGAATTCATTGTGGGTTAAGCCATCTTCTACGTAGTAATTCCGGAAGGTCTGGTCCGGGTAATTAAAACACGACAAACCATTGTAAGTACTGATCCAGTAATTGCCGTTTTCTCCAGGCAAAATGCCGCAAATGAGGTTGTTGCAAAGCCCGTCGTTTCTGGAATAAGTCCTGGCATCTCCGGTTTTTGAATCTAGGATTATCAAACCCATTGTGGAGCCCAACATCAATTTACCATCAGGCATTTCCAGCATGATATTGATATCCGGGTTTTCCCATACTGAGCGGGATTGATTTCCTCCTGAAAATTTTTGGCAGGTACTATTATCCAAATTGATTTGGAACAACCCTTTGGATGTGGCTACCCAGATTTGCCCATCCCACGTTTCCAGGATGTAATTGGGTGTTATTTTTTCAAATGGGTTTATTTGATCAGCTGTCTTAAACAAGTTTACCTGGCCGGTATTGGGATCAACGATTTCTATACCGCCGCCTTTGCCTTCCATTTCACGGGCAATCAATGCGGCCAGTATTTTACCGCTACGAGTCTGCCAATGAACAGAATAGGAGCTTCCCTTGGCATAATAGGTCCATTTTTGGCCATTAGCATCCAAGCGAGCCAGGCCATATACATCAATAAGCCCTGAGCACCAAAAATTGCCGCCGTCATCCACCGTTACCATCCGGCCGGTGGACCACTTTTCCGGAATTTCTGAAATAATATCAGATCCTCTTTGGAAATATGCCGGGCCGGTTTCCGGAAGGAAAATCTTATTGCCTTGTGCATTACCACCTATGCCACGCATCCGACTGCCGTACACTCCATCAGCTACATTTTTGGCAAAAAGTTGGTTGACCTTTGACGATTGCAATGTCACTTTACGCAGACCATCAAAGGTGCCTACCCATATGTATTGTTCAAAATTTCTGCTGGAAAATAATAACTGTGTATTCCAATCAAAAACAAATGGATAGGGCAATTCCATTTCCCTGCCATTTTCAAGTAATATACGAAATCCATCACCCTTCTCGTATTGTTCTAACACTCTGCCCTTTGCACCTGCCAACAACCAATTGTTGGATTCATCAATATGACCAAAACAGGCGTACCAATCTGTTTCCTGCTTTTGAAGGGTATTGGAATGTTGAGGACTTGAGTAAACCAGGTGGGCAAATGGTTCTTCCATGTGCAATTTGCCGGCTTTATCCAATTCCCAGAGGTAAGGTTTCCAACGTATATGTAATGGAGGATGGACCAGTGTTACTGCCGGAACGCCAGCCTGTATTTTAATTTTTAGCAAGCCAAAAATCTTATTGCTAACCCAAAATATGGTCTCATTTTCAAGCTTTTGCGCCCGAAACCGGAAGAACTCAATGGAACTTAGATTTACCTTGGTAAAATCCATTGGTTGAGCAATATAAGCTATTTTTTTCAGGCTTAAATTTCGTTCCAGCGCATATAAATGCAATCCGTCTGGGGTATAACTGAGCAAATAAGGATTTCGGACCTCATCTACGGTTACCCCAACAAGTACCCCCTGGAATCCGCTCTCTGGTTTGGTGGATACCACCTGTAAGGAAAGCGTGTGTGGATTAAATACGTCAAAAGAGTCCCTGCCCCGGCCATAGGTGATCAATATCTGGCCATCCCAGATTTCTTTAAGCCTGTTGACATTCGCACCCGACAACCTTGGGGTGGAAAGGTAAGTGTTGTCAAAAACCGTGAATTCGTATCCATCAAAGCGATTCAGACCAAACTCCGTTCCAACATACAGAAAACCGGAACTGTGTTCCAGCAGGCATTTTACCCGGGGGTTAGACAAGCCCGATTCCAGGGAATATTTTTCAATTTTATACTTTGGGTAATAAACAGATTCGGAGTTAGTCGCTGAGGACTGAGCCGTTGATTTTCCCGAAAAAAGAAACAGAAAGGCGGTAAAAAATGCAAAAAAAAGCCATTTCATGCGGCAAATGTAGCTTAATAACCTTTCTTAATCCAGGCTTCTACCAACATAATTACCTCATTGTAATTCAGCATACCAGAAGCAATGCCCTGGGCCTTAAGATATGAATCGTATACCTGATACCGGATGGCTGGCGCCAATTCCTGATAGCGGGCATGTTGCCTGCGGATGTCTTCTTCATCAGCCAGAACACCTGTTGGTATTCTCGGCAAAAACGATGCCTGAAAGAAGGCCGGATATTGCCTTCTGCATGCTCTGGCAAGATCGCCCCAATAATCCAGGTGTGCTGCATAGGCCAAATATGGATTGGTATGACGGGCTAAGGCCGCATAAGCAATGAAATTACACACACCTTCATCGCCAAAGCCATAGGCATGACTCATTTCATGGGCCATAGCCGGAAGTATGCGCAATGGATGCATACCTGACTCCAGGTTCCCTTCGCCCACCCAGGGCCAGTAGATGCCCGATGCCCCGAAACTGAACAACAGTCCATCGGGCTTGATCATTCTGCCCCGTACTATACTGTTGGCCGGAAACCCCTGTGCTTCCAGCCAATACTGTACGGCCATACGGACAGTATCTTCTGCTGAGGTTGGCCACAGTTGGTGTCCTGAAAGCGGCAAGGTATCCGCCCCCACCAGTTGGTTTCTCAATCGGGCAACCTCCATGGTTTCGCGCTCCAGGGCTGTCCAAATTTGCAGAGAATCCAGGGGTTCCGGATTTAGGGAAAGTTGCTCGGTTAGCGGAGTACGGGCATAATTATATCCCCACAACAGAAAAAAACTTCCTATCAAAAAACCCGAAAAAGCCAACAGTCGTACCAACAAATACCCCAAACGCGATACCACACCCTTTTGCGTCCACGTCCTGTATCCGAGATAGATCAGATAAGTTGCTACAACTACCCAAAACAAATAAAACGCCGGCCAGGGCATCCAGGCGAAAAGCCATTCCCAGGCTTTGCGAATCCAGAGGTAAAAGCCCCGGCTGTACCAGGCCTCGGTACTGGCCGGAAAGTGGTGAGCGGCTGCATTCAAAGCAATAGCCAGCAAACCAAACAGTATTCCGTTTGCCGGTTGGAAGCATTTTCGGACCAAATTCATTTTTATTTGAATAGAAGGGCAAGATAGTAGTATTGTTGCTTCGTCAAAGGCGGTAATTTTGCCCGGGTATGAAAAAAATAAGCATTTTATTGGTTGAAGACGAGCCCATTATTGCAGCTGATTTGGAAGACAGGCTGGAAGAGATGGGGTTTGAGGTGGCGCACACTTGTGCAAGTGGCGAGGAGGCTCTGGCCCCGTTTCGGGAACAGATGCCTGATCTCGTTATCCTGGACATTCAGCTGGAGGGCGAATGGGATGGCATTCAAACCGCGGGAAAATTGCTCGAAATCAGATCGGTCCCGATCATTTTTTTAACCAGCAATGCCGACGAGGCAACCTTCAACCGGGCCAAAACCACTCAGCCCGCCGCTTATTTATCCAAGCCTTTCAGGGGAAAGGACCTCAAACACGCCATTGAACTGGCCATAACCCAAAAGCCGGCAATTACAGAACCACAGACCAAAACGGAAAAAGAGGAATCGGATGCACATTTGTATTCCGATCGTTTGTTTATTCGCGTTAAAGACCGGATGATTCGCATTTTCCTGCAGGAAATTTTATGGCTGGAAGCGGATGATTATTACTGCAAACTGGCTACGAAAGAAAAAGAGTATCTGGTAACTCAAACGCTCAAGCAAATGTTTGAATCCTTATCGCGCCTGCCGGATTTCATGCGAATACATCGGTCATATATAGTGAATATTCGGCACATTGAAGAAATTGGCGACCAATTTGTGGTGGTTTATAAAAAACAAATACCCATCAACAAGGCCGCCAAAGACGAGCTTTTGAATCTTCTGCACAAAATATGAAACGCAATCTTCCACTAATCCTCATCCTGCTTTTTTCAGCCAATATGTATAGCCAAAAATCAGAAGCCGACAGCCTGTACAAGCTGGGCTATGAAAAAGGCGTTGCCGGCGATTGGGATGGCGCCACCAGTGTTTTGCTGGCCGGCTTGTCACTGGCTGAAAAAGCGAATAATGCCAAGCTGCTTTGTGGCATCTATTTCCAGCTGGGGAAAATTTCAGCCAATACCAATAATTACGACGGGGTACTGCAAAATATAAATAAGGGCATTCCACAATGCCAGGCATGTAAAGACACGAGTGGTTGGTCGAGAGCAGAATTATTGAAAGGCGTTTATTACCTGAAGTTTAATAAGCTTGATTCAGCCCTGATTCAATTCCAATTTAGCCATGCTTTGTTCATGTCAATAAAGGATACTTTGGGGGCAGTTAGCGTATTGGCTAAAATGGGCAATGCCTATGAGTTGGCAGGAGACTATTTACAGGCTGAAAAGTGTTATTTACCCTATTATGAGGCTACACTTAACCAACCAAATTCCTTTGCCCACATGAATGCCAATATTTTTCTGGCAGCCAACTATTGCTACCAGGAGAAGCCTGATAAAGCCAAGTTTCACAATGATAAATTGCTGGCACTTTCTCAGGCACTTAATGCCCGATATGAGTATTCTGCGGGTTTGCGGTATGCAGCCTTGATTGAATACCACAAAAAGAATTTTGAGGCTGCTTATGAAGCCATGACCAGGTACGCTGATTTTTATCAGGATAGCCTGATTCCGGAGGAACAAATCAAGCAGGTTGAAGCATTAAAAGCCGAATACGAAACGGAAAAAAAGGATGCTCAAATCCTTTTACAGGAAGAGCAGCTTAAAACAGAGCGGTTCCGTTTTTGGGCTCTTCTGGGTGGATTGGGCTTGGCCTTGATGGCTGGTGCAGCCCTGCTGGTGCTGATTGCCAAGCTGCGCAAACGGAACAAAGAAAAAGAGTACCTGATCAAGGAAATCCACCACCGGGTAAAAAACAATTTACAAATCCTGTCCAGTCTGTTGCATTTGCAATCAAGACAAATAACCGACGATACTGCCCTCGATGCCGTGAGAGAAGGACAAAACCGGGTGGATGCCATGGGATTGATCCACCAAAAACTCTACATGGGCGATCATGTGGCCAAGGTGGAAATGAAGGATTACCTGCAGCATTTTGGCCAGAACATGTTAGAGTCGTTTGGCGTGGAAGAAGGACAAATACACATGGAATATGAGGTGGAACCTTTGTACCTGGATGTAGACACTGCCATCCCATTAGGATTGATTATCAATGAATTGGTTACCAATTCACTCAAATATGCCTTCCGAAACAAACAGCAGGCAGATCAGCCCAACACCATTCGGATTCGTTTGCATAAAGATGCCAAAAATCATTTGCATCTGGAGGTAGCTGATAATGGAACCGGACAAAGTGCAGAACCGAGCGGCGGAACCGGATTTGGCAGCAACCTGATCAAAATGCTGAGCAAAAAACTCAAAGGCAATCTGGAGATACAACAAAGCGCTGCCGGCTATTCTACCCGAATCAGTTTTGAAAAAGCCATAGCAGACTGATTTTTCAGGCCATTTTACTGGATGTAAGGGCAGTCTCCCTGAAAAAGCCATCTAGAATTGGGTGGTTATTTGGAATTTAGAGGATTCCATGTACAGCCCTGTCATTTTATTAGCTGAAGACGATCCGGTAATAGCTTTGGATCTGATGGTCAATCTGGAACAGTTTCCGTTTCAGGTAGTGGAATTGGACGGCCCGGAGGAATTATCAGCAGCTAATAGTGCTTATCAACCCTCGTTAATTATCCTCAATTACCGCTATCCGGAGGGTCCGAATGGCATGGAACTGGCCAGGAATCTACTAGCCCACAGTTCGGCAAATATATTGTGCGTTACCGGCGCCGGCAGAGCAGAAGTGGAATCTGCCAGAACACCAGACAGCCGCCTTCACGTGTTGTACAAACCTTTTTCGCGGGCGCAATTGCAATCATGCCTGCAAGCCTGCTGTAATGCTACAGCATAACACTGGCGTTTTTCTCCACTGGAAAAAACAGTCCCTTCCCTGTGTATATGTACCGCTTCACTGATTCAGCAGGCGACTGCCGGTTGTATGCGCCTAGCTTTGGCAGTAAATGGCCCATGAAGTGTCCATTTTCTTGCAAATCAATAACCTCCACTCAATTTCTGCTTTCACTATGAAAAGTGTTTTGTACTCCTTCCGTTACCTAAACATCTCGCTTGCCCTCTTTTTTACGCTTGGCATGGCTTTAGTGGCTCAGGCACAAGTAGCCACATTATCCGTACAGGGTGTATTGACTAAATCTGACGGTACTGCTGTAGACGATGGCAATGACTACGTGCTCACTTTTCGTTTATGGAAAAGCGAATCCAGCACTGCTCCTGCAGATAAAGTACACCAGGAAACCATTGAAAACATATCCATTGTAGGTGGTGTGTATAGCGTGGTACTCGGTTTAAATCCAGACCCACAATTTCAACTTACTGCACCATTCAATCAGCCTTATTGGCTTGGGGTGAGTGTGGGTACCTCCAGTGTGGAACTGCTGCCACGACCAAGGCTTACGCACGCACCTTATGCGTTGGGATTGGTGGGCCAGAATAATGTTTTTCCGAGTACTGGTGCGGTAATTTGTGATGCTATTAATGTTGCGGGACAAATAACCGCCGGATCATTTGGTAACATTAATGCTGGCACAATTAACTCTGGAAATGTGTCTATCACAGGCACTTTAAGTACCACTGGAGCTGCAAATGTGAACTCGCTGAGTGCTGCAGGTGCTGTGACTGGAAACTATTTTGTTACTCCTGGTGGTGCTCCTGCGGTAAACTTTGCTAATAGAGGATATACTTTTGGTTCCGGCGGCGACCCTGATGGTGGTTTATTTTCTCTTGCTGATAATAATGTATGCCTATATGCAAATGCTACCAAGGCACTTGAAGCAACCAGTGGAGGGGTAGCCATCCCTGGATATGTTCGCGCCGGAAACTCATATACTTTTATTAATGATGATGACTCGGGCTTGTTTAGTGATGCTAATGGAACCATCTCACTTCGTGCCAATAACCAGGGTGTGATGTTTGCAAACACAAGTGGTTTCAACATCCTAAAGGACCTCTACTTATCTTCTGCTCCAAACATGACTGATGGCGACAATCTGGAATGGCGGTCGAATGTTCAGGGAGGCAGAGTGGGCGTAAATACATCCTCCCGCAGGTACAAATACAATATCCAGCCATTGCAGGTTGACTTTACCCGTATGCTTAAAGTCCAGCCCAGAATATACAACCGGAAATCTGAAGGAGACGACAAGTGGGAAATCGGATATATCGCTGAGGAAATTGACAGCCTTGGCATGAAAGACTTAGTGCTTTATGATGAGCAAGGAAGACCTAACAGTTTGATTTACAAGAAATTCGTGATTTACACCAATGAGCTCGTAAAAATGCAGCACAACGAGATTGAACAGTTGAAAGCTCAGGTAAATACACTCAATAAAGAACTTCAGCAGCTTCAAGCAGCCAATGCTGGTCTTCAAGGCAAAAACAATGCCTTGCTGGAGCAACAGACAGCATTCAGCGCCCAATTGGAAGCCTTGTCAAAACGGATAAGTGCCATGGAAATAAGCGGAACAGGGAAATAGCCATGACAATTCATGTTCCCGTGAGTAAAACAATTTCCATCCACTAACGTATTTTTTCATGAAAAATATCATGCAAAGCCGGCTAATAGCCGTGCTAATATGCGCGCTTTTGGCGCTACCGGAGTTGTGGGGGCAGCAACCCACACAGCCATGGGATCCCGGTTGTTTTTCTGCTGTAGCGCAAGATACGGTCATTCGTTCTGCCTTTATCAATTATGGCAATGGCGCCCGTATGAAGAGCGCCACCCGCCGCACCAAATTAACCATCGGTCAGCTGGTGGTTGGTCCGGCAGTAGGCGACGACAATAACATGAACTTCGGTTATTGGGCCGGATTTCTGGTGGCGCCTTTCCCGCCATTTGTAACAGCCACGCAAGGCGAGTTACTGGATCGTATCCAGATTTCCTGGGGTCCTAACCCGCTTGGCCCATTCGCAGTTGGCGGTTTCAAAATTTACCGCGACGGGGTTTACCTGGCTCAGGTAGATAAAAGTACCCGAAACTATAACGACTTCAACGTTATTGCAGGGAAGCCATATATATATGAGGTCCGTGGCATCAATGCCTACGGTGAAGGTTCGCCGGGCAAAGCCTTGGGCTTCCAGGTACCCAATGGTGTGGTAACGGGCTGGGTGCGCACCATTAACGACAGTCCGGTGCCGGATGCTTTAGTTACTTTAATGCCCATGCAAGGCTATTCTATGGCCGTTGGGCCTTTTGACGGCGCCGTAGCTGTGGCTGATTCCAGCACCAACAGTAATTTTTTGCCTACAACCGATGATGACTGGACGCTTACTTTCTGGATGAAGAACCGTTCATTTGCTGGCAGTCAGACGGTTATGCGCATTGAAGCATTAAATAGCGGAGCCACAGATCTGGAAATTAAAGCGTCTAATTCAACCGGCATTCAAATCAATGCAGGTTCCTTACAGCTCAACGGCAGCTTTGATGGCTCCATAGATGCCTGGCATCATCTTGCAATCACCTTTTCAGATGGCCAATACAGACTTTACCTGGATGGTGTATTAAAAGATCAGCAAAGTGGATTAGCCTTGTTAAATACAGATGAAATCAGAATTGGTAAGAGTGCGAGCAACGATTCCTGGGATGGACTATTAGACGAATTGAGGGTTTATCATTTGAAGCTCGACGAGCTGGATTTGCCTGAGGTGATGGAGGGAACTGCCTCCTCTCAAACCGAAGGATTGAAGTACTATTGGAAAATGGATGAGCAGGTTGGTAGTAAGTCATTTGATGTGTTAAACCGCAACAGGTTATTCTTTTGTGGAGCAACGTTTAACAATGATCGCCCACCTGTCCGGACTGCGGGCAAGACCAATGAAGAAGGTTATTACCGGATTGAATCAGCGAACTATGGCACAGGGATAACTTTTTTGGCAGAGCCAATGAAGTTTTTCTACAAACACCGTTCGCTTAAATTCACCAAATCGGAGATGGACTATGCCACCTTGCCTGATTTTTCAGTGACCCCACAGGCAACTCTGGAAACCTGGATAAACAGCGCAGGTCCGGATGGTACACAGACCATCCTTTCCAAAAGGTGGAACCTGAGTAATAGCTTTCAGCTATTACTTCAGCCAGTTGGTTTGGACAATCATGTCATTTTCAAGCTGAATAATCAATCACATGATTTTGGCCCTATTGATTTAGGGTTCAACCATTTAGCGTTTACCATAGACAGTACATCGGCAGGTACAAGAGTGACTGGCTACAGAAACGGCAGCCTCCTGGGAGAGATTATGCTTCCTAACTACACAGGCAACTGGACCGAATCTTCCGAACCCTGGGTAATTGGCGCCAGAAAATCGGGTGTCGATTTTGTTGACCACTTTGGAGGCCTGATTGATGAAGTTGCTCTTTATGACACACTTTTACCGCCGTCGTCCATACAAACGCATGCGGAATCTTCCCGGAATCCACAAGAAACCGGGCTGCGTATATACTATGCACTTGATGAGGGGAATGGCACCATTTTGAATAACCAAGGTTCCGTACTGATTCAGGAAAGAGGCACCACTTTTGGTACAGAATGGACCGTAATGGCTGCCAATCAGGAAACTACTCCACATGAATTCGCGCCGGCAACACGTCAGGTTACACTCAACCCGAGTATTACTTCTGTTGACCAGGTTGACTTTGTGGATAGATCAACTGTCGCTGTCTCTGGTTTTGTTCGCTATAAGGATACGGATTGTTTTGCCGAGAACATTGAAATTCTGGTAAACGATGCTCCCTTTAGTCCTGCAGTATTCACAGACTCTACAGGTAAATTCATTATTGATCTGGAGCCAGGTGCAACAGTCCGTTTAACGCCTAAATTTGAGGATCATCAGTTTGAGCCACCTAACTGGACTATTACTAATATTCTCAGCCCTATAGCTGGTATAGTGTTTAATGATGTAACGGTCAGAACCATCAGTGGAATAGTAGCCGGTGGTGATTGCCGTTTGCCTATTCTACAAAGTCCGGGTACACCCAGCGGTACGGTTTGCATAGTCAAAGTAACCTCGTTGGATGGTTGCCTGGAAAGAAATTTCCAACTGGGTGTTAGTGATAATTCAGGGTCTACAGGTGGAGAATATGAGTTTGACAACTTGCCTCCCATTGAATATACTGTGGCAGTGGTTGAGCACTCCGATCCTGTAATAAAATCCGCTTTCGAAGTACAGGGAGGAACCCAGGTGGATTTGAAGACGATCAAGGATACCATTGTTGACTTTATTTACTATGCCCCTCCTCAGGTAGACATTGTAAGTGGCCTGGATCCGGTTAATCCTCCCTTTTGTAATACCATCGTCTTAGAAAGCAGGGCTTCTTACACTGTAGGAATTAAACTTCAGGAGTTTTACCTGGGAGAAGGCTGTCCGCTTGATACCGGTTTTGTAAGGATCATTAACGATGTGGCTGGATCTGTAGTAGATACCACCATTTCTAATGGACTTTTGACCTATAAATTCAGAGCAGGCATTGTTAACCCATCTCCGCCGTTTTTACAAAACATTCAGTTTATCGGCAGATCTGTTGCCGGGAATGAGTCAAGCCTGACCAAACAAGTGTTGGTGACTGGTTTGCGTTCGAAGGCTAACACCTTTACCACACAATTGCCAGAGGTTCCTCTGATGGTTTTACGAGATCCCCCTGGTGATGGAAGCTATTCGTACCTGGAAAAAGAACAACAAGTCTGCAAAACCATTGGTACAGAGGTAAACTATGAGACTGGAGGTGGTGGCGAATTAGTTATTGACATTAATCCTGAGTTTTATTCAATTTACGCTCCCCTGGGCTTTGGCGTAGCCAATCCCAATGGCGGTGGATTGGTTATTACTGTGGAAGGTCAGGCAACATTTCAAGAGGTTACCTCCAAATCATTTGAGGTTTGTACAAGCTTTAAAGAGCGAATCCAAACCAGTGCTGATGAGTTGATAGTAGGTCACGCCGACACAATTCCTTACATGTCAAGTTATGTACATGGGGGTGATATTTTCGTTGGAGCTGGTCTGAATGTGGAGTTCGGCTTCTCAGATGAGGTTACCTTCAATCCAGATTCCTGTGCAGGTAAAGTAGATGTCAAATTGGCCGTTTCGCCAAAGAACTTCGCAACGACATTCATGTATTCCGATTACCACATCCGGAATAATGTGATGCGCTACTTGCTTAACATAGTTAACGATCCAAGCGTTGACCCAGGAAAGAAAGACACCTGTAAACAATCACTTGCACTTTGGGATAAAATCCTTAAAGACAACTATAAGCAGGTTAAAGAAGCTCCATTCAAAAGAAATGTTTCTTTCGATGGAAACTTTGAGTATGAATACTCCGAAACCAGCGATTCTTCTTCAACGGTATATAATTCAAGCTCTTTTAATACAGGAGGATCCGTTTCTGTAGAAACTGGATTTGAAATTGCCGGCGCTGGTGTTTCAGGTAGTGTCAAGTTTTTGTACGATGTGAGTAGAGGAAAAAGTACAGAAACAGGCCAAAGCAAGGGCATTACTACAGGCTTCGTCCTGGCAGATAACGACCCAGGTGATGCATTTACCGTGGATATCGGCATGGATACCGTGTACAACACACCTGTGTTCCGAACAGTAACCGGTCAATCCAGCTGTCCATGGGAGCCTAAAACGGCTCACAGGGAGGGAAACAGTCTCGAATTCAGAGATGGCAGTGGAGCAATTGCTGTAGACGTCCCATCAAACGAAGCGGCTGTTTATAAATTCACCTTAGGAAATGAAAGTGAAACCAATGAAACCTGGACTTACGCATTCACGGCAGGTCCGGAAAGCAACCCGCACGGCGCCAAAATTTTCCTAAATGGTGCTGCTTTGGATCACCCTGTAATGTATGCCATCCCTTATGGAGAATCGGTCCCGATTACCGTAACCCTTGAGAGGGGTCCGGAGGAGTACGATTATGATAGTCTGGAATTGGTATTGTATTCGCTATGCGAAGATGAACGTGCTAACGCCCTGGGTATTCTACCAGACCTGGATACCGTATTATACTCTGCTGTTTACATCAGCGCTCACTTCATAAAACCTTGTAGTGAGGTAGATATCAATGTGCCTCAACAAGACTGGGTAATATTCCCTGATCCTGTTACACTAGGCCCGGATGATATCATGCGGATCACTGTTTCTGGATATGATAAAGACAACGCAGAGTTCGAAAAAATCCGAGTCCAGTACCGACGATCGGATGGAGATGGCGCCTGGATAAATATTGTGCCCCCCATCGATTCGCTCATCAACCTGATTCAGCCCGGAGCCGAAATTGAGAAAGCAGATCTGGGCGCTACGTTTACACAGTTCTACTGGAATACTATCGGCCTTTCTGATGGCCCTTATGAAATCCGTGCTGTGGCCGTTTGCTCAGGCGATGCCTCTGACAAACCTGGTTTCTCTCACGTTATCAAAGGTCGCATCGAACGTCAGGCGCCAAGCCTTATTGGTGTGCCTGAACCGGCTGATGGTGTGTACAATGTAGGAGACGAAATTTCATTCTCCTTCAACAAGCACATCAACTGCGCCAAAATAAATGCCGTGGATAATGTGCAGCTGTTTGATGCAACAACCAATCAGCCGATCGACATCGATATCACCTGTTACGAGAACAAAATCATCCTGGATCCTAACTTCCAGAATCAGTTCTTCGAAAACAAGATCCTGCGCGCTGAACTGCATGAAATTGAGGATAAAACAGGTAATAAGCTGATTTATGAACAATGGGAATTCTATGTGGATCGCAACGAACTGGCCTGGCTGACCGATAGTATTGGCATGACCAAATATGAGGATCAGACGAAATCCATTACCGTTAACATCCACAACCGGGGCGGCTACCCTACCCCATTTACCATTGAGGATATACCTGATTATGTACACGTTGTACCAAATCAGGGTACGCTGGCGCCAAATGAAATCCGCCCCATCACCTTTACCGTGGATTCATCCCTTGCATTCGGCTTGTGGTCTGACTCTATTACCCTGCACACCAATATCGGTCAAAATCCATTCTTCATGGGTGGAGATGAAAGACTGCCATTTGGCGTGCGGGTGGTTTGCCGTCCTCCAGGCTGGGACCTGAACGGTAGTCTCTTCGAGAACACCGAAAACATGGTGCTGGAACTCAACATCGAAGGCGAAGTATCAACAGATGTGGAAGATATGGTGGTAGCATTCATCGGCGATACCCTGGTGGGCCGCGCCAATGTGCAGTATGTACCACAGGTGAACAAATACCTGGCATACCTGACCATCTACGGCAACCCCAACCATGTATTGCAGCCATTGCGCCTGGAAATCTGGGACGCCTCTGCCTGCCTGCGATATGCCGTACTGGAAGATTATTTCCTCTTCCAGCCTGACGATGTGATCGGTGATCCGTTGAATCCACAGGTAATCCATACCTACAACCTGGTGCTCCGCGAAGTGCCGCTGGGCTTTGGCTGGAACTGGTTGTCTTTCAACCTGGCATTCCCGGATCCTTCCATCAACGCGGCCCTGTCTTCTCTGAGTCATCCGCAGAACGATCTGATGAAAAGTCAGAACCAGTTCTCTACCTATTTCAACGGTGGAGGCTGGCTGGGTACGCTCCAAAACCTGGGCAACACTTCCATGTACGTGTATCGGGCCAACATTTCCGATACCCTGATGATGTTGGGTACCACCCTGGATCCGGCTGGTACGCCTATCCCATTGGTGCCAGGCTGGAACTGGATTGGTTATATCCCGAACTATTCATTGCCTGTGAACGAAGCCCTGTCTTCCGTACCGGCACAAACGGGCGACCTGATTAAGAGCCAGATTTCCTTTGCGCAGTATATCAACCCAACCTTTGGCTGGATTGGTAACCTGCAGTACATGAGCCCGGCCAACGGTTACCAACTCAAGGTAAACGCCCCTGGCACACTCATTTATCCGCCGCTTTCCAGTCACCTCAACCAGGGTGGCGCCGATCAGGCGGGTAAGCCTGGCAGCGAAGAACGTGGCCCGGGCGATGCCCCTGAAGGCTTTTGGAGTGTGGATCCAACGCAGTTTGAACACAGTATGACCCTGATTGGCATGCTGAAAATGAACGAACAGAATGCTACTACCTCTACCATGGAGTTGGGCGCGTTCGTGGGCGCGCAGGTGCGTGGATCGGCGCAAGCCATTTATATTCCACCACTGCAATCCTACCTGTTCTTCCTCACGGTGTATGCCAATGGCAGCGGCGAACAGGTTCGTTATCAATTGTTCGACAGCAGCACGGGCGCTATTCAGGAACTCAAGGAAGTGATGTATTTCTCTCCTGAACTACATCAGGGAAGTATTGACGGACCGGTTCCATTCACCCTGCTCAGCAGTGGCACACACGAGCTCTCCTCTGTACAGTCCTTCGACGTGCAGCCCAATCCGTTCCAGCAGGAAGCGATGCTGCGTTTTGCCCTCCGCAAAACACAGGAACTGCGAATCACTGTAACGGATATGAGCGGCAAACAGGTAGCTGAAATCAATACCGTTGGTAAAGAAGGTATGAATACGCTACCCTGGAAGGCTCAATCTGAACAAGGTGCAGCGCTGGCCAAAGGCGTGTACTTCGTTCGATTGCAAACTGAATCGGGCAGTATCGTGAAGAAAATTGTCCTGCAATAAGTGACCTAAAACTTAACAACAATGAATCGGCTATATATTTCCCAACGGCGTTTTCAGCTTTGCCTGTGGGCTTGTCTGATGCTGCTGATACCTGCAGCAAACGCCAATCTGTCCATGCAACCACCACCCAACTGGTCGGTGAACCCAACAGATTATGAGTTCAACATGAACGCCGTAATCCGGGTAAGCTATGTGGGCAATCCGGCCAACCAGGCCGGCAATCTGGTAGGCGCCTTTGTTGGAAACGAACTCCGCGGCGTGGCAACGCCCCTGTTTTTCGGATCCAGCGCCTATTATTTCATCACCTTTTATTCCAATGAGTATTTTGGTGAAACGGTGAATTTTAAGGTGTATTACCAGCCCGACGATGCTGTTTATCCGGCATTTGAAGAGGTTTCTTTTGTACACAACGGTTCCATTGGCACCTCCGAGCTGCCTTTCTGGATCAATGTGGATCCCAATGCAGATTTTCCTCCGGAATTGGAGCCATTACTGGCCGACACTACCCTTCAGGGTATTCCGTTTGAAACGGTGAATTTGCCGGATTATCTGATCAGTCTGGACGGCGATCCGGTTACCTGGAGCGCTCAACCGGGTCCAAACCTCACAGCTACCATCGTGAATGGTGTACTCACTGTTACCCCGGTATCCAACCAATGGATTGGAACAGATTCTGTGCGCATTATCGTAAAGGAAAATACGCCCAATCAGCTGGCCGACACCATCACCGGATGGTTCACAGTGCTGCCGGATTATGGTCCGCCGGTATGGCAAAACATACCCGACCAGAACATCTACCAGGGCGATGACTTTACCGATTTTGATCTGGATGACTACCTGAATTTCAACGGCGATTGTCGGGTATACGAGCTACAGGTTCATCCGTTTGATGGTACTGCACCGGATCCGGCATGGCCGGCTATTACGCCTGGCAACCAGCCCATGAGCATCATTGCCCGACCGCAGTTTGTGGATATTCAACTGGCCGGAGCAGGCTCCAAACTGGCCGCTTATGTGAACGGAACCCGCGCAGCCTGGGCAACCGCCACCGGCGCACCGCCGAATGTTACCTACCAGCTCAGTTTGAAAAACGTAGGCGCCGGAAACATCAG
>DATGWL010000217.1:0-16221 GCA_035299505.1 Saprospiraceae bacterium | reverse complement strand
GTATACCAACAATAAAGTAGCCCATCCACAAATTGCATTGGGCAGGCGGGCAGCAAATTCGTTGATACCGAACACCTTCATGGATAAAGCCTGCATCCACAGAAACAGGGGGGGCTTTTCCCAAAATGGCTCGAAATCAATTTGTGGACGCATCCAATCGCCCGTTAGGAGCATTTCCCGGGCACATTCGGCAAAGTTTATCTCATCCCAATCGAACAGATGTACACTGCCCAAAAAGGGAAAGAAAAACAATAAAGCCAAACCGCTTAGCAAGAGGTAATCACGCCGCATAGGCCGCATTAACAGCTATTCTTCTGATTTGTTGTGCGCAAAATAAAGAAGGAGTCAGGATTTTACCGAGAGAAAATCCTGACTCCTTGCTTTTAACACATTGTAGCGCCTATTCCAAAATCAACTCAAACTCCACACGACGGTTCTGCTCTCTTCCTTCAGCCGTGTCGTTGGATGCAATTGGGCGAGCCTCGCCAAAGCCGGCATAACGGATACGATCCGCTTTTATACCACGGAAAATCAGATAATCGTAGCAAGCCTTAGCCCGATCCTGTGACAATTTGAAGTTGGTTTCATCATCTCCCACATCATCTGTGTAACCGCTTATCGACAAAGAATAGCTTGGGTTTTTGCGCATCAGTACTACAACCTCATCCAATACATCGTAAGACGCATCTTTGAGGATGGCCTTGGCACTCTCAAACTGCACAGCGCGTGCTGCAGTAGCCAGTTTTTCCCGCGCCTCGGTTACTTCCGGCTTCTCATCTACCGGCGGCTTTTTAACCACTGGCTTATTCTCAGCCTTTTTCTCCTCAGGGCAACCCTTATTGGCAGCCAAACCAGCTACATCCGGGCATTTATCATCCTTGTCGGCAATGCCATCCTTATCCGTGTCCGGACAGCCATTCAATGCACCAGCGGCATTCGGACACTTATCATCTTTATCTGCAATACCATCGCCGTCTGAATCCGGACAGCCGTTCAGGGAACCCGCAACATTCGGGCACTTATCTTCTTTGTCTGCAATACCATCACCATCGCCATCCGGGCAGCCATTAACGGTACCGGAAGTATTCGGACATTTATCATCCTTGTCGGCTACACCATCGTTGTCAGTATCAGGGCAGCCATTAATTTTTCCGGCTTTGTTTGGGCACATATCATCCTTGTCGGCCACACCATCTTTATCAGCATCAGGGCAGCCGTTCAATTTTCCAGCCTCATCCGGGCAGGCATCCGTATTATCCGGGTAGCCATCATTGTCTCTGTCAGCTGGTTTGGCCGGAGGGCAACCGTTGTCTGTGCCAGCCACTGTTGGGCATGGATCCGTGTCATCCGTTACACCATCGCCATCTGAATCCTTCGGAGCAGGGCAGCCATTTCGTTCAGCTACACCAGCCTCGTACGGACATTTGTCTTCATTGTCGGCAATACCGTCTGAGTCGGTATCAGGGCAGCCTTTAAACTGTCCAGGGGCATCCGGACAAAGGTCATCTGCATCAGGAACACCATCTCCATCCGCGTCAGGCGCGTCCGGACAACCTTTATTAGCAGTTTTTCCTTTTTCGTTCGGACACTTATCATCTTTGTCAGCAATGCCGTCTTCATCTGTGTCCGGGCAGCCATTCAGGGCGCCTGTTTCAGTAGGACATTCGTCGTTTTTATCGGCAAAACCGTCGTTATCGTAATCCGGGCAACCATTTGTTTGGGCTGTACCTGCATCTTCCGGGCACTCGTCTTTCTCGTCCCCTACCCCATCATTATCAGCATCCGGGCATCCCATGGCTACTGGTGGCCCAGGCAATGCCGGGCAGAGATCCAACGAATCGATGGTGCCATCTTTATCCAAATCCTGTATGGTCAACTCCACAGGAGCCGGGCGATTTTCAGACTGGTGGAGAAAATAAACATAACCAACCCCCAGTTGGAGGTTATCCCGATCATCAATGAGTGCTTTGCGGAATTCGGCCTGCACGTTTAAAAAAGCATATGGGCTCACGCGGAAATGGACACCGGCGCCAAATGGAAATTGCACATGGCTGTTGTCCTTTTCATACACATACCCTGCGCCCGCAAAAGCGAAAGGCACAATTTTGGCTTCACTTTTGAAGTTTTCCAGCCTGAACTGAAGGTCAGCTCCAGCTGTTATAGAGTTTGTAGTGGATTCCGGGAGTTTTACGGTACCCAACCTTACCGGAACAGCGATATTCAAGGCCTGTGCCAGGTTTCTGGCATAAGCAAACTCAAATCCCTGTCCCAGTTTGAGGTTATTGTCGTACAAAACCCCGTAATCAATGAAATTCAATTTGGCCTGGATAGCATTTTTAAATGCCTGGTTTTGGGCGCTGACATTCCATCCTGTACAGAGGAACGCCAGTAGAAGGAGTAAAGGAAGTTTTCTCATTGTAATCAAAATCTGTTTAATGCGTCCAAACAAAAGCAGTGCCAATAACACATTTAGGGTAATTCCTTTCCAGACATGTACCTTACTTTAGCCGAAATTTTTTCAATCTTGAAACGCACACTCACCTCTAACCTGCTCATTTTCATCTTATTAATGACCACAGAATCCATATTTGCCGCGCATGTAGACACGTTGCAAATCTTCAGTGCTGTTATGCAGAAAACCAGCAACTGCCTGGTCATTACTCCGGATAATTACCAGGCTTCCGGCAAACCATACCCGGTTTTGTACCTCTTGCATGGCTGGAGCGGAAATTTTGCCGGTTGGCTATCCGAAGCACCCCAACTCAAAGAGCATGCAGACCATTATCAGATGCTGATTGTATGTCCGGATGGTGGATATGATAGCTGGTACCTGGACAGCCCTGTCGATTCTGCTGTTCGGTACGACACTTACATTTCGCGTGAAGTGGTGAACTATATTGACTATTATTTTAACACTATTAAAGCACCTTCAGGTAGGGCCATTGCTGGTTTGAGCATGGGAGGACACGGTGCTATTACACTGGCTATCAAGCACATGGATGTTTTTGGCGCAGCCGGGAGCATGGCTGGTGGTTTAGATCTCAGGGCCTGGAAAAAGAATGACTGGGACTTGAAAGGAGTACTTGGCGACCCTTCAGAATATTGGGATAACTGGGTAAAAGCCTCTGCTGTTACCCTGGCAGAGCGTTTAAAAGGGAAACAACTCCCTCTGATTATTGACTGTGGTATTGACGATTTTTTCCTGGAAGCTAACCGGGAAATGCACCGGGTGCTTCTGGAGCTCGACTACCCGCATGAGTACACCGAGCGCCCGGGAGAGCACAATGGGGAATATTGGGGAAGTGCCGTGGATTTCCAGGTGCTGTTTTTTCACAAATTCTTTTCACCTGAGGAGTTCAAAAACTAATCCAATCCAGCAAACCTAACTGAAGCATCCACTTTTTCCCGTATAACAGCCATGCAAAGGAACCAATCCAGGCCAGCAGGATGATTTGCAAAAACCCATCGCGCAGAAGCGCGCGGGTGGGCGATTCCGTTTTTCCAAAAACAAGGGTCAATTGCAGATACCGCAATACCCCGGCCACCACAAAAAAGGAGGTGTAAAATATCTTGTCGGAGCCAATGCGTTGGGTTACCTCCGGTGAAAAACAATACATCAGGTAAGCTACGATGGCAACCGTGGAGCAAACAACCATGCTCATATCCAAAAAAGGCAGGTTATAGCCTTCCAGAGCTTTGCGAAAATTGTTTTCACCCATAGCCACAATGTATTCCCCGCGCCGCTTGGCCAGGCCTAAAATCAAGGCCAAAACAAAGGTGAGCACCATCAGCCAGTGAGAAACAGCAACCCCGGTTACCGCCCCTCCCGCCAATACCCGCAACAAAAAACCAAGACCAATCAACGATACATCAATGATGGCCAGATGCTTGAGCGAAAGTGAATAGGCTACATTGATCAGAAAGTATAACAGACTGAAAATCAACATTTCCGGTCGAAAAAACAAGGGCAATAGGAAACTCGCCCCTAGCAACCCGGCCAGAATAATCATTCCCTCTACCCTGCTAATAGCGCCGCTGGCTATGGGGCGTTTGCATTTGTCAGGGTGGTTGCGGTCTTGCGGAGCATCCACCAGATCGTTCAGTACATACACTGCTGAGGCCATCAGGCAAAAGGCCGTAAATCCGAGCAAAGCATTAGCCATGAGCTCCGGCTCTGCAAGTCGGGCAGCAAAAAATGCCGGCAGGAAAATAAACAGGTTTTTTACCCAGTGTTCCGGCCGGATTAATATGACAACATCCCGGATTCGCATAATCAGATCAGTTGGTCCTTGCTTTGTCCTGAAGAATTACCTGTTCTATAATTCTTGGGAAATGGGCGTGTTCCAACGCCAATACTTTTCTGGCAATATCATCAGGTTGATCACCAGGCTCCAGCTTGCAGGTAACCTGAAAAACGATATCTCCTTCGTCGTAATGCTCATTTACAAAGTGTATGGTAGGACCAGACTCCAATTCGCCCGCTGCTTTTACGGCTTCGTGTACATGGTGCCCATACATGCCCTTCCCTCCGTATTTCGGCAATAACGCCGGATGAATGTTCAGAATTTTGCCAGGATAAGCCTTCACCAAATACGCTGGAACCAGCCAAAGAAACCCCGCCAGGGCAATAAATCCAATGCCATGCGCTTTCAGAATCTCCAGTATTTCGGTGGTTTCGTAAAAAGATTGACGGTTGATCAGATGTGTGGGTACCCCAAAGGTACCCGCAATGTCCAGCACACCAGCATCTTTTTTATTGGATATTACCAGAGCAACCTCGGCAACATCAGAGTCCTGAAAATATTCCAGGATTTTACGCGCATTGCTGCCACCGCCAGATGCGAATATGGCTATTTTGGTTTTACTCATGTTCTACTGTATTTTAGCTGCGGCTTCATCATCAAATTCTCCCTCCCAACGCGCTACCACCGCCGAAGCCAGACAATTACCCACCAGATTGATACAGGTACGCCCCATATCCATCAAAGCATCTACCCCTAAAATAATGGCAATTGGCCATTCTGGAATACCAAACTGCAGCACAGTAGCGGTTAAAATTACCAAAGATGCCCGAGGCACAGCAGCTACACCTTTGGATGTCAACAGCAAGGTTGCCATCAGGATAAGCTGTTTGTCCCAGGTAAACTGCTCGGTCAGGCCGGCTGCCTGGATACAAAACATGGATGCCAGGGATAAATACAAGGTTGAACCGTCCAGATTGAAGCTGTATCCGGTGGGCAACACAAAAGAAACAATTTTGCGCGGCACGCCAAACTTCTCCATGGCGGTCATGGCCTGTGGTAAAGCAGCCTCCGAACTTGCTGTAGCAAAAGCCAAGGATGCCGGCTCATATACCGCCTTCAAAAAGCTTCTTACCGGAATTCTGAAGAAATAAAGCACAGGAATAAACACCACAACAACAAAGACAAACAAAGCCAGGTACAGGGTGCCCAGTAGTTTGGCCAGGTTCACCATCACGCCCAAACCTTTGTCGCCGATGGTTGATGCCAGTGCGCCACCCACCGCGAAAGGAGCGAAATACATGATGATACCGACAAACTTAAACATCACCTCTGACAGCGCTTCGCACCAATGAATCATGGTTTTCCGGTGGTGTTCGCTCACCTGACGAAGCCCGAGTGCAAACAACAAACTGAAGATAACTATTTGAAGTACAGCGCCTTCGTACACCATTTTAGCCACGTTTTCCGGGAAAGTGTGCAACACCGTATACTTCCAGTCAAGTTTAAAATCCGGTGGTTTTACCGTCACTACCTTTTCTCCGTACATCCATTGCGCTTCATTCTTTTTGGTATCCACCTTGGCCTGTAGTTCTGCCCCGGAAACCACCACTTTATCTGTTGCGTCGCTGCGTTGAATACCGGCGCCTGCCTGTGTGAAGTGAATGGCCACCAGACCAATCACCAACGCCACAGAGGTTGCCAGCAAAAAATAGGTAAAAGCCTTCACAGCAATACGTCCCATCTGTTTGCCACTGCTCTGACCGGCAATACCGATAACCAGCGTGGAAAACAGCAGCGGGCCTACCACCGTTTTGATCAATTTGATAAAAATAGTGCTTAAAACATCAAAATCTTTAGCTGCTTTGCCCATATCGAGTCCTACCTCAAATCCTACCAGCATGCTGATAAGAATCCAGGTAGTAAGAGATCCGGCTTGCCAGCCATAAGCACAGAATGCCAGAACAGTTGCCCAACGGGAAGCCATCAATACCCCGGGATTCATGCCCGGAACCAGATGCAAGCCAACCGTAATTGCCAGTAAAACCAGCGAAGCCAACAGGATTTTGGAAATATTCATACCTAACAAAAAGAGGATTTTGGGGGCAAGATAGGGAACAGTCTTGCATACCTTTGCTCTTGTAATGAACGCAGGCAAAAAAACCTATTTCGTTTCGGACTTTCACCTGGGAGCAGACGCCAAACTCAACAGCGCCGAGCGCGAACGACAGATATGTCGCTGGCTAGATGCTATTGCTCCGGATGCCGAAGCTATTTACCTGGTGGGCGATATGTTTGAGTTTTGGTTTGAGTATAAAACCGTGGTTCCCAAGGGTTACACCCGCTTTTTAGGCAAATTGGCCCAACTACGCGATTCCGGCATTCCAATCTACGCCTTTACCGGCAATCATGATCTGTGGATGTTCGGGTATTTTGAATCCGAACTCGATATACCTGTCTACCGCAAACCTATCATGCGGGAAATTCATGGCAAACAGTTCATGATTGGTCACGGAGATGGACTCGGACCAGGCGACATCGGATACAAACGGATGAAAAAAGTGTTTACCCATCCACTCAGTCAGTGGCTATTTGGTTGGCTACATCCTGATATGGGCACCAGGCTCGCTCATTTTTTTTCCCAAAAAAGCAGAGCTGCAACCCCACCGGAAGAACGTTCCTGGCTCGGAGAAGACAAAGAATGGCTTTTGCAATATTGTCGCAGGAAAATTGAGCAGGGTGTTGAGCCAGATTATTTCATTTTTGGCCACCGTCACCTGCCCATCGACTGGCTTTTACCCAATGGAAGAAGTCGGTATATTAACCTGGGAGAATGGATGTTCCCCTGCTCCTATGCCGTTTTTGATGGTAAAAACCTGGAACTGCGTTTCTTTGAAAATCCGGAAGGCAAACCCGTCAGCAATCATCTTTTGTAAAAACCCACCACATGTCCGGCGCCTGGAATTACCCTGATATCCAACGCGGATAACTGACCCCAAAACGCCTTTACATCTGATAACTGTAGCAACGGATCCTGCTCTCCCAACCATATCTGAATTTGGATTCCACTTTGCTCCGCCCAATGGCGTATAAGTTGTTTTTCCACAGGAAACCCACTCAGGTATATCCACCAGGCTAAAGCCATCTCCAGCTTTTGTTGGTTTCGGAAATGCCTTGCAGTGAAGTATCTGATATTTTGAGGAAGCCACGATTGTCTTCCCAAAGTAATCAACCCTTTTGCCAGGCGTGCATTGCTCCTGATGCGTTGCACCATCCACCTTCTGGCAGCCATCGAAAAAAGTTCCACAAGGCCCATACCTCGTGTTCCAATACCATCTGGCGCCAGTAAGATGAGTTCCGCCACGTGCAAAGGACATTCCGGCAAAAAACTCAGCCACAACCTGGCGCCCATACTGAAACCCAGCAACGATAAACTTTGGTGGGGGTGCCTTTGTACCAGTAAAGTAACCAAGTCCAGCAAATCCGTGCGATCAAAACTGTCTTTGGACCATTCTGTCAGTCCATGATGCGGCAAATCAATAGCCACTATCCGGTAATCGCTACAAAGTTCCGGAACCAGTTGCTCAAACAGGACTGATTGGTCTCCATACCCGTGCAGTGCAATGAGCAGGTTGGGGCCCAAACCGCGGGTTCTAACCATTACCCGCCCGTTTGACAGGTCCATATAGTAGCTGTCATCCATACGATGCAATGCTTACTGCTGGTTCATGTGTTCACCCAGCGTATTGAAAGAAAGTACCGTAAAACACACCATCAGGCCGGCTGGAAGCATCACCCACCAGGATTTTATCGGGTTGCCGCCGCCATTGTCCAGAGCCATCAAACTGCCCCAGGAAATACCTTTGAGCGACTCCCCGCCAAACCCCAGGAATGAAAGTGTAGCCTCCAGGGTAACGGCCCCTCCTACCCCGAAAGCCAAAGCTACCCAAACCGGGCGCATGGCATTAGGCAAGGCGTGTCGAAATAAGATGCGCCATTCCTTCATGCCTAATCCACGTGCAGCCTGCACATATTCCAATTCCCGGATACGCAATAACTCAGCCCTGACATACCTGGCCACTCCCGTCCAGCCTAAAGCGCCAATTAGCGCTATCAACAACCAGATGGAGTCATTCTGACGCTGAAGCAACACAGATAAGGAGATCACTATAACCAACTTGGGCAATGCATTAACCAGTTCGGAAGCACGCATTATGATCAAATCCGCTGGCAACTTCAACGTTTTGGCTCCAGCAGACAAACGAGCAAAAAGCCAGCCCGCCAACAAACTGGCTCCCATCACCAGTGCAAAAATTCCAGCGCTCTCCCACCAAACAGCAGACGTTTGGGCTGTATCCAGTACATATTTTCTTTGTACAAAAGCAAAAAACCAGGCCACCGGTACACCTGCCAATCCAAACCAAACCAAGCCTCTGCGAATCAACAGGCGCTCATCACCAAAATAACCGGCCAAAGTGCCTAAAAACAACCCAATGCAAAGTGCCATAAGCATGGCCACTGTTCCGGTCAATAAAGCTATTCTCGCACCGGATATCAGGGTGGCTGCCACATCTCTTCCCACTCCATCCGTTCCCAAAACATGTGTAAAACGAGCTGAAAGACCCGGCTGAACTGTGCCAGGCGCCAATAAGGCAGATATGTTTCTGGTGGAATATTCTCCCGGCGAAAATGGAATGGGGGCAAACAAGGGTGAATCATCAAACCTGCTTTCCTCTTTCCACGACTCATAGGAGGTTTGTCGCTCAAATGCTCCCAGCACAGGATGGGTGCGCAACCAGGCGTCTCCCCTGAACGCTACCACCAGTCCCGGGTAATAGGTTTCACCACCTATACGGCACTTTAATGGTCGGCCATTGGCCAGGATATCCCGGAAAATGGCCAGAAACACCAGCAATACTAAAAACCCGATGGATAATTTTTTAGCCATATTGCAAAAGTCCTTACACCTTTTAGCGTTCCAGAGGAAAATGAAGTTTAAAACCTTGAGTCAAAGTATGCAACGACTCCTGATTATGGGTAAAACCCAGAACAAATCCACCGCCGCCGGCGCCACAAATCTTAAAGGTGAATTGGCCGTGCTCCAGGCTTTCATCCCATACCTTTTCCACGGTTGAAGGTACCATAGGGGCAAAATACGCACGTTGCAGAGCGGAAATAGTCCGAAGATTTGTCCAAAAGGCCCCGGAATCAGCTTCCAGCCAGGCATTTATTAACGCTTCATGCGCTGGCAGGTATCCTTCCTGTAAAAAACGTTCGAAAACCGGGGTTTGCCGTTGTTGTAAAAACCAGTCAATCAGGGGCTGACTTTTCCTGGGCAAGGTAGAGTCCAACAAAAAAACCAAGGGTGCATTACCTGCCCAAGAAGCCTGTTGGGCAATGGAAACCTGTGTTTTCTGCTGAATAACAACAGGTTTGCCCAGATAACTCGTCAGTGGATCAATACCGGAGCTGTTTCCATGAAAAAAACTTTCCATGCGGGAAAGCTGCATTTTCAATAGGGCAGGGTCGCTTTCAGGTTCAGTCATATAGCGGTGATAAACTGCTGCGCAAAAGGCGCCTGAACTACCCAAACCGTATCCTGTTGGAATGTTGGCTTCGAAATACATGCCTTCATTCAAATCCTTTTGAAAAGCATGGACATCTAAACCGGGAATTTCACCCAAAACAGGGCTTTGGGCAAAGTCCATCATTTTATTAAAATAGCCATCCTTTTGCTTTTTCCAGGCCCATTTGCCGGAAAAAGCAGTCAGAGGAACGGCCAATGCCGTGGCTCCCAGGAGAAGTACGTGTTCTCCAAACAGAAGGAGTTTAGCAGAAAAGTTACGGCTGTCAGATTGCATGGTCAGCTGCGAAGGTACTGCAAGCGCCGGGCAAAAATGGAGGCGGGCGCCTAATAAGTCATTCAAGTTACGACTTAATAAGCACCCGCCTTCAAAATGTAATTTAGCCGGTAAATCCAGCTAAAGGCTACTGAACCAGGAATTTTTTAACTGCTTTTTTGCCTTCTGCCTCAATCAGGGCATTGTACAGGCCTTTAGGCAGGTTGTTGGTGTTTACCGTATTTTCCTGTTCCAGATTTTGCTCCAGCACCAGCTTGCCACTGTTGTCAAACACTTGCAGTCTTCCGCTTGTGGCATCCAGCAGGTTTACCTGAATCTGGTTTTCCTGCACGAGGGTTGGGAAGAAAGTTACAGCCGCCTCCTGAGCAGGTTCGCCCGCAGCCGAAGTGGTTTGGAAAACAATAGGTTTGGTTGACACCAATACGTTATCACCCGTTTTTTGGCCATTGTTATTGGCACAAAGGCTTACAAAGTAAAAAGTTGCTTTGTTAGCTGATGCACTGGCGGGGGCTTTCCAGGTGAACGTCCAGGAAGTACTGCCGTTAGACAACAATTTGGGAGAAGATTGACGGGCATATTTCTTGCCTGCAGCCCCACTACCAATGCTTACTCCTGTACCAGCAGTCAGGGTTCCACACATAGCGTTGGCATTGTCTAAACAAGTCAATTGAAACCCAGCCCTGGCCGCGTTGCTGGCGTTAGTCAGAGTGATGGTGTAGGTGGTATTGGCAACAACCGTATCAGGCACCCCTGAAATGGTTACAGTACCGGTAAAAGATCCACCGGAGTGGCAATCCGCCTGTGCACAGGTATTTTCACCGGGAGCTCCGGTTTTACCAGTGGGTGGATTGTTGGGATCGCGCATGGAGTTGGTCAGGCCAAACCAGAGGCCAAAAAGCAGGATTGAAGACGATAAAAGTGTGCGTTTCACGATAAAAACTAGTTAAGTTGTGTTTGTTGCAATCAAGCGTATCGGGGGTATTCTATTGTGCGATGATGAGTTTGGTACTCAGACTTCCCCATTGTACGAAGTACACCCCGGGAGTCCAGTCTGCCACTTGCAGGGCTTGAACCGGCGCGGCAGCCATTTCAGTTACCAACTCACCCAGCATATTATAAACAGAAAGCTGGCCACTCACGTTTTCCCCATTCAACACAATCTGAACCTGATCGTGTGAAGGATTGGGGCTAATGGCCATTTCGGCATTTCGGGCAGCATCAGGTTCTACCGTTGGAACGGTGCCATTGAAAGCGCCAAAGGTAGGCTCCTTGATAACAAACGGACCTGTACCGTTGGGCAGGCGGGCATAGCCCTGATCCGTTACCTGTTCATCGAAGGAAATATTATCCAGAAAAGCACTTTGTGGATCAACCAGGCTTAGCGTTTCGCCGGAGGCCGACAATTTGAAACTGGCGTGCAGGGGCCCCTGATCGGCATCTTCGTCAGCCCAGATAATCAGGTAGCCATTTGCAGGAATAACGGTTCCGGCAGGGAAAACCCATTTGCGCAGATTAGTTGGATTGTCAGACAATGCATATTCCGTTAAGTCAACCGCCGCATTGGTCAGGTTGTGCAATTCAATCCAGTCTTCATATTCACCAGCCTCATCAGCAGCGGTAGTAGCGTTGGATGCCATCACCTCATTGATTACCACAGGCGGATTCAGCACCCATGCCGCACCTACATAGTAGTAAAACACATCATGTTCTGCGCCTACTGGGTAATATGTGAGGGTTTTTGCCGTATTGTTAGCTGCTGCCTGAACGTAGAAACGCACCAATGTACCGGTAGCAAAACCAGGAATTGAGGCGCCAAAAACACCATCAGAAGCGGCGCCATCATTATGCTGGCCATCGTCGTACATGGTAGTTTTAGCAAAATGGCCATAAGCGCCCGGGCAGTAGAACAAGGTTACTTCAGAGATACCGTTTACCGGTGAAGTAATATTGGCCCGAACGGTCACTGCTTCATATGCAGCAGGATCTGCCCATTCGCCTGCCTGAGTTTGCGTGCTCACACCGTTGATGCTGGGCCCAACAGCATTGATTTCACTGTTATTCAACAGGTTATTTCGGTGCGTATTGACAAAATTTTTGATGGTTTGTTTTTCTGTATTGTACTGCGCATTGGTGTACAGCTTTTTGGTATCAGCCAATACAGCAGCATTTATCAATGCATCGTATGAATCTACCAGGGCATTAAATTCCGTGGTATTCATTTCATCTGCCATCAAGGTTCTGAAATGCGCCAGATAACGCTGACGGATGCTTGGCACTGCCAGCAGGCGATTAAGCAGTGGGTAATTGACTTTGGTTTCGTTGTAAAACACCCCCCAGTTTGTTGCATTGGATTTCATGGCAGAATTGCCGTCAAATTCCAGAGGCGTCATGCGCTGGGTTTCCGGATCCCAATACAGATAGTAGTCCATTTTGCCTTTGAAAACGTAGCTGTCGTCGTCAGAAAAGGCAATTTCTGAAGCCAGAAACCAAAGTGTACGATCGAGGTCCATCACCTCGCTTATTTCGGTTTCCAGATTGCTTAAAGGAGTGGTATTCAACACATTACAGGTGTTTACCAGGTCATCCCAAGGGTTGGTTTTGCTGGTAGATTTCAGCGTGTAATATTGCTTATAGGTAGTAGTATCTGCCCCCAGGTAGTTCAGGCCTGCCGTACCATCGCCCCAACCACCTCCGCCCGGGCCACCGCCACCAGACGGACGATCTGCACGCCAGCGCGTGCCATCGTTACTGAAGAACCATTCTTCGAGGTAATCTCCATTGATTTGTTGTACATTCGGATAAACACCCCAGTTGATACCATTTATTGTCAAGTGGACAAAATTTGCCTTGGCTGCCGGAATATGGCGTCTGATCTGGTGCAGGTATGATACTTCACGCATAAAGGAAGCGTCCTCAAAAGCGTTGTTCAGGTTGATGGTGGAGTATCCATCAATGTCTTGACCAGCCACAAAGGCATCCAGGGTGATATTGAAAGATTTTTTGTCAGAATTCTGAACCTGCTGGTAGGATGTATTCCCTTTAAAACGCACACCTACGTTATAAAAGGTGTCGTTCTCCACAATCATAGTGGCCGGAATATCCGTTTTGCTGGTATAGTTGTTCTTCATCAATTGCCAGAAGTCTGGCTGATCAAACCAAAGCTGGATTTCACGGAATGTAGATTCGTCGTAAAAACCTGATGCATTCCTGCCATTAGTATATAAAATATGCTCATTTTCAGCAAAATACATTGTGCTGGGGAGATCCTGAGCATTCATTGTTGTGATGGTAACACCCAATGAAAAACCAATCAGAAAAACAATTCCTTTCATAGTTGATGAAGTTGAATGAAAGCAGCATTATAGCTCTTAGGGCAGCTGCATGGAATGGAAAATCCCCCTGCCCTGAATCATTTGAATATCTTACCAGCCAAACGTATTCAGGACAAAGGGGCAAATTATGCTAAACAAGGACAATAGAATGATCCAAAAGCCTTAAAAAGTCAACACAAGACACAAATTGAATCCATCTCTTATCCACCATGTCCGTGGTGACCATGACCACCACCGTGTCCGCCTCCATGTCCTCCGTGTCCGGTCGTATCATGAGGATGCTGGATTGTGTCATGTACGTGAAGGCTGTCGTGGTGCACATGCAGGCTATCAAAATGATGCACATGCAGGGAATCATGCACATGTAAGCTATCGTGGTGATGATGCAGCGAATCATGTACAAAAAGGGTGTCGTGGTGATGACCGTGGCCACCGCCGCGCTCAGAAGCGATCAGATCAGAAAAGGCAGCATCCGGGTTCAAAGGATCCTTTTGGCAGGAAAAAAGGACTACCACCAGCCCTACTGCCAAGGTCAAAAACAAATTCTTCATATAAAAGCAAGAAGGTTAAATAAAGGCATCATTGCCTGATATTATACCACACGGGTAATGGTTGTACCCGGTTGCGCAGGCACGCATATTTTGTGCAAATTTTCTCAACATCTGCCAGGGCATTATCTTGGCACCATGGAGGAATTAGTTGCCCGTATTGCCCAAATGTACCCCATGTCGGAGTCAGGCATGGCCGAGTTCCTATCCATATGGAAATCAACAACTTACGAAAAAGGTGCGCATTTATTAAAAGCCGGTCAGGTAAGTAACTACATGTATTTTGTAGGCAAAGGCGCTGTCCGGATTTATTACCAAAAAGAGGAAAAAGAAATTACCGAATGGCTGGCGCTTGACTACAATTTCTTTTTTTCCATACAAAGTTTTTTCCAGCGTGTACCCAGCAGACTCGCCATACATGCCCTGGAAAATTCTGAAGTATTTATGATGCATCATGACGACCTGATGCAGTTGTGCGAGCAATCCGCAGAAACAGAAAAACTATTCCGGAAAATGATCACCACCTCGCTGATACTCTCGCAAATTCGCATGGAAAGTATTCAGTTTGAAAATGCTCACCAGCGCTACCAGCGACTCCTAACCAGCTCTCCGGATATTCTGAAGCGGGTTCCCCTGAGCTACATCGCCTCATTTTTGGGCATTACCCAGGAAACTCTGAGCAGGGTAAGAAATGCGCGTTGATTTCCTGTATATTTTTTGATAATTATCAAATGCAGTAAAGCGCATTCTGCTTCACCTTTGTTACCGGAAGGGCTCTTCATTTTCGTCATATTGTTCAACAACCTTACCCGACACGCCTGTGGTCGGGCCAAACTGGCATTATCCGGCATGAAATACTCATATTTTTTCCTACTCAGTCTGCTGTTCCTTACCAATATCGGCTTAGCGCAAAACACTTTGCCAATGCTGGGAAAATCTCCCCGAAAAACCCTGCTCAAAACACTTACTCCGGCTGAAAAGGCCCGGCTGGTGGTTGGAACAGGCATGCGCATGAGCGATATCAATACCAACAATACAGCCCCTGCCCCACCGGCCACCGGCACAAACGTAACCGGTAATATTCAGGGCGCCAACTTCGGCGCCGGGGAGTCTAAGGTGCCAGGCGCTGCAGGTATTTTGTACGAAATACCCAGGGTTGGTATTCCTTCCATCGTTTTAGCCGATGGCCCCGCAGGTTTGCGCATCAACCCTAAGCGCAAAAGCGCCCCAGATCAAACCTTTTATTGCACTGCCTTTCCTGTAGCCACCCTGATTGCCTCTACCTGGAACCTGGAGCTGGCCGGACAAATCGGCACTGCTATGGGTGAAGAAGCCCGGGATTACGGTGTGGATGTCTTGCTGGCGCCAGCCATGAATATTCACCGAAATCCATTGGCAGGCCGCAATTTTGAATATTTCAGTGAAGATCCGCTTATCTCCGGGAAAATGGCCGCCGCGCTGGTGAATGGTATTCAATCCAAAGGTGTTGGCACAGCCATCAAACACTTTGCCGCCAACAACTCCGAAACCAATAGAATGAACCTGAATACGATAGTTAGCGAAAGAGCGCTGCGTGAAATATACCTCAAAGGCTTCCAAATTGCTGTCAAAGAGAGTAACCCCTGGACGGTTATGTCTTCCTACAACAAGATCAACGGCGTTTACACCTCCGAAAGCCCTGATTTGCTTACCCAAATCCTGCGCAAGGAATGGCGATTTGATGGCTTGGTTATGACCGATTGGTTTGGTGGAAAAATTGCTCCCGACCAGTTAAAAGCGGGCAACGACCTGATCATGCCCGGCACTCCAAAACAAATTGAAGCCGTAGAAAATGCCCTGAAAGATGGCAGCCTGACAAGCGCTGCGTTGGATGTAAACGTGAGCCGGCTCCTGGACCTGATTCAAAAAACAGGCACATATCAGGGCAGGGTTGCATCCAACAAACCTGATTTAAAAGCGCATGCAGAAGTAGCCAGAAATGTGGCCAGCGAAGGCATGATTTTGCTTAAAAACCAAGGAAACGCCCTCCCTATACGCAAAGAAATCAAACAGGTGGCCGCTTTTGGCAATACCTCCTACGACCTGATTTCCGGCGGAACAGGTAGCGGCGATGTTAATGAAGCCTACACCATTTCACTCGAGGATGGTTTGCGAAATGCCGGTTTCCAATTGGATGAAGAACTGAAAACTACCTATCAGGAATACATACGGCAGGCCAAGGCTGCCCGTCCGCCTAAAA
>DATGWL010000216.1:0-3585 GCA_035299505.1 Saprospiraceae bacterium | reverse complement strand
ATTGTCCTGAATAACCCGGTTGCAAAAAGCGTGAAAGGTGAAAATGGGTACCTGGTAAGCCGCCGGACCAATACGTTGCAACAGTCGTTGCTGCATGGCGTTTGCGCCGGCGTCGGTAAAAGTCAGGCATAAAATATTCTGTGGACGGGCATCGGTGTGGAGCAGGATGTTCCCGATGCGGGCAGTCAGCAGGTGCGTTTTCCCGGTGCCGGGGCCTGCTACCACTAAAACAGCACCTTCTACCTGATCTACAGCTTCTTTTTGAGCCGGATTCAAGGTGTTCAAAAAGGCCAGAAAAGCCTCATTGCGCTGCTGCAGTTCGGTCATGGCCGAAAGATAGGGAGAATAGCGTATTTGGGTGTGAAATATGCCGCGCACTCCGTACCGGCGGGTTCAGCCGCTGAAGAATATAAAAACGTCGGAAGGGTTTAAAACCCTTCCGACGTTATGTTGATGGCGCGTGCATCGGCAGCTGAACCCGCCGGTACGGGGCTAGAAGCCTCCTTCCATACCTTCAGTTTCCATGCGGGTATTTTTCCGACGGAACAACGAAACATCGAATTTGCCGAAACGGTAAGAGAAGTTGAGCCTTACCAGTTGTGGGTCGCGACGACGCCAGGTTTCCTGTGTGAAGTAGTCAGACTCTGTAAAAGAGCCGGTCCTGCGGGAACGGAAAATATCCTGCATGCTCAGGGTGAGGCTTGCAGTACGTTTCCAGAAGTCTTTGCGAATAGAAAAGTCCACATACCATACCGGAATGGTGTAACCCTGGGCAGTGCTGGTTGGGCCGCCCCATGGACCTCCACGACTTCCACCCATACCACCGCTGCCTCCACGACCGCCGCCGCCTCCACCACTGCCGCCGGTATCAAAGGCTGTGCGACTTTGGTAAGAGCCGTTTACCTGAATGGTGAAATTTTTAGGCAGTTTCAGGTTGAGGTTTTCTTTAATGAAGTAGGTAAACTGCTCATTGGTCAATCCTGCCTGCACATTGGAAGCATCAACCAAAGAGTTGTACATGTTCAGGTTGGTGGTCAGTTCAAGTATCTTCCAGAAAGTGTTTTTAACCGTAAATTCCACCCCGTAAGCCTGGCTTGAATTTGCATTTTCGTAAGTGGATACGATTACAGTATCGCGGTAAATGGCCGGGTCATATTCAGGGAACAAATATCTCGTGAGGAGGTTTGTAGACCTTTTGTAATACACAGATACCAGCATATTGTGTTGTTTATTAAACACATTCTGGTAATTTAACTCCAGCGAGTTATTAAATTCAGGCTTCAAATTAGGATTGCCACGAGATAGGTTCAGGGAGTCTGAAAAATCCGGGAAAGGAATCAATTGGAAGAAGCTCGGGCGGTTAATCCGGCGTGTGAAACTCAGTTGGAGTTGGTCTTCCTCGTTCAGTTTGTATGTCAGGAACATGCTTGGGAACAACTGAATTGGGAAATCCACATTGAACGTGGAGTCGGTATCCAGCAGGGTTCCGGTATACTGTGAGCTTTCGGCGCGAAGCCCCAGTTGGTAGCCCCATTTTTTAAAGGATTGACTAAAGGTTCCGTAAGCGGCATACACCTGATCGTTGAACTTATACCGATCAGCAAAGCCGGGAACCCGGTAAAACTGTCCATCGGCCAGTGAATCCTGGAAGTTGGCGTTTTCGCTGCGGAAATTACGGATTGCCCCACGTGCACCCAGTTCCATTTTCAAGCCATTGCCCAGTGGATTAACAAAATCCGATTGGAAGGTGTAAAACTCGTTGCTGCCGGAGCCAGTTTGTTTTTGCCTGGAGGTCAGTATTGGCTGATTTGGGTACTCAGTGGCAAAGAAACCTTCATTTTCAGAAGTACTGCCATTGATATTCATATCTGCGGTCCATTCCTTGCCTTCCTTCGGGAAGAGGTGCTTAAAGGAAACCTGACTGCCATAATTCCGGAATTTGCGTTCAGAATCGGTATTCCGGATTGCATCGCTGAAACCGATGAAATTGCCGGAAAGCAGAGAATCGTTGCGTATATTGATCAGATCTTCGTTTTTCATAGTGCCGCCGTGGTAGTTACCACTTACCGAGAGGGTATTGCGGTTGTTGATAAACCAGTCCATCCCGGCGCGCCCCATGGCGAAGAATCCATCATTTTGGGAGTCATTATCCTGAAAAATGTTTGTTACCGGGCGGAACTCTTGTCCTGGGAGGGCCAGGTTAAAACGGTCGGTGGAACCGGTGCTCAGGGATCGGCGCTGGTTGAAATTACCGCCCAGAAAAACGTTTACTTTGCCTTCCCGGGCATTGACATCGCCGCCCAGGTTCACGCGCCCGCGCATGTCTACACCAGCGCGTACGGAGCCGTTGTAGCCAATTCGACGTTCTTTTTTGAGTACAATATTTACGATGCCCGCTCCGCCTCCTGATGCATCGTATTTGGCAGAAGGATTGGTAATAACTTCCACGTTATCAATAGCATCTGCCGGAATTTGATCCAGGGTTAGGTTAGATGGGCGACCATCTACAAACAATTGTGGCGCTGCGTTCCGCATAGTCAGGTTTCCATCAATGTCTACGTTCAGCGACGGCACGTTTTTCAGTGCGTCTTCTGCTGTGCCCCCTGCTGCTACATTGTCTTTATCTACCCGATAAACCTTCTTATCCAGAGCGAGGGTTACCTTGCTGGCTTCCCCCACCACTTCCACTTCTTTGAGCAATTTAGCGGATGCACCCAGTTTGATGTTGCCCAGGTCTTTATCTACGGCTCCGGCCATTGCGCCCATATTACCGCCTTGTGGGCGGTTGCCACCGTTTCGGCCGCCCAATCCAAAGGAAACCTTTTGTTCGTAGGTGGCATAGCTCAGGTAGCTGATTTTCAAAGTGAACTCACCAAATACTGGAAGTTTTTCCAGGCTGAATTCACCGTTTTCAAGCGTTAATTGACCTGCGATGATGGCAGGTTGCATTTTTTTGGCAACGGAGTCAAATTTCATACCCGTCAGTTGAACGGATGCGTAAGCAACAGGTTCGCCGGTGGTTTCATCAACCACTTTGCCATAGAAACGACCAATGTTGGCCTGTGCGCCCATACCAGGGCCGCCCCCAGGGCGCCCTTGTGGAAATTGGGCCAATACCAGTGCAGGCAGGAAGACTAAACAGAAAGCGAGTTTGCTTGCATGCCAGGCCTGCAGAATGGATGATTTTTGCATAACTTTTCTTTTTAGGAAACTGGTTGGGGAGTTAACGACGTTTCAATATCAGGCTGTCTGCCGGATAATTGGCTTTAAGGGTATCCATGCAGGATTGCGCCCATTCTACCAGCAATTTTTTTTGAGCATCGCTCAACACAGCATCACGGTGTGTCCAGGTGTAAGAACCGAGCGGCATTTCACCTTCATTGACCATTTCAATGATCTCCTCGAATTTGTGGTTCTGCACGGCAACTTTTCGGGTGGTGAAGGTGGAAAAGTTGAGCTCGCGTTTGCCCTCATCCACATGATTCGCCAGCCAACTTGCTACAGGCTGTATATTGGCATACCAGGGATAACGGGTCAGGTTGCTGTGGCAATCGTTGCAGGCAACTTCTAAAATGGTATTTACTT
>DATGWL010000215.1:0-12075 GCA_035299505.1 Saprospiraceae bacterium | reverse complement strand
GCCGGGCCAAAAACTGTCCTTTTTCCGCCATTTTTCACCTTTTTTCAGTCACGTAACTCAGGCTATGCTTCTTCAAAAACGCAAAAACTGACGAAAAAAGCTCAAATTTTTGACTCCGTCAGAAAATCCCCAACATGCTCTAATGTGTATCAAGTTACTGTCGGGCTGACTGCCATCTGGTAAAAATTGACAATGGACAGGAAAATTTTTGAAGTATATTTTACTTCCGAATAGTTGTATTATCTCATGGTCGTGTCTTAACCTGAATAATTTTAATCTGATCCGTATCGGTTTCCGTCATAAACAGCATTTTTCCATCTGGTAATAGTTCCATGCCGGACGATCTAAACGTAACCACCCCTGTTCCAAAATAAGGTACTAGTTCTACCACCCCATCCAAATCAAAAGAAAAGTCCATTGTTCCATTCAGGTTTAGGCGTATAGCATTGGCCCCAATGTTTATTCCAATCAAGATTTTGCCATCTGGTTGCTGGATAAATTGCTTCGGATTTGCCGTAAAATAATTCAGGTGTCCAACAAACAGACCATCCTTACTAAAGGAATTATCTGGGACGCCATTAGGCATGAATCGCCACACTTTGTAACCATATCCTATTCTTGAAGCTATAATAATCAATTTGCCATCCTCGTCAAAAGCAACATTAGTGATGCTATGATTTGGGGGGTCTATTTGAAAATTGAATGCTGTATTTAATGTCAAATCAGGATTTAACTTGATTATTTTATTATAATAGAATGAAGCCGCATTATCATTAACGGCAACATAAATGGCTCCAAGATCATCCAATGTTATTTTTTGAGCATCTGGATAGGGCTTCAAAGGCTGCCTAAGTTTACCATTTACTGCAAAGGAGCTGTCTAATTGTCCGTTCAAATTAACTTTACAGATAACGAGTTGCTGTTGAACTGTACTGTTAGCAAACGGATACCCTATGTAAAGCATGAGTAAACTTGTGTCATTGTAACGAATCATATCCTTACAGAAAAGGAAACTGGAATCTTCCTTTATGGTGAGTACGCCACCATTTCCAAATAAGCTATCCATCCTACCGTTTTCCAGATATTTGTAAAAATGGATACCCTGAGCGCTCAATGGGTTGATATATGGTTCCGAACCTGCCACAATTAAATCATTGTTAGGGAACAACAGTCCACACATGTCCGGATCGGAATCAAAAGACGTTGGACTGCTATTCAGGCCAGAATTATTATACGTTAGATCCAATGCTCCATTGGGGTTAAGTCTAATTGTGGTAAATATGGATGGACCATTGTTTATCTTTTTATTACTCAACAAAACCACTTTGCCGTCTGATTGTAAAAAGAGCCCTTTATTGGCTACGATTTGATATGGCAGAATTACAGTGCCATCTGTGCCGAAGGTAGAGTCGTACACTATATCGTATTGCGCCATTAAGGCAATGCTGTTGATTGACAGCATGAATATGATTGCCAAGTTTTTCATGATACCTGATTTTTATTGGACAATTATTTTAACAAAGGTTTGTTGGCTATTTGAGCGTAACCCAATCAGGTATGTTCCTGCCGATAAACCTGCCGGAAGGGCAATAGATTCGTTTTGTTTTCCAGCAGAATGGTCAAATTTTGAAAGGGTGCCCAGCAATTCTCCATTCATGGAATAAAGCTCCACTATTATTTTTGCCTCTTCCTTCAGGTTGTAGCTAAGTACTATCCTTCTGGTGCTCGTAGGGTTTGGAAAAACCCAGGCAGTTGCAGAAACATGTTTAATATCTTCTGTTCCAGTGCTTTCGCCCAACCAGTATTGGGCTAATAAATATTCTGAAATGGAATTGGATGTATTCACACCTGTGCCAGCGACAAGGATTTTGCCTTCCGGCAAAATTTGCGCATCGGAAATGCCATCGTAGTGGCCATCGTAGTCTGTAAACGTTATACCCTGATTGCCAAAGCCATCATCCAGAGTGCCATCTGCCTTATATTTTGAAAGAAAAAAGTCGAAGTAACTAGGGTACCTGTTGGCTGTTCCTGCCAATATGATATTACCCATAGGGGTCAGGCATAGATCTGCAACAGCGGCATAATCCGTGCCTGTTTGAGCCAAAACGGTTCCTCCATTACCAAAGGTGTTGTCCAAGGTTCCGTCGGAATTGATCCGCAAAAGGGCGATATGCGTTTTATCATTATCGTCTGTGGCATAACCAGCCAGCAGAATCTTGTCGTCAGGCAATATTAACATGGCCTGTGCCCCGTCATTTTGTGGGCTGATATTAAAAGTGGCTTTACCATCCCCGCTAAAGCTTGTGTCATATCCACCGTCAGAGTTCAGCCGAATGATGGCAAAACTTGATTCTATCGCTGTTTTAACCTCTCCGGCAAGCAAAATTTTCCCATCTGGTAATATTTCCATAGCCTGGCAGTAATTCCAAAGTCCGTTAACAATATACACTAACTTGTAGCCATTGGCGCCAAAATTCATATCCACATTTCCTGAGCTGGAAAGCTTGTATATGAAAAACCTGGAGTTTTTACCATAAAAGACGTTTCCGGCAATCAATAAACTCCCATCACTCAACACGCGGATGCTTACAGGTCGCTCATTGAATCCGATATTTAATATCACAGCGCCATTAGTGCCAAAAGTATTGTCTGGTTGTCCATCAGGGTTAAGTCGCATTACCACAAGCTCCTCATTATTGTTGGTTGTTAATTGGTGGTTGGCTGTATATCCGGCTACTACAATCTTCCCGTCAGATTGAAGGGCAACTGCCTGTGCAATATTGATGTGCGGAAAAAAAGAGGCAAGATGCACACCCTTGTTGCCAAAAGTAGTATCGATGGAACCATTGGGTAGGTAGCGCAAAATGGAAAATTTTGACGTGTCATCCTTTTCCGTAAATCCTACGGCGACTATTTTTCCATCAGGTTGAACGGCAAAAGCCTGGGTTGACTCAAAGGTGTTGAGGTCTACGGTACTCCATCCCTGTTGTGCGAAAGAGGTGTCCAGAATACCTGATTCTTGTGCATGCAAATTGGACATTAGGAGTCCCCAGGCAAAAAAGAGTAAGTTTTTCATATGGATTTAGTTAGAGGGTTTAGGACTTTCTACCCCGTTGCTGCAAATAGAGTGTACTTCGATATAAAACGAATTACCTGCAATTACGTCGTTGATTACCACGCCATTCTTTCGAGGCAATGCCGTCACCATCTTTGAATAAATCATGGTGTTATCGGATGACTTAAAGATTTTAATCCGGAAATAGGCAGCGCCCGGGACTGGATCCCATTCAAAAAAAACATAATTGGTGCTTCCGATGGTCCAAAATACGTTTTTAGGTGCAGGGAGAGAGCACTTGAATGTCTCGTTTGTGGTTTCTGTTTGGATGTTGAGCTCTGGCGGTTTTCCTCCAAAAAAAATAAACCAGGTCAGCGCGAGAAAAATGGTTTTGTGCATAAGTTTGAAAAGATCTAGGTTGACTAATACAGGGCAAATTTAGAAGGGCGAAATGCCAAAAAATAGTACACTTATCAAGGGGGGATTCCTGTATTGAATGTCAGGTTGCCATGTGAACCAGGCAAGACCACCCATATACTGTAGAAAAATGCTATTAATACAATAAAAGAAGGGTCAATCCGCGCTATACGGACTGACCCTATAAATGAATTGTCTTGAGTATTGATACCCCTTAAAATGCCCTATTCGGATCAAACTGCTCCAGATAATCAGCTACCCGGCGCAGGAAAGAGCCGCCCAGGGAGCCATCTACCACGCGGTGATCGTAGGAGAGTGAGAGGAACATCATCTGGCGTACCGCAATCACATCGCCGTATTCGGTTTCGAGAACGGCAGGTTTTTTGCGGATGGCACCGGTAGCCAGGATAGCCACCTGAGGCTGGTTGATGATCGGTGTACCCATCACGTTTCCGAAGGTACCTACGTTGGTGATGGTAAAGGTACCGCCCTGAATTTCATCCGGCTTGAGCTGGTTCTGACGGGCGCGGTTGGCCAGGTCGTTCACCTGCTTGGTGAGGCCGGCCAGGTTGAGGTAATCTGCATTGCGGATTACCGGCACGATCAGGTTGCCGCTTGGCAAGGCAGCCGCCATACCGATATTGATATCTTTTCGGATGATCAGTTTGGTGCCATCCACCGAAATATTGATCATCGGGAAATCGCGGATAGCGCGGGCCACAGCCTCCACAAAAATGGGGGTGAAGGTGATGTTTTCGCCGTATTGCTTTTTGAACTGGTCTTTGATGCGGTTGCGCCAATTTACCAGGTTGGTTACATCGGCCTCTACGAAAGAGGTTACGTGCGGGCTGGTGTGTTTGCTCATCACCATATGGTCGGAGATGAGTTTGCGCATGCGGTCCATTTCTACAATTTCCACATTGCCGGAAATGGATACCGGTGGTGGAGTGGGTATAGACGGTGCTGCGGGAGCAACAGATGGCGCCGGTGCTGTTGCAGGAGCTGCCTGTGTTTTGGCGCCACGACCAGCCACATAGGCCAGGATATCTTTCTTGGTCACACGGCCATCTTGTCCGGTACCCGGAATGGCATCCAGTTCCTGTTGGGAAATACCTTCCTCTTTGGCGATGGTGCGCACCAGCGGCGAGTAAAAGCGGTCGGAGCTGGACTGTACGGCTGCCGGGGCTGCGGTTTGAGGCACATAAGGCACCTGAGCCGCTTGTACGGAGGCGGTATCCGGCGTGGTGGAGGCAGCTGCGCTGCTGCCGGCGGAAACTGCGGCGCCTGCTTCGGTTTCGATGATGGCTATGGCCTTGTTGATGGCTACCACATCGTTTTCCTGAAACAGAATTTCCACTATGGTTCCGGCAACCGGGGAGGGCACTTCGGAGTCAACCTTATCGGTAGCAATATCAAGAACTGCTTCGTCGAGTTCAACGGAGTCTCCTGGTTTTTTGCGCCATTTGAGAATGGTGGCCTCCATGATGCTCTCGCCCATCTTGGGCATCACTAGTTCTACGCGAGCCATGTGTGAATGAGTGGATGTGTGAGTGAGTGAGTGGGTGATTGGGGAGTAATGTACGCCCCGGAGTTTGGTTAAAGCGCCGCAAAGGTAGTAATTGTTGGACTTTAAAGTGTGTTTAAAATTCCAATGCTGGATTGCAGTGGCAAAATTTCATTCTAAAGAATGCAGTTGTTTGAACGCTCAACCGCCGGAAAGGGCGGAAAAAGGCTGTTGTTTAAAATAAAATTTTCCTGCTTTCGCTCAGGCATGGAAATTTAAACACGCGCTTAATTTGCGGTAGACCTTGTATTTCATTTATTGTGTGCAATTTTGCAACCTTGTTAATCAATCATTCAATTACGATTATGGCTTTTGACGTTGAAGGCAAATTGCACCGGATTTTTCCTACGGAACAAAAATCTGCCAGTTTCACGGCACGTGAGTTTGTACTGGAAGTTCCGGATGGGAATTACCCGCAACTGATTAAATTTCAGGCGGTTCAGGATCGGTGCAATCTGCTCGATAATTTTTCTGAAGGCGACCAGGTTCGGGTTTCGTTCGACCTGCGTGGCCGTGAATGGAATGGAAAATATTTGACCAATTTGAATGCCTGGCGCATTGATGCCGCTACAGGCGAATCTGGTGGCAACCAGGGTTCGTCAGGTGGCAGGAGCAAGCCGGCTGCGGAAAACTTCCCTGCCGACCCGTTCCCGAATTATTCAGATGCGCCACCGGTAAGCTCTGATGATCTACCGTTTTAAAGGCACAAAGCTGGTGTAAAGGCACGAAGGTGCGTGGGCACGAAGACACAAAGACGCTAAGACACAAAGGCGCTAAGACACTAAGTGTTGGTGCGCTTTGCGCACTTTGATTTAGAAACTTAGCGACTTCGTGTCTTTGTGCCTTAGCGTCTTAGTGCACTCGTGTCTTACATTTCAGTGTCTTGGCGTCTTTGTGCCTTAGCGTCTTTGTGTTCACACGCCTTTGTGCCTTATTGTAACCTCGTGCCTTTAAATCATGGTAAACGTACGGTTCATATTTACTAGCCTGGGTGTGCTTGCAGCCTTTTCCGTATTGGCTCAGGCCCCTATCCTGACCACTGTGAGTTCGCGCTGGCAGGATTCCTTTGTGGAATGGGAAATCTATGCCAGCATGGACGACCCCCGCATGCTGGAGGAGGGGGAAGAAATGCAGGAAGAACTGTACGGCGAACTTAAGCTCCGCTGGCTGAATGTGCGCGACGACTGGTCGGAATGGGATTTTGAAGTAGGTGGGCAGCGCGGAACTATCCGGCAAAAATGGAAAGACGATCCGCAGCAGTGGGAGCTGCGCACGTATTCCGGGGTGGTGGTTACGATGCGAACTGCCTGGAGCGGCGATTTCAAGGAATGGCGTGTTTCCGACAATGATATTACCCTCAATATTCGCAGCAAATGGGCCAATCAGTATGATGAATGGCTGGTGCAGGATGCAAATTATGGCAATTTTTACCTCTATACCCTGCGCTCCCAGGATCCACGTGACTGGGCTGTGGACGATAAGCTTACCCCCAATATTTCAGAGGAAATGAAGTTGGCCATGATCTTTTTGGTGATTTATAACACCAGCCCGAAGATGTGATTTTGGGCATTTTGAGGTCATTTAAAGGTCATTTAAAGGTCATTTTGAGGTCATTTGGGGGTCATTGATGTCATTTAATCATCGTGGGTTGTCATCCAGAGCGAAGCGAAGGACCTACACAAGCCAGGCAATTCGGATGCATGGGGACAAAGCATTTCGGGAACCGGGCTTCTGTAGGTTCCGAGTACTCGGAATGACAACCCACGTTAATTATACAACCCAAATGCCCCCCAAATGCCCTCCAATGACCTAAATGACCCCTAAATGACCCTCCAATGACCTAAATGCCCCCCTAATGACCCCCTAATGACCTGTAAATGACCCCTAAATGACCCTCCAATGACCTAAACACCAACCTTTCCTGTGACTGAACTCAAACGCTCCCTTTCTCTCTACGGTTTAACCATGATTGCCATTGGATGCACCATTGGCAGTGGTATTTTCCGAACACCCGGCCATGTGGCATTGCATGTACATTCGCCGGATTATGTTATCTGGCTGTGGATTTTGGGTGGGGTAGTGGCCCTGGCTGGTGCGCTTACCTTCGCTGAAATGGGAGGGATGTTTCCGGGTGCAGGTGGTTTGTATGTGTATTTGCGGGAGGCGTACGGCGATCTGGTGGGCTTTTTGTACGGCTGGTTTATTCTTTTTTGCAGCACAGCAGGCGCTATTGCGGCGCTGGCGCTGGTTTGCGCCGAACACCTGTGTTATCTGTATGGCAGCGCGGGCGATTCGGTATGGGAAATTCCGCTGGCGGCAGGCATTATTGTGGTGCTGACGGTGGTTAACCTGTTTGGGGTGGGTATTGGCGAGTGGATTGCCAATTTGTTTGGTGGCGCCAAGCTGGTGGGACTGGTTATGATCATCGGCGCGGGTATGTTTTTCGCCAATCCGCAGGTAGACGCTGCCAATGCGGCCAGCGTATTCGTGCAGACTCCTCCGGAAAACCTGATGAGCGCCCTGGCGCTGGGTTTTATCGGCGTATTATGGAGTTACGGCGGCTGGCAACACGCCTCCTACATGGCCGGCGAAACTAAAGACCCCCAGCGCACCGTTCCCCGCGCCATGATTCTGGGCGCAGTAGTGATCACGCTGGTGTATGTGCTGGCCAATGTGGCGTATATGCGTTTGCTGCCGCTGGAGCAAATTGCCCACTCCAAAACTGTAGCCGCCGATGCGATGAACCACGTTACGACCATGGGCGGCACCCTGATGGCCCTGTTGATTGCGTTAAGCACCTTTGGAAGCATCGGGATATACTCTGTAACCTCTCCCAGAATGTATTATGCCATGGCCAAAGACGGGGTTTTCTTTGCCAAACTGGCCGAAATACACCCCAAATGGCGCACACCTGTGTGGGCCATGCTGATCCAGAGTGCCTGGGCGCTGTTTCTGCTTTTTTTCTGGGGCACGTTCAACGATTTGATCGAGTACGTAACCTTTCTCGACTGGATTGGCCTGATGCTGGTAGGTACCACCATTTTTGTATTTCGCAAAAAACGTCCGGATGCCGAGCGGAGTTACCGGACCACTTTTTATCCCCTCACTCCTATAGTTTTTGTGGCCATCTGCGCCTGGTTTGTAGCGTTTAACATTGTTGGCAGCTGGCAAAAGGCACTGGCCGGACTGGTGGTGGTACTGGCGGGTATTGCGGCTTATTATGCATTTTTTAGAAAAAAGACCTGAAGATATCAATTCATAACACAAATCTACTACACATGAAAAAACACCTTTTCCTGCTGATGCTGGTGGTATGCACCAGCCCGATCTCTGCTCAGGTAAGCATTGGTTTGTCTGGAGGCGCCAATTATTCCTCCTGGAAATGGGAGGTTGATAATCTGCCTCAGGATGCGTATGATTTTCAACCCGGTTTTGGGTGGAGAGCAGCCCTGCTGGCAGAAATACCTTTACAGAAACAATTGAAGTTAAGAACCGAACTCGGTACGCAAGTGTATACCAACAAAGATGATGTAAGCCTAATTTTTCCATCTGATTATTTAAGCGGTGATCTTGACGGATCTCAATACCGTTACCGGGAAAACTATCAATTCTGGGAAGTAAGTGTGCTGGCGGAAGTCATGCCGCTGCCCAAAATCTCCTGGTTGTATGTGGTAGCCGGCGCCACAGGGGGCAGGTTGACCAAGGGCTGGACGAGTTATAAAGCTCTTGAGCCGGATAAAGAGCAGGTAACTGGCGGCTCGATTGATGTTGACAACGACAATTATCACCACAATAGTTTTGCGACAGATTTTGGCCTGGGCGGGAATATTCCGCTGGGTAAATCCTTCAAACTCAAACTGGAATCCCGTTTCCTGTATTTCTTCAACGAACTCGACGACCTGGATAATGTGCATTCGCGGATTAGTCCGGTGATGCTGAATCTGGCATGCGTGTATCAGTTGTAAGGGTTCACCGCGAAGTACGAATTTCACCGCTAAGTACGCAAAGTGCGCGAAGGGAGATTATTTTGCGCACTTTGCGTACTTTGCGGTGAACAATATTACCTAATTACTATGAAAAAGAACGTTTTACTAATAGCCTTCCTCTCTTTTACTGCTGTATTGTCTGCACAAATCAGTGTGGGTTTAAGTGCAGGAATTAATCACACCAGCTGGAAATGGGATGTGGATAATCTGCCTTTTGATTGGCCGGAATATCAATCGGCATATGGATGGCGAGCAGTATTATTATCGGAAATACCCTTGCATAAACAATTGAAGTTAAGAACCGAATTGGGTACACAGGTCTATGCCAATGGAGATATAAAGAGCTTTATCTTTGAAAGTGACTTTTTAAGTGGCGATTTTGACGGATCTCAATACCGTTACCGGGAAAACTATCAATTCTGGGAAGTAAGTGTGCTGGCTGAAGTAATGCCCATCCGGAAGATATCCTGGTTCTATCTGGTAGCCGGCGCTACCGGAGGAAGATTAACCAAGGGCTGGACGAGTTTTAAAGCCCTGGAACCTGATAAAGAACAGCTGTCCGGTGATCCTATCGACGTTAGGAACGATAACTGGCACCACAATAGTTTTGCGACAGATTTTGGCCTGGGCGGGAATATTCCGCTGGGTAAATCCTTCAAACTCAAACTGGAATCCCGTTTCCTGTATTTCTTCAACGAACTGGATGATCTGGACAATGTGCATTCGCGGATTAGTCCGGTGATGATGAACCTGGCATGCGTGTATCAGTTGTAAGGGTTCACCGCAAAGTACGCTAAGTGCGCGAAGAGAGACTATTTTGCGTACTTAGCGTACTTAGCGGTGAAATTCGTACTTTGCGGTAAATAAACAGACTTTCCTATGCGTACCCTGCTTTTCGCCGCTTTTATGCTTTTCGGCCTGGCAACACAGGCGCAAACCACCAAACCTGCTCCGGAAGAAACACCGGCCCCGGCGCCCAAGCCGGCCTACCGGTCGCCAGGGGTAAATATTTCCGGCCCTACCACCATCTGCAAAGGCGGAGAAGCCATCCTTAAAGCAGAGGGCGATTACGAGAGCTTTGAATGGAATACTGGCGTACAGGATCGGTTCCTGCGCGTGCGCGAGGAAGGAACCTACGAGGTTACGGTAGTGACCAAAGGCGGCTGCCGACTCACCACCTCCGTTACCGTTCGGGTCATTCCGTGTACGTAGACGGTGGACGGCTTACGGTTGACGGCCTACGGTAGACGGTAGACGGTGGACGGTTGACGGCTTACGGTGGCGTTGCTCTTGAGGTTCCTTACCTGCCAATAGTCCAAAACAAATCTAAAAAGCAACGCCACCGTCCACCGTCCACCGTCCACCGTCTACCGTCTACCGTCCACCGTCTACCGTAAGTCGTAAGCCGTCAAAAATCCCGATATTTGCCCCATGATTGACTTTCCGGATTTACACGATGAAGCGCCTGAGGCGCCGGTTTCCTTTCATTTTGAAGATGTTCAGTTTGAACTGCCCGAGCAGCAGCGTCTGAGCGATTGGCTGCAGGGGGTGGCTGAAACGGAGGGCAAAGCGTTTATTGAAGTACAATACGTGTTTTGTTCCGATGAAAAACTGCGCGAAATGAACGTGGAATACCTCGACCACGATTACTATACCGATGTGATTACCTTCCCTTATTCAGACGATGCCGTTCACGGCGATGTGTTTATCAGCTACGACCGGGTACTGGATAATGCACAGCAATTGCAGGTGCCTTTCGAACAGGAACTGTGCAGGGTGCTGGTACATGGCGTATTGCATCTCTCCGGTTATCCGGATAAAACCGAAGCTGAAGAAAAGGTAATGCGCGGTAAAGAGGATTTCTATTTGAAGCGTTTGTTCGGGTAATTCCGCTGGACATTTTGGTTTCAGACCTATAAGGTTTCCAAAAACCTTACAGGTCTGAAATCATATGATTTGGGGAGGTTATCTACGTCAATGTTTCCAGCATTTGAATGAATTCACCAGAAGGGAAAAGACGCAATTCCTGAGTCGTGAGCTCATACCTGACCGGCTGGAACTGGCCCGCTTTATACCAAAATATCTGGCTGCTGATGGAGCCTGGTCCTTCCTCATTCATTCCATAAATAGCCGGAATCAACTTATTGATGGCTTCTATTACTTTTATAGAATCAATGGGGTAAACAATAACCGAATGCCGGTGCGGAATACCCACCAGTGCCCCTTGTTTTCCCAATACCTGAGGCATGTTTTCCAGGTCGAATACCACATTTGGCGTGAAAAAATGGTCGCTGTTGAAGAACCATATATTGAAGTCTGCAAAAGTTTCCTGGCTGGGCTTTACCGGGTAGTTTTTCCGGATATTTTCCAGGCCAGTGTCAAACAACTCATCCAGGCTTTTGCCCCAGTTTTCCGCCTGAGCAGGTTGTACATTCATGATGCTGTGGGGTAGGTCGAATACCAGCATTGCATAGATATCATCGGAAAGGTTTTTGCCCATAACATGTTCCTGACCAAGGCGTTGCGCCTGGCTGTCGGGGTAAAGCCTGACTCCCAGATAGTGCTTGATCTTCTCAAAATCCACCACATCCTCCTTGAATTGCACTTCAAATTGCCTGGCTTTTTTGAGTGTTTCAAAATGATCGGTTACAATAGCCGGGTACTGTCGCAAATCACTTTGCTTACATGATTGCGCCAGGTTGACCATGCCTAATTGTTTATACCCAAACTGTTCGTTTTCTATCTCTATTACCCCATCTCCCCAGGTAAGACCCAGGTTTTGAGTTTGAAAATACCGATTTACTGTTTCCTGAAAGTGCTGGAATTCTTCAGGGGTAAACCAGCTTGCCCAGGATGGGACTTGCGGCAGTGACGATTTTTTTTTGAAAAAGGAGAACATGTAGATAAGTTTAAGAGCATGTTGGGGATTTTCTGCCGGAGTCAAAAATTTGAGCTTTTTTCGTCAGTTTTTGCGTTTTTGAAGAAGCATAGCCTGAGTTACGTGACTGAAAAAAGGTGAAAAATGGCGGAAAAAGGACAAGTTTTTGGCCCGG
>DATGWL010000214.1:0-21272 GCA_035299505.1 Saprospiraceae bacterium | reverse complement strand
GCTGAGTTCCTGAAACTTTTCAGCGGCTACGTCTTTCAATTCGTTCAGTTTAACGGCTGCAGCTGCGGCAGCTTGTTCAGCCGCTTCGCTGGCTTTATCAAGGGTTTCTTTAGCGGTATCGGATGCTTTTTTCCAGAAATCTTCCATGGTTAAGAATGTTGTTGGGTGTAAAAGTGCGGTTTTGGGGCTGCGTGTATTATGACGCAAAAAGGCCTGAAAGTTACCTTTTGAGGAACTTCCAGGCCATAAATATACGTAATTTTTTTGGCATTAAGAACGCTCTTCCCAAACCTGTGCCAGGTGCACGATGGTTTCGGTGGCTTTATTCATATCCTGCACTGAAACCCATTCCTGTTTGGAGTGGAAAGCGTGTTCGCCGGCAAAGAGATTGGGGCAAGGCAAGCCCATGAAGGAGAGCCTGGAGCCATCTGTGCCGCCGCGGATGCTGCTTTGGATTGGGTTGGGGAAGCCGGCGCGTTTGAGGGCTTCCAAGGCATTGGCTACCACCTGAGGATGGCGCTTGAGCACCTTGCCCATGTTGCGATATTGTTCACTGATTTTTACCTCTGCGCGACTGTTGGGGAAAGGCTTCAAAACGCTGTCTACGATCTTTTGGATGGTTTGAGCATGGCGTTTCAGTCCGCCCTCTGTAAAATCGCGGATGATGAGTTTGATGGTGGCCTTTTCCAGATTGCCCTCAATGTGTACCGGATGGATGAAGCCCTGGCGACCTTCTGTATGTTCCGGGCTTAATTTGTCGGGGAATTTGGCCACAATCCGGGAGGCAATTTTGAGGGCATTTTCCATTTTGCCTTTGGCAAATCCCGGGTGAGCAGAAACGCCATAAACGGTGATTACTGCGCCATCGGCACTGAAAGTCTCGTTTTCAATGCTGCCGGCTGTTTCGCCATCGATGGTGTAGCCGTATTTGGCGCCCAGCTTTTTCATATCCACCTTGTCTACCCCGCGACCAATTTCTTCATCAGGGGTGAACAGGATGCGGATTTTGCCGTGTTTGATCTTTTTATCGGATACCAGAATATTGGCAGCACTCATAATAGCCGCCACTCCGGCTTTGTTATCGGCGCCGAGCAGGGTTGTTCCGCTGGCGGTGATGATATCATTGCCGATCTGGTCTTTCAAATCCGGGTGCTCGTTCATTCGAATCACCACCGATTTGTCGTCGGGTAAAACCAGATCCTGGCCTTTGTAATTGGTGTGGATGATCGGTTTTACACCTTCGCCGGAGCAGTCAGGAGAGGTGTCCATGTGCGAGCAAAAACAAATTGCCGGCACTTTTTTATCGGTATTGGCTGGAATGGTGGCGTATACATAGCCATGTTCGTCCAGATGAGCATCGGAAATGCCCATGTCGAGTAATTCTTTTACCAGGACTTTACCCAGGTTTTTTTGTTTTTCGGTGCTAGGGCAAGTCGGGCTGTTGGGATCGCTCTGGGTATCTATGGTGACGTAGTGCAGAAAGCGTTCTTTCGCTGTATGAACCATGGTAGTGGGTGAGTGAGTGAATGAGTGAGTGAGTGAATGAGTGGGTGTGTGAATGATTGAGTGGGGGCAAATTTGGAGTTTTAAATTTAGTTTCTTATATTTGAATCATCGCTTCACTAAAAAAATGAAAACTACAGGACTAAAATTGCATTTAATGACATGATGCGTGCCCGAACAAGGAAGTTGGCCGTAGATGTCATCGAATTTCTGAATGGGTTGCCATGGCATAAGTCTCTAAGGGTAATCGAATTCCAATTAGAGCATGTTGGGGATTACAGAGCAGCCTGTAGAGCCAGGTCTCAGGCAGAATTTTTTTCTAAATTAAGTATAGTTATTGAAGAGGCAGATGAAACAGAATTCTGGTTAGGCCTCATTGAAGACTTGAAAATTGATCAAAGTCCACGATTAAAATATTTGCAACAAGAAACCCTCGAAATCTTGAAAATTTGCGCAAAAGCCAGAAAATCCATGTGATTTTCACTCACTCACTCACTCACTAATTCCCTATCGCCGATTGGTTTACGTCTGCCACCTTTAATCCTTTGAAGCTGGCGCTGGTGTAGGGCGCCTGGAGGTTATTGATGGAAATATTGTCGGGTGGCAGGCCGCCGGTGAAGGGATCGTTCGGGTTGTTGAAGGTGGCAAAGGCCGGGAAGAAACGCCAGGAAGTATTGGCAGGGAATGTTTGATTGATGCCCAGGATGATTTTTCTCGTTTCCACCATGTCGAAGGTAGTTACTGAGCCACTTTGGTTCACATCTGCGGCAATGATTTTCCAGGGGTTACCCAGTGGTTCCAGGGCCAGAATATGCTTGGAAATAAGCACCAGATCATAGGTGGTTACTCCGTTGAGCACATTGTTGTTGTGTACTGGCTTTACAGTGTAATTCCCTCCGGCAGGTACGTTGCTGAATTGATAGTTGCCCAGCGAGTCCGTAAAGGCAGTGGCAGAAGCTGTACCAGACAATTCTATCCTGATGCCTTCCATGGGTGTACCCCAGTTGGTTTGCACATTGCCGGTGATATTGTATCCCTGAATAACAGGCCGCGCATATCCGTTTTGAGTTACCGCTCCGGTATTGGTGGGGTCAAGCCATTCTTTCAAACGGGCATCGGGCGTATTACCCTGGTTCCAGGACTGGTTGAAACGACCAAAATAAGCTCCGGTTACCTTGCAATCATCGCCCATGGCTTTACTGCCACCGTGAAGCTGGCCCATGATGCGTTTGTTGACATCAAGCAACGGACTTCCGGAAGAGCCAGGCTGGAACACACCAATATCGGTCACCGTTTTCCAGTGGGAATTGGCCGGACTAATACCAAAAATACCGCCCCAGTTCAAGGTGTTGGGGTGAATAATAGCCTGCTGGGTGTCAACAGATATTTTCTTGATATCGCCACTCGGGTGGTGGATATACACCGAGTTAGGTGGAATGATGGTCTGGTTGTTATCCCGGTTCCAGCCATTGAAATAGATGTTGTAATTGGCTGGTATCGGGTTGATTTTCAACAACATAAAATCTGTTTCTGCCCGATAGGAAATCCGTTCGCTGCCCAAAACCGATTTGGGCGTGGGCTCTACTGCCGGATTGTTGCAGTTGGCAGATTCATAATCAAAATCAAAGCGCCACAAATCAAAATCCGGGTTGGAGCCAATCAGTTGACAGTGGTGCGCTGTCAGGAAATAAGGCTCGTAGGTGTTGGAGGTGTTGGCGATGAGCGATCCGCTGCACCAGCCTTCACCATTGGAAAACACCATCAGAATCCGCGCGATGGCTTTCTTTTCAGTTTGCCAGTTGGCGCCGGTTGGACAATTGATGTTGACATTGCAGGGCAAGCCGTCGCCAAAATCTTCGGCGCCGTTCAGGGCATTTTTATCATACGCCACATCTACCCGGTGGGTGCTGATTTTACTTTGACCGCTCACTGAAGCAGGTTCCAGCAGTTCCAAATAAGTAGTTTCGCCGGCCACTACCCCGATCAGGAATTTCCCGGAAGGCAAACAGCTTTGTGCAGTATAGGCGCCGTGTACCTGTTGATTGGCGCCGTAGGCATAAAAACGGGCGCCCTGCGGCAAGCGGAATTCATCAAAAATAAAGGTGAGGCCCAACGCGCCTGCAGACTGCACCGCACACATCCATACCCGATCTCCATTGGGGAGCGTATGCCACACTCCGCTGTTTTTTATCGAAACATCCGTACTTACCGGCGCAGCAAAGCGGTTTTGACCCGGGTGCTGGCTGTCGTCCAGCAATTCTTTGGCAGCGTCTACTACCGGCAGGGCTTTTGCCGACGGCATTTTTCCGGCAAGCAGGGCCTGATATTCCGGGGTAAAACTGGGCGGCAAGCCACCTTCACTGATTTGTGCCTGAGCAGTCAGCGCAGCCAGCAAGCATAGCAGGGTAAGTCGGTTTTTCATAGCAAACGGGATGATCGGATGAGTGATGACAGAAATTACAGCGAAAAACAGGCCAAATTTAAAAAGAACTCCGCACTACTGGAACGGATTCTGAATGTCCTGATTGTTGATAAAATCTGTATCCGTCAGGGTATGCAGAAACTTGACGATCGCTTTTTTCTGATATTCTGTCAATCCGCTGTACGTTCCATCGCCGTTCGGGAAGCCTATCTGGTTCAAAAATGCGCCTTCGTTCACCACTCCGAAACCATTGTCGTGGTATTGTTCAATCACCTCTTCCAGGGTTTGGAAACGGCCATCGTGCATGTAAGGCGCCGTCAGGGCGATGTTGCGCATGGTGGTAGCGCGGAATTTTCCTTTGTCAAACTCAATCCCGGTTACCAGGTACCGACCCAAATCCTTGAATTCGCTGAGGTTGCCAACGCTATCCAGGCCATTGTTGAAAAACTTGCCTCCGGTGAGGGTAACGCCGCCATGGCAGTGAAAACATTGGGCGTCAGGCAGGTTGTAGGCAGCGCCCTCATCAAAAAACATGAGTTTACCGTCAATTTCTTCATCATCAAAGGCGTCCACATCGCCATTCACAAAGCGATCGAATTTTGAATTGCCGCTGCTGATTAGAATTCGTTCAAACTGGGCAATGGCCTTGGCTGCCAGCTCTTTGGTAATCTCTTCACGGTCATTTATTCCGAATGCCTTACGGAACAACTGTGGGTATGTGGGGTGCAGTTTCAATTTCTTTATCACATTATCCCAGGAGTTGTGCAACTCAATGGGGTCTTCCACCGGCGCCAATGCCTGTTTCTCCAGGGTGGCAGCCCGGCCGTCCCAAAACAAACCATCTGTTACGTAGGCCACGTTCAGCAGCGACATGGAGTTGCGTTTGCCTGCAATACCGTCGATGCCAATGGAAAACTTCTTATTATCCGTAAAACTGGCCTCCGGAAGGTGGCAGGAGGAGCAGGACATGGTACTGTCTGCCGACAGGATGGGATCGTAAAACAACCGGCGCCCCAGCTGAACGCCGTCCTTGGTCATGGGGTTGTCGGCCGGAATCGGAATTTCAGGGAAAAACGTAGGTTTGGGTATCACGTAGGTCTGGGGATCATAGACAATATACTCCAGATCGCCGGGGGTAGGATTGGGGCCTGGCCCCGGGTCTTCCGGACGGCAGGCTTCCAGAAATACAAATCCGGCAATGAAGCTCATTACCACCAAGAGTGCATTTTTTTGAAGGAAAGTGGTCATTATTCGTGAAATTTAACCAGGTTAGGAGAAATTGCGACCAGCTTATTGTCTTACTCTGGTGGCGCGTCCCCAATGGGCGGTCAAAGCCTGGGCCACTACTACATTGCCGGCATCATTGGAAGTTGCCGGATTGTTCACCATATCGTACGGTGTTCCATCATCGTTGGTCAGGAACTCCTTCATATCAAAAGAAATGGAAGCTTGGGTGAAAGCGTCGGCCTGTACTTTAATGGGGGTGAAAAACTCCACCGTTTTATACACGGCATCAGATCCGCAGTGGTAGGAGAACGACAGATTTTTGGTGCCGTTGTTGTCAGGATCAGCTTTGCCGTCGAGCACAGAGAAAATATAACTTTTCCAACCAGCCCAGTAATCATTTTCGATGGCCAATGGGGAGCCTGCCGGGAAGTTGGAGGGTTTTTTGGCATTCAGGGCAGGGCTAACGCCATATCCGAGTCGGATGGAGGTGTAGTCGCCTTCCGGAACGTTTTTGAATACGATGGTTGGACTTGCTGAAACCGCGTTTTCCGGTGTGAAATCGAGGTATTCTACATCTGAAATGATGACCTCCCGGTCTGCATTGATCAGTCGGATATCGGAGAGGTACATGCGGCAACTTTCAACAAAAATCGGGAAGCCATTGAAGGTATAATCCTTGTTTTTTTCCAGGGTTTCGGCTCCGTATGTAGCGCTGAAAGTGATGGAAAAATCAGTGGATGGGCCTTCGTTTTTATCCTTGCAGGAAAGGATAAACAGGAGGCTCAGTATGGTCAGAAATAATGAATATTTTTTCATGGTGTGGTGGAAAAAGTTGTTGGCTGTAAATTTACTGTGAAACAGAGAAAGTTGTGATCAGGTTGGATTTTATCTGACTTTTCCAGGCTGAAATGTCGTGCATTGACCAATTTATTCCTTTGAACATTTTTTGGTAATCCACTGTCAGGATAACCGGGAAATCGTAACCGGTTTGGTGCATCAATTGGGCGGAGAAACCATAAGTCTGATTGCCGAGGTCGGCTTTGGTGAAACGCAGGGTATCCGGCACGGTACTGCTCATGGAATCCCGAACTACAATAGCTTGCAGCCAGACGTAGCCATCGGTATGGTTTAACCACAAATTTTCTGTTTGCACGGCCAAAGGGTGTGAGGTGGGCGCTTGCGAGGGCACCACTTGTTGCGCCTTATCCGGCAGGCCCAGCCGCATTACCAGGTTGTTGAAAAGTCCGTCCTGCGGAAAGGTGCCTAAGGTATAAGTTATAGGTGAGCGTCGTACCAGCTGAAAGTCATCGGTAAAGCGCTGGCGAACGGTATCGGCGCCGGTGTAGGTTTTCAGGTTAATGGTATCTGTTACCTGATAGGTGACACTGTTTTGCGTGAGTGAAAATTCAGACAGGTAAAACAGCACGCTTTTGATCCGAAAGAGATTGCCCTGATCGTCAGGATACAAGGAATCGGATTTGAATGGCAGCGTATCGTACACCTGATTGACTGCCAGTATCAGTTTGGGATATTCGCAACAGCAATCTTCATCGGCGGCGGCATTGAAGTTGGTGGCTGAAATATCCAGGCAGCCTTCCTTGGGTTCGTAGCAGGAGGCCAAAAAAACAGAGCAAAGGATCAGACAAATTAAGGTACGCATTTGCAGGGGTAGTTGACTATCCAATTTCTTTCATAACCTGGCGGATATACTGTTTCACCTGGGAAGAAAACTCCTTTTCCAGAATCCATCCGGCGTAATGGCGTTCCCGGGTAAGCACGGCTTTAACAGATTCGCCCACGTATTTGCCAAAGTTGAAAACCACGGTTCCATCCATTTGCACCCGCAGTTTTTGGGTAGCATCAATGAAATTCAGGTCGTTGGTAAACTCATGTATGGCCTGAATATTGTTTTGGATTGGAGCAGGAATCAGATTGCCGTCTTCATCCTGCAAATCTTTGCCTTCATAGGCTCTGATCTGGCCTTTAAACACTTCAACGGTAGCGCGTACATCGGCCAGGGCATCGTGGGCATCTTCCAGTTCTTTCTGGCAATAGAGTCGGTAAGCTGCTTTGAGGGTACGTGGCTCCATTTTGTAAAATATCCGTTGCGCATCAATGAGGCGACGTTTGGATATGTCGAGTTCCATCCCAACCCTTGCGAACTCTTCCATCAGCATTGGCACATCAAATCGATTGGAATTGTAGCCTCCGAGGTCGGCATTGCCAATGAAATCCATAATCTTTTGCGCAACCTGCCCGAATGTGGGCTTGTTTGCCAGATCTTTCGGCGTAATTCCGTGGATGGCCATGGATTCTTCAGAAATGGGAATGCCCGGGTTGATGAGCATTGACAGTTCTTCGGGTGGTTGACCGTTTTTGCGGAGTTTGACCAGCGCAATTTGTACTATTCGGTCGCGGATAACGTTCAGACCTGTGGTTTCCACATCGAAAAAAACAAGGTCGCGGTCGAGATTGATTTTGAAGTCTTCCATAAGTGGAGGGCGAAGGTAGGGCGAACGTTTAACGATGATGGTTGAACAAAGCGCTTGTTTTTTAATTTTGTCTGAATTGAACAAATTAGATTCGAATCTAACCCATGCCTATTATTGAATCTGCCGACGGCTCGCACACAATATTATCTGATATTTACAATGTTACGTATCATTCCAAACATGGAGCGATCACGGAAACCGATCATGTATTTATCGGCATGGGTTTGCATTGGAAGGCTACAGAGAAGAACGAGATTTCTGTGCTGGAGGTTGGCTTTGGTACTGGATTAAATGCGTTTATGAGCTGGTTGGAGGCGGAGCGCAGGGGTTGGAAGCTGCATTACCAAAGTCTGGAAACGCACCCGATTTCAGCGGAAGAAGCGGCTGACCTCAATTACCCGAAAATGCTGGATGAACCTACCCGCTCTTCAGACTTCATGCGCTTGCACAAAGCAGCCTGGGATCAGCCTCTGGTACTTTCTGATCATTTTACTCTGGAAAAGAAACTGCTGCGGCTGCAGGATTTTGTGCCAGACCGAACCTATGATGTTATTTTTTTTGATGCATTCGCACCTCAGGCCCAACCAGAATTATGGGAGGAGGTTATTTTCGCCCGGTTGGCCCAGGCCATGAACCCCGGCGGCGGGCTGGTGACCTATTGTGCCCAGGGAGAATTTCGCCGCCGACTTCGTCGGGCAGGATTCACCACCGAGCGTTTGCCCGGCCCACCCGGAAAACGGGAAATGACCAGAGGCGTTATGGGCCATTAAGTTTTAGTCAAAAAAAGCCGTCTGACAGCTTTTTGACAAACTAAAAATGTAAAAAATTACATTTTTGCCCCCTTAAACCTGAATTCGGCGGCTAAACCCGCCGGTACGTTAAACCCTTTAAAACTGTATTCGGCGGCTAAACCCGCCGCTACGTTAAACCCACACCCTCAACCGTGCTCCCATATACCCACCGCGACGCTTCCTGGCTTTCTTTTAATTACCGTGTGCTGCAAGAGGCCAAAGATCCTGCCGTGCCATTGCTGGAACGATTGAAGTTTCTGGCTATTTATTCCTCCAACCTGGATGAGTTTTTCAGAATCCGGGTGGCTGGTATCCGGAAATTGAAAAAGGTGGGCAAAAAAACACGCGCCCGACTGGATTTTGATCCCGCCGATTTGCTGAAAAACATTCACCTGATTGTGAACCGGCAGCAGGAAGAGTTTTCCCAGATTTTTGAAAAACAAATCGTTCCGGAACTGCGCAAACACCATGTACATATCCTTCGACGTTTGGACCTCAACGATGAACAGCGGGTTTTTGTGGAAGATTATTTTCTCTCCAACCTGTTGCCTTTCGTTATGCCGGTGTTGTTGGTGAAACGCCGGATCAATCCTTTCCTCGCCAATGCTCACCTGTATCTGGCGGTACACCTTCGGCCCAAAAAGAAGCCGCTTTCTGAAAGTGAATATGCTCTGGTTAAAATTCCTTCAGATCAGCTCCCGCGCTTTGTGCCTCTGCCTACCAAAGGCGACCGTCATGATGTAATTCTGCTGGATGACATTGTACGTCATTCCGTTTCGCGACTGTTTCCCGGGTACGATATCCAGGACACCTATTCCATCAAATTGACCCGCGACGCAGAACTGCATATTGAGGATGAATACAGCGGCGACCTGATTCAAAAAATCAAATCCAGCTTGCAGAAACGGCAGGTGGGTCCGGCCAGTCGTTTCGTGTACGATCGGGAAATGCCCCAACACCTGCTGTCTTACCTGCAGGATACGTTTGATCTGCGGAAGAATGATATGTTGCCGGAAGGGCGTTATCACAATAATTTCGATTTTTTCCGATTCCCGGATTTTGGCTTAAAGCACCTGAAAAACAAGCCGCTCGCGCCACTGCCGCATCCGGTGCTAACAGATGCCCCGGATTATTTCAAGGCCATTTCCGATGCCGATCAGCTGGTGCATGTGCCTTACCAGTCGTTTGAGCCGGTTGTTCAGTTTTTTGAAAAAGCAGCTACCGATCCAGCTGTTACCCATATTAAGGTGATCCAATACCGGGTGGCCAAAAGCAGCCGCATTTTGGAAGCGCTCATGGAAGCTGTTCAGCGTGGCAAACAGGTGTCGGCCTTTGTAGAAATCAAAGCGCGGTTTGATGAGGCTACCAACCTGGAATGGGGCGAGCGTTTGGAAAAGGCCGGCGTTCGGGTACACTACTCATTGCCCGGACTTAAGGTGCATTCCAAACTGGCTCTGGTACGCCGGGTAGAAAACGGTCATCCGAAGTTGTATGCTTATTTGGGAACAGGTAACTTCCATGAAGAAACCGCCAAAATTTACTCGGATTTTGGTTTGCTTACCGCTGATACCAGGCTTACCAATGAAGTAAGCAATGTGCTGGCGCACCTGGAAAACATGCCTCCTACGCAGCCATTCAAACACCTGCTGGTAGGTAAATTCAACCTGCGCGAAGGATTGTATCAACTCATTGATCGGGAAGTAGAAGCTGCTCAAAAAGGAGAAAGGGCGGAAATGATCCTGAAACTGAACAGCCTGGAAGACAAAGAAATCATTGCCAAACTTTACCACGCCTCCAAGGCCGGTGTAAAAATCCAGCTCATTGTGCGTGGTATATGCTGCCTGGTGCCTGGCTTGCCGGGCTTGAGTGAAAATATCGAGGTGGTGAGTATTGTAGACCGCTTCCTGGAGCATGCGCGGGTGTTTATTTTCCACCACGGCGGTGAGGAACGTATTTACCTCAGCAGCGCCGACTGGATGGAGCGTAATCTTTCTTTCCGGATTGAGACCATTTTTCCGGTGTACGATCCTGAGTTGCAAAAAGACATCCGCGCTTTGATCGACATCCAGCTCAACGATAATGTCAAGGCACGAATTATTGATGCCCAGAACCGCAATGATTATCGCCGCACCGGAAGTGATATCCCGGTTAGGACTCAGCTGGAAACTTATTTTTTCCTCAAACGCAAACTGGAGGAGTCGCGGCAGGAAGAATTTGATCAAAAAGAGGCTTAAATGGCCTGAAAAACCCCTGAAAACCGGGGTTTTCAGAAAAAATGAAGTTTTGAAAAATTTTTTTCAAAAAATATTTGTCAAACCAAAACTCGTGCGCTTATCTTTGCACCCGCAAAACGCAAGGCACAAAACTTGAATTTGCAAACCATCGCGGAAATAGCTCAGCTGGTAGAGCGCGACCTTGCCAAGGTCGAGGTCGCGAGTTCGAATCTCGTTTTCCGCTCAAAGCCTTCCCGGAGTTTCGGGGAGGCTTTTTTGTTTCAATGAAGGCAACATCAGTACAATATTTATCCTGCTGATTTGTGCGATTGAAAACTTCATTGCAACTTTGTTGCGCAATGCCCGGGTGGTGAAATGGTAGACACGAGGGACTTAAAATCCCTTGACCTTACCGGTCGTACGGGTTCGAGTCCCGTCTCGGGCACTTTTAATGGTCATTTGAGTCATTTAGGGGTCATTTGAAGTCATTTAGGGGTTATTTGAAGTCATTTAGGGGTCATTTAGGGTCATTTCTGGTCGTTTTTATAAAAAAGCAACCAGAAGTAACCTTAAATGACCCCTAAGATTTTTTAGGCACTGAACGTCATAAATGACCCCTAAATGACTTAATGACCCCTAAATGACTTAATGACCATTAAATGCCCCCCAATGACCTCTAATATCACATCTTCACCACTCTCGCCATACCTCTGAAATTTTCAGACAGCACTTCTACAGCATATATGCCCGGTGTCAGTTGTTCCAGAGAAAGGGTAAATGTATCGTTGGAGGCGCCCGGATGCTCTGTCCGGATCAATCGTCCGCACATGTCATGAATCCGGATGCTGGCGCGCTGATCCAGGGCAACCGGCAATTGAAGCACCACCTGGTCGCGGGCCGGGTTGGGCATTACCGTGAAGCTTTGGTAAGCGATGTCTTCTGTGCCGGTGAGGCAATTGTAGTTCGGGTTATTGGTTACCGCTGCGCTGTGTGTACTTGTACACCCTGTGTTTTGATCTGTTATAACCAGCATGTACGTGCCACTGGTAGTTGAGCAGTACCAGAAATCTGTTTCGCCCGGTATTTCAATGCCGTTTTTGTACCACTGCAGGGAATATTGTGCCGGCAGATTGGTGGTATCTGTCATGCGCAGGGAGTTGTTGTAATTGAACCATACCGGCGCCGCTGGCAGCGGATGGAATACAACCTCTACTGGCGCTGAAACGGCCACACAGCCAAATGACGACACATACTGCACCTGATAAGAACTGCCTGTTTCGGCCTGATGCACAAAATCTGTGGCGCCGGGAATGAGATTGCCGTTCAGCAGCCATTGATTGCCAAATCCATAAGAAGATATCAGATTGGGGCCATCTTCGCCCTGACAGGCGGTGAGGCCCATGGGTGCATTGATGACGGGGTCGGCAGGTTGCGGATAAACGATCACGGTATCCACCGAGCGCACTGTATCTATGGGATGCAGGATATTCATTTCTACGGTCAGACCGCCAGCCACCAGGCTTCCATCGCTCAGGATATTGAAGGTTAGGATGCCACAATCGTCGTCGCCGCCCTTGATTCCAGCATCGTTATCCCAAACCTGTAGCGTGTAGTTGCCTGCGCCCAGTCTGAGGTTGACAGGAAAGGTGTAGGGGAGTGGCGTGCTGTTAATGGCCGGAGAGGAGTTGAAAATGATGTCGCCCTGCGGGTTTTTGATTTCCAAAAACAGGTCCGGGTTGCCAAAAAGCGGAGGATCGGTACAGTCGATGTCCTGAACGATAACACTTTCCAGTGTGTAGCCAGCGGTGTCAATAATAGCCTCGTAGGCTATCTCGTATACGCCAGGCTGGTTGTAAGTGTGTGGTGTTGGGTTTTCCTCGTAATCGGTTGGAGAGCCATCTCCAAACTGCCAGGCATAAGTAAAGCCTTCATTGCCGTTGGAGGGCACCAGATTGGTTACTTCAACGGTTGTGCTACCGCAGCCACTTGGATTGAGCAGTGAAAATCCTTCGGTGATGCTGGTTTTAGGCGCGATGTGCAGCGACATCGGGAAGGTAGATACCTGCGAAATGATAAATACTGTGGCCTTTAGCGTAACGGTCAGCTCGAAGGAATCTGATTCCAGCGGCGTGCCACAAATCCTGATACAACCATCCGTTTGTACTGCCGGATCAAATTCTGATTGGTTGAGTTGCCAATACAAGCCTTGCGGCAAGCCTTCTACCGACAGGATTTCAAACTTGGAAATAGTCAGCCCCGGAGGAGTGGTGCTGTCTATGGCATTTACCGGTGTGGTAGTTTTGGGCAATCGGAACGAAACATCCTGTTGATAAGGCGTGCCTTTTTCGCCGTCGGGCAGGTCAGGAAGAAAAATGGTATCGGCTGGAAAACTTGCCGGGACACTCACGGTACAGCCCGGACAACCTGTTTGCGCCAAAGAAAGAAAAGGGAAGAGAAGGGTAGATAAACAAATGGTTAGTAGAAGTTGTCGCATGGATACAACCGGTTAGAAAAGTGAAAAAATGTTGCAAAACTCAGAAGGCGAAAGCGACGTATACCTACGGCGCTTCGTCAGATTAAAGGCAACCATCTTTTCGATGAGACCGATTGAGAGCAGGGATTAAAGAGAGTGTTTGAGTTTTCGAGTGTTTGAGTTTTGGAGTGTTTGAGTTTTCGAGTGTTTGAGTGTTTGAGTTGGCGTTCGGCTTGGTAGTCCACGGAATCCCAATTGGATTAAGGGCGAAGCCCGAACAACAACGAAGCCGAACGCCAACTCAAACACTCAAACACTCAAACACTCAAACACTCATTTCGCAACCATCAACTGTCGAACGGCTTTGCCGTTTTTGTTGCTGAGTGTGTAGAAGTAAGCGCCATTAGCCAGATTGCCGGCTTCGAAGGTGAATTCGTTGCGGCCAACTTCCATACGCAGTGTTTGCTGGTGTACACGCTGCCCCAGCATGTCGAACACTTCAAAGAAGAACTCGTCGGCTACCTGTGATTCAGCGATGATAACGGTTTGGCTGCTGAATGGGTTTGGTGCATTTTTCAGCAGGGTGAACTGACCACCGAGGTCGTAAGTTCCTACCAGGCAATCAGCAGTTTTCAATGCGAGATAGTAGTGTGAGCCTGGAGCCAGCTGGCCCGGGAACTGAACTGGCAGGCCACCGAAAGGCGTATTTACCGTAGCTGTAATACCCAGGTCTGCGGTATCTGGTGCAATGTTGGCATTGGTTGGGGTGCCGTAAATTACGATACAACCCAAAGAACCCGCTGCAAATACGCAGTTAGGCGGATCGCAGGCATAGGTAAGGCCAATCGGCAAATCGCTGATAGCGCCGGTAGTGGCAATGCTCACCGTAGTGATCGGAATGCCCTGGAAAGTAGTAGGTACGTTAACAGTAACCGACTGATTGTAAGGATGGTCAATGCAGGCGTCGGCGAGGTTGTAATCTGGGGCTTGCTCCGTGTAAGGTGCTGGCGCGAGCAGTGCTCCGGATTGAATCACAGAGGAGTCGCGTACGCAAACAGGTACTTGAGCGGCAGCGGAAAGGGCGCAGAGAAGCGCGAACAGCAAGGGTAGCGTTCTTTTCATAGTCAGTTTGTACATCTGAAACGGTTGGTGAAAAAATCAGTTTGGTTATGTGGTGGAGAGCATTGGGGTTCATTGCCGGCTCCAAGTTCCGGTTTTTTGTGCAAACAAAGGCAATTAATTGGCCCTTATGCGAAAATTGGCAAACCTTTAACGGTTAGGGTGCGGTTATTCGTGCTTTTGGAGCCACTTAATAGCGCTTTGGATCAATAAATATTGTCCTGCAACGTAAGTTAACATGATGGCGGGCCGAACGCCGGCAAAGGTTTGGCCAAATTTGGACACCGCAATCAGGCTGTCTGAAAGCACAAACAACAGGGCTCCGGCAATCATGGCTGTGAAATGTCCGGCCCCCAGTTTGTCTTTCAGGTTTACCACGCTCAGCGCCATAATGGTAATGACACCAGCGTATAAGCAAACCGGAATTGTCATGCCTGAAGAAATGCCGTTCCATAAAAACCAGAGTAAAAACAACGGATATGCCAGGAATGGAAGACTAATCAGGGGTTGCTTCGCCAAAAAACCTTTGTTGAGACTGCTGATGTGGGTAAATGCGCCTATGTAGCACAGGTGCGCTAGTAAAAAAGCGCCCAGGCCAGTCAGGAAAAACAACCCGCCCTCAAACATGAGCAAAATATCGCCCAAAGTGGAAAAGAGCAAAGCCAGCAAGACGACCGTGCGGATAAAACCGCTCCGCCCCGGTGTTTCTGCCAGAAACCAGCCGGCCAGCAAGGGCATCAGCAAGGGTTTGCTTATTTGAATCAGCCAAGGTTGATCCAGCAGAATACCCGAGATATTCAGCAAGACATCTATCCCGAATAAAATACGCCAGGGTATTGTCATGATGAGGCTTATGCTGCCACTGCTGCGGCAATTTTGGAGGCCAGTTCGCGCATTTCATCCTGAGAAAGATCCACCTTGGCGCCACGACTGAAGGTGACATCTTCCATGCTGTTGAATGGCAGCAGGTGAACATGCGTATGCCGAACTTCGTCGCCAATCACCACAATGCAAACCCGTTTGCAAGGCACTACCTGCTTGAGTCCCTTGGCAACATGTTTGGCAAACAACCAAAGTCCGGCATACAGCTCGTCGTCTACATCAAAAATGTAATCAATTTCCTCTTTGGTGATGCAAAGTGTATGTCCGTATGTCTGCGGACGCACATCCAAAAATGCCAGGTATTTGTCGGTTTCGGCAATTTTGTGGCAAGGGATTTCGCCGTTAACGATGCGTGTGAAAATAGATGCCATGGGTTTGAGTGTTTGAGTTTTCGAGTTTTCGAGTTTTTGAGTGTTTGAGTGTTTGAGTTTTCGAGTTAAAAGAATCTTCTGCCTTCTCTGCTCATTTTGCGCAGGAGCGGGCTGCAGCGATACCGGTCTTCCAGGTATTCCACATACAGGGAATCCAGTTTGTCTACAATATTCTGTATACCAATTTCATCGGCCCATGAAAGCAATCCTTTAGGGTAATTTACCCCCTGGGTCATGGCCAGTTCAATATCTTCTCTGCTGGCCACACGGAGATACAGAGCATCGGCTGCTTCGTTGATGAGCATGGCCAGTATCCGGGTGGAAATTTCTCTGCCCAGGGCCTCGTCTCTTACGGGCTCGGGTTTTACGGCGCCGGGGCGGTAGTCGTAAAATCCTTTAGAGGTTTTGCGGCCGAAGTAGTGTGCATCTACCAGTCTTTTCTGGGTAAATGATGGTTTATAACGCGGATCGTAGAAGAAATTGGAGAATACAACTTCGGTAACGGCATAGTTGATGTCGTTACCAATAAAATCCATCAACTCGAATGGCCCCATCCGAAAACCGCACAAATCCCGCATAGCCCAGTCAATGGTAGCTTCGTCTGCTATGCCTTCATCGTAAATCCGAAGCGCCTCACCATAGTAGGGGCGAGCTACCCGGTTTACAATAAATCCGGGCGTATCTTTGGCAACGACGGTGGTTTTGCCCCAGCCGTTGATCAACTTTTTGCCAATTTCTACCACATCCGGACTGGTTTGCAGTCCGGGAATGATTTCCACCAAACGCATGAGTGGCGCAGGGTTAAAAAAGTGCACGCCCAGAATCCGTTCCGGATGCTTGAGGGCTGCACCCATGGCTGAAATAGACAAAGAAGAGGTATTGCTGGCCAGAATGGTGTGTTCATCCACCACCGCTTCCATACTGCGGAAGGCAATTTGTTTTTGCTCAATATCTTCTACAATAGCTTCAATCACAATGGAACAATCGCGAAACTCGCTCATGTGATCTGTAAATTTCAGCCTGCTGAACAAAGCGTAGGATTCAGCATCCGTCATTTTACCCTTCTCCACCAGGGCTTTGAGGGTAGCCTGAATGTTTCTGCTTGCTCTCGTAAGCGCAATGATCAGGTTGTCGCAAATTACCACATTATGGCCGGCGGCAGCTGCTACCTGTGCAATGCCGCTGCCCATAGCTCCGGCGCCTAATATACCTATTGTCTCCATGAAAGAATGTGTTTGGTATGCCTGGGGGGCTGAAAATCGTTAAGACGTCGCAAAAGTACGTTTCCGTTAGAATTCCTTTGCGGAAACTAGAAGTCATCTCAAAAATAGCGATGGAGATGAAAAGATTGGATGCTGCCCGAAGACAAGGCCATTTTTTGCAGTCATAGTGGTACCTATGGCGAAAAAAATAAACGCTGAATTCGGGTAACAGACAGCTTTTCAGCTCTGCAGGTGTTTTTGAGATGTATTCTAAGCAATGATTACTGTTTATAAACTGTCAATGCATGGCAAAACCGGCCTGCGATTTTTGATGGAACGGTATTTGACTTATCTTTGCAGCAGCAATATATAAAATGGCTTCCCGATTCAAAATATCCCTGGTTTGGCTTTGGGCCCTGGCGCTGGTGAGTTCCACCGCGGGTGTCAGCATTCACCAGGTATATTGCTATTGCGTTGGCGAAACCACCGTGTCTCTTTTTGAGGCGGAAGATGCCTGCCACATGCAGGAAATGATGGCTAATGTAGCAGAATGCTGCAAAAAGCCGGCTCCCCAGGCCCCTAAATCCTGTTGTGAAAAACCTGCTCAAAAAGACGACGGTTGTACCAAAAAGACTACCCGTGTAGTAAAACTCAAAGCTGATTACGAAGTAAGTAATACGGGCTTGAAAAAACTGGACAGCACAAAATGGTGCTTCCTGCCTGTATTCCAGGCTTTTGAACCGGCTTTGCAGCCTGTTGCCCGTCCGCTGGAAATCAGCCGTTTCGATCGTCCCCCTCCCCCGCTCAGTGGTCGCATGATTTGTGTGCGCCACGGTGTTTTCCGGTGTTAGTGCTGCATGTGCTGAATTGTTTGCCCAATAAACCACGAAGGTTTATTGGATCACTTTTCATGTTAATCATGCAGTAAAATGAAAAAGATATTTTCCTTGTTGGGATTTCTGGCCGGATATCTTCCGCTCCTGGCACAAACGCCTGAAGGGTTCGTCACCGGTCTTGTTACCAACGAAAAAGAAGAAATACTCATCGGCGCTTCCGTGTTTTGGAAGGATACCCGCCAGGGTGTTACCACCGATGCAGAAGGGCGCTTTGCAGTGCCCAAACGCGATCAGGAAGCCACCCTGGTCATTAATTATGTAGGCTACACTCCCGCTGAAGTGCAGGTGCTTCCCGGTGAAGACAAAATCTGGGTGGAAATCACAGGTGTCAAACAACTGGATGAGGTTACCGTAAAAGCCAAAGGCGGTGATGTGTTTATCTCCAGCATTGGCGTGCGCAATGTGGAGAGCGTTACCAGTCAGGAACTCCGAAAGGCGCCCTGTTGCAACCTTTCCGAAAGTTTCCAAACCAATGGCGCCATAGATGTTACTTACCCCAATGCTTTAACCGGGGTAAAAGAAATTCAACTGTTGGGCCTGCGCGGTATTTACAGTCAGTTTTTGGTGGAAAACCGACCAACAATGACCGGCATTGCTACTCCATTTGCCTTCGAGTATATTCCCGGCACCTGGCTTGCCGGCGTGGATTTGGCCAAAGGCGCCAGCAGTGTGAAAAATGGCAATACGGGTATTACCGGACAGGTGAACGCTGAAATTGTGAAGCCCGATCAGGATAAACCTTTGTTTGTCAATGTGTTCAGCAGCACGGAAGGGCGTGGAGAGGTGAATGTTCACCTGAATAAAAAAGGAGAGGTTTCGCACCACGGTCTGCTGTTGCACGGCTCTTTCGTGGAGAATAAATGGGATATGAATGGCGACCGGTTTAAAGACTCCCCGGACCGGCAACAACTGAACGGCATGTACCGCTGGAAATATGATGGTCCGGCAGGCTGTGCTCAGTTTAACATACAGGCACTTACAGATAGAAGGCAAAGCGGACAATTTCAGGATATTGAGGGGTATCAGGGGCCGCGGTTCCGGATTGATCAGCAGAACGACCGGGTGGAGGTTTGGGGTAAATATGGGAAGGAAGAATTTTTGGGAAATCGTTTTTTGGAGTTAGGGAACATCATTAGTGGTTCCTGGCACCGTACTCAATCCCAGTTTGGCCCCAACACTTACCGGGGAGAGCAACGTTCTTTTTATTGGCAGAGCCTGGTGCAGGATATTATTGGCAATACCAACCACAGGATTTTGGTGGCTCCATCCATTGTTTACGATGATATACGGGAAAATGTAAATGAAGGCAATCTGGATCGCCAGGAGTTTGTGCCTGGTTTGATGGCTGAATATACCTACAGTCGCCCGAGTTTGCACATGGAAATTCCGGATTTGGTGATTGTGCTCGGAACACGTGCAGATTGGAACAGTCGCTTTGGCTGGCAGGTTACGCCACGTTTGAGTGCCAAGTACAATTTCACGGAAAAAAGCATTGTTCGCGTTTCGGCCGGCAAAGGATTTCGTTCCCCGAACGTGGTGGCAGAAAACATCAGCCTGTTGGCCAGCAACCGCAGCTTCCAGTTTTCACGTCCGCCGTTTGGTACGCCACAGGAACAACTCGGACCGGAAGAAGCCTGGAATTATGGGGTAAATTATACCCAGAAGTTCAATGTAGCTCAGCGCGAAGCCAGCATCAGTCTGGATGTTTACCGAACAGATTTTGTTCGTCAGGTGCTGGTGGATGTGGAAGAGGCGCCGGTGAACTCAGAATGGACAGTGTTCTTTTACAACAGTACTGGAAAATCATACAGCAACAGCGTATTGCTCAACGTGCAATACAATGTTCTGCCTGGCCTGGACATTAAGGCTGCTATGAAATGGAACGACGTGCGTGCCACCTATGCCGATGGCGAGCTGAGGACGGTGCCGCTGGTGGCCAGATTGCGTGGTTTGGTTTCACTGGATTATACCACGCCCAACAAACGTTGGAGCCTGAATACTCACGTGCAAATTGTAGGGCCGCAGCGCCTGCCCGACAATTCTTTCCTGCCACATGAGCTCACGCATGATTTTCCGGTGAACAGTCCAACATTTGCACTTTGGAATGCCCAATTGACTCGTAAATTGGGCAATAACCTGGAGTTGTATGCGGGTTGTGAAAACATCACCGGATACCAGCAGCACCATGTAATTATTGCGGCAAACGATCCTTCTTCGCCTTACTTTAATGGCTCCCAGGTTTGGGCTCCCATGATGCGACAGATAGGTTATCTGGGGGTTAGATGGGCGCCGAAGGGGCTTTGAGGAGTTTGAAGGGTTTGAAGGGTTTGAGGGGTTTGAAGGGTTTGAAGGGTTTGAAGGGTTTGAAGTTTTTTTCATCATTAAATTTTTTCATCATGAAACAGATTCTTTTTTTCAGCATATTCATGTTCAGCTTTACGTTCGCACAGGCTCAGACGCCAGCAACGGAGGCTATGACCACCAAATTCAAGGTTTACGGCAATTGCGGCATGTGCGAAAAACGCATAGAAAAAGCAGCCAAAATTGACGGCGTAACCTTTGCCGATTGGGATGTAGACAGTAAAATACTGACGGTGCATTTTGAAGCGAACAAAGTGAAACCCACCAAAATTCATCAGGCCGTAGCCGCCGTTGGACACGATACGGATAAGGCCCGTGCGGAAGACAAAGTGTACAAGAAACTGCATGAATGTTGTCACTATGACCGTCCCGCAGTGAAACAATAGGGTTGGGAGCATTATCTTGAGCGTAGCAAAAGCGCTAGCCAGGCTGAATGTCATCTGTGTAGAATCTGTGCAAAAAATCTGTGTGAAATCTGTGCGAAACCTCATCTTCGCTTTCCAAAATAGATACTCACGTTTTAAGGGTTTCCTACTCACGTTTGATAGGTTTCCCGCAGATTTCGCAGAAGTCGTTCGGCCTGGCATCTGCTTTAATCTCTCCCCCCCAATGCCCCCCAAATGACGCCTAAATGACCCTCAATGACCACTAAATGACCACTAAATGACCACTAAATGACCAATCAAAATAAAACAGCCCTCATCATCGGCGCCAGCGGACTGGTTGGTGGTCATTTGATGCAGCAATTGCTGGCTCATCCGGCATATCGGGAAGTAGTAGCCCTGGTGAGACGTCCTCTGGATATCAACCACCCGAAATTGCGACAGGAGATTCTGGATTTTGATCATCCGGATCCCGAAAAAATTCAGGGTGATGAGTTGTTTTGCGCGCTGGGCACCACCATCAAGAAAGCAGGCTCGAAGGAGGTACAACATCGCATTGATGGTATTTATCCCTACGAAATTGGTCGTATAGCCCGGCAGCAGGGGGTACGGGGGTACTTTTTGGTTTCTTCCGTAGGCACAGATGCCAAATCATCTACTTTTTACCTCCGCGTGAAGGGCGAGTTGGAAGAGAAACTGAAAATGCTCGGCTTCCCCAGTCTGGTGATCGTTCGACCATCTTTCCTGTTGGGCAATCGGACAGAATTCCGGTTAGGCGAAAAAATAGGCATTTTCCTGGCTCAGTTGCTCAGGCCCATCATTCCCAAACGTTATCGGGGCGTTCAGGCCTCTGCTGTTGCCGCAGCGCTCGTTGCTGCTGCCAACCGAAATATGGAAGGAGTAATGGTGCTGGAGAATGAGGAGATTTGAGGTGGTT
>DATGWL010000213.1:0-9169 GCA_035299505.1 Saprospiraceae bacterium | reverse complement strand
GATTGAAGCGTTTTAGATTTTTATCAGATCGTTTACGCTGTCGCGATATTCAATTGTATAACCTCGTTGCAGGTGTTTGTGCCGGAATCTGGAACTTTTGCTTAAATGATTGATTATCATACCACAACAACTCTAATGAATGATTACCCTGTTACCCAAGCGCCTTGCTTGGAGTTTTCTCCAAGCAGAAAAGTACAGCGCAATGCCCATTCTACCAAAAAGCAGCCTTTATTTTGATAGCGGGGCTGTGGGATGTGGAAATAAGGTTGTGTGGGAAGACTGGGCGGGTCAGAATTACCCTATATTTCAGCAATTTTAATGATCATTTGCTATGACTGACCATATAAATCCTTCCATCATACCTCCCGATCTCTATATACGGTGCTCCGCCTTTTTTATTTCCATTAAGAGTACCCTCAACTATCCAAATACTATCTTTCAATTGACACACAAAAGGCGTATCCACTAAAACCGACTCACCATACAAAGACAACCATGATTCCAACGCAATTTTTTTTGCTTCACCTTCATCTGGAACAGCAAAAACCGAATAGCTATTTACAGAGGAAGATGGTTCAGGTTGTTTAAGGCTACAACCGAAACAATGAAACAGCGCATATAACATGCATAATATGGTTTTATTCATGATTTATAGAAAAGTTGATTATCGGTGGAGTGTTAAGTTTTGGAGGCTGCGGAGCAGTAGGATCATTTAAATCAGATGGTGCGTTCGTGGCAACTATTGTAATTGTACCTGTCTTTGGATCATACTTTTGAATAGAGCCTGAAGGTGTTACAACATAACCAAGCTCATTATCAAATTTATTGTCAATTTTGTCATTTGGTGAGAAGTTGTTGTTATCATATTTAACATCATAGGCAGCATGCGAATGAATATCTGCAATTCTTTGAGTCCCTGGAGGTGTAGTTTCAACATCCGGCGCGGAAGCTCCAGCCCCTGTTACTGCCGGTGTATAAGCATATAAAACATTACCCTTTGAATCCTTAATTTTGTAAATTGCCGAAGATCTTTCTTTATTATCTGCTATTGATTCATGGTTGTATGTAGCAGCCCAATCTTTAGCTGCTGCATCGGGTGATTTGAATTTGTCGCCAGGGCCTTCTGTCGTTCTACTATTCTCATTTACTTCACTTTTATCTTCTTTTGCATTTTCATCCGAACCATATAATCTTTTTAGACGTGCAAATTGATTTACAGCGTCGTCTCCAGTGAAAGTTGTATTATCTCCATTTTCTACAACTTCCATCCCATTCGGGTCAACAAATTTCATTGGATTGCCCAGAGCATAATTATACCCACTCCAAGGTTGATACTTCCCCCCCATCGGATCCACACTCCACCATCTTCCCAAGCTCGCATCATACCATCTCGCGCCATAATCGTGCAAATTTAAGCCTAAATCCTCATTCAGTTCTTTCCCGTTGTATTTATACCCATTGTTCGTCACCTGCGCGGTGCCAATGCCTTCCATCAGCATGCCAAAGGGGTAATAATGCAGTTCTTGCAGGAACGTTACTGCCGCGCCATTGGCCCGGAAGTTTATCCGTGCATTGCCCAGGTGGTCTTTGATGGTGTATTCGTAGTAAAATGCCGTTGCGCCATTAGGTGTACAACGCCCTTCTCCGTGGTATATTGCATCCAGCGCGTTTCCTAAGTACTCAATACCTGATACATAATTCCTGGTTTCTGTGGGAGATGTTTTGCTGAGCTTTTCTCCATCCGCCGTGTAGGTGATCGTAATCTCCGAGCCGCCGGGGTTGGTGATGTAATTGGGCAGATTCAGGTAGTTGTACTGGAAGGACAGGCTTTTGTGGTTGTCCTGCGTGAGGTTTCCGTTTAGATCATAGGTATAGGCGGCCGCTCCAGACGTAAACTTAAAGCCTTTGGCAGCGCTTCCGGCATCTGACACATTGGTTAAGCGGTCCGGACGGGCCGCATCGCCGTACGTGTACGTGAGCTGATCAATGATGCCAAAAGTAGCCGGAGCTGTCAATCCACGACGCGTGTAGGTCTTGATATTGCCGTTCAGATCATACGCAATGTTGCTTTCAGAGTAATTGTTGGTATTCACCCAGGCGGTACCATTGTGCGTAAAATGATTGGCCGTAAGCAGGCGGTTGGCATAGTCGTAGGTAAAGCGGTATTGCTGCCGTGTGAGGCAGGAGCCGTTTACATTAGTGCGCCATTGCATGGCGGCTATATTGCCGTTGAATTGCGCTGTGGCGCCATTGGCTGTGCTTTCATAATCCAGACCCATGTTGAACAGGTCGGCCAGTTGATCGCCGCCTTGAAGGGCACAGGAGGCGGGGTTGTTGATGCCTGTGAGCCAGCCCCGGATATTGTAGGTGTAATCCAGGCTCTGCAGGTAATTGAAGCTGGCTCCCAGGGCTACGGGGGTTATGCCATCGTAATTGCTGGCATGCAAACGTTTGTCTGCCAGGCGGTTGAGTTCATCGTACACCGGAGCGGCGGTCACTACCCAGCCGCCGGTGGGCGCCCCGGCGGTGGTTTTCTAATCAATCAAGGGTTTTGCTGGCACAATACAATCCTTATTTTTTGGCCTTTTTTTTAATGTTTTGTACAGACACTCGAAATCTAAATTATCGACCTTAAAAGTCGTTACAAACTTTTTCATACTTGACAAATCTGTTTCTGAAGCTACATTATAATCAATATTATTAGCGCTATGAAGCGCTCTAAAAAAATCATTAAATTCATTATCTCTAAACCCCTTTAATCTGTAAATAACATTTGATTCGCAATTATATGCAAATATAAATTTATAATTATATACAAATTTATACGCTGAAATACTATCAAAAGCTATCGGAACTTCAACAAATAACAACCTATTCGAAAATCCCTTACTCTTTAGAAAAGTAAAAGGCAAATCTCTATTAAAAAAATCAAGCACTTCATTGTTTGATTTGACATTTGAATACTCTAATAGACAAATCTTTGCCTTAAAAAGCATCAATGTAGTATCCAATTTTTGTGCATTTGTTTTTGTGCAAACAGCAAAAAACAAAAAAATATAAATCAAATTCCTCATTTTTTAAGTTTTTTATTTTTTAGGTAAATCCCTTGTTCTTTAAAAGCCCTTTCACCACTAGGATCTCCTTTGGCATGTCCATCTTTGTTTGGATTAGCTTTGCGCCATAGCAAGTAGGTTGCCAAATTGGGTACATTGTAAAGAACATGTCCACCTTCATGCGCTAAAGTTTCTCCTTTTGAAGGCTCATTGGAATTAATTACTATAGTTGCTGTGTTCGATCCATGCCTAGATTGTACGCTTGCAACAAGTTTTTTATCTCCGGTTTCTGCATTTATAATCTCCAATACCCTATCTGGCAAGGTTTCTGTTTTTCCAGATAAAGTTTGCCCGTTATCGTCGGCTAAATGATCTTCCTCTTGAATGTACACATTAACGAAGTTTCCTTCCGCATCTTGAAGGCTGTTTAAATCCTTATACTCTTGAGAGTTATATTCTTTCAGATCCCTTATTGCGGTTTCAACAGACTGATACTTTGCATCAATTCGATCAAAAGCTCTTTGAGCATCTTTTACTTCCCTTTTTAGTTTCTTCAATGCTTTTTTATCTTCTCCGCTATAACTATTCAAGTTTTCTTTTGCCATATTAAGTCTATCACTTGCATGATCTCTAGCCTCTTGATAACCATTAATTACTGCCATTCCTGCAAAATCTAAATATCTAATTGGGTTGTTCAATGAAAAAGAAAATGGACTTGAATTTGAATACTTTTCAACGAGAAGATCCACACTCCACCATCTCCCCAAGCTCGCATCATACCATCTCGCGCCATAATCGTGCAAATTTAAGCCTAAATCCTCATTCAGTTCTTTGCCGTTGTATTTATACCCATTGTTCGTCACCTGCGCTGTGCCAATGCCTTCCATCAGCATGCCAAAAGGGTAATAGTGTAGTTCTTGCAGGAACGTCACTGCTGCGCCATTGGCCCGGAAGTTTATCCGGGCATTGCCCAGGTGGTCTTTGATGGTGTATTCGTAGTAAAATGCTGAGGCGCCATTAGGCGTACAACGCCCTTCGCCGTGATATATTGCATCCAGCGCGTTTCCTAAGTACTCAATGCCTGATACATAATTCCTGGTTTCTGTGGGCGATGTTTTGCTGAGCTTTTCTCCATCCGCCGTGTAGGTGATCGTAATCTCCGAGCCGCCGGGGTTGGTGATGTAATTGGGCAAATTCAGGTAATTGTACTGGAAGGACAGGCTTTTGTGGTTGTCTTGCGTGAGGTTTCCGTTTAGATCATAGGTATAGGCGGCCGCTCCTGACGTAAATTTAAAGCCCTTGGCAGCGCTTCCGGCATCTGAAACATTGGTTAAGCGGTCCGGACGAGCGGCATCGCCGTAGGTGTACGTGAGCTGATCAATGATGCCAAAAGTAGCCGGGGCTGTCAATCCACGACGCGTGTAGGTCTTAATGTTGCCGTTTAGATCATACGCAATATTGCTTTCAGAGTAATTGTTGGTATTCACCCAGCCGGCGCCATTGTGCGTAAAATGATTGGCCGTGAGCAGGCGGTTGGCATAATCGTAAGTAAAGCGGTATTGCTGCCGGGTGAGGCAGGAGCCGTTTACATTGCTGCGCCATTGCATAGCAGCTATATTGCCGTTGTATTGCGCTGTGGCGCCATTGGCTGTGCTTTCATAATCCAGACCCATGTTGAACAGATCGGCCAGTTGATCGCCGCCTTGTAAGGCGCAGGAGGCGGGGTTGTTGATCCCTGTGAGCCAGATAAGATAAAAATTTTAATTCCAACTTATCCATGCTTCAAATAATCATGAAACAGAATCAACCCAAAAATAATTAATCCTACACCGACAATAAAGCCTCTCCAAGCAATATAGTATAAACCCTCCTTTAGGTTTCTTAAAGTTCGCTTGGACCAAAATAAAATCAAGACCCCAAGGATTACTAAAATTGTTGCAGCAATTGGACCTCGTAAAATATCCATTATTGGTTGTTTTGTTGTTGTGAATTTTGGAAATCCTGTTTTGTCTTATCTTTGAAAATTTCAGTCATAGCCCTCAATTGAAAAAGAGTGTAATCTTTGACCTCTTGTTTGACAACAGAATTACCTACAGTCGCTTCCATTGGTGCAGGTAAAAAGGTAAATGTAGCATCAATTATTAAATTTCCCTTGGCTTCAAATGTGAGGTTATTATTCATATTTTGATCTGCTACTATAATTAAACTGCCAGTAAACTCCATACCTCCGCCAATTGCAGTCATCGCTCCACCTACAGGTGGTGCAATAGGAGTAGCTATAACCCCTGCTTTCCCCACAACCTCACCAGTATTACTTAGCAATTTACCCACAGGTTCAGTAACCAATTCTCTTGCCATTGTTTTTGCACCCTCCCAGGCATTAACGAGCATTTTAGTAGAGAATATCTCAGAAGGATCGTTAATTCGTTCCATTTTTGGTTTTAATTGCTGCATTCCCCAAAGATCGATATGAGCAATCAATTCATTTTCTGCGTAATTATACGGAGTTACGTAGTTAAATGTATCCGCAAGTGGGTCAACCTTCCCAGCGCCGCATCATACCACCTCGCCCCTAAATCATACAAATTTACTCCAAAGTCTTTATTATTTTCTTTGAAACTGTACTGATAAAGATTCTCCGTTCCCACCTGCGCTATCCAGGAGCCTTCCATTTCCAGGTCAAAAAGAATTAAAATCCAATTCGACAATCACATGATTTATTATCATATGTAGCACTAAAAGAAAAAACAATTACTAAACTTGTCTCACAACCAAAGCTAAGTGTTCTATAAAAATTTATCTTTTCGGATACCTCTATTAAACTCAATTCATTATATTTGCTTTTTTCATCATCTAAATCTATTTTTTTTATAAAAGATTTTTTATTGGGGTCTGAATTTTTAATTATATATTCTGTTATATAACTCGACTCAGGATCAAAGCCCGTAAAAGGATAATACAAAATCAGATATATCTGATAATTATTATAATCACGTTTATTTTCTTGAATAAAAGAATCTATTTCCGTTAAAGCCTTATATATTAAAAAATTGTCTAATTCTTTCGCATAAAAATCATTTAATATACCGACTGAATAGTTTTTACAAAATTTTAGATCATCTGCATTCAACGTTTTTTTCAAACATTTTTCTATGTCTGACTCCACTTTGGCAGAAAAATTTTTAGGCAATGACTTAGGGACAGTTGTACAAGATAAAACCAGCATTAAGTCAACAACCAAAATTAAATTGAGTAATTTCATAGGTTACTTTTTTAATTGGTTTAACATGTCTTTCAGCAAGTTTATTTTCTTTTAAAAGTTCTTTATATTTGATTTTAGCATTGAACCCTTCCATTTTCTTAGCTGGATGACCTGGCGATAGCTCCTGGGCCAGATGGATGCGTACATCAGCCCAGCCACTCACGCATGGTGCGCTGGGTCAAAAAAAGACCCAAGAGCAGCAGTGGGATGTGGAGACAAGGTTGATTGGGAAAACCGTGCGGGGCGAAACTGAGGGGTCGTAAGACCCACGCTGGGCGAAAAGAGTAACCAATATCCATCCCGAGGATTCGGGATGGACATTGGACATTGGACATTGGATATTGGTTATTGGACATTGGTTATTCTTTTCTCCCTACTTTTCGCCCAGTTTGTAGCTAACCTGTGTTGATATGATCCGATTTTTGCTGCTACTGGCCTTGCTGCCATCTGCCTTGCTTGCTCAAAACGACTCCACGCTGCTGCTGGAGCCGGAACGCCTGACTGTGAAAGATATCCTGCCGCGCGACCTGATCCGGCAGAAAACCATGGCTGTTTCTGCCACCCGATCCCTGGAGGCTGTAGAAGATCTTCCCTTTACCACCGTTGTTTTTACCGCCGAGGATATTCTCCGAAATGGCTTTGTGACCCTCGCCGATGTGCTCAAAGCCGCACCAGGCATCAGGGTGTCGCAACCCGGCAATGCCATTGAAGGCGAAACCTGGATGCTGCGCGGATTTTCAGGCAATCAATATATGAAAATCCTGATCAACGATGTGCCGCTCAAACCCTCTGTGGCGCCTGGCATGCCCATCGGCGCTCAATTGCCTATCCGACAAGCCGAACGCATCGAGATCGTGTACACGCCTGCAGGAGCTGTTTATGGCGACGAAACCTGCGCCGGCGTAGTGAACATTATCCTCAAGGAAAGTGAACGCCCGGTGTACACACAGGCCGATCTGAGTTTCGGGCGGTTTGGCTATAACAGCCTGGACCTGATGTTTGGCGGCAAAATCGGGAAAGACAAAAAAATCTTCCGGTTCAGCATGTACGGCAGCAGTACCGTGCGCGACCGTACAGATGTGTACTACGACGAATCTATTTACAACACCAACCGGTACCTGCCGTTCGGGCTCAACGACGGGGTGTACCGGCGTGTACAGAACTTCCGTCCTGCCAATCCGGGCGATAGTATTCCTCGTTTGTCGCAAATCCCGCACGAGAGTCGCCTGTTTGGCATCAACCTGACCTGGCGCGGGCTGCATTTTACCTATCACCGCATGCTGCGGTTCGACCATACTTCGCTGGGACTGAATCCGTTGGCAGTGGGGTATGCCAATTCATCCAACCGGATTGCAGAGCGGATAGAAACGTTTTCCATAGGTTTTCAACGCAAACGAAACCGCCGCACTACCCACAATAATCTCTCGGTACAGCGGTATAGCATAGACAACAACAGCAGCTACTCCCTGATTTTTGATCGCGTGAGCGCAGCTAACTATTACCTCCGCCAGGGCCCGAGTTTGCCCGATAGTTCCCGGGCTAATTTGCTGCGTGAGATATACAATTTCTATGCTTCTGAAGATCGGTTTGCCACTGCCAATGGCATAGATGTTCGCCTGGAAACACGTTCCAATGTGCTGATTGGCAGCAAAAAACGTTTGCAATTTGAAGGCGGCGCGCAGATAAATGTGGGCTTAGGAGTGCCGCTCATGCAATACAATACCATACCCCTGGAAGTTCAGATTGATGGCACAACAACGCCTAATTTCCCGCAACCTGTAAACACATACCTCAACACGGAAGGCGCATTCAATTTGGTTGCTTTCTCACAGTTGGCATGGCGCGGCAAAAAACTCAAGGTGGTGGGGGGCAGCTCTATCAGCGTACGGATTTTTGAAGGCATCGCGCTTGCTCCGAGGGTTGGCGCTTTGTACCGGCTGGACAGCAGCTGGACCTTCCGGGCCAATATTTCCACGGGCATTCGGCACATGTCGTTATTCGGCAGTTTCCAAACGTATGAAATAACCGCGCAGGAAGGCTTTTTGTTAAACCCCAAAAATCCGGACCCACTAACAGAAATGAATTATGCCGGAGAATTGGCCGTTAGGTATACCACCAAAGGAGGGTCCAATATTGAGGGTATTTTCTTCCGGCAGGATGCTTACAACCTGTATCGGCCGGGCTTTATTCAATACAGTTTCGACACTCCTCCCCGTACTTATTATGGGTATCAGAATGCTCCCGGCCTTTCCATGTCGCTATGGGGTATACAGGCGCTGCTCAGCGGCGCAGAAAACACTTCCACGATAACCTGGAGCAAAAAAGATATCCCGCTGAAGAGTCGACTGCAATTTTACATACAATACGCCCGCGGCAAAGAATGGTTTGGCGAAGGGTATCAATCCACAGACGAAGTGCGCAACCAACCCAAATGGCATACGCAGTTCAGGTACTATTTTAAGGCCGGAAAGAAATTTGAGATGGTTGTAGCAGCTAATCAGCTCAGTTCAACCCTTGGGAAAGCTGTCATTTTTGAAGAGTTGTTCCAACTTGAAGCCAGGCCGCGACTCAAAAAATATTCCACCTGGGACTTCATGACGCGTTTTTACCTCAGCAATCATTTCCTGGTCTATTTTCAATTCATCAATGTCTTTGACCGGCACCATGCCGGCCTCGATGCCAGCGGCACCACCGACGATCTGCTGTACAACCCCCAGCAAGGAAGGGTTTGGAAAATTGGTGTGAATTATAATATGAATTGACGGCCTACGGTGGACGGTGGACGGTAGACGGTGGACGGCCTACGGTAGACGGTGGACGGCCTACGGTAGACGGTGGACGGTGGACGGCCTAC
>DATGWL010000212.1:0-20042 GCA_035299505.1 Saprospiraceae bacterium | reverse complement strand
GTAACTTATGGGCACGCGAGCCAACTGAAAAGTAAAGCCTGCCTCCATACGATATTGACCACCAATCGATTTTACAAGATCATACTTTAAAATCGGTTTTTGGGATGGCCTCTCTCCTGTACGAGGAGGGGGGCTTTTTTTATTGAGTGAGTGAGTGAATGAGTGGCGTATGGCAGAAATTGAGCGTCTCACTCAAAGAGAGACGCTGAATCTTACGTATTAAAGCCAAACAGATGGTATTGTGGCAACCTTGCAACCCTGACGTCCACCCGAACGCCCAATGAAAGGCGCGAGGGGCAGAAAGACACAAAGACACAAAGTCACAAGGGCGAGGAGGGGGGCGGGGGAGAGAAAAATTTACTTTACCTAATTAGGCGAAAAATAGTTGATACGGAATAAAAGATATGTATTTGTTTGTTTTTGGATTTTTATTTGGTTGTTTTCTTTAAATTATAGTCTGAATTCTGAAATTCAAACTTGTTAACCTTGGGCAAACTTTCATAAAAACTTAACGGAGCCAAAAAAAAGCCTAACTTTGCGCTTTCAAAAGCGTATTTGCCCGTTTGACAATGCCGCTTTTTCAGCGTTGCTCCCAGTACACCTCCTTTTGGCTGTCGACCCCGCTCGACAAATGGAGCAGCCGCCCTAGCCATAAAGCCTGTAGTTCACTTTCGTTTTTCTTTACCGATATTCGACAACGGGGCGCGCCCCGCTTGTAAGGCCTTTTTTTGGCCTGTTTCGCATTCGGTTTTGATCATGACTAATCCTTTTTTTGCCCATCTGAATTGAACCGATTCGGATACAGACCACATTTTTTTGCATTCACTATTTCATTCACCATACATCTCACATATAATGTCCCTCTCTCGCTTTAACGCTCTCCAGGCAATGGAAAATCGCGTAGAACCATTCCCTACTGATTTGCCGGATGGTGCTTCCGAAAATATTGCCTCTTACTTTGGCGTGAATGTCTTCAATGATGAAGCTATGCGCGCGCACTTGCCTGAAAATGCCTACCTGACGGTGAAAGCAGCCGTTCAGAATGGCCAAAAACTGACCCGCGACATTGCCGACATTGTTGCGTTGGGTATGAAACAATGGGCTGAGTCGCATAATTGCACACACTTTGCTCACTGGTTCCAGCCACTGACCGGTAAAACGGCAGAAAAGCACGACTCTTTCTTTACCCTCACCCATGATGGCCGGGTTATTGAAGAGTTTGCAGGCTCTGCTCTCGTACAACAGGAGCCAGACGGTTCTTCCTTCCCTTCCGGTGGCATGCGCAGCACTTTTGAAGCGCGCGGTTACACGGTTTGGGATCCATCCAGCCCGGCTTTCATCATGGCGGTTGGCGATGGCAAAACCCTGTGTATTCCTACCATCTTTGTTACCTATGGCGGCGAAGCGCAGGACTACAAACTCCCTCTGTTGCGCTCCCAATCGTTCCTTGACAAAGCAGCCGTGCCTGTGGCGCAAATGTTTGATAAGGAGGTAATCAAAACCACGGCTACCCTGGGTTGGGAACAGGAATACTTCCTGGTTGATGATGCTCTGTTCAATGCCCGCCCGGACCTGGCCATGACTGGCCGTACACTTTTGGGACGTCCGGCTGCCAAACACCAGCAGTTGGAGGACCACTATTTCGGTTCCATTCCTGAGCGTGTGTACGCATTTATGCGCGATCTGGAAACCGAAAGCCACAAACTGGGTATTCCGGTGCGCACCCGCCACAACGAGGTGGCTCCGAGCCAGTACGAGGTAGCGCCAATCTTTGAAGAAATCAACGTAGCTGTTGACCACAACCAGTTGCTCATGGACCTCATGGAGCGTGTTGCTCGTCGCCACAAACTGCGCGTATTGCTGCATGAGAAGCCATTTGCAGGTGTAAACGGTTCAGGTAAACACAACAACTGGAGCATGGGCACCAATACTGGTGTAAACCTGCTTTCTCCGGGTAAAAATCCAGGCACCAACCTGCGTTTCCTGACCTTCTTTGTTAACACCATCGCAGCTGTACACAAATACGCTGATATCCTGCGCGCCAGCATTGCGCATGCCGGTAACGACCACCGTCTGGGCGCCAATGAAGCACCTCCAGCTATCATCTCCGTATTTATCGGCGATGCCATGACCAAATTGCTGGATCAGATTGCCAAAGGCAAAAACACCGATGGTAAAGAGGTAAAACGTGCACTCGACCTCATTTCCAAGTTGCCAAACCTGGAAATGGACAATACCGACCGTAACCGTACTTCTCCGTTCGCGTTCACGGGCAACAAATTTGAAATCCGTGCAGTAGGCAGCAGCCAGAACTGCGCTGGTCCAATGGCCGTAATGAACGGTATGATGGGCTTGCAACTCATTGAATTTAAAACAGATGTAGATAAACTTCTGGCTAAAGGCATGGAACAGGATGAGGCTATCCTGACCGTCTTGAAGGGGTATATCCGCAAGTCAAAAGCCATTTGCTTTGAAGGCAATAACTACTCCGATGAATGGAAGGAAGAAGCTGCCAAGCGTGGTTTGAACAACTTTGCAACCACTCCGGAGGCGCTTGATGTACTGGGTACTAAACTGGCTCAGGATTTCTACAGCAAATCTGGCGTAATGAGCAAAGTGGAGTTGGAAGCTTTCTTTGCGGTTCAGTTGCACAGCTACTGCACCAAGCTGGATATCGAAGCCAAATCACTCGAAGAAATCGTAGTGACTCAGGTGCTGCCAGCTGTATTGCGTTACCAGACAGAACTGGCCAACAACATTGCAGCACTGCGTGCTATTGATATGGTGCAAAGCGCCCGCGTGCAGGTGGATTTGCTGAAACGCGTTGTGACCAATGTAGAGGCCATTCAGGCTGGTTTGAAAAAAATGCACGAGGCTTACGAGCGTGCGCACCATGCAGCCAATATCCGGGAAGAAGCCGGTATTTTCTGTCATGAAGTAAAACCTCAGATGGACGCTATCCGCAGTGCTGTAGACGATCTTGAATCCATTGTAGATGATCAGCACTGGCCGCTGGTGAAATACCGCGAACTATTGTTCATCCGATAAGGCACTAAGGTTGGACTTTTGGTTGACGGACATTGTCTAATCGGCAGTGATCCAATGCCTTCAGTTCAGGGAGATATCCCGATATTAAAACAGGCAGCGCCCTAAACCGGCGACTGCCTGTTTTGTTATACCTTAACGCCGACTACATTATCACATTACTCACATTCCTCACATGCTCACCGAACAAGATATCCTCAACCTCAAACGTAAAGTAGGCCGGTACAAAGAAGTGCTGGAAAACACGGGTCGATACCGTCAAATCTGGGCAACCGAATTGAAAGAAACCATTAAGTCGCAGCTCAAAATGCTCACTGAAGCTGGCGATTTACAGGCAAACATTACGGAAGTAAGTGAAATTCAAAATCTGGAAGCAGTAGTGCTTACTCTGGGCACCTCAGCCAGTGGGCTGGGTGAGTCTGTTGGCAACGGATTGTACCGGGATTTGATCAAACAGAATGGTTCGTTGGTGTACCAGCAATTGTTCAACGGAAAAATCCTGGTGGTGATCAATTTTCCCTTCATTGAAAAATATGGCCAACCACAACCGCCCAAAACCGTTGCCGTTTACAGGCCGGAAGAGCTCAAAGAGCCCTACTTTCAGCGCCATTTTGAAACCTTTATTTCAGATATTACTACCTGGGAAGACTATGACGATGATGCCATCGAACCCAACCAGCGTATTGGATTTAAAATGAATTTTGAAAGAGAGGAGAATGCCTGAGTTTTTGAGTGTTTGAGTTGGTGAGTGTTTGAGTTGGTGAGTTTTTGAGTGTTTGAGTTGGGGTGCGGCTGGGGGCAGGGGAGCTTTCACCACTAAGGCACTGAGGGCACTAAGGAGAATCTTTCTTAGTGCCCTCAGTGCCTTAGTGGTAAACCCCAGCCTCCCCCCAACTCAAACACTCAAACACTCAAACACTAATAATCCACTACTTTACCCACTGGATTTACCTTCCGTTTGTGGGCAAGTACCAGCTGATCAATGCGTTGCAGCACTACCTCCTGACCTTCATAGGTGGCATATAGCGTTACAGGAAAGCTTTTTTGTTCCGGGAAAATACACTCTACCTCTCCATTGACGAAAGGGCGACGTGCTTTGCCATCTCCTAAATCAAGCTCGTAGCTTGGGCCAATGGTGGATTCGATCAGGTAAAATTTAAAGGGTTGGCCGGCTTCCGGCAGCTTGTTGGTGGCCAGTAGCTTGCCGGTAATTTTTTGGTATTTCTCTGAGGTTTGCGCGTCTGTGCTAACCTGTTGACTCTGGGATTGCACCAGCGCTTTATTGTCCTGATCGGAGTTGCCTTTTTGCGCCAGTTGCAAGGCTATCAAACCTGCTACGCCGAAAACGGCCACCACAATGAGCAGGATGGTTTCGCGATTTAGTCCTTTTCCTTTTGTCATAATCAGTTACTGAATGTTCGGCAAAGGTAGTGTTTAGATGCTGGACGTTGGACTGCCGGATGTTAGACATTAGGCTGCTGGACATTGGACGTTAGACTGCCGGAGGTTGGATTTTCATTCGCCATCAAATAAGTCCAACATCCGGCAGTCCAACGTCCTACTTCAGAATCACTTTTCCTATTGGAGCATTATTGGCCAGCACCATATAAATGCCCGGTGGCGTTTTTGGGCAGTCGATTTCCAGACGGTTGAAACCCTTTTCCAGCACAAAGCGCTCCTGCAGTACCTTTTTTCCTTGAATATCCACCAGTTGAATCAGCTGTTCTCCTTGTTCAGTTTCCATATTGAGCCAAAAATAACCTTGTGCCGGATTCGGGTAAATCTGGGCAATTCCTTGCCAGGAACTCATGCGCAACTGGTGTTTGTAGCCCTTTGGAGCATAAATTTCAGCTGGGAAATCTTCGCCAGACGACCATTTCAGCAACTCTGATAGCCAAACATTCTGAAGTGCAGTAAACTGTATCTGGAACAAAGTCGTATGCGGCTGCACCTCCACGCCGGGCAAATGTAGCCAGGAGAGGCGCACAAGCCCATCGTGATTGTGCCAGGCATCCGAGCTGAATTCGGGTAAAATATCCGAGCTGATTTGCTGAATTTCAGCTATAGCCGGGTTAAAGCGGAAGCCAAGTTGCAAGCCTTCGGCCATGGCCGGGTGCTCCAGATAAACCGGTACGCTCAGGGTTTCTCCGGCTTTCAGGTAGCGATCCCGAAACCAGAGTTTGTTGGTTACCTGGCGTTCCAGCACCGGTGCCCTTAAACTATCCGTACAGGGGCCGGCATTCACATCGCCCAGGGTAACTCCGGTAAAGGATTGGCATTTGCCGTTGCTGACCACCGCAGAATCCGGCATAAAACGCATACTGCCGCAGGGGAAATTGTTCTCAATACCGAGGATAACTTTGCGGGCGGTCACGATATCAAACGTGGTTACACTCCCGCTGCAGTTTACGTCGGCGGCAATGATTTGCCATGGACATTGCAGGGGCTCCAGCGCCAGGATATGTTTGGAAATCAACACCAGATCGTAGGTGGTAAGTCCGGATGGGTGTCCATCGCGGGTCGGTTTCAGGGTGTAACTTCTGTTTTGCAGGGAAGCTACTTCAGATAAATCGTATGTGCCACTCACCAGGAATGTACTATCGAAACCGGCTGCAGTAATGGTCATGTCCACTTCTTCCAGCGCTGCGCCAAAGGGATCGGTTATGGAGCAGTTTTTGGGAATGAGCTCTCCTATTTTTGCTTCCAGCAGGGCCATGGTTTCAGCGGCGGTATTGCCACGGATATCAAAAAACACCTGGCCGCTACCCGGGGCAATGATGAAGAAAGTGGGAGTTCCCTGAAACGCGCCGTAAGTGCCGCCCATATAAGGTTGCAGGGCAGTAATGCTGCCGCCATCTTTACCGGCGCCGAGCATGGTCATATTTTTGTTAGTAAGATATTGCGCTACCTTGACGTTGGTATCGGTGATGAGTGTGCTCAGCAGGATAAACTCCACCTGGCCCGGATACTCCGTTTTCATGGCCGTATACAGGTTCTGAAACGGCGTGGCATGCGCTGAACAGGGCGGACAAGAGGTGAAAAAGGCTTCTACTACCACCAGTTTCTGTTGGTTAACATAGTCGGCATATAATTGCCTCACTTGTCCATCAGAGGTTGTAATGGTAAAATCCGGCGCCGGTAATTGAGCGTAGAGTGCGCTGGAGCACAAGAGCCAAGAGAGGAGGAGAAGTGATCGCATGTTTGAGGGATGGTTTGGTTTCGCACAGATTTGGTTTCGCACAGATTTGGCTTTGCACAGATTTGGTTTCGCACAGATTTGGTTTTGCACAGATTTGGTTTTGCACAGATTTTACGCAGATTGTTTGCACAGATTTTACACAGATTGTTTGCACAGATTTTACACAGATTTGGTTTCGCACAGATTTTACGCAGATTTGGTTTCATGCATTAAAAAATACTGCCGAAGGCAGCAAAAAAAATCCGCGTCATCCGCGTCATCCGCGTTCCCAAAAAATCCGCGTTCCAAGAACAAATTTAGACCATTTCCATCATATCAAACGCTTTCATAACGCCGATTCCGGCAATTGTCGCTTGCTGTACCTTTGCACCATGCGTTACCGAATTACATTGGCAGTGTTCAGCACGCTTATCCTGATGCTGTTTGCCTTTGCCTCTCCTTTGGATACTCCGGAAAAGCTGGGCGAAAAGCTGTTTTCCGACCCTATTCTTTCTCAGGATAGCAGCATAAGCTGTGCCAGTTGTCACATCCCTGAATTTGCATTTTGCGATACGGCCAGGGTAAGCAAGGGCGTTGGCGGCCGACTGGGTAAACGCAACAGCCCGGGTATCACCAACATGGCGGCCCGGGAGCATTTCTTTTACGATGGGCGCGCAGCTACGCTGCAACAGCAGGTGCTGATGCCCATTCAGGATACAGTGGAAATGCGTGCTACATTGCCACAAGTGTTGGAACGCCTGCGCCGGCACCCTGAATATGATGCCGCCTTCCGCCGCATTTATGGCGCCCCGGCCGATCAGGAAAAACTGGCGGCTGTACTGGCTGCTTTTGTGAGCACGCTGGAAACTTCCAATACGCCGTTCGATCGCTGGATGATGAATAAACCAGGTGGCATGAGCGAGGCCGCCGTACGCGGGCGCGAGGTGTTTATGAAAAAAGGCAAATGCTTCGATTGTCACTTTTCTCCGGATTTTACCGGCGATGAATTCCGAAACGTTGGGCTTTATACCGGTAGGCGCAATCTGGCCGATCGCGGGCGGTTTGATATCACCAAAGACAGTGCGGATTTAGGCAAATTCAAGGTTCCGGGCCTGCGCAATGTGGCCGTTACCCCACCCTATATGCACAATGGCATGTTCCAAACCCTCGAAGAAGTGATTGAATTCTACGATCAGCCCAACCAAACCGTGCCCGGAGGGTTCAACCGCGATACCCTGCTCAATACCCCGCTGAACCTCACCCAGCAGGAAAAAGCAGACCTCAAAACATTCCTCGAAGCCCTCACAGATGACAGGTTTGTGAAAAGATAATAGTTGGACGATGGACGATGGTCCCGAGTACTCGGGATGAACGATGAACGATGGGAGGTAACGCTGAGTTAATCTAACGCATGATTTTTGGGGGATTAAATATTATCTTTGATCTCCAAAATCGTCCATCGTCCATCCCGAGTACTCGGGTCCATCGTCCATCGTCCATCGTCCATCGTCCATCGTCCTATGCAAAACTGGAATCCCCTTACTCCTGAAGAAGAATACGTAATTGCCCAAAAAGGCACTGAACGTGCATTTACCGGCGAATACTGGAACCACAAAGGTAATGGCACCTTCATTTGTCGCCGCTGTAATGCGCCGCTCTATCGCTCTTCCGATAAGTTCGACAGTGGCTGTGGCTGGCCGTCTTTCGACGATGAAATACCAGGAGCAATCATTCGCCACGAAGATAATTCCTTTGGCATGCGGCGCACCGAAATTGTTTGCGCCAATTGCGAAGGTCACCTCGGCCATGTATTTGAAGGCGAACGCATGACGGCCAAAAACACGCGCCACTGCGTAAACTCTCTCTCTATTCGTTTTGTGGCAGATTAGGGTACTACTACCACTTTATCAGACATGTACCACACCCCGAAATATCCCAGTACATTGCCACTGAGCATAGTGCGGGGATTGTATGGCGTAGGGGATGACAATGCCCGCCCGTCGCTGTTGGCAACGTCTGTAAAGTAGTTGTAATAAGCCCTGTCAGTACTCAGCAACTGACACCGCAGGGTGTCGCCCGGTGCGTAGGTATTCCGGATAATTGGACGTGTAATTTGTTCGCCATCACCCAAGCGATCGTCTGTAAGGCCATAAATCTCCGATTCGTAGTGGCTATTTCTAAACACTTTCAGACGGTAATTATCTGCACTACCGGCCCGGTCCTGCCAGCGAAAGGCCAGGGAGTATTGTTCGGTTCCATTGTTACCTCCTGGCCCTCCCGATAAAGCTTTTTCCAGTATCAGCGTGTCCAAATGAACCGGATACGGCGTTTCGGCCGGATCGGAAGTAATCAGTTGTCCGTCAGGCAATTCAATGCGTAGTGATACTACCTCTGCGGGTTGTACAGAGATGTTTTCCCGGTAATAAAACCCGTCGCTGTACATCGGGATATCCAGGGTTCCACCGGGCGTTTGCAGCTGGATAATGGCGCCATTGATGGTTTCAAAATCGTTGGTTTGGTAAAAGTCGCCGCTTTTGCGCAGCCAAACCGCACATGCACCGGTACCGGCATCCAGATTGGCTTCTACCACTACCCGTTGTTCAGAGCGGTTGAGTTCCAGTTCTATTACTTCTTCACAGGCGCAAAGGCAGAAAATGGGGATCAGAAAAAAGAGTTGTTTCATGTTTAAGAATAGCGGTTGGTTGAGGTTTCCGTTAAAAAGAAAAATTCCAGGTGAGCGATGGTACTATACCAAACAAGGACGTTTTGATGGCTTCCGTTTGATTGGGGTTAGTGGCACTTTCCTCAAAAGTGATGGAAAAGGCATTTTTGCGGTTATACACATTGTAAATGGACAAATTCAAGTCGGAATTCCAGCTTTTTTTCGATTTGAAATTCCAGGTCAATCCCAGATCAAGCCGGTGATAGTCTGGCATTCTATCTCCATTTCTGCCGGAATACAAGGTGATAATTTCGCCGTCTACCTCATATTTTCCAGTTGGGAATGTCACCGCATCGCCGGTATAATAAACCCAGGCGGCAGAAGCGCTGAGTCGGGGCGCCAACTGATAGGTAACCACCACGGCTATATCGTGCGTACGGTCTTGTCTGGCTGAAAACCATTGCCCGTTATTGATGGCATCAAACTGGCGTTCCGATGCAGACAAGGTATAGGAAATCCAGCCGCTGAGTTTACCGCTGTTTTTCTTCACCATAAATTCTGCCCCATACGTACGCCCTTTCCCAAAAACCAGCTCCGCTTCCAGGTTGGGATTCAGGAAGGTTTCAGCGCCATCTTCGTATTCCACCTGGTTGCTCAGCGACTTGTAATAGGTCTCTACGCTGAATTCCCACTGGTTATCAGGCCATTGATAAAAATATCCCAGCGAATACTGGTTGCCGATTTCCGGTTTCACCAGCGGAGTGCTCGGATACCAGATATCGGTTGGCGTACCTGATGTGGAGTTCGACAGCAGGTGCAAGTACTGGTACATACGGTTGTAGCCGGCTTTCAGCGAACTGTGGTTGTTCAGCATATAACTGGCGCTGGCCCGCGGCTCAAAACCCGCCGTGGTGTGGTAAAACACGCCATTTTCATAGTTGGTGCTGCCCATGGGCTGATCCATACTGTTGTAGGTTTTTACTTCAAACGGACCAATATTGCTGAAGGTGCTCAGGCGTGCACCGTAGTAAAGCGTGAGATTTTTGCTCAGTTTTTGCTCGTTATCCAGGTAAATGCCTGTTTCCAGCGCCTGTTGTTGTGGCAATTCAATGGTCTGATTGGTTTCTCCATCTTCCTCGGCAGTGAATTTTCCGGGTTTAAACTGGTGGTAAACCGCGTTCCAGCCAAACTGCATACTGTTTTTCGGATTCGCATACCAGTTAAAATCTTGCTTGAGGTTGTAGTCAAAAATGCCCGAATTCAGGTTGATGCCTGCACCGGCATTATCAACACCGAAACCATAATCAAAATCGCTGTAAATGAAGGAGGTGTTGCTGAATAACTGCTCGTTGAACACATGATTCCAGCGTACAGTAGCCGTGGTATTGCCCCAGTCCAGACCAATGCGGTTCAGGTTGAACACATCCCGCCCGAAGTAACCCGACAGGAAAATCCGGTCCTTTTCACCAAAATGATAATTGGCTTTAGCATTAAAGTCATAGAAATACAGGGTTGTTTGATCGAAATCGTTGCTGAATGCCTTTAGTACCAGATCGGCATAGGTGCGCCTGCCCGACAGTATCAGGGAGCCGTTTCCTGCGGCATCCAGTGGAGTTTCCACCGTCAGACGTGATGCAATGAGTCCGATGCCTCCTGAAACAGCAGGTTTTTTGCTGTTGCCGTTTTTCATCCGCACATCCAGTACAGAAGAGATACGGCCGCCGTATTGCGCTGGTATGCCGCCTTTGTAAAGCTTGACATCTTTCAGGGCATCTGAATTAAACACAGAGAAAAAGCCCAGCAAATGTGAAGCATTGTACACGGGCGCTTCATCCAGCAATACGAGATTTTGATCGGTATCGCCGCCGCGCACAAAGAAACCTGCGCTGCCTTCGCTGTTCGGGCTCACACCGGGCAGGAGCTGAATGGTTTTAAGGATGTCTTGTTCTCCAAACAGCACCGGGATTTTTTTTGCGTCCTGAATAGACAGGGTAGCAACGCCAATTTCAGTATTGCGTAGCTGCTGGTCGTCGCGGTTGGCGCTCACCACCACCTCAGTGAGGGCTTTTCCGGAGCCCAGCTCTACATCGAGCCGCTGGTCAGCCTGCAGGTCTATGTCCAGCGTTTTAGGGTCGTAGCCTACATAGCTGAAGCGCACCTGATAGCGGCCTTTGGGAAGAGAAATGGCATAGTAGCCGTATTCATTGGTGCTTACGTGTTTGGAAATAGCCGGAACCCCAACGCCGGCGTACAGCAATTCTTCGCCGGATTGTGCGTCTTTAAGGTATCCGGAAAGCGTTACCTGTTGTGCCTGTACGCAGGAAACACCTAAGAAGGTGATAAAAAGGACTAAAAAGGAATGTTGCATGGGTATTTTGTTTACAGGAACAAAGAACGCCGGAGCGCTCCCACGCATCAAATAGAATCAATGAACGGCCGGATTTAGTCAATGAACAGGGGAAATGGGTTGAATTTCTTGGCGTGTTTGTAAGTTTTTTGCCTGGTTTGGTTGATCCTTTTTGGTTTGTCTGACCAAAATCCTAATTTTTGAGCCAACAATTTAATGCCTGTAAGATGAGGTCTCGCTTATTGCAACAGATGTTATTCTGGTGCCTGCTCTGGACAGTTGCATATCAGATGAATCGTGGACCAGATTTTTCCTATGAATTTCTGTACCGGATGTTTTTTTTGGTACCTGGAATCGCATTGGTGATCTATGTGAATACCAGTGTGTTATTGCCCCGATTATATTTTTCCAGGCAATACCTCTGGTATGCATTGGCAGGTTTATTATTAGTTGGCACATTGAGCCGGCTAATTCTGTTTTTGCATCCGGCCTTTGAGCAAGAAAACCCAATGCGTGCCGGTATGATCAGGGCTGGCTTCCTGGCAGTTCCGTTAGCAGTTTCATTGATTGGCAATGCATTGTATGAGGTGTCCTTATTTGCCAAGGGGAAGGAACAGGAGGCAATTGTACTACATACGGAAAAACTGGAGGCAGAAATGAAATTCCTTAAGTCGCAGATCAATCCACACTTCTTGTTTAACGCATTGAATAATATTTACACCCAAACTTTGTTGAAATCGGAGGATGCTCCTGAAAACCTGCTCAGGTTGTCTGCCATGTTGCGCTATGTGTTGTATGAATGTTCAGCGGCATACGTACCCCTGAGAAAGGAGTTGGACTATATCAGAAACTATGTTGATTTGTTCCGACTCAAGGATAGCGCTGGAATTAATATTCAAATGGATCTGGACGGCAGCCGACCGGAACGAATGGTAGCGCCTTTATTGTTCGTACCACTCATTGAGAATGCATTCAAGCATAGTGGTATTGAAAAAATAGGTAAGGGTTGGGTTGTGGTGACGCTCCGAAACACCTCAAAAGAACTGCTTTTTGTAGTGAAAAACAGTCAGGATAGTATGCTGCAGCCAAAAGATAAAACTGGAGGAATTGGACTGAATAATGTGCGCCGACAACTGGAATTAGTGTATCCTGACAGGCATGAATTTCATGTAAGGGTGGAAAACGATACCTTTGAAGTACAACTAAAACTGCTCGAATTTCATGATCCGATGTCTGATTATAGATGATGAAGAGCTGGCCCGAACCCTGCTCAGCAACTACATTTCGAGGCTGCCACATGTGGAATTGGCAGGTACTTGTAAGAACCCGCCGGAGGCCATGGCTCATCTGTTGCTGGATCAGGTAGATTTGTTGTTGCTGGATATCCAAATGCCAGAATTAAGTGGTACAGAATTTCTACGCAGCCTGCCGAAACGTCCGCTGGTTATCTTCACAACGGCTTATCCGGATTATGCTCTGGAGGGATATGAGCTGGATGTGGTGGATTATTTATTAAAACCTTTCAGTTTTGAACGATTTGTTCAGGCCATTCAAAAAGCAACGGAACGGCTGAAATTGAAAAATAATCCGGTTACAGATCATGATTTTTTATTGGTTAAATCAGAGCACCGTCTTCATCGGCTAAAATTGGATGATATACTTTTTATAGAAGGAATGAGAGAATATGTTGCATTTCATACTCGTTCAGGAGGAAAGATTCTTTCTCTGTTATCCTTGAAACAACTGGAAGAGGAATTACCCGCACATGCGTTTATCCGAATTCATAAGTCGTATATAGTATCGATACAGGGGATTAAAACGCTGGAAGGTAACCAATTAATGGTGGATGGTGGAAAATTGCCTATCGGAGCCAGTTTCCGGGAAGAAGTGCTGAAACGCTGTTTTGGATAAAAAGGCCTTCCGCTTCCCGGAGTTTATTTCAGGCTCCCCCTAATCACTTCCGCAGGTATATTTCCAGGCATCCATATACCCCAAAAAACAACAGACCCGGGCGTTTTACACACCCGGGTCTACCGTCCACCGTCTACCGTCTACCGTCCACCGTCCACCGTCCACCGTCTAAAGCATGGACTCAATGATATTCTCTTCAGTAATACCTTCGGCTTCTGCTTTGTAGTTGCGCACAATGCGGTGACGAAGCACCAGGTTGGCAATAGCCTGTACGTCTTCGATATCTGGCGAGTATTTGCCGCGAATGGCTGCATGGCACTTGGCGCCCAGGGCCAGGTACTGACTGGCGCGCGGACCGGCGCCCCAACCGAGGTAGCTATTGGCTTCTTTGGTGGCACGCGGAGTGTTCGGACGCGTTTTGGCAACGAGGCCAACCGCATATTCCAGCACATTGTCGCTCACCGGAATTTTGCGGATAAGCTGCTGAAAATCCTTGATTTGTTCCGCATTCAGGATATGTTTCAGATCCACCTTGCGGGAAGAGGTGGTGTTCTTTACCACTTCTACTTCCTGCTCATAAGTAGGATAGGTGAGTGGAATATTGAACATAAAACGGTCGAGCTGTGCTTCCGGCAACGGGTAGGTACCTTCCTGCTCGATCGGGTTTTGTGTAGCCAGTACAAAAAACGGTGATGGCAGTTCATGGCGCTGGCCGCTCACGGTTACAGAACGCTCCTGCATGGCCTCCAACAGTGCGGCCTGGGTTTTGGGCGGCGTACGGTTGATCTCGTCGGCCAAAACGATGTTGGCAAACACGGGGCCGCGCATGAAACGGAAATGACGGGATTCGTCCAGAATTTCAGATCCCGTGATGTCTGAAGGCATCAGGTCGGGTGTAAACTGAATACGTTTGAAATCCAGGTCCAGTACTTCAGCAATGGTACTCACCAACAGGGTTTTAGCCAACCCTGGTACCCCAACCAGCAGGGCGTGACCATTGGAAAACAAGGAAATAATCACGGCGCGAACTACATCTTCCTGACCTACAATGACTTTGCTGATCTCTGCGGAAAGGTCTTTATACGACTGTGCAAGCGCGTCTATTGCTTCTACATCCGATTTATGAGCCATTTGAATGAATGTGTATAATGGGTTTAGTGTGATTAATGTGGGGAATGAGGTTATTGAGGGTAACGGGGTTGCAAAGGTAGCCAAACAAGCTAAGGCTGAAAAGGTTCGACTACAATTGGCAAGTTAAAGACAGTAAAAAATCGGCGAAGGTTCAACCTGCGTACAATTTCAGGCAATTTTGACACAAACATGTGCTGCCGAATTGTCGTTTGAGGGTTTCCTGGGTGGCCGGGTGTATATTCTGAATCTCTTTGCACCAGCAGGTATCGTCGGTATAACACAAAAAAGGCACCTTGCAACGCGGACAACTGCTTACAAAACTGCTTTCGTCTTGCACCCAGGCGGCCTCTACGCGACCACTGATGGGCGGATATTTTTGCGTTTGGGTGAGGGGGCCCATTTTGGCATGAATAGGCGGGTTGAGTTTCCGTACCTGCACCTTCACACCTTTCATCTGGGAAAACTGCCTTTTCATGCGGTAAATGATGTTGGTTACCACGGTTTCCAGCAATTTTTTCGGTTGCGCCATTTCTGCCATGCAAATCTGGTACACCGTTTCATAATTCACCGGGGTAAACTCAATATCATCCGTTTTGGCTGCCAGGGCAATACCGGTTTGCACCTCCACATTCACCACGTATTCTCCACCTAATACCTGCTCCTCCGGGTGCACCCCGTGGAAAGCATGAAATCGCATTCCTTCCAATACAATGAGAGCCATTCGAGTGAGTGAGTGAGTGAGTGAGTGCCTGAGTGTTTGAGTGTTTAAGTTGGCGTTCGGTCGGGCAGCAGTACCAGCCTTCGCGCCTTAGTGCCTTCGCGCCTTAGTGTTTCCCGCTTTGTGTCTTGTCATAAGCGTAGGAGGCGGCTCCGATGATCCCGGCATTGTTGAGGAGCTTGGCTGGCACTACCCGCGCTTCGGTTTTTAACTGATGCTTGTATTGTTCAAAAAACTTGCTTTCACCACCGCCCAGGATGAATAAATCGGGCGAAAACAACAGTTCAAGGTGGTTCAGATACTCATTAAACCGGTCGGCCCATTCGCTCCGACTGATTTTGAGTCTGGAACGGGCGCCGGAGGAACACCAGGCTTCTGCAGGCTTGCCGTGTTTCCACAGTACATGGCCCAGCTCGGTGTTCGGGATCAATTGTCCCTGGTAAAAAAGCGCCGAACCCAACCCGGTGCCTATGGTAATCAACAGTACCAGGCCTTTTTCGCCAAGGCCCAAACCATGATGCATTTCGGCTACTCCGGCAGCATCGGCATCGTTGGTGGCAAAAACCGGACAACCGCACGCTTGGCCAAACACCTCCTGTATATCGGTATCAATCCAGCTTTTATCAATATTGGCGGCAGATTTGGCCACACCGTTTTTTACAATACTTGGGAAACCGCATCCCACCGGACCCTTGTAATTGAAATATTCCACAATCTCCGCAAATGCCCCGGCCATAGCCTGAGGCGTGGAAGGCTGCGGCGTAGGTACGCGAAATCGCTCACCGGTAAGTTTCCCGTTTTGTACATCCACGACAGCGCCCTTGATCCCTGATGCGCCAACGTCGATTCCCAGAATTTGCATAAAGTTGATTTGAGTAAGGTGGTAATGTGGGGAATACGCCTCAGCAGTAAAACTATTAAAAGACTATTGAAACAGCCTCTCTATTCCTCCGGAATCACATTTTCTTCTTCCATTTCTTCACCGGCATCGGTGATGATGGACTTCTGTTTGCGGCGCTCCAGCGAATTGGCGTGCATATCCAGGTACTCATTGCGGTTGCGCACAATCTCAGCCGACAGATAGATGGCCTTGATCATAGAGGTTTCATCAGCCTCGCCTTTGCCTGCAATATCGTAGGCTGTGCCATGATCCGGAGAGGTACGCACAGCCGGCAATCCTGCTGTGTAGTTCACTCCTGCGCCAAATGACAAGGCCTTGAACGGCACCAGTCCCTGATCGTGATACATGGCCAGAATGCCGTCAAATTTATGGTATTGACCTGAACCGAAAAAACCATCGGCCGGATAAGGACCAAAAGCCAGAATACCTTTGGCTTTGGCATCCTCAATGGCCGGCCGCACAATTTTATCGTCTTCTTCTCCAATAGCGCCTTCATCGCCGGCGTGCGGGTTTAATCCCAGCACGGCAATGGTTGGTTTTTCAATATTGAAATCAATGCGCAGGGTTTCGGCCATGATCAGGATTTTGCGCAATACCCGTTCCCGGGTAATGGCTGCCGCTACCTCCTTGATGGGCAAGTGGTTGGTTACCAGACCCACACGCAGGGAGTCAGATACCATCAGCATCAGCGAATCCTTCACTTTGAAGGCATTGGTGATGTATTCGGTGTGCCCTACAAACGGAAAACCAGCCATTTGCATGGCTTTTTTATTTACAGGTGCTGTAACCAGAGCGTCAATTTCGCCGGTATTCAGGTCCTTTACCGCGCGTTCCAGGGCTTGTTGGGCGCACTGACCGCCCACTTTATCCGGCTTGCCCAGCGTAATGTTCACATTTTCCGTCCAACAGTTGATCACGTTGATCTTGTCTTCCAGCGCTTCGTTGGCATTGTTGATGGTGTGGAACTGAAGATTTTCCTCCGTGATGATATTTTTATGGTAGGCAATCACCTTTGAACTGCCGTACACCACGGTTTTGAATTTCTTGCCCAGGTTTTTCAACCCAATAGATTTCAGGATTACTTCCAGCCCAATGCCATTAATGTCGCCGCAGGAAATGCCGATGGTTATGTTGCTCATAATGTATGAAACGGTGGACGCTGATACGATGAAGACCGAATGTGGGTCGTTCCGGGTTGCAGTGTGCCAGCGTTAACTAAAGTGTTTTTTCAAAAAATGGTATAAAAGCCTCACGCCAACTCCGGTGCCGTCTTTGGTACGGTAGCTATTGGCGGTCCGAAGGTAGGCAGGCCCGGCGATATCGAGATGCAACCAGGGATAATCCACAAAATTTTCCAGAAATTTTCCTGCAGTTATCATCCCGGCATTCGAAGAGCCGAGGTTGCGCAGATCAGCAATATTGCTTTTCAGCTCGTCTGCAAACTCTTTCCACAAAGGTAATTCCACCAGTCGTTCGTAGGTGGCAAAGCCGCTTTCCTCCAGGGTGCTTTTCACCTCTTTGGAGGCGGTACCCATATAGCAAATAGCCTGAGTGCCAAGGGCCCGCACGGCAGAACCGGTGAGGGTGGCAATATCCAGCGCCAGGGCCGGCTCGTATTTTTTGGCGTAATGAAGGGCATCGGCCAGGATAATGCGTCCTTCCGCATCAGTATTAACCACTTCTACGGTTTTGCCGCTGCCCATGGTGATTACATCGCCGGGCGCCAGGGCATTTTCTCCAATCTTGTTGTCGGTGATCGGGATGAGGCCAACCAGGTGTACCGGCAGACTGGTTTTGGCAGCTACGGCCAGGGTGCTCACTACGGTGGCAGCTCCGGCCATATCGCATTTCATATAGTCCATGGCCTCGCTGGGTTTCAGGCTCAAGCCGCCGGTATCGTATACCACGCCTTTCCCAACCAGTACAACCGGTTTGGCATTGCGTGCACCGGAGGGTTTCCATTCCAGCACACAGAAGCGCGGCGGAATTTGGCTGGCGCGGTTGACGGCCAGCAAACCGCCCATATTCAGCGCTTCTATACGCTCTTTATCCAAAATTTCTGCTGAAAATCCATACTCCTGCGCCACCTCGCCGATGGCATCCGCCATTTGCAGGGTGTTGAAATGGGATTGTGGTTCGTTGACCAGATCCCTGGCCAGAAAAACGGCTTCCAGAAGGGCATTAAACTCTGCCAATTGACTTTCAGAGGCCGCGTCTGGCCCGATCCAGATTTCCCGCAGGGGTTTTTCGGCAGGTTTGGTAAAATATTTCAGGAATTGGTAGCTGCCCAGCGCCAGACCTTCGGCAAAAGCCAGAGATCGGTCTTCAAGGCAGATATTTCGGATGCTGAGGGTTTCCACCTTGTAGCGACGCAGCTCGCTGAGCAATTCGTTGCCCGCTAAACGCGCGTCTTCAAGGGCTATAAATGCATCTTTTTCAGGTTTGAGTATCCTGACGAATACAATGCCTTCGGCCCTGGGGAAGGTAAAACTGTTGACGTCGTGGTGGATTGCCTGGAGCAGAAATGCCCGTTCGGCAGGCTCGAGAAGAGAGTCGAGCTGATCGAGTCGGTCTTTTTCGGCCAGTAAGACCTGGTTAGGATGTGTGGTGCCAGCTTTTAGGGCCTTCAAGTGGACTCGTTTCACTGCGCGGGATGCGATTAATGGAATGCGGAAGTAAGTTCGGATTGCACAGGATACAGTTATCGGAGGTGGTTTTGGGGAAAGAACATCCGAAGGCTGCATGCTAAAACAGAGGGCAAAGATACGGTTTTTTTGCGTTAAAAGTGGGAAAATACCCGGAAAGGATTGCCGGACTACAAGTTTTTGTCTTTGCCAGGGAGCTTTGCCTGCTAAAGTATTGAGATTCAGTCTGAGATTTAGTACAAAAACGGGTTATTTATGTTGGCGCCAATCCCAAAAATAATACCCCCATCCGGCAATAATGGCCAGCTGAATACTGGATAAGCCCAAACCAGGCGCCAACCAAACGGGTTTGATAAACTCCAGCAAAAAACGCCAGCTCAGGTAGGCAATCATGAATATTTTGAAACGCATGCCATTGGGCAAAGCCTGTTGTTTTTCCCGCCAAAACAACACACCGGCCAACAACAGCAGAAAGGCCACCTCATACAGATTCACCGGGTGCCGGGGTATTCCATCGCCAAAGTCTATCGCCCAGGGCAACAAAGAAGGCTTGCCGTGGGTACCATCGGTCAGGCCGGCCAGATGACAACCAATGCGCCCCAGCGCAAGCGCAAAAATGAGCGGGTAGGTCATTAAATCGCCCGAAGAAGTGCGTACGCCAATTTGTTTTTTGGTGAGCTCTACTCCGATCAACCCACCCAAGAGTCCGCCAATGATGGTTTTTTGCCCCATCCAAACCTGAATATTGAAGTGTTTCAGGTAATCTGGATGCTCTAACAGGCCCAGGATATGACTGCCCAGAAAGGCGCCCAAGGCAGCACCCAGGAAAATCCACATCCTACCATCGTCGCTAATCAGGTCGCGACTGCGCGCGCGTTGCCACACATACAATCGATACCCCAGGGTGTAGGAGAGCATTTCAAACACCAGGTGCCCGGATAGTTTGGCCGCGCCGATATGGAAATCGAAAGGGTACATATTTGCCAGGGAGCGTTTAGCCTAGGAGAAAAACAGATAGCCAACCATACAAGTGCCGTAGCCAATCAGTCCGATTAGCACGCCGCTAAATATGAGTACAGAGGCCAGAGAACGGTATTTGGGCAAAAACAGAAATACTACCCCCAGGGCTATATTGGCGAACATTTGTAACAATACGAACAAAAATAGGGGTATCAGGTGCTGTTTTATGCCCCAGTTGGCAGGTAAATTCTGTAAAGCGGAATACAATAGTATGATCAGGAAATTGACCAGCACTACCTTGCCAAGGGGAGCGGCGGGTTGTGGCTGGGGTTCTGATTCGTCGAGAAGCGGCTCGTTCATGGGGAGATGGGGTGGGGGCTGACAACTCGCGTTGATTAAGCTAAGAGCATGTTGGGGATTTTCTGACGGAGTCAAAAATTTGAGCTTTTTTCGTCAGTTTTTGCGTTTTTGAAGAAGCATAGCCTGAGTTACGTGACTGAAAAAAGGTGAAAAATGGCGGAAAAAGGACAGTTTTTGGCCCGGC
>DATGWL010000211.1:0-3320 GCA_035299505.1 Saprospiraceae bacterium | reverse complement strand
GATTGAAGCGTTTTAGATTTTTATCAGATCGTTTACGCTGTCGCGATATTCAATTGTATAACCTCGTTGCAGGTGTTTGTGCCGGAATCTGGAACTTTTGCTTAAATGATTGATTATCATACCACAACAACTCTAATGAATTTTAGGAATGTTCGTATTATGTTTTTTAGCTAATGCAGCAAAAGTCCAAGAGCCATAAATTGGGTGCGGTGGATTTGTTCCATGCAGCAAAATGGACATAGCGTTCGAAGCAGTTCTTGATGAGTCGTCAGCATTAACAGGACAAAGTAATTTGTCAATTGCCGTTATCGCAAGTTCTGTATAAATTCCAAATGCGGGATTGGTGTCAACAAATACGACCAAGTCTTGCTGATTGTTTGTATTTGCAAAATTGTTTATGAACTCTCTAAATATATTGTGTATCCAAACCCATGGTTGTAATGTCGGTGTCAAAGGCAAGGCATTTGCGGCATTATTTATTGCAGGTGAAATAGGCTCAAGGTTTCCATCTCCACAAAGAAGAAAAACGTTGTTAGTAATGTTATTGTTGAGAGTACTAACCTGTTTCGCAAAATTATTTGGATTAGGTAAGGCTGCTCCAGGGCCATTGGTTATTACAGTGCTCAAATATCCAACTACTGTTTGTGGTGTTGCTTGAGTACATAAGCTCATCACGTTCGTTTCGCCATTTGTCCCGCCACCAAGAAGCATCATACTTGAATTTGCTTGTGGACAGAGGTCAATGACCAAAATATTCTTATTGGGGTTAAGTTCAGCATAGCGTGTTGCTAAGTGAAAAGTAATAGTACTTTTTCCAACACCACCTTTGTTGTTCCAAAGTCCAAATGTGTTTAATAATGCCATGTTCTTTTGTTTTTTCTTGTTGTATTATTGTTGAATTGTCTTGCAGAATTGCCGCTAAATCGCTAATATATAAAGCTGTCCCTCCCATCAACAAAAGTAAAGGGAAAATCTTAGACCAGCAAATTTGTATCTGTTGTTTCCTACGGCATTGATTACGAGTGATTTAATCTATTGGCCTCATCCCCGAAAACCTTCGACAAGGCAAAATGCCACTTTTGATTTGATCCATCTCCTCTAGCTGCAAAATGCGCACTTGACTGAACGTACCTTTACGAAGTTTACATCATTTCAATGAGGTCATGCAGAATCTAAAGCAGGCGCTCCCGCTTAGTTAAGTCATACCCGCTGGAAATACCCCAGTAACCTACCCCATTTTCCAATCATACGCCCGCCATTCCTCCTCCGTATCCACATCCATCAGCACAGGCAACAAATGCACACTTAGCCCCTTGGCTGCCATACGGCTCAATGTTTCTGCACCCACACTTTCCGTACTCCAGGGCATGTCCTGGAACAACTCGGGATGCATCTTTTTTATACCCAACAGGTAATACCCGCCATCATTAGCCGGCCCCAATACGCCATCCGCCTCGTCCAGAGCATCGAAAGCGCGGTTTAACAAGGCGCCATCCAGTTCGGGGCAGTCGCTTCCAATAATGGCTACCCTGTTGGCGCCATCCTCAAACGCCTGCTCGAAAGCAGCAGCCATACGGGCGCCTAAATCGCCGGGCGATTGTACTTTTTTGTGGAAAGCTTCATTGGGCCAGCTATCAGCTTCATCAGCAAAATGGCTGTAGAATAACCAGCGTTCAGCCTGGCATTCGAGGGCTGCCTGCCGGGTTTTTTCGAGCAAAAAATGGTAAATCCGAAGCGCTTCTTCGTTGCCAACGGTGCTGGCCAAACGGGTTTTAACCGTGCCGGGTATAGGGTTGCGGATAAAAATGAGCAGGATTCGACGCATGTTTGAGCAGCGTTTTACGTTTGAGTGGGCAAAAGTAGCCCCTGGTCTCCCCACGTACGCCGGAATGTTATTCCGGCATAGCCCTTTCAGGTTTCCCGAATTAGCCCTTTCGGGTTTCCCGGAATACCATTCCGGGGTACATTCCGGGATACATTAGCCCATTTTACGGTTGAGCGGCAATTTGATGGTAAAGGTGGTGCCTTGCCCCAGTTCTGAACGTTTGACAAATATCTTGCCCTCGTGGTATTCTACCATGATGCGGCGCGCCAGCGACAACCCCAGGCCCCAGCCGCGGGTTTTGGTGCTGTAACCAGGCTTGAACACGGTATTGTGCTTGCCGGAAGGGATGCCTTTCCCGGTGTCGGTAACATCTATGCAGGCCCAGTTTTTTTCCTGATACACAGACACGGTAATGGAACCCTCGCCTTTTTCCATGGCGTCAATAGCATTGCGCAGGAGGTTTTCAATCACCCAGTCAAACAAGGGTGGGTTGAGGAAAACCTTAAGCGGGGTTTCTTTTTCCGGATCCGGGAACTGAAATACCGTTTTTCTCGGCGCCCGGCGCTGCATGTATGCCCGGCAGGCTTCGAGCTGATCATAGAGGTTAACCGGGGTCAATTCCGGCGTAGCGCCAATTTTGGAAAAACGATCGGCCACCAGCTCCAGGCGGGTAACGTCGTTGCGCAACTCCAGGAGCATCTCCTGGTTATCTGGCCGGTCTTCGTTTACAGCCTTCAGGGTTTCAATCCAGCCCAAAATGGCGGTGATAGGTGTGCCCAACTGGTGTGCGGTTTCTTTGGCCATGCCCAGCCACACTTTGTTTTGCTCCACCCGGCGCGAGGCGCTGAAGCCGGCATATCCGAATCCAATAAAAACGGAAATCAGGAAAAGTTGCACGTACGGATACCACTCCAGGTATTTCAGTAACTGGGATTTTCCGTACATTACAATCTGGAGATCGTCGCCCACCGGCACATGTATGGTATCGGCATTTTCCGACAGGAGCCGGTGATATACTTTTTGCAGGGCCTCAGTGGAAATGCTGTCGTTGTCGTCTTCACCCACATTGGTGTAACCGTCTATGCCGCCCCGTTCATTCAACAGCAGGATGGGTACGGTGGTATTGCTCTGCACGACTTTCAGTTGGAAGCTGATATCGCAATAAAAAGCCTGGTAGGGATCGCCGCCGGAGCTGGCCAGGGTGCGCTGGGCTTCCAGGTATTGTTCCACCTGTTGTTTCTCCCGTTCAGCCAGTTGTTCGCCCAAAAATCGTGTGTAGGCCAGCGACAGGATCACGATCAAGGTGCCTCCTGCTGCCAGATACCATTTCCAGTACGATTTGCGGGTATAAATGTCCATGGTGATTAGTGGCTGAGTGTGGGAGTTTTTGAGTTTTTGAGTTGGGGTGCGGTTGGGATTTTTCACCACTAAGACACTAAGGGCACTAAGGAGAATCTTTCTTAATGCCCTTAGTGTCTTAGTGGTGAAAAATCCC
>DATGWL010000210.1:0-14131 GCA_035299505.1 Saprospiraceae bacterium | reverse complement strand
GGTAGACGGCCTACGGTAGACGGTAGACGGCCTACGGTAGACGGTAGACGGCCTACGGTAGACGGTAGACGGCCTACGGTGGCGTTGCTCTTGAGATTTGTTTTAGCCAATTGGCAAGTAGTAAATCTCAAAAGCAACGCCACCGTCCACCGTCCACCGTCCACCGTCCATCGTCCATCGTCCACCGTCCATCGTCCACCGTAGGCCGTCCACCGTCCACCGTCTACCGTCCACCGTCTACCGCCGCCATAAAGGCGCCAGATTTGATTTTGGTTTCGCGGAGTTCGTTTTCCGGAACCGATTCGTAGAGCAGGGTGGCGCCGGCGGAGAAAGAGAGCAGACCGTCGCGGATGTGGGCGGTACGAATGGTGATGGCAGTATTCACATCGCCATTGAACAGCAGCCAGCCGATGCTTCCGCCGTAATATCCCCGGGTATGCTGTTCAATTTCTTCGATGTAGCGCATGGCGGCAATTTTGGGCGCGCCAGTAAGCGTGCCGGCATTCAGGCTGGCAATCAGGGCATCGAATCCGGAATATCTTTCCTGCAATGTGCCGCTGAGCTGAGCTACGGTATGCGTCACGTGCGAGTATTTTTCCACCACACGGTAATGTTCAATCTCGATTCCCGGCTGACAAATCCGGGCCAGATCGTTGCGTCCCAGATCGATGAGCATATCCAGTTCGGAGTTTTCTTTGGGGTCGTTCAGCAATTGCATCATCAGGCGGTGATCCTCTATGGGATCGGCGGAGCGACGAATGGAGCCAGAGATGGGGCGCAGTGTTGCTTTGCCGTTTTCGTACCGCAACATGAGTTCCGGACTTGCGCCGAGCAGCGTTTCGTTGCCAAAATCGAAGTAAAAGAGATAGGGTGAAGGATTGATGGCCTTGTAGCGTTCGTACAAGGGCAGCAGGTTGCCGCTTACGGGCGCCGTGAGTTTCCGGCTGAGTACAATTTCCAGCAGTTCTCCTTCGTGGCAAAGCTGAATGCCGCGTTGCACCTGGCGGCGGAAGGTTTCATCGTCTGGTGTAGCCACAAATTTCCCGATATGCAGCTCCTCTTCAGCAGGGGAAGAGGACGCTGCATGACACGGGTCTGTGTTTGATTTGGATAAAAATGCTTTCAGGCTCTGATCAGCCGCATCGGCGTCAGGGCGGGTGATGTATACGGTCAGATCCTGTGTTAAATGGTTGAATAACAGGATATTATCGAATAAAAACAAATGAAAGTCCGGCTCCGGGCAGGGTTTGGTGTAGGGTAAATCTTCGAACTGGTACACAAACTGGTAAGCCAAAGCGCCGTAAAGGCCCATGAAATTTTTATCGGAGGTATGGAAATGCGCCAGCAAGCGGCGCAGGGGCTGCACGATGTTTTGTCGCTCCAAACGATCCTCTTCTGCGCCCCAAAAAGGCAGTTTCGGGATATGCAGCAATAGCCTGCCTTCTCGTCTGCTTTCTACGAAAGGGGCAAAATTTTCCTGCAGGAAGCGGAAAAACACGTCACCCCGATCATTCAGCAAACGCACATCGAGGTAATCGTCTTTACCAATCAGCTCCAGGGATGGTTCAAAACCGATGACCGACATACGGCTGGATTTATCCACGGTAGAGGCGGACTCGAACAGGCAGGTGGGGCCATTGCCTTTCAGCTGGCGGTACAACGAAAGGGCGTCAGCATATGGGAGTCGGGTGGTGGCGGTATGCATGGTATTTTGCTGTACCGGCGGGTTTAGCCGCCGAGGGTTGAAGGGTTTGAGGGGTTTGAGGGGTTTGAGGGGTTTGAAGGGTTTGAAGGGTTTGAAAGGTTTGAGGAGTTTGAAGGGTGGTGAGCCCAAACTGTTGTTAAGCAAGGGTTGCTGCAACACTGTACTGTTACAATGATGCAAAGGTGCAATAAAAAAATCCGGACTTGCAAGTGGGCGGCCGGATTTTTTTCAGAGCATGTCGGTTTTATCATAAACATCCTGCATAGACAGCAGGCAACCGATGGATTTTAACTCAATAGGTTGATCCATGCCCTGTACGGTATGCATTTGCCAGGTGTCGGAATCTACCCGTTGTGATTGTCGGGCGTAGGGTTGATCCTGGTCCAGCAGCAGGTATTCCTTAAACGAATGGATGGTGGCATAATCCAGAAATTTACCGCTTCGGTCAAAATCTTCCGTAGCCGGAGAGGCTACCTCCACGATGAGCAAAGGATTGACAATGACGTCTTTGCGGTTACCATAATATTCCGGAACCTCGCAAATAACCACGGCATCCGGGTAATAGAAGGATTTTATGGCGGGTATCCAGATTTTGGTGTCGCTGTTGCTGACCAAAAAACCTGATTTGATCCGACGCAAATGACTTTCCAGGGCATAGACAATATTGGTTGCTATGCGGTTGTGTTTCAAGGCTCCTCCGGGCATGTTTTCAAGTTGGCCTCTGTTGTAATGGTGTTTCACCCGGGAACGAGTTTCCATATCGAGGTATTCCTCAATGGACAGGGGTTGGGTATGTGCCAGGGTGGTCATGATGCTTTACTTTTTTGGTTTACAAAGTTAAACTTTTCTTCCGAATAACCAAACGAATTAACAGGCAATGGTCCCGGAGGGCGGTAAAAAGGCGGTATTTTTGCCGCCAAATGGCATCTATGAAACGTATTTTCCAGGCTTTAGCCTTTGTTTTTCCTGTTATCCTGCACGCCCAAATCCCGGAAGTTACCTTGTCGAAAGGTATGCTGCTGGAACAATCCTGCACTATTCGCCCGGGTATTTACGAACTGGCGGTGGCCGATAAGGAGACCTGTATTACCATTTCAGGCAACAACCTGGTGGTAGATTTCAAGCAGGCTGAATTGCGCGGCGCGCCCATCAACGGATTGCCCAACCTGTTTACAGGCACCGCCATTGTGGTGAAAGGCAAAAACATTACCCTCAGAAACCTCAAAGCCCGGGGCTACAAGGTGGCTCTTTACGCTGAAGGGGTTGATAGCTTGCTGCTGGAAGACTGCGATTTTTCTTACAACTACCGTCCTCGCTTGCGCTCTATCCGGGAGCGGGAGGATTTTTCCGACTGGCTGAGTTACCACCACAATGAAAAAGACGAATGGCTGCGCTATGGCGCCGGTATTTACCTGAAAAACTGCCAGGTTCCTGTGGTGCGCGGTTGCCGGATTACCGGTTGCCAAAATGCCCTGCTTATGAGCGGTTGCAATAAAGGCTTGGTGTACAACAACTTCTTTACCTTCAATTCCGGACTCGGTATTGGTCTGTACCGCAGCAGTGGCAATACAGTGAAGCACAACCGCCTCGACTGGAATGTGCGCGGCTATTCGCACGGTTTTTACCAGCGCGGTCAGGATTCGGCCGGTATCCTACTGTACGAACAGAGCAGCAACAATACCATTGCCTACAATTCTGCCACGCATTGTGGCGACGGGCTGTTTCTCTGGGCTGGTCAGCACACCATGGACACCGGCGAAGGCGGCTGCAACGACAACTGGATTTTTGGCAATGATTTCAGTTATGCCCCCACCAACGGCATCGAGGTTACGTTTTCGCGCAACCGCATTCAGGGCAATGTGCTGAAAGAATGTACCTACGGCATTTGGGGCGGTTACAGCTACGATAGCTATATCATGGGCAATTTTATTGCCGATTGTAAAACCGGTATCGCCATTGAACATGGCCAGAACGATACCATTTTACAAAACCTGCTGCAAACCGACAGCACGGGTATACACCTCTGGGGGCGGGAATCGCAGCCTGCGGATTGGGGTTATGCCAAAAAACGCGATACCCGCAGCCGGGATGCCGTCATTGACCGAAATGTGTTTTTATACACCCGTAAACCTTTGAAAATCAGTCGCTCCAAAAACGTTTCCATCAACGGGGTCAACCTGTTTACCGGCTTTGAAACCCTGCTGGAAACACCTCAGCCCAACGAAAACCTCAAGTTCCTGCGCAATGAAGTGTACGGCACTGAAAATCATCTCAAAGCGCTTTGGGCCCAGCCTGAACTGAAAGGATTGGAGAATGTGAATTTTTCGCACCCGAACCAAAAACCGGAAAACCCCTATGCGCCGCTCGACATCACTTATGGCGAACTGCACGAGCCCGACAGCTTGCCCGACGGCATGGTGGCTGCTTTGCCCCGCGGCTTCCCGAAAGGCAGGCGGTTTATCCTCATGGGCGAATGGGGGCCGGCAGATTTCCAACGCCCGGTAGCTACCCTCGACACCGTGGCCGGCAACATGTATTCCATCGTGATACTGGGCCCATCCGGCACCTGGAACATCACCAAAATGGAAGGGGTAAAAAACATCAGCGCCCGCAGGGGCACCACACCTAAAGCCATTACGGTGGAGCGCGATCCGGCGGCGGAGTCTGTGTACCTGGAATTTGAATACAACGGTCAGCAGGGCATCAAAACCGTTTTTGGCGAACCAATTCCGCCAGGATCCAAGTACGTTTTTTACTTTGATCGGTTTGAAAAACAATTTGACTGGAAGCTGGAGTTTTTCCGGTACGACAGTTTGGCGCAGGATAGAACCTTTGCCGGGGCGCCATTGCACACCCGGCAGCAAAAAGAACTTTACGGGGCCTGGTGGGGCAGTCCGGCTCCGGGTGTGCCGGAAGACGGCTTTGCCACGCGCGCATCCACGGAATTCGAGATTTCGCCCGGGGAGTACACCCTGGAGTTGAGTTCAGACGACGGGGTACGTATGTATCTGGATGATCAGCTGCTCATAAACAACTGGGATGTGCATGAACCGGAAACCGACGAGCTCAACATACGGCTGGGTGGCAGGCATAAGATCCGCATAGAGCATTTTGATGCCGGCGGATTTGCTACGCTGGATTTTCGGGTAAGGAAAACGCGGAATAATAAATAAATGAGCTGTCTGGATCTTGAATCCCAATTCCGCAACTTTCTTCTGCCGATGTTGGCATCCCCGCCAACATCAACGGCGGAGTGAAATCTTAGATCAATGCGCTCATTCCACCGCTAATTTCGCACAGATTTTACACAGAAACAGAGCTGTTCTCGCGGTGTAACATCTGTGCGAAAAATTAACGAAACGGTGTCCAGATATGGTTTGAGGTGCAATAACCGGAAAATTACTATTCCAGGCGCATGGCAGTGGACTCGGCGTAGTAGATGAGGCGCCATTCGCCGTTTTCTTCTTTGTAAAACTGGCGTTCGTAGCCCATACCAACCATTGGATAGGCCATGCGTTCGATCACCATGACATCGCCTACGGTTTCAAAAGAACGTTTGAGCGTGCTCATGGAGGTATCCGGGAATATCATCATACGCCAGTTTTCAGGCAACCATTCGGTGAGTCGTACCGTGTTGGAGGTATCCTTGTTAACGCCGGTTTCACCTTTCAGCGGCCATTCGATATGAGCCATTTGGTAGGCGCTGTCTGAATGAAATTGCTGGTAAAAATCTTTAAAATCCTTGGGCAAATCGCTTTCCGCCTTGGCTTGTTGCAGTGGTTGTGGATTGTTTTTGCAGTTAAACAGGAAAAAAGAAAGCGTTAGAAACGAAAAGAATACGCGCATGTGAAGAATGAGATATGAGGGCCTGGAGTTGGTTTTGGGGGGCAAAAATAGGTTCGTGAGAGGAGACACTAACGCAATTTACCCGATTATATTTGCCGCTTGCGGCCTAATAACGCATCGTCAGGTTTACATGAAAGCTCTTTACACCATTGTCCTGCTTGTTTTATCCAATGTGTTTATGACCATTGCCTGGTATGGGCATTTGAAGTTTCAGCACCTGAAATTTTTTCAGAAGGCCGGGCTTGCCGGGTTGATTCTGGCCAGCTGGCTGATTGCGTTTTTTGAGTATTGCCTGATGGTACCGGCGAATAAAATTGGGTATCAGGAAAACGGGGGACCATTTACCCTGTTGCAGCTGAAGGTTATCCAGGAAGTGATTACGCTGGTAGTTTTCACCATTTTCACCCTTTTGCTCTTCAAAAACGAGCAGCTCAAATGGAATCATTTTGTGGGCTTTGGCTTTTTGGTATTGGCGGTGTATTTTATTCGGAAGTAGAAAAAAATCGCCGCGCCTGAACCATTCCTGATCCAGACACGGCGAAGATACATTCCAACTTAACACTGAGGCACTAGTGGCTTACCACCAACTTGCCGCTTCTGATTTTGCCATTGGTTTCCAGTCGGATCAGGTAAACACCGTTTGGAAGTGCAGTGGTGTTGATTTCCTGCAAACCAGCCTCATATTCAACGGAGATAACCAGTTTGCCTGCGGTGTCGTACACCTTCATTTCGGAGGGGGCATCGCAGTAAAAACCGGTGAAACCATCGGCAGGGTTAGGGTACAGGTTCAGGTTTTTATCGTTGTTCAACTGAGCCACCTTGCTTGAATTAACCAGCTCCAACACGTTTTGGTTGGTGATTACCGGGCTGTTGAAATCGAAGAAAATGGCTACCTGTTTTTTCACTTCTGTGCCCAGGGCCAGGCCTGGCTTCAGGTCTATCTGGTACTGAATAGAACCGATACTTCCGGCATAATCGCTGGTAGAATCCGGCAGTCCGATGTTGTCAAATTTGAAAATGAGCTCCTTGTTGTCTTCGCTGGTCACAATCTTCATGTTGTGCGTGGCCGTAATATTGCGGATGCTCGCAAGGTCGAGGTTTGGATCTACGAGGTCGCGCACCACCACCTGATCGGCTGGAGCCGTGCCGGTATTCTGGAAGAAAATCTGGTACACAATGGTATTATCCTGGTCGCGAATGATCTGGCCGCCGTCTTTTGGGTTGCCATTCCGGGCCGGATAGGCCAGCACACAGTTCGGGTCGAAGGAGCCTACTACGGTGTTGTACAGGGTGGAAATATTGTTGGCCGGGGTGGGGTCGCCAGCGCTTGGGTTCACGCGGGCGTCGGTGATAAATTCCGAGTTAACGGGTGTTCCAATGCCGGTGAGCAGATCCAGCTGCAGCAATTCGCAGGCGCCGGCAGCCAGGCTTGGTATGTTGAAATCTGCGCTGTTGTTCGGGCTTCCTTGTACTTCACTGTTCAGCACAATAGCGCCCGGATGTTGGGCAAAATGACGGTTGCTTAGCGTACCCAACAGGTTGCCGTATTCCAGATCGATGGTTCCCGGCACAGCTGCGCTGCCATCATTGCACACTTCCACGCGCATGGAGTACGGATAACCGGGTTGGGCAGTTCTGAGCGGTTTTTGCTGAATGCGCAGGTCGAGGGCATTGTTGTTCAAAAAGTGAAAATCCTGTCCGGAAATGGTTTGACCAATCACGGAGTTCACGGTGTGAACGCCGCCTGCCGGACAAGCGATATCCCCTGCGCTGTATTGCGGAGCATCCAGGTTAAAGGTTCCGTTGGGGAGTAAAATAGCGTAATCGCCATTCTGATCAGTGAAATTGATAGCGCCGGAAGGCATGGTGCGGATTACCTGATAAGGAATACCGCTGGCGCCATTGCAACCGGCAACGCCCAGATCGTTGATCAGTCTGCCGGTAACGTTAGCGGCACATTGGTTAAATTCGATGGAATCTTCTTTTGGAAAGCAAAAATTCAGGTATTCCACGCAGGATCCGCCACCTGTTACAGTAACACTATAGCAGCCTTGTGTGAGGTTGAACAACGCCGGACCGGTATCGCCCGTATTCCACTCATATTGCACATTTGGCGCCGTAACATTGATAACAGCAGCATCGCCAAAGCCTGTGGCGCAATCCAGATCTGAAGTAACCAGCGCAGGTTCAAATCCGCCAGCGTCTGGCACATGCATAGAAATATTGGCATAACACTGTTGGAACCCTTGTGCACTGATGTAAATGTAATAATCGCCAGCCTGCAGGTTTTGCAGCGCATTTGGATCAGTGGCCAAAAATCCGTCCGGACCATAGGCGTAGAAATTATAGGTTGGGAAACCTCCGCTGATGTTCAGGTTCAGTGCACCGCCCTGGTTGTTGGCACAATCGGCCGGAACGATGTTGTTTCCAATGATGTAAGGTGCTGCAACAGGTTGTGCTATATCCAAAGAACCCGTCAGGGTACATCCAAGGCTGGTGGTAACAGTGATGGTATGGGTGCCCGGACTGAGTGTGGTTGCCCAGGGATTGGTTTCACCATTGTCCCACAAGTAAGCAGTAGCCTGGTCGTAGTTTACATAACAATACCCTTGTCCGTTATTCCCGGAATAGCAATCCAAAGAGTAATCCTGTAAAAAAAGGTTGGGCGCACTGATGCGAACTTCTGAGGAGGCATTACACCCTTGCGCATCGGTAGCTGTAACGGAATACAAACCATCGGTGAGTCCGCTCAGGTTTGAGCCGTTTTGTCCATTGCTCCAGGCGTAGGTAACCGGCCCGGTGGCGTTAACCAATTGGGCGCTTGCGGTTCCGGAATTGTTGCCGGAGCAGATGACATTGCCCGTGGTAGTGAGTTTGTTGTCGAGGAAAAAACTGTTGCTGGAGCTGCATCCAAGGGCATCGGTGATGGTTACAGTATAGGAGCCTTTCGCCAGGTTGTTGATGGTTTGGTCTGTTTCGCCATTGCTCCAGGCATAGGTGAATGGCGGGTAAGGACTGTAGTTCAGGTAAGCGCCAATGGAACCGTTGTTGAGGTTGCTGCAATCGGGTTGATCGTTGGTGAAAAAGCTGGTATAGGGGGAATACTGCCATGGAAGGGGGATTACTTCAAACTCCCCGTTGGCCGTGCATCCATTGGCATCCTGTACGGTAACGGAAAAAATGCCGGCTGCGAGTCCCTGCAGGTTGGCATCAGTGCCGCCATTGCTCCAGGTATAGGTGAAAGGCGCCTGTCCGCCCACCGGAGCAACGCTCAGTGCGCCGGAATTGGGATTGCAACCACCGGCCGGGAGTGAGCTGGTGAGTTTCACGTCGAGTTCTTCTGTATTCAGGATGGAGGTGTGCGAAACCGTGGCGCCGCTTGCATCGGTCAGGGTGGCGGAATAGGTTCCTTTGGGGATGTTTCGCAGGCTGACTTCCGTAGAACCCGTGCTCCATAAATAGCTGAAGGGAGGCACCCCTCTGGTAGGCACCAGGGTAATGATGCCATCGGAGGCGTTGCAGTTGGAGGGTTGTTCCTGTGAGAAGAAAAATTGTTGGGCTTGCAGTTGACTAAGCCCCAGGCAGAGGAAGATTGTGGAGAGAAGTAGGTTGTTTAGCTTTTGCATGATTCGTTCATTTTTACGTATACACGCAGAAGCCCGGAAGGTGGTTGGGTGGGCAGTAAAAAAATTGTTATTGCCCACCCAAAATCTCTTTGGTAAGTGGTCTAATGGCTCACTACCAGCTTGCCGCTCCTGATTTTACCATTGCCATTCAGGCGCATCAGGTAAACAGCATTGGGAAGATTGGCGGTGTCCAGTTGCTTCAAACCAGGCTCGTAAACGTCCGAAAGAATCAGCCTGCCAGCGGTATCGTACAAATCCATCTGCGTAATGCCGTCGCAATAAAACCCGGTAAAATCGTCGGCAGGATTTGGAAACAGAAGGATTTCATCCTCTGAAAGCAGGGGTATTACTTTGTCTGACTTTACCAACAACAACACGTTTTCGTTGGTGATGACCGGACTGTTGAAATCAAAGAAAATAGCCGCCTGCTTTTTGATTTTTGTACCAAGTGGTAAACCGGGCTTCAGATCTATCTGGTATTGAATAGAACCAATACTGCCGGCATAATCGCTGGTGGAATCTGGTAGTCCGATGTTGTCAAATTTGAAAATGAGTTCCTGGTTGTTTTCACTGGTCAAAATCTTCATATTGTGAGATGCCGAGATGTTGCGGATGCTCGCAATATCGAGGTTGGGGTCAATATTCTCCCTTATCATCACCAGATCGGCTGGCGCAGTGCCGGTGTTTTGGAAGATAATTTGATAGGTAATGGTTTTATCCTGATTGATAAAAATATCTCCACCATACTTTGGTGTGCCGTTGCGGGCCGGATATGCCAGCACGCAGTTTGGGTCGAATGAGCCCATTACCGTATTGTACAGGGTGGAAAGGTTGTTGGCCGGGGTTGGATCGCCTGCGCCAGGGCTTACCTGGGCCTCTGTAATAAATGCCGAGTTGACGGCCGTTCCGGTACCGATGAGCAGATCCAGTTGCAACAGTTCGCAGGCGCCGGGCGCCAGGTTGGCAAGGTTGAAATTTGCCTGGTTGTTCGGACTTCCGGTTACCTCGCTGTTCAGCACAATTGCGCCCGGGTGTTGGGCAAAATGATTGTTGCCGAGTGTACCCAGCAGGTTGCCGTATTCCAGGTCAATGGCACCAGGTAGGGCCGTGTTGCCATCGTTACACACTTCCACACGAATGGAATACGGGTATCCGGGTTGGGCAGATCTAAGCGGTTTTTGCTGAATGCGCAAATCCTGGGCATTGGTATTCAAAAAGTGGAAATCCAGCCCGGAAATCACCTGACCCACTATGCCATTTACCGTGTGAACGCCGCCTGCCGGACAGGCAATATCGCCGGCGCCGTATTGAGGAGCATCCAGGCTGTAGGTTCCGTTAGGTATGCCTAAGACATAATCTCCATTATGGTCGGTGAAATTAAGGGCGCCAGAGGGCATGGTTCGAATCAGCTGATAAGGAATACCGGTGGTACCCTGGCAATTGGCAAGCCCCTGATCATTGATCAGTTGACCGGTAACGGTAGCCATGCATGCGCTGTAGTCAACCGTATCTGTATATGGAAAGCAGAAATCCAGGTATCTCACACAGGAGCCGCTACCTGTAACGGACACGGTGTAACAGCCTGCGGTGAGGTTGAATACCGCCGGTCCGGTGCTTCCAGTACTCCATTCATACTGCACGTTGGGGTCAATTACATTGATAATGGCGGCATCTCCTATACCCGTGCTGCAGTTCAACTCAGACACCACCAGACTTGGCTCAAAACCTCCGGCATCTGCTACGTGTACCTCCGCGCCTCCGTAACATTCGAACGAACCTGTGGCTCTTACCGACACATAATAATCTCCACTTTGCAGGTTATTCAGACTGTTAATATCTGAAGTTAAAAAGCCCTCTGGCCCGTACACAGACACGTTGTAGGACAACATGCCTCCGCTGATGTTCAGATCTATGGAGCCTCCCAAATTTTGGGCACAATTGGCAGGGGTAGTGGTGCTGGTGATGCTGTAATCCGGGGCAGTTGGCGGGGATATTACCAAGGTTTCGGTGAGGGTACAGCCCAGACTGGTTGTAACCGTAATGGAATGCGTTCCCACGCTGAGCTGATGTGCCCGGGGAGTAGTTTCTCCGTTATCCCATAGATAGCTGATTGGCAGATCGTTGGCCACCTGACAGCTTCCCCTACCAGCGTTTCCGGAAAAGCAGTCTTTGGAAAAATCATACAAATACAGGAACGGCGCAGCAATCTCTATTTGCGTAACGGCCACGCAGCCAAGCGCATCGGTAGCCGTTACGCTGTAAAAGCCATCCGTCAACCCGTTCAGGCTGGGACCATTCTGCCCATTACTCCAGGCATAATTAACCGGTCCGCTGGCATTGACCAATTGTGCACTTGCGGCTCCGGCGTCATCGCCTGAGCAAATCACATTGCTGGTAGTATTTATTTTGTTGTCGAGAAAGAAGCTGCTTGTTGCCGTGCAACCAATGGCGTCTGTGACGGTTACGGAGTAGGCGCCTTTAGCCAGGTTACTGATGGTTTGATCCGTTCCGCCATTGCTCCAGAGGTAGGTATAAGGCGGGTAAATATTGTTGTAATAAAACTGGACGCTAAGTGCGCCGTTGTTCAGGTTGATACAATCCGGCTGGTCAGCAATGGTAATTCCTATGCCTATGTTATACAACCAGGACTGGTTGGTTACCTGGTATTCTCCTTTGGCTGTGCAGCCATTGGCATCCTGTACGGTAACCGAAAAAAGGCCGGATGTGAGCCCTTGCAGTTTGGCATCCGTGCTGCCTGTGCTCCAGGTGTAGGAGAAAGGCGCCTGGCCACCCACCGGCTCTACATGCAGCATGCCGGAATTGGGATTGCAACCACCGGCCGGTAGTGAACTGGTGAGTCTTACGTCGAGTTCTTCCGAGTTCAGGATGAAGGTATGCGAGATCGTGGCGCCGCTTGCATCGGTCATAGTGGCGGAATAGGCGCCTTTGGGAATGTTTCGCAGGCTGACTTCCGTAGAACCCGTGCTCCATAAATAGCTGAATGGCGGCACCCCTCTGGTAGGCACCAGGGTGATGATCCCGTCGGAGGCGTTGCAGTTGGAGGGTTGTTCCTGTGAGAAGAAAAATTGTTGGGCTTGTAGCTGGGTAAGCAGCAGGGTGAAAAAGGCGATGAGCAGGAGTGTTGTTGGTTTTTTCATGATTCATCTTATTTGACACTGTGACGCAAAAGAGATGAACCAGGTTGGGTGGGGTGTTTTTTTTAATAGGAATGCACCTGGAGATGGATACCATATCAGGGAATCACAAAAGCTGTTTTTACCAGGGTCACTATCTCGCCCTCTTCCGGAATAAAAAGGGTCATGTTGGTCTCCGTTAGCAGCAGAATCTGTATGTCCATTCTTTCAGTCCAGCCGCCCGACTGGCTGGAAGGAGGCAACACGCCGGGCGGGTAAACATCCATGCTCATAGTGGCCTGACTGAATACATAATGGCGCGATTCCGGAAAGGATACCTGACCGCTTGCGGCATCTTTGTTGTACAGGGCCAGGGTACTGTCTGGAAAAAACACGGCAAAAAACGGGGTCTGAATGGCATCCGTTATCCGTTTTACCTCCTGGATACTGTCGCGTTCTTCCCAGCGCTGAAACTCACGCGAACGCCTCCGACTGTATTCATCTGCATAATCGTAATCAAACCCGTACCAGGTTTTGGCACGTGTTTTTTGCACATGTCGGTACACCGCCAGGGCCTGGGGCGCTGCGGGTTGTTTTTTATCCACCTGCAAACCCTGTTCGGCATACTGCAGTACTTCCCAACGCCCAATCAGCGGGTTGGGTTTGGGACTGTTCTGGGCAAAAGAGAAGACATACATGCTGCAGAACAGACATAGGAAAAGCTGATGTTTATACATGGTTGGTGTTGATGTTAGATTTGGTAAGTACTGTGCAATGTAGCTCTTTGTGATGTTTCCATGACAAAAACCAGATTTGCCCAGCTCAAATCGTTTTCAGTAATTTTTCTATCGCTTTTAGGGCTCACACCTGCCGATCGAATGTTAAAGCGATCATCATTTTTGAAAATATATTCAGCTGTCCGACTTCGTTTTTTGTTTCGTCCGCAGACGACAAGGATATTGGGCTTACGCATTAGAGTGTGTCTGAAAAACATTCACCGGGCTGAAAATGCATCTTTTGAAACCTGCCAGTCATCCTAACAACCTCACTCCTTCCAGATTCGCTTCATTGTTTTTCAGGAAAGCATAGGTGATGCTATCCACGGCGCAGTTCACAAATCGCACTTTTTTGAACCGATCGTTGTACTTGAAAAACGTATTCCGGATGGTCGCGTTTTCAAAGGTTACACCATAAAACGAACAATGTTCAAAATGGCAGTCTTCAAACGTTCCGCTGAAAACAATCTGGCTGAGGTTTGTTCTGGTAAATTTCGTGAATTTCCAGACGACTTCATGAAGTATATTTTGCTCAAAATTGACTTCCTGAAACTCTGCTCCAGAAAAATCTGCCTCAGAAAAATCACACTTTTCAATATTGTCTTTAACCAGCGCAGCATCAATGAAAGAGCACTGATTGAACTGGTTGTGCAAGAGATTCGACGATTGTATTTTGCTGTTTCTCAGATCGGAAGCAGTAAAATCGCAGCGTTCAATGTTATTTTTTCCGAGTATTAACTCTGATAAATCTGAATGCCTGAATTGACAGTTTTTCATGTTGGAAGAGCTGAATTTTTCTTTCAGGTTTTTAAGCCCGGAAAAATCGGCATCTGCCCAATTGCCCTGCGACATATCCCAATGCCAGTCGAAGCGCTTTTTAGGCGCCTCTGTCGTTTCTGAAAATACCGGTGAAGGTGTTTCAGACGGGAACCGATCGGAAAAATAATTCAGGTCCACCCCGAGTATTTCCGCCAGATGATGCAAGGTGGAAATGTCGGGCATAGACTCACCCCGCTCCCATTTACCTACGGCTTGCGGACTAAT